>CAVQUD010000001.1:0-3792 GCA_963716755.1 Blastocatellia bacterium
ATGACCTCGTGTTCCATGTCGAATTACGTTAGCGGAACTCCGCACAGCGAAGCAAGCCCCCATTTTGTTTCACCGGCGGGTAAACGAGCGCTCTCGCCGTTTTCCGTCGTGAACATCCACTTTTCAAAGATCAGCCGGGCATGTTTCTGTTTCACCTTGTTTCAATGACACTGAAACACCGTAAGCACCTGTATGCACGGAACTTATGGTCGTATTTTGGCCTTGTTTCAGTATTTCGCGCAAAAAACCTTGACATCCTTCGTGTCCCGTGTATGATACGTTGTATTGTATCATAAGTTCAACGAATTGCAATAGGCGAATGCACAAAAACGAGGAGAAATAGCACAAAATGCACGACGATGTCACGAACGCACAAACAGCACTCAGCACGATATGCAAGGCCAACGAATGTGTCGAACGGAAAACTTGGGGGCCTTTCTTTGACGAATTTTGGAACGAAGGAGAGATCGCGGTGATGTTCGGGCCCGCGGGCGTGGGCAAAAGCGTGCTTGCCGTCCAGATCGCGGACGCGTTGGCAAGCGGGACGCCGATGGACGGGTTTGTCATGCCCGAGCAACGCTGCCGCGTGCTCTATGTTGATCTCAAGCTCACCAAAGGGCAGTTTGCCGAGCGTTATACCTACGAGCCGGACATGGAGACGTCGCGGCGGTTTCGTCACTCTGAGAACCTGTGGGTCGGCTGCCCGCCGGACCCTGCGAAGCTGTGCGAATACCTTCGCGACGCCGTCGCCGAGAAGCACATCTCGGCGGTGATCGTAGACGACGCGTCTGAGCTGCGATCGACCTATGACGGCACGCGCGAGACGCTGGCCGTTATGCGTCAGCTCAGGCGGCTGCAGCGTGAGCTGGGACTGTCTGTGCTGGTGATCGCCTCGTCGCGCGAGCCGGGCCGGACCGGTATGGTGCGCGAATCGGACCTTATGCGTTCGCGTGCCCTGTGCGAGGCCGCGGATTCGGCGTTTGCTATGGGCGTGCATCCGCACGACCCCGCGTGGCGTTATCTTCTTCAGACCCGCTCGCGTACCGGCCCGCTGCAATACACCGGCGAAAACCTGCCGTTTTGCCGGATAGAGAGATTCGACGACGGGAATCTGGCGTTCGTGTTCGACGAGCGGTTCACGAGTCAGTTTGCCGCGGATGAGCGTTTGGAGATCGTCGAGATAAAACGCCGCCGCGACGAGGGAGCGACCTATCGACAGATCGCCGAAGCGATGGGCGCGCCGGTGGCCCGCGTTTACAGGCTGCATAAAAAGTGGCATCCCGATCCCGAGCCCGACGAGGCCGCGAATACCGTGCATGAGCCGGAGGAAGAGCCGGAATTAGAACCTGTCGCCGAGGCCGAAGCAGAACCGGCGGCCGAAGAAAGTGTAGACATTGCTGAGGCCATCCCGCCTGCGCCAGACCTGCCGCCGCTGCGAGACAACTGGCCCGACTGGATAAACCGCCGGCTGCCGCGAGAGATAGACGACCGCGACCGCGAGATCCTTGTCAGCACCTACGACGAACGCGGCCGCCCGAAGGTCTTCTACACCGTCTCGAACAAAGGCCGAGTCACCCGCTGGCTCCGCGACGGCTGGGGCTTCTCAGGCAGCACACTAAATCCGCCGAGCCCCACCGGCGCAGGCTCATGGTTGGGAAAGAGGCTTAGAGTAGTTGCAGAACTAGATGATCCGCCATCTGCCCAAGCTTGATTTCTTAGTGGATTCTTTGGCTAACGTCATCGCTCCAGCCGCGCATCTCGTTTGCTTGTGCGATGTATCCAACGTGAGGTCGGTCATTTGTCGCAGGGGGGACATTAATTATCGGCCGAAGGCTTCCTAGGAAAGCATCAACGCCGCCATCGAGAGCGATTTCCTTCAGCACCGAAAGCTTCTGCGCGTTGAAAAGCACTTCGTATTTCTCGTTGAAGGTGATCAACCCTCTATCGTATGCGCGGTGATAAAGAGCGGAAATTGCGATTCCATTAGCCGTATCATCGGTCGAGCCTTCAGCACTCACTGGCAGAATGTGGGCCGCGTCCACAAGTTTCAATTGTGTTCCACTAAAAGCGCACGCGTTCCCATAGGCATTAAGCACTCGCGCCTTGAAACTTGCATCCCTAACTTTCTTTGCCACCTGCAGTAGGACAGTTTGCCGGGGCACCGTTGCCTGTTCGATAACTTTTGCGTTCACTTCTAGAGGATTGCTCGCTACCTCTTCGAGAACTTTGAGGTCACTCTGCGACGTCCCAAAGGCGTGGAGATCGCCCAGGTTCTCGACGTAGCTCACAAAAAAGTCGGGCCGGAAGGCGATGGCTATCTCCTCATTCTCCTTAACGGACGGAGCAAATCCATTCAAAAGGGCATCGCCGAGCGCATCCTCACGAATTTGGATTGAGGGCGATGCGCCGAGGGCTCCGTTGTGTTTATTGAAGTCAAATCCGGCAAAGACACCCACTTCGTTCCACCAGCCCAGTATGAGCGTCTTCTCGCCGGCATTCTGTTCAAAATGATCAACCCCTGTTATTTGAATCCTGTATTCGTCGGCGGGACGCATTTCCCCGCCGCCGTGTGTCAGATTCCAGATATAAATACGAACCAGATAGCTTTCGTCGGAATTGTAGATCTTGAGTAGAAAAGGATGATCGGAAATGTCCCCGACATAAAGGACATTCCAGCCGCTGTCGTTTATCGATTGAACGATAATGTCCAGCAGGTCATATTTTCGGTGTTTTGCCATTCAGAGTTGGGTTGGGGTCAAACATATTTGCTTCGCCGTCGAATCGAAACTTGCTTCCTTCGAGATAGGATTCATTTAGCTCAATCGCTGCCCATCGTCGCCCGAGGTCCTCGGCGGCCGAACCAGTCGTATTGCTTCCGGCAAAGGGATCCAATACCAGATCACCCTCATCCGTCGTGAACTTAATAAAGAACGACGCGAAGGCTTTTGGAAACCTGGCGGGATGAGGCTTGATGCCGGCCTCCTTGCACCGCAGCAGATAGCGGCTGTTACTCTCTGTATTCGAAAGCTCAATCAGGTCAGTAACTTCCTCTTCTTCCGAATTCTGGATAAAGTTAGGGGGGATTGTGCCGCCGTTATCTATACCGAATTTTGTCGATATGTCGTGACCGCTGGGTCGCAATTTGGCTTTATACCCGTTCTTCAACAGAGCTTTCATACTATCGCTATAAGGCCGCAGAACGTTTCGGTTGTTTGCCTTCGGATGTTGCGTTTTCGATAGCCACCAGACGACGTTTATGCTGTCTTTCACTCTTATCCGTCTGATGGTAACCCACTCTGCCGCGTGGGAAGCCGCGGAGGATTGTAGTGAAAGAACTCCTGAGCGAGAAAAAATCCCTGCTCACGGCACAGTCGTACGAGTAGTTCGTATTGGTAGATGCTGCGAACTGGATACCCAGGCAGATAGGCACCGCCTAAATCGATGACAAGAGAGCCGTCGTCGGTTAGAAGCCTGTGAAATTGCTCCGAAAAGTTCATGAACCATTCGATATATTCATGTTCGAGTTGGTTTCCATATTCTTTTGCCTAGAAGAGCAAATCGGGGGCGATGCGACAATGAATTCGACAGACTCTGCTGCAAATCGCGTCATTATCGAGACTGTCACCAAGGTAGGCGTCAAGGTCGTCGAATAATGTGGTTCAAATAGGGTCTTCTTCAAGGTGAGCCGTGTCATGAGGATAGCTACGGTTGTACTCAACACCGTTCATTTCAATCTTATTCATCCTGGCATCCTATGATGACTTAACCATTAATTGGACAAAATCCCTTCAA
>CAVQUD010000002.1:0-394036 GCA_963716755.1 Blastocatellia bacterium
GCCGTCAATCGCACCCGCAAGGGAACCTGCCTCAAACCGCCCATCCGTCGGCACCGCGATCAAGTCCACGTCGATAACTCGTGCCATTGCCTTGACCGATGAATCCGCGCCGGATGAGGTGATCACGAGTCCGCGGGCGGGCGACATTTCGGGTTTACCTGACCACCAGGCTTCTCGCGGCGACCATCGCCGACAGGTTCACGGCCGTTCCTCCGCTCGTAAAGACCCCGAACGCCCCGGCCGGTAATCCCGTCAGTGACACCAGCCACCGCATCGCTTCATTCTCGGCAAAAATGCAGCCCGCCCCTTCGAGCCAGTACGCTCCGTGAACGCTCGCAGCGGACGTCACCAGGTCGAACATCACGGCTGCCCGCGTGGGCGACGCAGGCACAAATGCCAGGTGCCGCGGATGATCGATCGAGATACTCGCTTTCAGAAGCACATCCCGAAAGAGACGGAACGCCTTTTCTCCGGTGATCCCTTCGGCCGTGATCGTCTCGCCAACCTCGGCACGGAGGTCTTCCTCGGTTCGCGGCATCCCCAGCGGCGGGTCGGCGTCAGTGAGCCGGTTGATCGCGAACTTCATCACGTCCAGTGTCATCTCGACAATTTCAATATCGACGTTATGCCGACCCAGTAAGTGTCGCTCGGAGCCGTCGTTGTGTACAATGATTCACGTCACACCGCGGACAAGAATTAACCACGAAAGGACACGAACTAACACTAAAAAGCGTCTTCTCCGCCCATTCGTGGCTTCGTGTATTTTCGCGGTTAACTGGCTTTTTTCAATGAACTACGGCTTCATTATCGATAACCGAAAGTGTATCGGCTGCCACGCGTGCACCGTCGCGTGCAAGGCCGAGCACGAGGTGCCGGTCGGCGTGAACCGCACGTGGGTCAAGTACATCGAGAAGGGTGAGTTTCCCGATACGCGAAGATTGTTCAGCGTGATGCGCTGCAATCACTGCGCCGACGCGCCGTGCGTCGAGATCTGTCCGGTTACGGCGCTGTTCACTCGCAAGGACGGCATTGTCGATTTTGACGACCGCCGCTGCATCGGCTGCAAGGCGTGCACGCAGGCCTGCCCGTACGACGCGATCTACATGCACCCCGACGATCACACGTCGGCCAAATGCAATTACTGCACGCACCGCGTCGACATCGGCCTCGAACCCGCCTGCGTCAACGTCTGCCCCGAACACGCGATCATCTCGGGCGATATGGACAATCCCGTGAGCGGAGATCTCGCAGCTGCTCGCCCGCGAGACGGTTTCTGTCCGCAAACCCGAAAAGGGAACTAACCCAAAACTCTTCTACATCGACGGCGACAAAGCCTCGCTCGACCCGACCGAGGCGCATCCCGACAGCGATTACATGTGGTCGAGCCAACGCTACGGCGTCGGGCATTACGCCAAGTTCGCCGAATCCCGTCGGACCGCAGGCATCCTGCCTGCGAGTGAGTCCAAAGAAGCACGCGGCACCTTACCGATCCACCCGTCGAACGGAAACTCCCAACACGCAGGCAAGCTGCCTGCGGTCCGACAAGAGCCGCGCCGCGTTTACGACGCTCCCGGCAAAGGCGTCCTCTGGGGCTGGGAAGTCTCGGCCTACGTCTGGACAAAGGCGATCTCGGCGGGCAGCGTTCCTGATGGTGAATTTCCTACTGACCTTCACCGAGGTGCCGATCCGGCTGAAGATGTTCGGTAACGCGCTGGCTCTGTTGTTCCTGGCCCTCACCGGCGTGCTGCTGATCAAAGACCTCGGAAGGCCGGAGCGATTCATTTACACGCTGCTTCGTCCGCAGTGGCGATCCTGGCTGACGCGTGGGAGCTACATCATTTCGGCTTACGGAGCCGTGCTTACGGCGTGGTGGGTCGCGGTTTTCTTCAAGCAATTCCACTGGCTGAACGTGATCGAATGGCTCGGCCTCGTGCCCGCTCTAATGACGGCGGTATATACGGCGTTCCTTTCGCCCAGGCCAAAGGCCGCGACTTCTGGCAATCGCCGATGCTCTCGATCCACATGGTCCTGCATTCGCTCATCGCCGGCGGAGCCGCACTCATGATCTCGGACGTGTGGTTCGAGTGGAACACCGCGTGGATGGCCCCCACCAAGGCCCTCACCGCGTTCTTCATGATCCTCAACCTCATCGCCACCACGATCGAGCTAACGACAACGCACTCAACGCACGACGCCGCCACCGTCGCCAAAATGATCACCCGCGGCCAATTCAGCCGCCCGTTCTGGCTCGGCGCTATCTTATCGGCAACGTCCTGCCGCTGGGCTTATTTTTCACTGGCAGCGACACTGGCGTTCGCACCTGCCGGCTCCTGATCCTCATCGGCCTCTACATCGGCGAACACATCTGGGTAAAAGCCCCGCAGTTGGTGCCGTTGAGTTAAGCATGAGACGCGACGATCTGGTTGACAAGTTTAGTGACAGTGGCTATGATGGAGATGGCAAGCACACAAGTCAGGACAGTAATTCAGCTATCAAGTGCTGCGGACCTGAGCGGGAGGGCGGAGAGTCGCTGCAGTCGAACATGACGAAGCGGTGGAGCAGTACGCACGCCGACGATTCGTCGAAGGAGTCAACGACGACTTTGCGACTCAAACAAGATCCCGACGCAGGCAGGACGACTCGACGAGCGCCGCGCGGGATTCGACATGCCGACGATATCGATGACGAATGAATCAATTTACGGGCGAAATCTGGATGGGATTGTTCGATCCGACGATCGGTCGCGAACAAGCGGGAACTCGCCGCTCGCGTCGTCGCGGATGATCTTTTTAATCAGAGCCACGCAGAATTGGTGGTGGTGCTTCCGATCACATCGAAAGGAAAAGGCATCCGCTCACACGTCCGGGTCGAACCACCCGAGGGCGGCTTGAGCGTTACCAGCTATATCAAATGCGAGGATGTCCGCTCGATCTCAGTTAACCGACTCCGCCAGCGACTCGGTGCCGTGAACGACAATACGTTAGACGAAATTGAGATGCGACTTAGAATTATCCTGGCCCTTGATGATGACCGCCCGTCGCCAATTCAGCCGCCGATTCCGGCTCGGCGCCGATTTGTGGGCAGGGCTTTTTGTGTAAAATGTCTGATGGAGGTTTCGACCGATGTTGACTGAAACGATCACGTTACAGATCGAAGCGGAGGCCTGCGCGATTCTACAACGACGCGCGCAGACGGACAAGGTAAAATTGCAGGCCTTATTCGAAGCGTCGCTAAGGCAGAATGCCGAGTCGGATGCGGCTTCGTTAAAAGAAACGGTGGAAATGATCGGCCGAGATGCTCAGCGTCGAGGCCTGACGCCCGAAATTCTGGACGAAGAAGCGCATCAGCCCGAGCAGAACACGTAGCCGCCACAGCCGACACCGCCGCCAAGATACGCGAAGGCATGATCGCCGTCCGCATCCTCGACGGCATAGCCAAAAACGTCTACGACGGCATGCCCGGCAAATACGCCGCCTGGGTCTCAGCCAAACACGTCGAGAAAGACCCGGCGAAGAAACCAGTGATGCCGTGAATATGCGAAGTGTAAAAATACTGGCAGCAGTCATAGTTTTAATATCGTCCTGTATCGTTTACGGGCAACCGGAAAAAAGGCCGGTCGCACAGCCTGTTAAGCCGCCCGCACAACCTCGCACGTTGGCCACGCCAGCGCCGCCTCCAATGACAGTTTTGCAAATGTTCGACTATCAAGGCGCCCTTGATAGTTTTGCCAGGACTGAAACTCTTGGCAAACCCGGCTATGACAAGGTCGATTGCTACGGTGCAAATTTTGACAACGACAATTACAAACGGGCGATGGCGGACGAATTTGAAAGAAATCGGTATAGGGTTCGGATCCGTGCAAAAATTGACGAGGAAGTTAGGAAGGTTAACTTTAACCAAAAGTTCACAATGCTTGATTACAGGAAATTGGGCGAATACTCCTTCGAAAGGCATGCGTTCGACTTTGATGGCGTATCTAGTATTACCAATAGGGTCAATTGGAATCAGTTTGCTTGGTGGCTTCATGTCTGAGGCCGACGCAAATGCGTTTGTCAAGAGCAAGCGAGCCAATCGGAAGCGTATCGCGCGGTCAAGGGTACGGACTATCTACTCGATCGTGAATGATAATATGGCTGGTTCTCGTGCAAGTACGGAATGTAAGCTTCGACTTCGGTACTTTGCATACTGAGTAGGATTGCTGATGAAGATATGACGCGAAGGCTGGGAGATATTCCGAGAATGAGTGCTATTCCAAGACGGCGAGGATTGGGGTCGAGCGAATATTGGGTCGCAGACATCTACCAAAGGAATCGGGAGGTATGAGTACGAGTACATGGGTAAGGATCAGTACGGTTTTCGGAGTAAGGAGTCGGTCGGGAACCTGGTACTTACCGACGTTGGCTTTTCATTGTTAAATGGCAAAAGGATAGATTGGAAGTTTAGAGATTTTGGTAGTCCAGGCTATAACGAGACAACAAAAGAAAGATTACCTCTGGGAAGGGGCAGCGAGGCACGCCCTCAGTTTCTTGTACGGGTTCCTCGTGTGCTAAGCATTCCATTCAAGACTGAGCCTGAGCGCGATCGGTTTTTTGTTGACCTTTCTCGGACATGGAAGGAGTGGAAAACTAAATATTCTGGATTTCAATTTGCCGAAGGAACTCCGAGTTTTGAAGGAGAGACGACGCTCTATCGCTCAGCCAGACCTTACGGTTGCGTAGTTGTTGAAATATATGCAGCGCCGTCATTGTTCTTTTACCCAAAGGGAGGCGAAGTTCTCATAACTCCTCCTCCACCGGCGAAGGCTTGGCGGGACGAGCCCGATCGTGAGAACGCAGCCACCGAGTGATTTGAAGACCGGCCACTATAAAATACTCCGCAGCCGATCGCGACGCTTCGGGCATCGAGGTTCGGAATAGAATCTTGTCGGCGAATCGCACGCACAGAATTCAAGGACCAGCGACGTGCGTAGTTCGCGCAACCGCGTACTAATGCCAAAACACACACCATCATTCAGCGAACGGCTGACCCGGCCCGCAGTTGATACTGAACCTGCATCTAGCTGCTTGGGCGAAGCCGTAGATGACCGCGTTCTATAAAAAGGAGATTACGGAAATGCGAATGGATAGATTTGTAAAAGTTATGCTCGTGTTGATTGCCCTGCTTTTGGCTCTCAACTGCGTTAGCGATTTAAGCAACACGTCGGATTCACAGGCTAATTCTGGCGGAACTCCTGGAAGTTCCACTACTAGAACACCCGGAAGTTCCAGAACGCCATTAATCGAGAATAAAGTCGAGGCCGCACCGCCACCGCACAATACCGGGCATGGGACGGACTCGGTACGTAATGCGAACGGGTCCAACGGAGTTGTTGCGATCAGCAGAGGACCGAGGGTGGGATTATGTCGACCGGTCGACGATGGTTGTGATATTCAAGAAGTAGTATTCACTCTAGTGGCGTAACGCAACACGAATCTACCGTGGGTTTCAACCCCGAGCAAGTCGAGGACGATTGATACGCCGAAGGTCAATGCCTTCGTAGGTTAGATAACGTTTGGTTGAATTCCTTAACGCCGGCACTCGTGAGCGAGCTCAACCGTAATGCCAAAACACAAACCATCATTCATCGAACGCCTCGCGGAGACGCTTCACCTGATCCCGAACCTTCACGGTGCGGATGGCGATGAGCTGCCGCCGATACAGGAGCCGGGGAATCTGACGGATTATCCGCCGCCGGAGAAGTGGGACGATTGGGTCGAGTATGAGGCGACGAGCGGGCAGCGGCGTGAGAAGAAGAATTACATGATCGTGCCGACGACCTGCTTTAATTGCGAGGCGGGCTGCGGGCTGTTGAGCTATGTCGATAAGGCGACGATGCGGGTCAGGAAGTTTGAGGGCAATCCGTATCATCCGGGCAGCCGCGGGCGTAACTGCGCGAAAGGGCCGGCGACGATCAATCAGATCAACGACCAGGACCGCATCCTTTATCCGATGCGGCGAAAAGGGAAGCGCGGCGACGGCGATTGGGAACAGGTCACGTGGGACGAGGCTCTCGACGACATTGCGGCGAAGATCCGCACGGCGTTGCAGGAAGACCGCCGCAACGAGGTCGTCTATCACGTCGGGCGGCCGGGGCACGAGGGCTTTATGGACCGCGTCCTGCAGTCGTGGGGCGTCGACGGCCACAACAGCCATACGAATATCTGCTCGGCGGGCGCGCGGTTTGGCTACGCGATATGGCAGGGCTACGACAGGCCTTCGCCCGATCATGCGAACGCGCAGTTTATTCTGCTGATCTCTGCGCATCTCGAATCGGGCCACTACTTCAACCCGCACGCCCAACGCATCATCGAGGGCATGATGAACGGCGCCAAACTCGCCGTCATGGACACGCGCCTCTCGAACACCGCCTCGATGGCCGACTACTGGATGGCGACGTATCCGGGCAGCGAGGCCGCGGTGCTGCTCGCGATGGCGTACGTCATAATCCGCGAGCGGTTGTTTAACGAGAAGTTTCTGCGCGATTGGGTGAATTGGCAAGATTCTTTGAAGGAGCTGAACCCGAACGTCGATCAGACATTTGAGAACTTTATCGTTGAGTTAGAAAAGCTCTATGCCGAGTACACGCCCGAATTCGCCGAAAAGGAAAGCGGTGTCACACCCGAAACCACTATCGAGATCGCCCGCCAGATCGGCCGAGCGGGAACCCGCTTCTCCTGTCACAACTGGCGTTCGGCCGGAGCAGGGAATCTCGGCGGCTGGGCCGTCGCGCGGTGTTTGCATTTTCTCAACGTCCTGACCGGCAGCGTCGGCACCGAAGGCGGCACTTCGCCGTCGGCGTGGAACAAATTCAAACCGGCGAGCTACTCGACACCGCCTGCGCAGAAATTCTGGAACGAACTGCATTTCCCGAACGAATATCCGCTCTCGCATTACGAGATGAGCTTCCTGCTGCCGCATTTCCTTAAAGACGGAAGAGGGAAGCTGGCGGCGTATTTCACGCGCGTCTTCAATCCGGTTTGGACCTATCCCGACGGCTTCACGTGGATCGAGGCGTCTGTCCGACGAGACGCAAGGTCGAGCTGCATTGTGCTCTGACGCCGACCTGGAACGAGACCGCATACTTCGCCGATTACGTCCTCCCGATGGGCCACGCCAGCGAGCGGCACGACCTGACGAGCTATGAGACGCACTCGGGAATGTGGGTCAGCTATCGCCAGCCCGTGCTGCGCGAGGCGGCGCGACGACAGGGACGCGAGACGCAATTTACCTACGAAACAAACCCCGGCGAGGTGTGGGAAGAGGACGAGTTTTGGTTCGAGCTGTCGTGGCGGATCGATCCTGACGGCGAGCTTGGGCATTCGGCAGCACTTTATGTCGCCGTATCGCCCGGGCGAGAAGATCACGATCGACGAGTATTACCAATACATCTTCGAGAACACAAAAGGCCTGCCTGAAACCGCAGCAAAAGAAGGCCTGTCGCCGCTCGACTACATGCGCAAATACGGCGCATTCGAGGTCGAGGCAGGCGGTTTACGAAAAGCATCTCGACCTCACGCCTGAGGCGCAGCTTGACGGTGCCGAGATCGACGCCGAACGCGGTGAAATTCGCAAAGGCGACAAGGTTGTCGCGGCGATCGTCGACGGCAAGGCACGCGTCGGTTTTAACACGCCTTCTAAGAAGCAGGAGCTGTTCTCAAAGACCACCGTCGATTGGGGCTGGCCGGAATATGCGTTTCCGACATACGTCAAGAGCCATATCCACACTGACAACTTCAACGAGAACGAAATGGTTCTCGTGCCGACATTCCGCCTGCCGACACTGATCCATACACGTTCAGGACCAGGCAAAATATCTCGCTGAGATCTCGAATCGAAATCCGCTCTGGATGCACACATCTGACGGCGAACGGCTCGGCATCAAGACCGGCGATCTCGTGCGTATCTCGACCGATATCGGCTATTTCGTCAACCGCGCGTGGGTGACCGAGGGAATGCGCCCGTCGTCGTCGCTTGTTCCCACCACATCGGCCGCTGGCGACGTAAGCAGGACGCTAAGTCAAATCGCTGGTCCACCAATCAGGTCACAGTCAACGAAGAAGAGCCCGGCAAGTGGAAGATGCACGTCGTCGAAGGCATCGGCCCTTACAAGAGTGATGACCCCGACACGTCCCGCATCTTCTGGACCGATGGCGGCGTGCATCAGAACATCACATTCCCAGTCCATCCTGATCCGGTCTCGGGAATGCACTGTTGGCACCAGAAGGTTACGCGTCGAGCTTGCACAGCCCGGCGACGAGCACGGTGATGTCTTTGTCGATACGGACAAGTCGTTCGCGATCTACAAGGAATGGCTCGCGATGGCACGTCCCGCCCCCGGCCCCGACGGTCTGCGACGACCGTTGTGGCTTGGCGCGCCCGCTGCGGCCAGCGGAAGAGATGTTTTACATCCCCAACGGCGACAAAGGATCGGACGATAACAGCGGCTAACCGCCCTCCCACAAAGAAAACTACTCTCATTTCACAGATGATTGCTTGCCTTATCCCGGCAGGCAGGCTATTCTATTCAATATGTTGCATTGATGCAACGTTTATTGCATAGCATATGCCGGCCCAACTGACTCTCGTAAAAAGCGCCTCTCAATTGCAGCAGGAACAGCGGCATTGGGACGAGATCTCGCTCGATGGGTACGGGCTTGCCTTCATTCGCGGGGCCATCACAGAGGTCGTAGGCGGACCGAGCACGGGTAAAACCAGTATCGCTCTGTCGCTGCTCGCCAAACTCACCGCCGAGGGCGAGATCTGTGCGGCGGTCGATGCGTGCGGCGGATTCGATCCGACAACGGCCGCTCTGGCGGGCGTCGATCTCAACAATCTGCTGTGGATTCGGTGCGGCGGCGATGTCGAAAAGGCATTCATGGCCGCCGATCATCTGGTTCAGGCGAAAGGCTTTGGGGCGATCTGGCTCAATTTAAATGGCCTCTCGGAACGCACGCTGCGGATGGTGCCCAAGACCTATTGGTTCCGCTACCGAACGCGGATCAAAGAGACGCCGACCGTGCTTCTCGTCACCGCCGCCGAACACGTGACCGGGTCGGCATCGCAGCGAGCGTTCACGTCATCTCGCAGGGAAACAGTTTGGTCGGGGACGGGAAGTTTCAAGTTGCTGCGTGAATTTCACCTCGATCTTCATTCGCGAAAAGAGATCGGGCAGCCACTCAGAGCAAGCATCGAGATGGATTATTCGGAGGTGTAATGCCCAAACTCTACGCATGCATCACATCATCCGGCGACCGGCCGGCTTTGGTCGCCATCGCCCAGCAGTTCGCATACGCGATCGAGACTACTGACGACGGCATTGTATTTGATGTCAGCGGTCTCGAGCGGTTGATGGGCAAGCGGGAGAGGATCGAGCAGGGAATACTCACCGCGATGCGTGCCGCAAACGTCTCGGGCTGTGTCGCCGTGGCCGATACGGTCGATACGGCTGTTTTGCTGGCACGGCAAGGCGAAAAACAGGCTAAAGCTTTAAATACTCCGGATAGATTTTCTCAACTGCCCTTATCAGACCTCGCGGTAGAGCAGGACACGCTTAACGTCTTTAGAGAATTAGGTTTACACACCGCCGGCGACCTGCTCGCGGTGCCGCACGAGGAGCTTGTCGGGCGATATGGGCGGCAGTTTACGGATGTGATCGACGTGCTCGAACAAAAAGGCCGTTCGCTCATCACGCCGAATATCAAGGAAAACCGCGTTGCATGGGCCTTTGAACTGGATAACGCGGTCGAGGATTTTGAGCAGTTGATCTTTCTGCTCAATCACGGCCTGGAACGGCTGTTTGCACAGGTCGATCATGCAGGATTCAGCACCGAACATCTCGACCTGCGCTTAGGATCCAGGAATAAAACAGCTAAGACATACGAGATAAAAACCTCGTTCCCGACGCTCGAACGCGCCTTTTGGCTCAAGCTGATAAATCTGCGTGCTGCTCTCGATCCGCCCCAGGCGTCGATCGCGTCGGTTGATGTGACCGCTTATTTTACAAAGCCGCGTCCCGCGCAGCGTGGATTGTATGCCGTCTCACGGCCCGAGCCCGAAAGCCTGTTGCTGACGGTCAATAAATTAAGAAAGCTCGTCGGCGAAGACAATGTCGGGACTCCCGTGCTGCTCGATCAGCGCCTTGGTGAGCCGTTTGGGTTGGACGCCGGGGCAATCCCTGATGTCAGCACAGATAGTTCTGATAAACGCAGGGCAAAGCGGCTCGGCCGCTCTATTTGCGGAAAAGCTCTGCTTTTCCGGGAGCAACCTAGCTCTTTCGCGGCTATGCCGCCGAGCGGGAGCGGCGGCATAGCCGCAGAAAGTATTGGACGGCCTTCGGAAAAGCAGAGTTTTTCCGCAAATAGAGCGGCGAAGCCGCAAGAGGCAGAGCCGTTAAAGCCCACCATCGCTTTCACTTATTATCGCCCGCCCATCCAAGCTGCGGTGCTGGTACGAGACCGCAGACTCATATTCGTCAAAACACGTCAATTCGCCGCTCATATCGTTAACTACAGCGGCGTCTGGAAAGGGAATTCACGCTGGTGGGACCAGCCGTGGAGAACTCTGGAATGGGACATCGAGGTCGAGGACCACGGCGTTTATCGCCTTTGCAAGGTAAGGGATGAATGGTTTTTGATGGGTGAATATGACTGAGAAAAGTTTTTTTTCAAAAGGAGCGGGACAAGCCCCAAATATGCCCATAACTGATTTAGATACAAGGTTTAGCCTGTCCCACACAGGTGCGGGACACCAGCGGGACAGCGAAGGCCTACTGACACGTAGTTATTTTTTTTCAAAAGTGGTGGGACACGGCCAAAATACGCCTCTAACCTATTTGTATTCAAAGACTTAGACTGCCCCACAGGGGTGCGGGACACTGCGGGACAGTGAGATGCATGTAAGACTTTAAGAACATGATCGTAAATATCAGCACAACAAGAGATTAGAGTTTATGTTCTCGGAATTGCACACACGCTCGGCGTTCAGCTTTCTTTCCTCCGGCTCGCAGCCGCAGAGGCTGATCACGCGCGCCGCTGAGTTGGGAATTCCGACCGTCGCTTTGCTCGACCGCGACACGGTTGCCGGAGCGGTGAGGTTTCATTTCGAGGCCACGCGAGCACGGCCTAAAACCGATCATCGGTGCGGAGATCACAATGGACGACGGCAGCCTGCTCCCGCTCGTCCCAATAGATCTCAACGGCTACCAGAATCTGAGCAAATTGATCACGACGATCAAGCTCCGAAACAAAAAAGGCGAGCATTTTGCGACGCGAGATGATATTGAGAAGCACTCTGCGGGCCTGCTATGCCTCACAGGCGGAGCGGATGGATTTATCCATAAGAGCATCAAACAAGGCCGCGGCCTCACGGATCTTGCATGGCTCAATTACGTCTTTGAAAAGCGGCTTTACGTCGAGCTTCAGCGGCATCATCTCCGTCACGAAGAGCACATAAATCAAATGCTGCTCGGCTACGCCCACAAGCTGCATCTGCCCTATTTTGCGAGTAATGGAGCGTATTACGCCGACGAGCACGACCGCGAGCTGTTTGACGTTTTTACCTGCATAAAGAACCACACGACGATCTACGACGCCGGCAAAAAACTCTCGGAGAACAGTGAGCGTTATCTCAAGAACGAGCAACAGATGCTGCGGCTATTTGCCGACATGCCCGAGGCGGTTGAGATGACAAATGAGATAGCCGCGCGCGTCGAATTTTCGATGGACGAGCTGTCGTACAACTTTCCTGATTATCCCGTAGCGGCGGGTGGGACGGCCGATTCTGTCTTAAGAACAAAGGCTATCGAGCGTTCATTCGAGCGTTATCGCGATAAGACTTGGCAGTTGAGATCACAGGTCAGAGCACGACTCGAAAAGGAATTTCGGGTGATCGAGATGAAAAAGCTCGCCGGCTACTTCCTCACCGTCTGCGACATCTCGGATTTTTGCAAAGAGAACAACATCCTCGCGCAGGGACGCGGATCGGCGGCGAATTCTGTCGTTTGCTATGCCCTCGGCATCACGGCGGTCGAGCCGATCGGCAACAAGCTGCTCTTTGAGCGTTTCCTGTCCGAAAAATATGAGCAATATCCCGACATCGACATCGATCTGCCGTCGGGCGACGACCGCGAGAGCGTTATCCAGCATGTTTACAACAAATACGGCCGCCGTTCATCGGGGATGACGGCGAATGTTATCTGCTATCGCGGCAAATCGGCTGTCCGCGAGGTTGGCAAGACGTTTGGATTCGGTGAGGACGTGCTCAAGCTTCTGTCAAAGCTAAATTCGCATTACGAGACCTTTAAAGGCAAGGAGTTGGAGCGGCGATTAAAAGAGCACGGATTCGACACCGCGACCGACCACGCCCTGCGCAAATTCGCCGAAATGTATCAACGCATTCTCGATTTTCCGCGGCATCTCGGCCAACATTCGGGCGGGATGGTCGTGTCCTTGGGCCGTCTCGACGGCATCGTGCCGCTCGAACCGGCATCAATGGAGAAGCGCTCGATCATTCAATGGGACAAGGACGATTGCGAAGCATTGAAGATCGTAAAGATCGACCTGCTTGGCCTCGGGATGATGGCCGTGCTTCGAGACACGATCACGCTGATCAAGGAGCATCACGGCGAGGACCTCAGTCTTTACAGACTGCCGTATAACGACCCTGCGGTCTTTGAGGCCCTGCAAAAAGGCGACACGGTCGGGATGTTCCAGGTCGAGAGCCGCGCGCAGATCGCGTTTTTGCCGAAATCAAAGCCCGCAAACTTTTACGACATCGTCGTCCAGGTCGCGATCATTCGCCCGGGCCCGATCGTCGGCAATATGCTGCACGCATATATCAAACGCCGACAAGGTATTGAGCCCGTCACGTATCCGCACCCGTCGCTAAAACCAGTACTCGAACGAACAATGGGCGTGCCGCTCTTTCAGGAACAGCTACTGAAAATGGCGATGGACATCGCCGGTTTTACGGGCTCTGAGGCTGAGGAATTGCGTCGTGCGATGGGCTTCAAGCGGCCCGATATCAAGCTCGAAAAGATCGGCCAAAACCTGCGTGCCGGAATGACCAAAAACGGCATCGCTAAAGACGTTCAGGAACAGATCGTGGATTACGTCAAAGCCTTTTCCAACTACGGTTTTCCCGAATCGCACGCTTTCAGCTTCGCCTTGCTCGCCTATGCTTCGGCGTACTTCATCATCCACTACCGCGCGTGCTTTATGGCCGCGATGCTCAATAATTATCCGCTCGGATTCTACTCGGCCGCAACGCTAGTAAAGGACGCTCAACGGCACGGATTGCACTTTCGCCCTTTGGATATCAACAAGTCCGACTATCTATTTAAATACGAAGAAGGCGATGTTCGTGTAGGGCTGAAATTCGTCCGCGGATTACGTAAAGAGATCGGCGAAGCCATCGTGTCGGACCGCAGGCTGCCAGCCTGCGTGTCACGCCGCTCGCGGGCTGACAGCCTGCGGTCCGACGAGCCATACACCAGCATCGCCGACCTCATCGAACGTGTTCCTGAGATCAACAAAAAAGAGATCCGCTCCCTCAGCATCGCCGGCGCGCTCAATTTTGATAACACGGTCCATCGGCGTGAGGCGTTATGGCAGTCGGAGTTGGCGATACGGCCGGAAGGAGAGCTCTTCGAGAATGCAGAATGCAGAATGCAGAATGCAGAATATAGAACGGAGCGATCTGATTCATCATTCGATATTCATCATTCATCATTTCTCCGCCGCTTGGAAGGCATCGATCTGGTTGACGCCGACCTCCGCAAGACCGGCATCTCGATCGGCAAGCACCCGATGGCATTCGTTCGCGACGAGATGGAGCGCCGCGGTGTTATCACTGCTGTTCAATCGCTGGAGCTGAAAAAGAATCAGGTCGTGTCGGTCGCCGGTGCCGTGATCATCCGCCAGCGGCCAATGACGGCGAACAACGTCGTCTTTATCACGCTCGAGGACGAGACCGGCTTTGCCAACTTTGTCGTGATGCCAGACAAATTTGAGAGATACCGGTCGGTGATCAACACCAACGACTTCCTGATAATCCGCGGAATATTCGAGGAGCGCGGCATGCTCAAAGCGCTCCACTTCACGCCGGTCAACGACATCTCGACCGAGGTCGTATCGCACGATTTTCGATAGATCTTTGACAATTTAATTTGCCGTTTTTGGGGTGAAATATTCTGTTCGCCAAAAAGTGTGGTCCGTGCCACATTCCAGGGACGCGCGTCTTGGAATAGCCTGAATTTACAGGCCTCTGTCGTCAGCTTTCGGCCCTTGCCGTGTCACAACGCCCACGATCGGTCGAAGACCCTAAACTCTTCTACCAAAAGCCCTGACAAACTTTTTGGCCTAAAATCGGGCGACCATCCGTGGTCATACGTCGGGATTTAGACGGGCACGGAACTTTGGGTCCAGCTTGATCGCTTGTTGAAAATGGCTCCGTGCGAGATCTTCCATCCCCAGGTTTCGGAGCCGCAGGCCGAGCATCCAGTGAAAATATGGGTCGCTTGGCGTATAGCTCGCCGCTTGTCTTTGATGCAGGGCAGCTTTTTCGGAATCACCTTCTGCTGCGGCGGCACCGGCGAGCATAAGGTTGGCCATAACAAGGCCCTGATTAGCCTGGATCGCCGAGCTCCACTCCTGCACAGCGGCTTCACGCCTGCCAAGCTGCCAGAGGGCCCCGCCTTTCTCCTCACGGGCGAGGATCAGATCTTGACGTTCCAAAAGCGCCTGATCGAGAGAAACCAGCGCTTCGTCGAAGCGGCCAATGCGATTCAATATCGCCCCTCGGTAATGCAGGATCACAGCTTTCTCTCGCCCGGCAAGGTGGGCCGCCGCAACATCCAGTAGTTCTATAGCCCCCGTGGTATCGCCGGACAAGTACTCAAGCCATGCACGTTTCGAGAATGACTCTCTGTTCGAAAATAGTCCGACGTTGGCCGCCCGGTCAAAGTGGACCTTTCCGCGTTCAATGTTCCCCACGTCGCCGGGGCTAAGCCATTGCCGCGGATCTGCCTCTGCAAGAGCCAGTTCATCCGGGATCGTTATGCTTTCAAAGGCAATGGCTCCCACTCGTTCGTTATACCGAACCCATCCGCTGTGGACGTTTAGCCCGGTCCACAACACGGCGAAGCCAAGGAAACACCATCCCGCGACGGTGATTCTGCCGGACGATCTCAAGTTGTAACGATAGAACGAAAGTTCATTGACACGCAGTAACCTCAACGTTCGCACGACGAGATAGGTCGTGACCAGGGCGATGCCTAAAGCCATCAACATCGGAACGAGCTGATACACGTCCCACACCGCGAAGTAGCTGGCTATAAATACGCCTGCTCCGACGATCTCCTCGGACCAGGTGAGCGAATAGGCTTTACGCAAAGCCGGCGAGGCCGGGCCCGCAATAGCCGGCTTTCCAAAACCGAAGTAGAGCGCATCCTGGGGACATACGCTAATGCAATCCATTCCACGATGACAGTTCGAATCGACAACCATCCCAAAACGCTTTACCTCCGTGTGGACTCTCACATTCGATGTGCATGCGGCGGTGCAATGGCCGCATTGGTCGCAGGCGTCCGTCACCCTGATCTTTCCGGGCGAAAGCTTGTCAATGAGGCTGTAAAAGCCGCCGTAAGGGCAGGCGTATGTACAAAACCCTTTTGATCCTAAAAAATAGACGGTCATGAACCCACATATGAAAAGAAACGGGATGGCGACCGCAACCGGCGGGAATGTTGCCCAAAATTCAGTGGTGATCAACTGATTGGTGAATTGCGGGATCAGCGGCTCGGCCTTTGGCTTGGCAAAATATCGCACCACCGTCGGCCAGACGAACATGTACAGCCCGACGATGAGTGGTATCCAGACCAGCAAGCGGGAGCGAAACGGCTTTGGCTTGAGGCCGACTTTTCCCAGGATCCAGGTGCAAAAGTCCTGAAGCGAGACCATGTGGCAAGCCCAACCGCAGAAAAAGCGTCCGAAAATAAGTGTCGTCAAGAGAGCGAGGGAAAAGAAGATAAGACCGGCATTGATCGCGCCGCGCTGGAGCGTGTACATGGCCTCAGCCGGTTCGATCGGCGAGACGGTCGTGCCCATCCACCGCCACTGGACGATGTGCGCGATCATCAGCAGGTTGAGGCTGATCAGGACAACGGCCCGCCAGCGGCTGACCTTCGACTTTCTCACGGTCGAGTGGCTCCCGGCCGGGGTTGCGGGAAAATTCTTCATCGGGCTCCGCAGTGAATTGTTCCGTCTAAGAATTCCGCCGAGAGTTACGGAAGTCGATCGCAAAAACAGTTAAAACAACACTATCCGCGGGTGCAGATATAGAATATGACTCAGGTCATAGAGGGCAAGTCAGATTTGAAGGGAACGGTGTGGAGGCGGCGATCGGAATCGAACCGATGAATAAAGGTTTTGCAGACCTCTGCCTTACCACTTGGCTACGCCGCCGCAAATGAAAGTAGGCAGTAGGCACGGACAGTGAGCAGTCAAAATCATAACCTGCCTTCTGCCGCTGCCTAATGCCTACTGAATTGGAGCGGGAGACGAGGGTCGAACTCGCGACTTCGACCTTGGCAAGGTCGCGCTCTACCACTGAGCTACTCCCGCGGCAAATGATAATTCTACCGTCTGGCAATGAATTGTCAAGCCGAACTCAGAAACGCCGCGCGGGCTACTGAGAGACCGTAATGTCCTTAAGAAACGTCCAGTCGCCGCTGGGGCTGATCTTGATGTTGCCGATGCGTTTGTTAGAGACGACGATGTTTGCCGGATACCAAAGCGGCATCAGCGGCAGGTCGTTTGAGACTATGATCCCACGTGCGGGTATAGAGCTGTTTCGCGACGGCCTTGTCGGTGGTGTTGATGGCGTCCTCGACGAGCTTGTCGACCTCGGCGTTCGAGTACCGGCTACGGTTGCAGCATGAGACTGTCGAGCTCGGGATCTTTGTCGAGCTAAACAGGTCACGCATAAAGATCGGGTCCTGATTGCCGCCGACCCAGATACCGGTGTACATCTGGAACTGTCCCTGTCTCAAGTGCTGCAGGATGGTCGGCCCGTCGAGCGTTTCGATCTGAATATTGAGGCCCGCATCGGTGAGCGAGCTTTGGATCGCCTGAGAATACTGCGATACGGCCGCACTGTTCGCCCTGAATTTAAAGATGATAGGTTCGTTCTTGTATCCGGCCTCTTGCAAGAGCTGACGTGCCTTTGCCGGATCGTGAGTGTACTCCTTGCCGGGCGTGAATGCCCACGATTGCGGCGGCAGGACAGACGACGCGGACTTGGCCTGATCTGACAAGAGTTCCTTGACGATCTTTTGCCGGTCGAGAGCATAGCCGATCGCCTGACGGACCTTCACGTTCGCGAGCGGGCCGGACGATATGTTAAAGACCAGATACTGAATGTTGGAACCATCGGATTGCACGACATTGAGTTGACCGCCGCTCTGGATCGACTTCAAAATGTCGGGCGGCAGATTGGTCGGGTTTGGAGCGATGTCGACCTCGCCGGTTTGCAATTCTGCCGTCAGGCCGCTCGCGTCGGTGAGCGATTTGACCCTTAGTTTTGCGACCTTCGGAGCTCCTTCCCAATAGTCGGGAAACGCCGCAAGCTCTAGGATGCCCTGGGACGCATCAAAGGCCACGAACTTGAACGGACCGCTGCCGACGGGGTTGTCCTTCTGCTGAGCGACAGTGCCCTCGGGAATGATCGGAACCGCGACCAGATTGGACAGCAGCTGCGTTCGCAGTCCGGGTTTTGCAATGACGAATACGACCGTCTTCTCGTCGGGCGTGGTGATCGACGTTATGTGGGGCAACCGACTTGGTCTTTGGTTCGGGCTTGGGAGCCGCATTAGCAGACTCAGGCGCCGCCGGAGCAGGCTTTGCATCCTTGCCATCGTCCACGGGGACCGTGTCATAAAAAGCCTTGGCCTTGTTGCCGTCGGACTTGAACAGCTCGTCGAACGTGTACTTGATATCGGCTGAGGTCAAGACCTTTCCGTGATGGAATTTGACGCCGTCACGGAGCGTGAAGGTCAACGTCATGCCGTCGGGCGACGTTGCGATGTCCTTGGCGAGTTCGCCCACATAGTCGAAATTCTCGTCCTTGCGCACCAGCGTGTTGAGCATCAGGTTCTTGATGCGTTCTGACGCGGAATCCGACTGAGTTGTCGTGAGTGTGTCGAGCGTTGTGAACTTCTCAGGCAAGGCGACGGTCACAAATTCCGCATTCCGGCGCCGGCAGGTAGCCGCCGTGAGCAGCAGGACCAACAACAACATCCAAAGAGCAGTTCTACGCAAGTTCGTCATTTTTCCTCAATTGTGATCGCTGAGTGTTAGATCCAATGCCCTTATAGCATCGCAAAGTTCGTCAAGCCGATCGTTATCGAATTCCGGCGGTGGGGTGATCATCGACTTGACCCGTGCGATCCTCTCCAGCGAGGCATCGAGACGGTCCGGACTCAATCGTCCATCACTGACTGCCGAGGCAACTGCGGCATATCCTTGCCTTATCGCTTCAGGTTCGGCACAGATTGCCAGCATATCGCAGCCGGCTTCGAGGGCCATTACGCAAGCCTCGCCGATGCCGTAGTTACGGACTATTGCGCCCATTTCGAGATCGTCGGTGATAACGAGGCCGTTAAAGTTCAACTCGGTCCGCAATAGGCTCGTGACCATCGTTTTACTCAGCGACGCCGGTAAAAGTTTCCCACTTTCGCTAATCTCCTGCAAACGGCTTTGCGGATAGGCCGCGTGGGCGACCATAATTGAATAGACGTCGGGTATTGCCCTGTATGGCAAAAGGTCGACCGTTCGCAGCGTATCATCGTCGATCTCGACAGAGGGCAGTTCCTCATGAGAATCGACAACGGACGCGCCGAGGCCGGGGAAGTGTTTGAGGCAGCCGACTACGCCGTTCGACTGGAGCGTTCCGAGAAACGCTCCCGCCATCTCCACGACGTCGTCACTTGAGTTGCCGAATGCGCGAGAAAAAAGGCCGTTGTCGCTCGCCGCCCGCCCGCTGTCGATCACGTCGACCACCGGAGCGAAGTTCATATTGAATCCGAGTATTCTTAACGCTTCCGCGATGAGCCGAGCCAATTCGCGAGCGTCGTCTTCGGTACGAAGCCGCGCTGCGGCGGGCATCGGCGTCATGATCCGCCGCAGGCGGTCCACGCGGCCGCCCTCCTGATCGACGCTTAACAGAGGTTCGACCGGCAGGAACTCGCGAAGCTCGTCGAGAAGTTCGTGTGTCTGTTGGCGATCGCGGATATTACGTGTGAAAAGGCAGACGCCGCCCGCGGACACCTCGCCGAGCAGATCACGTGTAAACTCTTCCAGTGCCGGGCCCGGAATGCCGATGAAGAACAATTGGCCGATCTTCTGTTCGATCGTTAATGACTGAAGGTCTGCGCGCATGGCCTATTTGAAATAGCTATCCGATGCAAACGTCTTATTGGTATCGGCGTTTGTTACCGTGTATGTAAACCCCTTCTGGACGGCGAATGCTCCAACCTCGCCCTTGGTCGAGATCGCGACAAAGCCAACCTGCAGGCCGCGAGCTTTCGCGGGGTCACGCTCGATAATGCGCATTACGGCCTGGCGACAGGCAGCGGCGGGGCTTCGGCCGAGGCGCATCTGTTCTATCACGGTGTGCGTCCCGCAAATGCGAATTACCTCTTCGCCAACGCCCGAACTGGTTGCCGCTCCCGCCTTATTATCGACAAACAGCCCAGCGCCAATTATCGGCGAATCGCCGACGCGGCCGTGGAGCTTGTACGCCAGTCCGCTGGTCGTGACCATCCCCGAAAGGTTACCCTTCGCGTCCATCGCAAGCGTGCCCATCGTATCGTGATTGGGCGAGCCATCCACAAAGAAATAAGGCGAAAACGGCGGCACAGTCCTGCCCTGCTTCTGGTTCTCAATATTGACGACCGGCACGTATTTGTTTTCATTGAGCCATTCCCGCCAGGCCTTTTCTGATGCAGGCGACAAAGCGGCACTTTCGAGTTTGAAACCGTTTTGAAGCGCGAATCGCAACGCGCCCTCGCCCGAGAGCATGACATGCGGCGTTCTTTCCATTACCGCCCGCGCGACCGAGACGGGATTCTTTATTCGGGACAGAAAGGAAACTGCCCCGATATTCGCCCGTTCGTCCATAATGCAAGCGTCGAGCGTAACATATCCGTCGCGGTCGGGAAGCGCGTCAAGGCCGACGCAGCAGCTCGGTTCATTCTCAGCCGCAATGCCTGCGCGTTCGACGGCATCGAGAGCGCGGCCACCGGTTTGGAGCACCTTCCACGCAGCGGCGTTCGGCGCGCTTCCGCTGTCCCAAGTGGATACGACAACCGGACGGCGAAACCGTTCGGCGGCAGACGTCTCGTGCGCGCCCGCAAGAGCCATCGGAAGGCCGAACACTGAGGTTTTTAGAAATGTTCTGCGATCTGGCATTTAGACTATTCGGTCCTGGATACGCGTCAGCAGCTGCTTGGATTCCTCGGGCGTCAGGCCGTTGATGTCAACACTTCGGATCTCGTCGACGACGGTCTCGTTGGTGACGGCAAATAGCGAGTATTGCGAAGCTACGCTGCCGGCCGCGGCTTTCGCCATGCCTGTTCGTTTCTCATCGGCGAAAACCGCCAGCTCATACTGCTCGAGCTTTTGCAGCACTTCTTTAGCGCGGTCGATGACGCCGCCGGGCAGACCCGCGAGCTTTCCAACAGCGATGCCATATGATTTTGACGCCTTTCCGGGCTGCAGCTTGTGCAGAAAGACGACCTCGTCATCTTTCTCGGTGGCGGTCATTTGGTAGTTCTTTGCTCCGCGGAGATTCTCGGCCAATTCGGTCAACTCGTGATAATGCGTGGCGAAGAGCGTCTTCGCCGAGTGCTCAGCCGAGTCGTGAAGATATTCCGCAACCGCCCACGCGATCGACAGACCGTCAAATGTCGATGTACCGCGGCCGATCTCGTCGAGGAGTATGAGGCTGCGGGGCGTCGCATTGTGAAGGATCGCCGCGGTCTCGGTCATCTCAACCATGAACGTCGAACGACCTGAGGCGAGATCGTCCGATGCTCCGACCCGTGTCCATATGCGGTCGACGATCGGCAATCGCGCGAAGGTCGCCGGCACGAACGAACCGATCTGGGCGAGGACCTGTATCAGGGCGATTTGCCGCAGCAGCGTCGATTTGCCGCCCATATTCGCACCGGTTATAACCAGCAGGCGATCGGTCGAGTTGTTCATCCGAATGTCGTTAGGAATGAACGAACCGCCTAATGAGGCTTCGACGACCGGATGCCGCCCGGCACGGACCTCGATCTCGTCGCCGTCGTGCAGTTCCGGGCAGACGTAATTATGCTTGGCCGCCACCTCTGCCAGCGCACACAGGGCATCGAGCGTGGCGAGCGCCCGGGCCGTTGATTGCAGTTTTCGCGTTTCCTGACACACGCGATCGCGAATCTGTTGGAACAACTCGCTTTCGAGCTGCACGATCCGCTCGTCTGCTCCGAGCACCTTTTGCTCCCATTCCTTAAGCTGCGGTGTCGTGTATCTTTCGGCATTGGTGAGTGTCTGTCGTCGCTCGTATTCAGCCGGGACACGTGCGATGTTGGCATTTGAGATCTCGATGTAATACCCAAAGACGTTGTTAAAGCGGATCTTTAGATTCGCGATGCCTGACCGCTCACGTTCTTTCTCCTCAAACCCCGCGATCGTCTGCTTTACCGACGAGGAAACTGCCCGCAGATCGTCGAGCTCCCCATTGTAACCGCTCCTTATGATGCCCCCATCAGTGGTCAAGGCCGCCGGTTCGTCAACGATCGACCGGTCGATCAGATCGCCGATCTCGGGCAGTTCAAAGATATTCTCGGACAGTACCTGAAGGAGCAATGATCTCGCATCGCTCAAAACTTCATTCACCTTCGGCGACTGTCCGATCGAACGTCTTAGGGCTACGAGATCGCGCGGTGTAGCAGTGCCGAAATTCAGCCGGCCGGTAAGGCGTTCGAGATCGCTGACGTCCTTCAACAGGAAGCGGAGTTTTTCGCGGAGGATCGGATCCGAGAGCTCCGTAACGGCCGCGAGGCGCGTCTGGATCTCGGTGCGCTTTAGAGAAGGGCGTTGGACCCACTGTTTCAGGATGCGCGAGCCCATTCCGGTGACAGTCTCATCGATC
Source organism: Blastocatellia bacterium (assembly GCA_963716755.1). Lineage (GTDB taxonomy): Bacteria > Acidobacteriota > Blastocatellia > Pyrinomonadales > Pyrinomonadaceae > OLB17. The sequence continues at coordinate 22,231 of CAVQUD010000002.1, forward strand.
ACACCGAACAGCGTGTTCTTCGAGCGTTCGCCGCGACATTCGAATATCTCGAGGTTTCGCAGCGTGACAGCATCCAGCACCATCTGGTCGGCCGTTTCAGTATAGCGGATCTCCGAAATGTGACCTGCCGTAGCCCGCTGTGTGTCCTGAGCGTACTTTAGGCACGCTCCGGCCGCCGCGATCGCCTGCGGGTGCCCATCAAGGCCGTAAGCCGTCAAGGCGGCGACATTCATCTGAGCGGTCAGGCGGCGTTCAGCGTCTTTAGCGTCGAAGTCCTCATCCGCACGCAGCGTTAGTGCCATCGCCGCGAGTCCAGGCGATCTTGGCTGACCGGTGTCGAACAACCCTGACGTCGCACTCTGTTCGCCAAACGCCGAGCTGATCAGCGGTTCGAGCACCCCTGGAAAAAGCACTTCCCGCGGGGCGAAAGCGGCGATCTCTTCCGTCGCCTTCTGCCAGGAGCCGTTCCCGGTGAATTCGGTCGCCGAGAACGAGCCCGACGAGGTCTCAAGAAAGGCCAATCCGTACGTGTCGTGTCGGCCGCAAAGGGCCGCGAGGTATACAGGTTCTTTCGGTTCGATCAGCTGAGGATCGATCGCCGTGCCCGGCGTGATGACACGGACGACCTCACGTTTGACGAGTTTTGTGCCTTTTCCCGGTGATTCCGTCTGTTCGCAGATCGCTACGCGATAGCCCTTGCGCACCAGCCGGGCAATGTATGTTGAGGCCGCGTGGTGCGGAACACCACACATCGGTACGGGGTTTGGCGAGTCTTTGTGACGGGCGGTGAGCGTTATCTCAAGCTCTCGGGACGCAACGAGGGCGTCCTCATTGAACATCTCATAGAAATCACCGAGCCGGAAGAACAGTATAGTGCCGGGATAGAGCTTCTTGATCTCGAGATACTGCCGAAGCATCGGCGTGGCGTTTTCCATGTCGAAGATGTCACCAAGTTTAGCTAAATCGCTCGATCTTTCAAAACTTGGTGTTTCCAAAGCAAAACGCATTTGTTAATATTATCGTTTGCAAGGATCACCGTAATCGGAGCATTTCGTCAGGCTCATTGGCCGACAGTAGTTATGAAGAATCTAAGAATTATCTTCTTATTCGGCATTGTTTGTGTGTTCGGGGCAGTAACCGTTTATGCTCAGACAGGCGACCAAGTTCAACCGACCGCCACGCCGCCTGAATCACTCGTTTCCGGCGTTACGGCAAAGGACGATCGCTACCGCATTGGATTTAAGGACGTCCTAAATATCGAAGTATTCAATCAGCCCAAGCTGAGCGGGCGCGTTGCGGTCGGCCCGGGTGGGACGATCCAGCTTTTTCGATTGGAGAAACCGATCGTCGCCGTGTGTAAGACTGAAGGCGAACTGGCTGAGGACATTGAGAAGGCTTATAAGATCGGATACCTCGTCGATCCACAGGTGAAGGTCTTCGTCGCGGAACAGAAGTCGCAGTCGATCTCAGTCATGGGAGCGGTCGAGCGACCGGGAACATACTACGTGAACCGCAGTGTTCATCTCCTCGAGATCCTCGCCGAAGCAGGCGGTCCAAGTAAGGAAGCAGGTACGAGACTACTCGTCGCCAGAACCGGCAGCAGGTCGAATTGCAAGGCGAATCTTGAAGCCGACTCCTGAGCAGATCGCGGTGATGGACTTTAAGATCAAAGACATTCAGGAAGGCAAGAAAACCCTTTGGATGCTACCCGGGCGACGTGATCTCGGTGATGGATGCCGACGTCGTGTACGTTTACGGCAACGTCAATAAACAAGGTGCCTATCGCGTGCGCGAGGCCATTACGTTGACTCAAGCCATAGTCTCGGCCGAGGGCCTGAAGCCCGCAGCTGAGAAGGACAAGGTGAGAATCCTCCGTCAGGCCCCGAATAGTCTGGAGCGCGTCGAGTTGGTCTTTAGTCTCAATGACATCGACAAAGGGAAAGCAAAGGACCCATTCCTCGAACCTAACGACATCGTCGCCGTCTCGCGTGACAATGCCAAGGCGATCTTTAACCAAGTGCTGGAGACCGTGAAAGGGTCAGTGCCGGGAGCAGTTTATCGTTTTCCGTAAGCTAACTAATGAAAGAGTCGCGCGAAATTATCAGACCTCAGAATGAGCCGGTAGAACTTGAGCGGCCCTTTGACTCGCCTGTGCAGATGGGCCGGTACGCGTCCTATCGGGATATGCCGGGCGAGGGCTTTCAACTCCTCGATTATTGGCGCGCCATTCGTAAACGCCTTTGGCTTGTCGTCGGCATCGCCGTCCTCATAACTACCTTGACGGCCATATACATGGCCCGAAGGCCTAATGTTTACGCGGCTCGCGCGGTCGTTCAGGTCGATCTTGAGCAAACCAATCCCGAACTCGTAACTAGTGATCGACAAAGGCCGGTTCTTAATTCCGACCCCGCATATTTCAACACGCAGTTGCAGTTGCTCTACAGTGATGGCCTACTGCGAAGGGTCATTAAGGAGCACAACCTCGACGAGAATGAGGAGTTCAAGAAACTAAAGAACGAGGGAACCACCTCGGCCTGGCGTTCGGCCCTGCGATCGTTGGGTTTGGCGACCGACGACAAGCAGAAGCTCGAGTCTCAAGCCTCCGATGTCGCGGACTCGAATCTCGTTACATCGGAGGAGATCGCCGAGGCCGTGCGGGTTGCTCCGTTCGTGGATGTCATCAAGAAGAATCTCGGTCTCGATCCGATCCGCGAGTCGCGGGCAACCGTCAAGGATACGCGGCTGATCCAGATTACATTGGCAGCACACGAATCCGGAGCTTGCCGCATACGTGGTCAATTCGATCGCTGAGACGTTCACGAACGCCAACCAGGAAAAACGATCGGGCACGAGCCGCAAGACGAACGACTTTCTGCAGGAACGCATCACTTCACTACAGACGGAGATCAAGAACGACGAGCAGAAGCTGATCGAACAGACCCAGAGCGAAGGTATTCTCAAAACCACCGGCGAACAGACCATCGTGATCGAAAGGCTGGCCGGGCTCAATAAAGACCTGCTGCTTGCAGAGAACGACCGAAAGACCGCTGAGGCCCAGTTTCTGACCGTAAGCAACGCCCCCGACAAGGTGAAGTCGATGGTCGAGGAGCAGATGGCGCGGTTCATAACTGAGCAGGAAAACAACATCCGCGCATACCAGTCCGACACGCTTAAAAAGATCGCGGACCTGAGGCAACTGCGTGCGCAAAAACTGCAGGAATATCAGGAGGGCGCTCCGGAGATAAGGGAGATCGACGCTCAGGTAAGAAGCTACGAGGATTCGATAGACAAGGCGGTGGCGAAGTTCAATACGCAGCTAGAATCGTATCGCGAACGAACGACAAAGAGCCTTCTTGACAACCTTCGGACCAAGTACTTGCAGTCCCTAGACAAGGAAGGCAAGATCCGCGTCGACTTTGATAAGCAGTACCAGGAAGCCCAGAGTCAGAACAGCGGGGCGGTCAACCTGAAACTGCTCCAGCAGAACATTGATACGAACAAGGGCTTTCTCGATAACCTTCGAAAGCAGGTGAGCGGCAACGACATCGCGTCGCAGGGTTCGGATAACAATATCAGCGTGATCGAGATCGCTATCCCGCCCGATCTTCCGATCGGTCCGCGCCGGCTGATGACAGTGATGGCGGCCCTATTCCTATCGACCCTTTTCGGGATGGGACTGGCGTTGTTCCTTGAGTATCTCGACGATACTATCCGGACGACCGAAGAGATCGAGAATTACCTCCAACTGCCGGCACTCGCGGCCATCCCAACCATCGATTCGATCCCGAGGCGCAAGCTCTTGCTGGTCGGGGGAACCGAGGCGGAGGACGATTCCCCGATGTCACCTCTCTTGATATCGGCTGATCCGCGCTCATCGCTGGCCGAGGCGTACAGGCACCTTAGAACGTCGATCCTGCTTTCGACCGCGGGCCATGCACCGAAATCGCTCCTCATAACGTCGAGCCTCCCGTCAGAGGGCAAGACAACGACCGCAACCAACACCGCGATCAGCCTTGCCCAAACGGGTGCGAAGGTTCTGATCATCGACGCGGATATGCGCCGGCCGAGGCTGCACAGCGTCTTTAATATCGAGAATGGTGAGGGTCTAAGCACATTGCTATCAAGCGAATTGAGCGACGCCGACATAGACCACGCGATTCGGCAGGATGAGAAGACGAAACTCTTTTTGCTCACCTCCGGACCGATCCCGCCGAATCCCGCGGAACTCATCGGGTCGGAACAGATGGCGACGCTGCTCAGATTGCTGCAGACCAAGTTCACGCACGTCATCGTCGATTCGCCGCCCATCGCATCGTTTACCGATGGTGTTCTGATCGCGTCCATGGTGGATGGTGTGATCCTCGTGGTGCATGCGGGCAAGAGCTCGCGCCAGGTTGTCCGCCGATCGCGCCAACTACTGCAGGAGATCGGCGCCAAGGTCTTTGGCGTGGTGCTGAACAACGTCAACCTGAACACCAAGGACAACTACTACTACTACCAAAGCTACTATCACCGGAGCACCTATCAACTCGGCCGACGATCATGAGTAACGGTCCGGTCGAACGTCTTTTTATGAACGAACAAACACGGGTACTAGTCACAGGTGCGGGCGGCTTCATCGGGAGCCACCTTGCACCTATCTTAGGGACAAGGGCTATTGGGTCCGCGGCGTCGATATCAAGCTGCCGGAATTCAGCGACGACCGACGCCGACGAATTCCTACTTCTCGACCTCAGACGATGGGAAAATTGCCTCGAGGCGACCGAGGGCGTTGACCATGTTTACGCACTGGCGGCCGATATGGGCGGCATGGGATTTATCTCGTCAAACCACGCCCAGATACTGCATAACAATTCGCTGATCAATATCCACACGCTCGACGCCGCCCGTGAGAACGGCATCAAGCGCTATCTTCTACACCAGCTCTGCGTGCATCTATCCCGAACATCTGCAGGAAGATGCCAATGTGACGCCGCTCAAGGAAGAGGACGCCTATCCGGCCTATCCGCAGGACGCGTACGGCTGGGAGAAACTCGTGCACCGAACGTCTCTGCATGCACTATGCGGAGGATTACGGCATCGAGACGCGAACCGTTCGTTTTCACAACATCTTTGGCGAACAGGGAACGTGGGAAGGCGGTCGCGAAAAGGCACCCGCCGCCCTTTGTCGCAAGATCGCCACGGCCAAACTCACCGGCAGTAACGAGATCGAGATCTGGGGCGACGGCGAACAGACACGTTCGTTCTGCTACATCGACGATTGCACTGAGGGTATTTATCGGCTAATGAATTCCGACTTCGGCGAGCCACTCAACCTCGGCCAGGATCGCATGGTCACGATCAACCAGCTTGCCGACATCATCGCCGACATAGCCGGTGTCGACGGTCCGCCGCAAACACATCGACGGCCCCCAGGGCGTTCGCGGCCGCAACTCCGACAACTCGAAACTCCGCGAGGTCCTGGGCTGGGAGCCGGAAATATCGCTGGAGGACGGGCTTGCCCGGACCTATCACTGGATAGAGCAGCAGGTAGCGGCTAGTCTGTCAGCAAATGAAACGAAGTCTGTCCTCGCCGAGGCCACTGTCTAAACCGCACGCTTACTAAACCATGAACGAAAAGATCTCAGTTATCGGATTGGGAAAACTTGGCGCGAGCATGGCTGCCGCCTTTGCATCCCGAGGTTTCGACGTGATAGGCGTCGATGTAAATCAGCAATCGATCGACCGTGTCAGATCGGGCCGGGCGCCGGTTCAGGAGACGGGCCTTGATGAGATGATCGCAGCGAATAAGGACCGTATCCGAGCTACGCTCAGTCATGAGGATGCCGTCTTGAACAGCGATATCTCGTTTGTCATAGTTCCAACACCAAGCGACGAGAACGGTTCGTTTTCGCTCCAATACGCAAAGTGGGCCTTTGCCGAGATAAGCAAAGCGATCAGAAAGAAGACGTCATATCATAACGTCGTCCTAACCAGCACCGTGCTTCCGGGCTCGACGCGGCAGGCGTTGGTCCCGATTCTTGAGAAGGAGTCTGGAAAAAAAGCCGGAACTGATTTTGGTGTTTGCTATAGTCCTGAGTTCATCGCCCTTGGCAGCATCATCAACGACTTTCTAAATCCTGACTTCACGCTTATCGGTGAGATCGACGACCGTTGCGGCTCTCAACTTGAGGACCTTTATTCACGTGTCGTGGGGAACGGCGCACCGTCGGCGCGAATGTCGCTTGAGAACGCCGAGCTCGCCAAGATATCTATCAACACTTTTGTCACTACAAAGATAACCTTCGCCAACATGCTCGCCGAGATCTGCGAGAAGATCCCGGGCGGCGACGTCGATGTCGTCTCGAATGCCCTCGGCCTCGACAAGCGGATCGGGCGTAAATATCTAACAGGTTCGATCGGTTACGGCGGCCCGTGTTTTCCGCGACAACGTGGCCCTAACGTATTTTGCCGATCAGATCGGCGTAAAAGCGTCTCTTGCGCACACGACGGATTTGATGAATCGGTCGGTCGCAGAAAAGGTCGCGGCGCGGATCCAGCCGATGCTGCGCGGAGGGGCTACGGTCGCCGTGCTGGGTCTCTCGTACAAACCCTTCTCGCACGTAACTGAAGAATCTCAGGGTGTTTATATCGCCCGCCAGCTTGCTAAAGCAGGCTTTCGCGTCGTGGCTTTCGACCCCATGGTGGCGGAGATGGAACTCGACGACATTCGTCGAGACATGATCGTCCTGGATTCAATTCCCGAGTGTCTTGCGCAAGCCGAAGCAGTACTCGTTACGACGCCAGACCCTGCGTTCAGGTCGCTGACCGCGTCTGACTTTGAGAATCAGTGGTCTGAGATCCTCGTCTTCGACTTCTGGCGGATCCTCACGGCGGAACTAATGGGCGTCGAACGCGTTCGGTACGTAGGCATCGGCACCAGCGAAGACGACGAAGCTAATACGTCCGTACTCAGGAAACTCTGGTGGGGCGAGTCCGGCGATGCCCGAGGTAGCAGCACAGACTAATGTCCGAGCCAATCCGCGTCGAGATAGTCACACCCGTTCATAACCGACGCGAGATCACACTTCAATGCCTCCGGAGCATAGCCCGCTGGATTCCGCTGGACTGTCGATTGGCGTGGTCATTGTCGATGACGGGTCGACCGACGGTACGGGCGACGCTATTCGAGAGCAGTTCCCGAGCGTGGACGTTGTCCAAGGCGACGGCACCCTTTGGTTTACCGAGGGAACTAACGTAGGCGTCCGCCGAGCACTTGAAAAAGATCCGAAATACATCCTTCAGATCAACGACGATCAGGTGTTTAACGCTGACGCATTGCGCCATATGGTCGAGACAGCCGAGAGGTATTCGCGAACGGTGGTCGGCTCGCTCTTGCTGCTCTGGGACGCACCGCACAAGCTCTTTCAGACCGCTCCGGTGTGGAACACATGGTCAGGAGGCTGGCGTCATTGGTATTCGCAGACGGTCTGGACCATTCCACAACGCCCATGGAAGGTCGATCTCATCGTCGGCAACTGCGTCCTCGTACCTGCTGCCGCGATCCGCGAATGCGGCCTCATGAACTCAAAGCGTTATCCCAACTTCGGCGACGCCGAATACACGCCGCGACTTAAGCGCGCTGGCTGGCGGCTCGTGATCGACCCGCGTGCACGAGTCTTCTGCCAGCCGAACACGGCCCCGCCACGACTCCGCAGCATGGGCTTGAGGCAGATCTACAGTAACCTGATCGGCGACATCGGAAACAACCACAACCTCCGTCGCCGCCTCTACGCAAGCCTGGACGGTGCACCTTCGAAGCTAACAGGGTTGCTAGCATTTGGAGCCTTTCTTGTACGTGCAGCGGTGGGGTCACGCCCCGAATCGGACGAATGGGCAAGATCGCATCCTGAACTACCTTTGAGCGAACTATTTGGTTCTGCAACGCTTGAGTAGGGTTTGAGAGTTTGGTGGAGGGTTTTAATGAAAATGACCTTCGACCAATCTTGAATTTACCTTCGACCAATCCGGGAGCCGGTGAATGGACAAAGGCCAAAACCTCACGACAAGAGGCCGTAAATCCGGGCTAGTCGAGGAAATGTGAAACGTTTCACACTCCAATAATGTGAAACGTTTCACATTTTCAATAACAAGAATGTTCACCCCAAAAACCGCGAGGATGTGTCCCTTAGAACAGTGGCCGTCTTTGTAGCGCAGTCGGCGGCAAATTATACTGTCGTTTGCGAAGCTCGGAAGGGATAGATCGAGACAATTATGAAAAGAGCATTGATCACGGGCATCACGGGGCAGGACGGGAGCTACTTGACCGAACAGCTTTTGGCGAAAGGCTATGAGGTTCACGGGATAATCCGTCGCTCGAGTTCGTTCAATACATCTCGCATCGACCATCTCTACGAGGACCCTGAGGTCTACGGCAAGACGCTGTTTCTACACTATGGAGATCTGATCGACCCGAGCAGTCTCAACCGGCTGCTCGAGAAGATCGAGCCCGACGAGATCTATAATCTCGCCGCTCAAAGCCATGTAAAGGTCTCGTTTGATATCCCGGACTATACGGCCCAGGTTGACGCATTGGGCACCCTCCGCTTTCTTGATGCGATCCGGGAGACGGGACTGCGCAGAGTCAAGTTCTATCAGGCTTCGACCTCGGAACTGTACGGCAAGGTTCTGGAGATCCCGCAAAACGAGTTGACGCCCTTTTATCCGCGGTCACCATATGCGGTTTCGAAGCTGTTTGCATATTGGTCGGTTGTAAATTATCGCGAGGCGTATGACATTTTTGCCTGCAACGGTATTTTGTTCAATCATGAGTCCCCTCGTCGCGGCAATACGTTCGTGACTAAAAAAATAACGCGCTCGGTTGCACGCATTGCTTTAGGGCTGCAGAAAACGCTGCGCCTGGGAAATCTTGATGCAAAACGCGATTGGGGATATGCACCCGAATACTGCGAAGGGATGTGGCAACATATTGCAGCACGAGACAGCCGAAGATTGGGTAATGGCGACGGGCGAGTCCCATTCAGTAAAGGATTTCGTCGACGCTAGCTTCGCCGAGATGGGAGTGATGATCGAGTGGAAGGGCACCGCGGAAAATGAGATAGGGATCATCGCCGCCGTCGACCGGTCCTAAGGTTCACGATCTTATTGACTCGGCGACGCACACGCCAACGCCAACGCTTGCACCGGGCCAGACGGTCGTTGAGATCGATCCAGGTTACTGGCGGCCAACTGAGGTCGATCATCTTCTGGGTGACCCATCAAAAGCCGAACGGATCCTCGGCTGGCGTGCGACGACCCGCTTTCGCGAGTTGGCCGCGATCATGACGGCCGCCGATCTCGAGGCCGCAAAACAGGGCCGCGAAAGCTATTAATGATCGATGAAACCGCCCGATAAGCGTAGTGTTGTATATGTCTGGAACTACCGCGAATGGGGCGGAGCTCAGATCTATTTCCTTTCCTTGATGAAGGCCGCGAAGGCAAAGTACGCCGTGAGAGCGATGCTCCCGGCCGACTCTGATAAGCGCCTGCTCGAATATCTCGACGGCCTTGAGGTTCCTTACGAATTCCATGATCCGGCACCCTCACCGCTTGGCGCAGCGACGATCTTGGATCGTCTGAAGCGGCGATTCGCGTTATTCCAGTCGGAAAATGAGCTTGCGCGTCGCATTTTGGGCCGTGACGACCTGTCAGAAACGATCCTCCACGTCGATATGGGTTTCTGGCAATCGTTCCGTCCCTTGTATCGGCTGTCGGGACGGACGAATGTATTTATGACGCTCCACACGGCTCTTCCGCGGTTGGGCCACTGCGTTCACTGATCTGGCGGACAAAAGGGAATTTGCTGAGTAGACGGCCCAGTTTTCGCCTGATGGCGTCGAACGAGGACGCGAAGAACGGCGTCAGACGGTACGTCACGCCCGTGATGTTTGACAGGATCGAGGTGGCCTATTCTGGTTACGATCCCGAGGAGATCGGGGCAATTACGCCGGGCAACGACGCGGTCCGCCGCAAATTCGGCATTGGGCCTGACACTCCGCTGATAGTCACCAGCGGGCAGTTCATCGAACGTAAGGGCTGTTGGACGGTGCTCGAAAGTCTCAAACATCTTAAAGCCAACGGGACGGAAATGGCATTTCTCTGGCTCGGAACAGCCACGCCCGACGCGTCTGTGTTGAAGCGGATCGAAGACTTTGGCCTCGAAACGTCGTTCAGGCTGGTGACGCCCGATGACATCGGGCCGGCGCGACACGATGTGTTAGCCCTCGTCGCAGCCGCGGATATTTTTGTGCTGGCGAGCACACAGGAAGGGCTGCCTATATCGCTTGTCGAGGCAATGGCATTGGGCCGGCCCTGCATAGCGACGAGCGTCGGAGCAATTCCCGAGGCGATCGAGGACGGCGCGAATGGCCTCCTGATCGAGCCAAACGACCCGGCGGCACTTTCCGCTGCGATCATTGGCCTGATAGGGAATAGTCAAAAACGTGAATCGATCGGAGCCGCTGCAGCTTCTTCCGCACGGGATCGATTTAATTCCGCCGATGAGGCCCGAAAGGTAGTAAATATCTATGATTCGGTATGGCAAACGTGACACCGGCATTGTAGAATCTCGTTTGGACTGACTATGAAAGTTGCCATACTTTGCGGCGGACAAGGTACCCGATTAAGAGAACACACGGAGACGCTCCCGAAGCCGATGGTGGAGATCGGCGGGCGACCGATCCTCTGGCACATAATGCAGATATATTCGCATTTTGGGCTGCGCGAGTTCGTGCTGTGCCTTGGCTATCGGGGATCGGCAATAAAGGACTATTTTCGGAACTACGAAGTCCGAAATAACGACCTCGAAGTGCGGCTCGGTGTCGGCCCATCCGTCCGCACGCTTGGCAACAGCACTGGAGATCATGACTGGACCGTTTCGCTCATCGAGACCGGAGAGAGGGCACAGACCGGAGCGCGCGTTTATCGCATCCGAGAGCATCTCGGCAATGAAACCTTTTGTCTCACGTACGGTGACGGGCTAGGAAGCATCGATATCCGCGCGCTGCTTGATTTTCACAAACGGCATGGAAAGATCGCGACGGTTACCGGCGTTAGGCCGCCGGGGCGGTTCGGCGAGCTAGAATTGGACGGCGACCAAGTCGTGGCATTTGCCGAAAAACCGCAGGTGACTCAGAGCTTTATAAACGGCGGCTTCTTTGTGATCGAGCCGGAGTTCATCGAGCGATATCTAAATAACGACGAAGATCTGATCCTCGAACGCGAGCCGCTACAAAAGGTCGCGACGGACGGCGAGCTGATGATGTTTCCGCACACAGGCTTTTGGCAGCCGATGGACACATACCGCGAGTGGAAGATGCTCGACGAGATGTGGCAGGACGGCACGGCGGAATGGAAAGTCTGGAAATAAGTCTATGATCACTGGACCTGATAATACATTCTGGCTCGACCGCCGCGTGTTTGTAACGGGAGCGACGGGACTGCTCGGAAGCTGGCTGACGCGGGCCCTGAATGATCGCGGCGCCGACGTCGTTGTGCTGATTCGCGATTGGGTGCCTGAGTCAGAGCTATTAACGAGCGGCACCGTTCACGGAACGACCGTGGTTCGCGGTGACCTGACCGAACGCGACCTGCTGGAACGCGTCCTGAACGAGTACGAGATACAGACGGTCTTTCACGCCGCCGCCCAGACCATTGTGGGGACGGCGAACCGCGGCCCTATCTCGACATTTGAGGCGAATATTCAGGGAACATGGTGCCTGCTCGAGGCCGCTAGAAGCTCCAAACTTATCCAACAGATCGTCGTCGCTTCGTCGGACAAGGCCTACGGAACCCACGATGTGCTGCCATACAGCGAGGAAGCACCGCTCCAGGGACGGCATCCTTATGACGTCAGCAAATCGTGCGCTGACCTGATCTCGCAGAGCTATGCGCATACGTACGATATGCCCGTCTGTATCACTCGGTGCGGCAATCTGTTCGGCGGCGGAGATCTCAATTGGAACCGGTTAATTCCGGGAACCATCAGATCCGCGATTCGCGGTGAATTGCCAGTGATACGCAGTGATGGCACTTATATTCGCGATTATTTCTATGTCGAGGATGCGGCGTCCGCATATATTGGCCTCGCCGAGAAACTGGCGGTCGACGGCGGAATTGCTGGCCATGCGTTCAACTTCAGCAATGAGGTTCAATTGACCGTGCTGGACATGACGCGCAAAGTTCTCGAACTGATCGGCCGCACCGACCTCGAACCAACGATATTGGGCGAGGCACAGAATGAGATTCCGCATCAATACCTTAGTGCCGAAAAGGCGCGGAATCTGCTGGGATGGCAGTCGATGTTCTCGATCGACGAAGGACTGAGCCGGACGATTGACTGGTATCGGGCCTTCCTTTCGGCAAATAAGTAACACAATGCAGAACACGCCGTTCGAGAGGGTCCTCGTGACGGGCGGCACCGGATTCATCGGCCGCTATGTGATAGCGCGGCTGGTCGCGTCCGGCCATCGGCCGATGGTTACGCAATTCGGCATAGTTCCGGGCGACTTTGAACACGATCTGCAGGTCGACCTCATCGATCTCGACCTACGTGATAACGCCGAGACGGCCAACCTTGTCAGTACTCTAAAACCGGACCTCGTTGTCCATCTCGCCGGTGTCACTGGACAGTCCGACCCAGAGGGCCGACTTTGCGAGGAGATAAATCACCGGGCTACGGTTCACCTTCTCGACCGCCTAACTGAGATCGACCTGAGCAAGGTGATAATGGTCGGTACCGCGGCTGAGTACGGGCAACAACCAACGCCTTTTCGCGAAGATATGCCCGATGCTCCTCGATCACCATACGCAGTCTCAAGGGCAAAGGCGAACCGGTATGCACTTTCACTGGCTGAAACGGCGGGCCTACCCATCACGATCCTCCGCCTCTTTTCCGTCTATGGCATCGGGCAGCCCATGAATATGTTTCTGCCGCAGTTAATCTCGAGCCGCTCTATCGGGGGGTGAATTCCGGATGACCGCGGGCACTCAGTTAAGGGACTTCGTCCACGCCGATGATGTCGCAAGGGCGATTCTACTATCGGCCGGGTCTGTCCAGGCGAACGGGAGGACCATTAATATTGCCGGCGGGACCGGTCTTGGGCTTTCCGACGTCGCTCAATCTGTATGGCGGTATCGCGGAGCCAACGAGAGCCTGCTTAAAATCGGAGCGTTGGAGGCTGAAGGCGACGGGGCGTTCGACACCTTAGCCGACATTAAGCTTGCCGAACGGTTACTCGGCTGGGAGCCAAACCGTACCTTTATGGATGAAAGCGGTCCGGCCGAAGGGCTCGTCGAGATGATCGAACACATGAGGACATCGCAGGGAGCGGTATCTTGACCGAACACGCCGAAAGGCAAACATCCGCCAGCGTTATCCGCAACGTGCTGTTCGGCCTGGTCACGTGGATACTCCCGCTCTGCCTGGGCTTGATCGCAACGCCGATACTTGTTGGGTCACTCGGCCATGCCGAGTACGGAGTCTACGCCCTGATCCTCGGGCTTGTCGGCTATTCATTCACCTTTAACTTTGGACGTGCGATCACCAAATACGTCGCAGAATATCGAACTACCGGTAGGGCGGACGAGATCGCCGGCATTGTCTCGGCAAGCCTGACACTCAACGTGACCGTCGGCCTGGCCGGATCTGTGATCCTCTGCTTACTCGCCGGTTGGCTCGTGCGTGATGTGTTTGCGATCGCCCAAGCGGCTCAGCAAAAAACCATCTGGGCCATTTACCTGGCGTCGGCGATCATCTTCTTCACGATGCTGGGTCAGGTTTTCAGTTCGATACTTCACGGCCTGCAGCGCTTTGATGTCTATTCAAAGATCTTTTCGGCCCACAGTATCGTGCTTGTCGTTGGAAACATCGTCCTTGCGTGGTTTGGTTACGGCCTGCTCGCGCTCTTGGCTTGGAACCTCGCGATCCTTGCCTGCTTTTGCATTGTTTATGCGATCGCCGCCCGCCGCTTGTCACCGGCACGAACGAACGATCGCGCCGCGAGCAGCGATGTTCTTCGAAAGATCGTACATTACAGCGGCTCGATCGTCGCTTATCAGGTGCTCGGGAATCTCGTGCTGCTTTTCGAGCGGGGATGGATAACGCAGAGGCTCGGAAGCGAGAGCCTGACATATTACGTCGTGCCGATGTCATTGGGCATCTACCTTCACGGATTTGTATCGAGCCTGGTGTTGGTGATATTTCCGCTCGCGAGCGAGCTTGAGCACGACCGCGAACGCCTCAAGAAACTGTATACGAAGGCGACAAAGCTGATAAGCGCCCTCGTCGTTTTCGTCATTCTAAGCGTCCTCATCGTTAACGTGCAGTTTCTTACCCTTTGGATGGGAGCGGACTTCGCTGCCGTCGCGGCGCCGTTGCTCATCCCGCATATTATTTGCTTTGGGCTGTTTGCGATACTGACGATCTCGTGGCAGATGACCGAGGGGCTCGGGCGACCGCATATTAACGCAATATTGACGGGCATATCCTCGACGATCTGCATCGTACTGATGATAGTTTTGATAACGCCTTACGGTAATCTGGGCGTCGCCGTGGCTCGCCTGATCGGCTTTGGCACGATCTTTTTCTCGATCATCTGGGCCGAGAAGCGTTTCTTCGGCGCGGTTCAGACAGGATTCTGGTTTCTGCATCTCAAGTGCGTTATCCCTGGCGCGGCGGCTGCAAGCTTGATCGAATACGTCCTCAATGGCTGGCTTCCGATCGGCTGGCCTTCGCTGTTCGTAACTATCGGACTGGGCGCCGTGACGTACGCTTCCGTCCTATGGCTATTGGATTTTGTATCGGCCGATGAGAAACTGCTATTCAGGGAACTCGTGAAACGGACAAGATGAAGAGTGTTCAGCGGTTAGATCTCATACGTTCGATGTGTGCCGGCAAAAAGGTGCTCCACCTTGGCTGCGCCAATTATCCGTATACACAGGATTCGATCGACAAGGAAATGCTGCTGCACTTCGAGCTTCAGGACATTGCGTCGGAATTGCACGGATTCGATTTCGATCAGCCCGGCCTGGATATTCTCGCCGCTAATGGATCGAAGAACCTCCATCGCGGCGACCTCGAAAAGCTCGACGAACTTGCGCTAAACGAGACATTTGACGTGATCGTCGCCGGCGAAATGATCGAGCATCTAAATAATCCGGGCCTTTTTCTTACCGGAGTTCAGCGTTTCATGGCCGAAAGCTCGGTCCTCCTCCTGACGACGATAAACGCCTATTGCGGAATGCGCTTTGTCCAATACGGCCTTCGCGGCAAAGGCGGTGTTCAAGAGCCGGTCCACCCTGACCATGTTGCGTACTATTCGTATTCGACCCTGACGCTCCTGCTTAACCGGCACAACTTAACCGTCGATGAGTTTATGTTCTATGATATAGGGGATGAGCATCGGCCGCACAACAGATGGTTCTTGAATCTGATCAACGACATCTGTGTGCGGATCGCCCCGCAATGGTCGGACGGCGTCATCGCCATCTGTCGTAAAAACGAGACGAATGCAAGCGACTGAATATCTAGGACATCGACGCCGGCCGGCACGGGACAACTCGCTTTTGCCGGGTTTGGTGGTCATGTCTCTGGCGGCTGCGGTCGCCGCATTTCTGCTGCTCGTATTTAGCGGGGCGTTCGATTCCTACCCTTATCTATATCTATTCCCGTGGCTTTTCGGACTGGCTGTTGTCATGGCCATACCGAACGCGATCCTGTACTATCAAGGCCGCTTCACCTTTGCTAATCCGATCGTTTTTGCTACGTTTTCATACTTTTTGCCGGCCTTTGTGCTGGGTGGCATTTTCTTTGCTGGCGGCTGGTCACAGCCGTACTTCGTCCAGTTGATACAGGATGCGGATTATAACCTCCCCTTTACTGTAGTGCTTATCGCTCTGGCCTTTACAGGACTTTCGGTTGGTTACTTGGTGCCAATCGGAGCGAGGGTCGGCCGATTCTTTAGTGATCGATTTCCGACAGCGAACTATTCGCCCCAGTCATTCGTGTTGCCGGGCCTTATCCTATTAGGCCTTGGCGTCATGAACACCCTGATCGCCTTCGGTTTAGGGCTTTTCGGCTACCAGAAAGGCGACGAGATCAATTCCTACGACGGACTCGTCTATCTGACAACGCTCTTTTGGATGCAGGCGAGTTTCATCTTATGGCTGATCATCTTTCGCCAGCCGCGGCTGACGATGAAGTATGTGCCCATCATCGCTCTCCTCGCCATCACTAGCCTCAGCAAGGCCATCTTCGCCGGCAACCGAGGCAGCGTGGTCCAGATCTTCGCCGTCGTCGCACTCGCGTATATCCTCGCGGGCCGGAAGTTCAAGTTCAAGCAGGGCGCCATCGCCAGTGTCGTCCTTGTTGTCGGCCTGATGATCGGCATGATCTACGGCACAACGTTCCGGCAGGTGAAGGGAACTGAGTCGCAACAGAGTGCCGGTCAGTATGCTGAAAACGTCCTGCATACGTTTGATCAGGTCGGCCGCAGCGATACCTGGGAGAGCATCCAGTTCGGTCTGGCCAGCCTTACGGAACGTATCGACATCCTGAGCACTCTCGCCGTCGTTGTATCGAATTACGAGCAGCTAGCCCCGTACGAAGAGGCCTACGGCATCGACAACAATATCTGGGTCGAGACGACGACATTCTTCATCCCGCGTATCATCTGGACGGAAAAGCCCGTGGCTTCGGACGCCAGGCGTTTTAGTGATCTTTACTTCAATTTCGGTGAATCGTCGTTTGGGATCACGCCTGTTGGCGACCTCCTTCGCAATTTCGGCATTATCGGAATACCTCTCGGGATGTTCGTTCTCGGACTTATCCTCAGAGTGATCTATGACGCTCTCATCGAAGGGAAGCCAATGGTCATTTGGCGGCAGACCGTCTATTTCATGCTGCTGACGGCCGTCTCGTACGAGGGCTTTTACGGAACGATCATTCCGAGTCTTTTCAAAGTCGGCATTACCGCGGTCGCCGGAATTCTGATCGTCACCTTCATCGCAAAGAAGATGGATAACACCCCAGCGGCCCGGCCCGCCTGATCGCCCGTGAGCATAAAGGTCCTATTCGTTGAGCGAAAGCCATTCGGCTCCTACAGTATCGAAAAGGCATTTCGCGATATCGCTGCCGCCTTGCCGCAGGATATTCATACCGAATTCCAACAGCTCCCGTTTGGCAATCGTTTCCTCGACACCATTCGCAACCTGCTCCTGTTTCGCGCGTCGCCCGCGGATGTTTATCACATCACCGGCCAGGTGCATTACATCGCGCTCCGGTTCTTACGACGCAATACGATCCTTTCGATCATGGACGTGCGATTTCTTTATCGCCCGCCCGGCCTCAGGCGTTGGCTGCTGAAGAAGCTCTACCTCGACTGGCCGATACGCCGCCTCGACGTCATAACCGCGATCTCCGAGGAGACAAAGCGTGAGATCATCGCTCACACCGGTTGCTCGCCCGAGAAGATCCACGTTCTGGACCTGCCGCTCACCTTATCCGGCCGCGGCGTGTCGACCAAGCCATTCGACGTCGACGAACCGATCATCTTACAGGTCGGGACGATGGAGAATAAGAACATTCCTAACCTCGCCAAAGCACTACACGGTCTTCGCTGCCGCCTGAGGATCGTCGGGCATCTCTCGACCGAACAGATCAGCGTCCTCGAACAGAATCAGATCAACTACACCTCCGTGGCCGAGCTCACTGACGAACAGGTCTGGGACGAATTCGACGCGGCAGACATCGTCACCTTCTGTTCGCTCTACGAAGGCTTTGGCCTGCCCATCATCGAGGCCCAGTCGCTCGGCAAACCCGTCGTCACCAGCGACCGCAGCCCAATGACCGACACCGCCGGCCCCGACGGTGCCCTTTTCGCCGACCCGACCGATCCGACCGCGATCCGTGCCGCCATCGATCGCCTGATCGCCGACGCTGACCTTCGCCACGCTCTCCGCGAGGCCGGCCTCCAAAACATCGCCCGCTTCACCCCCGCCCGCGTCGCCCACGCCTACGCCGAGCTTTACCGAAAACTGCTCGACGGCAATTAGAAGGCGGCAACCTAGTCAATTTTCAAAGATCAAAAGCGTTCCGCCCGTGTTCCGGCCTGTTCCGCCCGTGTTCCGGTGGCCGGTGGAACGCTGTAAGTATTGTATCCAGGCATGTTGCGGCCGTTTTTGGGCCGTGTTCCACAGATTTCACGCAAAAAAGTTCTTGACATCCACAGCGTTGCGTATATGATACGGTGTATTGTAGCATATGTTCAACAGAATGCAATAGACGAATGCCCGATCACGAGAGGAAAAGCACAAAATGCACGATGATGTCACAAACGCGAAAACAGCACACACGACAGGCCTCGGGACGATATGTAAAGCGAACGACTGTGTAGAGCGCGACGAATGGGGCCCATTTTTTGACGATTTTTGGAACGAGGGCGAGCTTGCGGTGATGTTTGGACCGCCGGGCGTCGGCAAGAGCGTGTTGGCGGTGCAGATCGCCGACGCTCTGGCGCGGGGACGTCCGATGGACGGTTTTTTGATGCCCGAGGAGCGGCACCGCGTCCTTTACGTCGATATGAAGCTTAGCAAGGGGCAGTTTGCCGAGCGGTACACGTATGAGCCGGACTATGAGAACTCGCGCCGGTTTCGCCATTCGGAAAATCTATACGTAGGCTGCCCGACCGATCCCGCGAAACTGTGCGAATACCTGTGCGAGATGGTCGCCGAAAAGCACATCTCGACGGTCATCATCGACGACGCGTCTGAGCTGCGCTCCACGTACGACGGCACGCGCGAGACGCTGATCGCGATGCGGCAGTTGAGGCGGCTGCAGCGCGAGCTGGGATTGTCCGTTCTGGTCATCGCGTCGTCGCGTGAGCCGGGCCGAACGGGTGTTGTGAGGGAGACTGACCTGATGCGTTCGCGCGTGTTGTGCGAGGCAGCGGATTCCGCATTCGCGCTTGGGCCTCATCCGCGGGATCCGTCGTGGCGGTATCTGATCCAGACACGCTCGCGCTCGGACGCTCTACGCTGGACCGCCGAAGATATGCCGTTCTGCCGCATGGAGAAGACCGAGGACGGCAACCTTGCGTTCGTGTTCGACGAGAGGTTCGTGACGCCGTGCAACGAGGACGAGCGGCGCGAGATCGTCGAGATCAAACACCGCCGCGACGAAGGCGAGACGTATCGGCAGATCTCTGAGGAGATGGGAATACCTGTGTCCCGCGTTCACAGGTTCTGTCAAAAATGGCGGCCTGAACTCGAACCCGTATCTGAAGAAACCGTCGCCGCCCAGCCCGAGGAGCACGCGGCCGAAGAGCCCTCACCGCCGCCCGATGAAGAGCCCCCGCGAAGCGCAGCAGAAGCCTCGATGTCCGAGCCTGACAATGCGCCGAAACCGGAACCCGTTCAGACGCCCTTAAACAGCCACGAACCGCCGCCTGCCGAGGCCGAACTGCTGGATCGCAGCACGCTGACCGGGAACTGGCCCAAATGGATCAGCCGCCGCCTGGCACGCGAGATCACCGACACGGGCCAGGAGATACTCGTCCAGACCCGCGACGAACGCGGTCGCCCAAAGATCTATTTCTCAGTCTCAAGAAAGGGCCGCGTAACCCGCTGGCTCCGCGACGACTGGGGCTCATCAGGCAGCACCCTTCATCCACCCCGACCGACGGGTGCGGGCCTGTACCTGACAAAGAGGATTAGATCGCCTTAACGCACCTTGGCGTGTCTTGTCGCCAACGGCGACTGACCTTTAGAGCCTTAGGGTGCAACCCTAGGTTAAAGGCCCCTCATCGCCCGTCGCTGTAGGCGACGAACATCAATCCCGAGCCGAAGAGCCGTGGTTCGATGT
Organism: Blastocatellia bacterium; assembly: GCA_963716755.1. Lineage (GTDB taxonomy): Bacteria > Acidobacteriota > Blastocatellia > Pyrinomonadales > Pyrinomonadaceae > OLB17. The sequence continues at coordinate 42,128 of CAVQUD010000002.1, forward strand.
CAGGGCGTTATCAGAACTAACGAAAAAGAATGCGGAAAAACCGTCGAAGACGGTGTAATATTTGTAGCCCACATCGCTAGATGTGGGATTCATCCAAATCCAATACTGAGCCGTCGACGACGGCGGCATAAAGTCACCATGGCACACACACATACAAATCTATTGACGCACATTGTTTTCAGCACGCAAGGGTTTCTGCCGTTGATCACGGCCGAGATCCGGGCGGAGCTATTTGCATATATCGGCGGACTCGTCAGGGAGCTTAAGGGCAAAGCGATCATCGTCAACGGCGTAGTCGATCATGTGCATCTGCTGATCCTGTTGCCGCCAAACGTGTCTATCTCCGACGCAATGCGGTTCGTTAAAGCTAATTCCTCACGCTGGGTGAAAGAGAGGTTCGGGATAAAGTTTGCGTGGCAAAAAGGCTTCGGCGCATTTAGCGTCTCGCGATCGAATGTCGATGCCGTCGCCAAATACATCAAGGACCAGGAACGGCACCACGGCGAATTTGATTTCAAAACCGAATTCGTCTCGCTGCTGGACAAACATGGCGTCGACTACGATGAACGATATTTATGGGATTGATATGCCGCCGTTTTCAACGGCTTGCGTTGTCGCTTGGTCTTTTCCCACAGTTCGCACTGTGGGCTACAAATATATCGTAGGCTCCGCCCACTTAAACAGGCTATCTTACCCGGCGCGTCGTTCTTGGCCTCGCTGCTTCTGCTACGTTTAGCAGATCATTGCACTACGGAAATAGATCAAGCAAGATCATCTCAAGTTCATACAGTCTTGAGCGGACAGGGTCAGGCTTGCGATATTGCGATATTCGCGTCATTGGTATAATTCTTTATCATGGCGAGACGGGTGCGGGTTGAGGTCGAGGGTCGGCTGTATCACTTGATCACGCGCGGAAACGACCGGCAGAACATCTTTCATTGCCCGGAAAAGGAATGTCGTAGAAAGAGCGCTAGACTTAGCACTCCCCTGGAGCCTTGACCAGGGAGAGGATCGCATCATCGCAAGAAGAAGCAAGGCCCGCCAACTCCGTAATGGGCAAGAGAGTTGTGACATCGGAATCCGACGATGTTGTTGTTGCTAGGTTGTTCGACCGGTCGTAGGTTATTACGCGCATAGCTGGCTAGCCGATCAAGGACATCCTATCATGTGTGGTCCAGTCACCACTTGTAAGACCGTCAATAGTCCTCCGTGAAATTCGGCGAGGAGCTCGTAAAAGGCGTGACGTGTTAACGACGACTTAGGTGAACTACTAGGCGAAGTGATAATCTAGTACGCGAGCGCGATTGTGCCGACTTCTTACGATCGAAGGGAATGACGTTTGATATGCTACCAGTTCGCTCCGATTCGCTGACGGTCTCGGCGTGGTCGGCGAAAATAGGCCACTGATACGTTTTCGACGAGATGGGAGGAATCTACCATCCGGCACGTGTCGGATCAGGGAAAGTGACGAGGACCACGAAAGACCGTACCAGATGCATTCGATAAAGACACAAGTTGCGACAAACAAAGCCAGCTACATTTTAACCCCAAAAGCTTAGCAACCCGCACTGATTGACAATAGTCGGTCGTCCATGTCCCTACGCGATCAGTTGTCTTAGGACGTAAGGCAGGATGCCGCCATTGCGGTAGTATTCGATCTCGATCGGCGTGTCGAGATAGACCAGATCAACCGACTCCGACGCGATGTGCTCGCGAAGTATCTTCAGATTGTCACCGCAGTAGAGAGTGTTCATCGGTTGCAAGCTTTTATGGACACGCTACGAACTCGCCGGCTTGGCCGAGGTCGGCGACCATGCCTTTTGGTGCGCGGCCGGCGATCCATGAGCGGACCTGGCAGAATGGGCGATTTGGGATCTTCATCAGCGCGTAGCCCTGTTTGTAATCCTTGTACTCGATCTTGTACAGCTTGTAGCCAGTGCCGCTGCCGACGAGCGAGACGCTTTCGCGTTTGACCCAGCTCGGATAATTTCCGCCGATACGCAAAACCTGTGAGCCCGGATGGGCGGCAATGAGCTTTGCCTTTATGAACGTCTCGACCGCCGCGTCCCGGTGCGAAGGCTGTTGGAATGACCTCGTCGGGGCAGTTCGCTCAATTACGGCCTTAAGCTCGGCGGCCTTTGCATCGATCTCGCTAAACACGTTCGCCGGTACGGGCACACCGTAGTCTGCATACGACTTGGTCAACTCGATCCTCGTCTTCGCCTTCCATTTCTCGGGCTCAAAGAGGATCATCTGTTCTTCGTCCCAGGTGATGTTGCGGCTGTGTTCGATCGCCTTCTGCATGTCCGAGATCTGCGGGAATCCGATCATGTGCTTTGCCGCGTCCGTCCGGACCTGTGTCTCATATGACAGCCGCTTATCGGCTATCTCGCACCACTCGCCATATCGCGCGTCGAGATCGCCTTGCCTCGGGCCCGGCCATGCCACGCTCGGGCTGCGGTTTGCCATTCCTTTGTATTTGCCTTTGCACAGAGAGTCGACAAACGCGAGGTCGGCCATCAGCTTTTGCCATCCCGCCGGTGTGGTCGGCGTGCCGCCGGCGTTAGAAAACTCATCAGGCTTGTAGTAGTGGGCAAATATCCGCAGAGCATTGCGGTGCGGCGTGTCGACCTCGACGGCAAACGCCTCTTTGAATGCCGTCACCTCAGGGCTGTCGGGCTTGGGAATGGTGCGAACCTGATCGCGGCTCACGGTTGACGTCTGGTCACGCATGTTGCCCCACCTGATCTTTACGTTCGAACCGCTGATCGACTCGACCCGACCGCTGCACCAGCCACTGCTAACGCGGGTACAGCTAAATTCGACCTGCTCGCCGACACTGATGCTCTGTTGGCCGAGCGACGCAAACGCCAAAGAGAGTACAAAAACGATCGTCCCTAACGCCTTCATGTTGATAAGCCTCCTGATCCTATTTTTTTACGCCGGCGATCACCATCGTGTATGAGCGGCCATCGGGCGAAACGCCGGTGAGACTGATCGTGCCTTTACTGCCTTCAAGTGTGAGGTCGCCGGCATGCACCGTTACACCGCTGCAGACGGCGGCTCTTCTGGACAAACGAATACCGTGCGTCATCGGTGATGCCGGCGGTGTATTTGTCGTCGATCGGTATCTCGCAGTTGGCAAGATACTTATTCGCCGCGTCCATCTTTACGGACCTCGCAGTCGTCCCGGTCACGAGCGAGAACTTCTCGGGCTTTGCGTCGGTCGGTTTGGCGCCGTCGATCGTGATGTCGCCCTCATATTTCCCGCCGTTCCATCGATTGCCCGAGCACGCAGCCAGAAAGCACAACGCGATCAAGAGGAGGGCTGCGGCCGTAGTCGTGGTATTCATAGTTTCTCCTTTCGACTAACTACATTCCGTCCAAGGGGTTTGGGAACACGGGAAACATAACACAAAACAGTGAAAAGTGAATAGTGATCAGTGAATAGCGAAGAAGGAACAACAGGCGGCGGGTTATTCAATGACCTCGTGCCAGTCTTCCTTTTCACTTTTCCGGCGTTCGAGTTGTCCGGGCGTGGGCGATTGTTTGCAGCGGCAAGGGCGGGGATCGCGTCTATTTTTGTTCACATTCCTTGAGTCTTGGCGTAAACTGCAAAACATGAGCGAGATAATCTTTCTGGTTGAGAACGCGGTTGAGGGCGGCTACACGGCGCGGGCTTTGGGCGAGTCAATATTTACCGAGGGCGACGATGTCGAAGAGTTGCGTGTCAATATCCGCGACGCGGTCGATTGCCACTTTGAGGACGGCAGCCAAAAACCCAAGATGATCAGGCTCCACTTCGTGAGCGAGGAAGTGATGGCCGCATGAAGCTGCCGCGCGATATCTCGGGCTCGGACCTCGTAAAGGCCCTAAAGCAGCTCGGCTACGTGCCGACGAGGCAGTCGGGCAGCCATATTCGCCTCACCACGCACGAGCACGGCACCCACCACATTACAGTACCAAACCACGATCCCGTCAGACTCGGCACATTGGCCGCGATCCTCGATGATTTAGCGACGCATCACAAGATGAGTCGAAATGAGATCTTGGATCTCCTGCGACGATAGTAGCTATCTACTACGCCGTAGCGGTGTCTGTGCCGGCTAGTTGGATTTGCCAGTATTCGATCATCTCGTCGAGCATGGTCTCGAAGGTGTATTCGGGCTGCCAGCCGACTGTCTCGCGGAGTTTGCGGCTGTCGCCTTTGAAGGGTTTTAGCTCTTCGCGGCGGAGCAGGGTCGCGTCGACCTCGACCGACTGGTGCCAATCGAGATCGAGGCGGCCGAAGACGTATTCGACAAGTTGTCTGACGCTGTGCGGAACACCGGTCGCGCAGACAAAATCGTCGGGCTTGTCTTGTTGGAGCATCAACCACATCGCTTTGACAAAGTCCTTTGAGTGGCCCCAATCGCGTTCCGCGTCGAGATTGCCGATCTGCATCTTATCGGTAAGGCCGAGTTTGATGCGGACGGCGTCGCGGCAGACCTTGTTGGTGACAAAATGCAACGGTCGGCGAGGGCTTTCGTGATTAAAGAGGATGCCGTTGCTGATGAACATGCCGTACGCGTCGCGATAGTTGCGGGCCATCAGGTACGCGAAAACCTTTGAGCACGCATACGGCGACGCGGGCTTCATCGGCGTCGTCTCCCGCTGAAATCCGTCGGGGTCGATGCTGTCGCCAAACATCTCTGACGAAGAGGCCTGGTAGATCTTTGCCGCAGGCGAATTGAGCCGCGCGGCCTCAAAGACATTCAACGCTCCGATGCCCGTCACCTGCCGCCGTGCGGACCGGTTCGTCAAAAGATTGCCGCACGTGCGATTGGGCCGCGAGATTGTATATCTCATCGGGCTGAATGGACTTGATCACGTCCGAGATCGACGCGGCATTCGTGATGTCTGCCTCGACGAGAGAGAGTTCACCGGCGATCGCTCCTATGTGGGCAAGCCGAGAATCCGGCCTGATGATACCGTGAACATCATCGCCCCGCTCAAGAAGCAATTCCGCCAGATAGCTGCCGTCCTGGCCGTTTATGCCCGTGATTAGGACTTTTTTCATGATTTTAGGTATCGTAGTAAAAGCTCGATTATAGAATCTCTTTTGGATCGACTCCAACTCTGATACCTCGAAACCAACCACATTGGCGGTCGATGCGACCCCTTGAAACCAACGCATGAAGATCCTCGTTTTTGGCGCAACCGGAATGCTCGGACACAAGCTCGTGCAGGTTTTGGGCCGCCGTTTTGAGGTCTGGGGAAGCGTGCGGGCGATCGTTTAGCGATATAGAGCGTTTCGCGATGTTCGATCGCGAGCGAACGATCGAGGACGTCGATGTTTTGAATGAAAGATCGATAGCCGCAGCCGTCGATGCCGCTGAGCCCGACGTTGTGGTCAACGCGATCGGTATCATCAAGCAGATCGGAGCCGCAAAGGACGAGGTCATGACGCTCGCGGTGAATGCGTTGTTCCCGCTAAAGCTGGCCGCCATCACCGAGAAACGAGGCTCGCGGCTCATCACGATCAGCACGGACTGCGTTTTTGACGGACGACGCGGCATGTACACCGAGGCCGACACGCCCGACGCGCGCGACCTTTACGGGATCAGCAAGCATCTCGGAGAGGTCCGGACCGGTAACGCCGTGACGCTTCGCACATCGATGATCGGGAGGGAACTCGCGAGCCAACATAGTCTCGTGGAATGGTTCCTAAGCAATCGCGGCGGCCGTGTAAGTGGATATTCCCGCGCCATATATTCGGGCTTCACGACCAATGTGCTCGCGAGTCTGATCGGGGACATTATCGAATCGCATCAGGCCCTTCGAGGCTGTATCACGTGTCGAGTGATCCGATCAGCAAGTTTGACCTTTTGAATCTTTTGAATTCGGCATACGAAGCAGATATCGACGTAACGCCCTCGGAAGATGTTGTTATCGACCGCAGTCTTGATTCAACCGCATTTCGTGAGGCTACGGGTTACCAACCGCCGGCATGGAGCAGACATGGTCGCGGAGATGGCCGCCGATCCGACGCCATACGACGACTTTCACGCACACGATGGCTGATCGCCCGAAAATACTCATAATCTGCGACTATTTCCTGCCCGGATTCGAGAGCGGCGGGGCGATGCGGACGCTCGTCAACATGATCGACCGGTTCAGCGACCGGTTTGATTTTCGTGTGGTTACCCGTGACCACGACGGCCCGCACAACCTAACGCCCTACTGCGAACGTGAATATCGGCGAATGGAATGATCTCGGAAACTGCCGCGCGTTTTACCTCTCGAGATCGGGCGTCAGCAGTGGGACTATCAAACGGCTGATCGGCGACGTCCGGCCCGATGCGATCTATCTGAACAGTGTTTTCAGCCCGCTTACGCGAAAGACGCTGTTCATGCGGCGCTTCGGTCGGCTCGGGGGCATTCCCGTAATTCTCGCCCCGGAGGGCGAACTTTGCGTTGGTGCGCTGACCCTAAATCCGAAGCGAAAGGCCGTGTTTCTCGCCGGAGCCAAGACGATCGGCCTATATCGCGGGCTTATCTGGAAGAATGCGGCCGAAACCGAGAAAGACGATGTAGAACGCGTATTCGAAACCGACGGCCAGATGTTCGTCGCCCCAAACATGCCGCCGCGGGCCATATTTCCCGAGTTCGACTTAGAGCAAAAGCCGGCCAAGGCCGCCGGTCGGGCCCGGCTCATTTTCCTCTCGCGCTTCATGCGAAAGAAGAACCTCAACTGGGTCCTGTCGCACCTTGGCGATGCTCGCGGCGATCTTACGATCGACATCTATGGGCCAATAGAGGAGCTGGACTACTGGGCTGAAACGCAGGAGATCGTGAGCAAGCTGCCGCGAAATATTCACGTTGAGGCAAAGGGCGTCGTGTCACCGGCATTGGTCGCGTCGACTCTGTTTGGCTACGATTTCTTTATTCTTCCGACGATCGGCGAGAACTTCGGACACGTTTGCATCGAATCGCTCGCGGCGGGTTGTCCGCTGGTAGTAAGCGACCAGACGCCGTGGGCGCGATCTCGAAGACGCGGTATCGGCTGGGACCTTGCCCTCGGCGACCCGAAAGAAGTGGCTTGCCGTGATCGATAAATGCATCGCCATGGACGCCGATAAATACCGCTCGATGTCCCAGACGGCCCGCGACTATGCCGTTCGTTGGCTCGGCGATGAGCATGTCGAGCGGAGCAATCTCGATGTATTAAATTACGCGGTGAGTATCCGAAACAGTGGTTGACGCGCGTTTTCAGGTATTTTCGCTGAGGTGATAAACTGTTTCACGAGTTAGTTAAGGGCACCGCGCCCATTTCCATTCGGTCAAATGAGCAATTTAGAAGGTAAGAGGATCCTCGTAACCGGCGGCACAGGGTCGCTCGGACAGACGCTTGTAAAGCGTATTCTGACGGGCGAGATGGGTACGCCAGAGCGCGTCACTGTTTTTTCGCGGGACGAGGCCAAGCAGCATTACATGCGGCTCGACTTCCTTAATCAGGAGACGGCCACCGATGAGGTCATCTATAGAAATTCCCGCGATCGGCTGACCTTCAGGATCGGCGACGTACGCGACTATCCGTCATTGGTAACGGCAATGCGTGACGCTGATATCGTCTTTAATGCCGCCGCGCTAAAGCAGGTGCCGTCGTGCGAGTATTTCCCGTTCGAGGCCGTGCAAACCAATATCAACGGGGCCGCGAACATCATCCGCGCCGTCCGCGAGAATGCTTTGCCCGTCAAAAAGGTCATCGGCATCTCGACCGACAAAGCATGCAAACCGATCAACGTAATGGGCATGACCAAGGCCCTGCAGGAACGAATACTGATCGAGGCAAACCGCGATTGCGACGTGCAGTTCAATTGTGTTCGCTATGGCAACGTCATCGCTTCGCGCGGGTCGATAATCCCGCTCTTTGTCGAGCAGATAACGAACAACCAGCCCGTGACGATCACACTGCCCGAGATGACGCGGTTTCTCTTGAGCCTCGACCGAGCGGTGGATACCGTCTTTGAGGCGGTCAATAGTGGAGGCCGCGGCGAGACTTTCGTGCCGAAGGTCGGCTCGGCCAAGATCACCGACGTCGCGCGAGCTCTTGATGGGCGACAAGAAGCTGCCCATGACGTTTACCGGCATTCGGCCCGGTGAGAAAGTCCACGAGATCATGGTCTCCGAGGAGGAGTGTTTCCGTACCGTCGAACGCGGCGACTATTACGTGATCCGGCCCGTGCTGCCGGAATTGCGGGATGGTGAGGACACTGCACCGGCGTTGGCATCGGAGTATTCGTCAAAGGACGACAATCTGACAGGCGAACCGCTCGCGGCATTGCTCGCCGACGCGAGCGACGAGATCAAGCGATTTTTGGCCCGTTGATCGTATGAAGATACTGACCATTTTCGGTACTCGCCCCGAGATCATCAGGCTAAGCCTGGTGATGCGGGTGCTCGACCAGCACGCCGAACATATCACTGTCCACACGGGTCAGAACTATGACGAAAGCCTGAGCGATATCTTTATCCGCGAGCTCGATATCCGCACGCCGGATGTTCATCTGGGCATCAAATCAAAGACATTCGGCGAGCAGATCGGCCAGATATTATCAAAGATCGACACGGTGCTTGATGAGCATAAACCGGACCGCGTGCTGCTGCTTGGTGATACGAACAGTGCCCTTTCGGCGATCGTCGCGGCACGGCGACAGATACCGGTTTTCCACATGGAGGCCGGGAATCGCTGCTTCGACGACCGCGTGCCTGAGGAGATAAACCGCCGCCTCATCGACCATTCCAGCACCGTTCTGTTGCCCTACACGCAACGCAGCAAAGAGAACCTCGTCCGCGAGGGAATCGAGCGTGACCGCATTTTTGTCACGGGCAATCCGATCAAGGAAGTGCTCGATACCTTCGCTGATGACATTGAGAAAAGCGCGGTCCTGAAGGGCCTCTCGGTAAAACCGTTCGAATATTTCCTCGTCACCCTGCATCGTTCGGAGAATGTTGATCTCCCCGACAGGCTCAGCCAGATCTTTGCCGGGCTCGCTGAGGTCTCAAAGAAATTCGGCAAGCAGGTGCTTGTTTCCGTTCACCCTCGGACGGCCGAGCGGCTCGAGCAGAGCGGCATCAGGCCCGACGCGAAGCAGATAAGATTGCTCAAGGCGTTGGGCTTTTTTGATTTTGTAAAGCTCGAAAAGAACTCGCTCGCCGTACTGACCGACAGCGGCACTGTGCAGGAGGAATGTGCCATTTTTAGCATTCCGAACGTCACGCTTCGCGACGTCACCGAGCGGCCCGAAACACAGGAATGCGGCAGTAATATTCTCAGCGGCGGCGACGCTGATGCCATTGTGAGGGCCGTGGAGCTTGCTATCGCACAACCGGCCGCATGGACGCCACCGCCTGAATACATGGCCGGCAACGTTTCGCAGACTGTGAGCAAGATCGTGCTCGGCTACACGAGCCAGCGCCGCCATTTTTCCTGAAAATGCCCGCCGACAATACGCTTTGGGTCCTGACAGAGGTTTACTATCCCGAGGAGATGTCCACGGGCTATTACCTCACGTCTATCGCTGAGCATCTCGCGAAAACCCGCAAAGTACACGTCATCACCGGCCAGCCAAAACACATGGCCCGCGGCCTTCGTGCCCCGAAACGCGAAACTCACAACGCAGTCGAGATATTCCGCGCCTGGGGAACTACGCTCGATAAGAACGTAATGGCGTTTCGCCTGCTCAACATGCTCACGATCGGGCTGTCGATCTTTCTGCATTCGGTTCGGCATTTCAAACAGGGCGATCAGGTGCTTGTGGTCACTGCTCCGCCGTCGCTGCCGGTAACGACGGCCTTGGCGTCGCTGATGAGAGGCGCGTCGTACACGCTTCTCGTACAGGACAGCTATCCGGAGATACTCGTCGCCGTTGGTTCGGCAAAGCCGGATTCGATGTTTGTGCGGTTCGCTCATTACGTAAACCGCAGGGTTTATAAGCACGCGGCCAAGGTCATCGTCATGGGCCGTGATATGAATGAGCTATTTCAGCGAAAGACGGAGGGGCTGGATATGCCCATCGTCACGATCCCAAATTGGGCCGATCTCGAATCGATCGAACCGTTTCCGAGAGAGGATAACCCGCTGCTGAAGGAACTTGGCATCGAGGATAAGTTTGTTCTCCTTTATGCCGGCAATATCGGCCATCCGACCGATGTCGAGACGATCGTCGAGGCGGCGGAGAGACTCAAGAGCAGGGAAGAGATCCATTTCCTTTTTATCGGTGCCGGAGCAAAGAAGAAATGGCTCGACTCGGCCGTTGCTGAACGTGAGCTAACAAACGTCACAGTCCTCGATTATCGGCCGCGGTCCGAGCAGACCCTTTTCCTAAACGCCTGTGACGTCGGCCTCGTAGCCCTCATCAAGGGCATGTTGGGCACGGCGATGCCGAGCCGCACCTACAACATCATGGCCGCCGGCAAGCCGATCATCGCCCTCACCGACGAGGGAAGCGAGCTGGCGCGAGTGATCGACGAGGAGGGGATTGGCTGGCACGTCAGGCCCGGCAATGCGGCGGCACTCGAAGAAGCGATCCTCGCAGCCCGTGATCCGCGGACTGAACTCGAGCAGATGGGCCAACGAGCTCGCGCCGCCGCTGAGGCAAAATATTCTCTTGCCGATGCGTGCGAGGCGTACCGCCAAGCCATTGAAATGCCAAAGGGGCTCGGGTCAACCCGCGGAGCGGATTGACAGCCGCGCGCACTTCTTGATTCAATTGTCATTTCGCCTCTCAGAATGATCGGCCTAAGCATCTTCATCTCAGTACTGATCGTCTCGTTTTTCGGGGTCGGCCTGTATCGGCGCATAGGACTCAAAGGGCAGATACTCGCGATACCGAATGAGCGAAGTTCGCATAGTGAGCCGACGCCGCACGGTGCGGGGATCGTTATCGTCATCTTGTGCCTCGTGTCTTATGTTCCGATCTCGTTGTATGTGGTCGGGCCGTTCTCGTGGGGCTATTTTATCGGGGCAGTGCTCATCGCGCTCATCAGCTTTCTTGATGATATCAAGTCTGTTCCGTTCTTTCTGCGGCTGTTCATCCACGGGGTGGCGGCGGTGCTGCTGATGGTCGACCTCGACACGTGGCACGGCATTACGATGCTCGGCGGCGTTCAGTTGGGCTGGTTTGGTTATGTTTTGACCTTCATGTGGATCGTGTGGATGGTCAATTCATACAATTTCATGGACGGCATCGACGGCCTCGCGGGCCTGCAGGCCGTGATCGCAGCGGTCGGTTGGCTGGTACTTTGCCGAATCCTCGATATGCACTCGATCTATTATTTTGGGTGCGTTATTGCCGGATCGAGCCTTGGGTTCCTGATACAGAACGTGAGCCGGTCTAAGATCTTTATGGGCGACGTTCGAAGCGCGTTTCTTGGATTCACGTTCGCTGCGCTGCCGCTGCTTGGGCGAAACCTTGCGAACAAATATCCCGATCTGCTGCCGATCGCGGCGGTGCTGTTCGTTTGGTTCTTCCTTTTCGATTCGATCGTGACGATCCTGCGGCGGGCCATTCGGGGCGAAAAGATCTGGGTCGCTCATCGCGAACACCTGTTCCAACGTCTCGTCAAATCGGGCTACTCGCACCACGAAGTGACGGTCATTTACGGTATTCTCGCGACGCTGCTGTCGATCACCGTCCTGCTGTCGGTGCAGTATCGCGAAGACATTAGCTACGCCATGGCACCGGTCGTGGTCGTGCTGACAGGGGCCCTACTCTTCATCTGCTACCGCCGGAGTGCGCTCAATTGATGCAGCATTCACACTCGGTCAAATTCATCTCATACGGCGTGCGTGTCGAGATCGCGGGTAACGATGCCGCGCTTGTCGACGAGGCGGCCGAGACGGCGGAACGCTCGCTGTTGGGCAATTTCAAACGCGTTCGCGGCGGCGGTACCGATCAACTCTTCGAATTACACCTTTCGTCGGGCGGACGTTCTTTCCGCATGGCAAAGAACGATGTCTGGCTCGCGGGCGGCCGATCGCGGTTTAAGTTCATTAAGTTCTTTGACACGCTCGTTCGTGTCAGTGTCGGCGAAGCTGCTCCCGAACTCGTCTTTTTACACGCCGGCGTCGTAGGCTGGCGGGGAAAGGCGATAGTGATGCCGGCTGACAGCTTCCAAGGCAAATCAACGCTTGTTACGGAACTTGTCCGGAACGGCGCGGAGTATTATTCCGATGATTTTGCGATCCTCGACGCTCAGGGAAATGTGCATCCCTTTGCACGCCCCATATCGATCCGCGGAACTGACCCAAAAGGCCGAATGACTCTTTACGAGACGTCGCCCGAGGAGCTTGGCGGTGTCGAGGGCAGGGCAGCGATACCGGTTGGGGCGATCATTTTTACTCAATACGATGAGAACGGGCGGTGGCGGCCAAAACACCTGACGCCGGGAGAAGGGGCTATCCGCAGCGCTTCCATTTACGCTATCATTACATTCGCGGCCGGAATTCAGCCTTCGGGTCTTGAATATTGCCGCGAGTCGTGCCATAATCGCAGCAAGTCTTAGAGGTAACGCAGAAAAATTCGCTCGAACTCTGCTCAAATTCGTTGACAAATGCGGATTTTGAGTTAGAATGACCATTAAATGTTTGCATCTCTTCGGGTTTTGGTGTTTGCGCCGTCCGCAGAGGTTTGACTAGACGCACTGGTTGTTTGCATAATCAATTTGCTTGGAGGAGAAGATGAATAATTCGAAAAATCCGGTCGCCCGACAGAGCGGGCTGGTAGTTCAGGAGATGCCCGATGAGGTGCTCGTGTATGACATGCAGAGCAATAAGGCACATTGCCTGAATGGTTCCGCGGCCCTTGTGTGGAAATCATGCGACGGCAGTAAGTCCGTGGCCGACATCGTTCGCGATTTCGAGGCTAACGGCAGCGGCAAGGTTACCGAAGATTTCGTCTGGCTCGCTATCGACCAGCTCAACGAAAACAACCTTCTCGAGACAGGCATGACGCCGCGCTTCGCCGGCCAGTCACGCCGCCAGGTCCTCAAGACCATCGGCCTCGCGTCAATGGTCGCTATCCCGCTCATCTCTTCTCTTGTTGCTCCGCAGAATGCGTTGGGTAACGTTTCGTGCCTTCTTGTCTGGCACCTGGACAATGTCAAATCGGCCGACATGCCAGTCGCAGACGTTTTGTAACAGGCTCGGCCTTTGCGCTCCTGAAGTGCCGCGGCCCAGCTAGGTTCATTTCGACTTTACAAGCAAGGGAGCAGTCGGGACATGGCGTCTCGACTGCTTCTTTTTTGGTTCTCAGAGTTCCTTCGGCTCTTGCCGCTTGCCGCCCTATTTGCGGAAAAGCTTGCGTTTTTCGGGAGTCCCGAAACAATCCCGCGGCTTGCCGCTCTATTTGCGGAAAAGCTTGCTTTTCCGGCCCTTGCCGTACAAGCCGCGGCTTGCCGCCGCCGAAACGTTGGGCGGCGGCAAGCCGCGGGAATTCTAGAGCACCTACGGAAAAGCAAGCTTTTCCGCAAATAGAGCGGCAAGCCGCCAGAAGTAATTCTTTTTCGCAAATAGAGCGGCAAGCCGCGAGAGCTAACCGGAGACCTTCAAAAAAGAACTCCGACCGCCTACCGCCACGAGATCTCTCGATAATCGACCACAAGCGGCTCATCATCCAAAGGCCGGTTATGCCATTGCCGGGCACTTGAAAATAGATACTCATCCGGGTGCTCAACGAAACCTGCCCTAACCGGATTAGAGTGAATATAATTCACTTTCTGCATGAATGCATCCTCGCCCGTTATGCGGAATGCGTTGGGGTGGTGTTCATAAACGGAGTATCGCTGCTCATCCTTGCGCTCGGCAATTCGAAGTTTCCGCAGCGATTCTTCAAACTCGTTTTCCTTGAGGTAGTTGATCACTCGTCGCGCAGATATGCCATTTAGGAATCTGAGGACTTCTCCTATCTCCCGAGCACAGTCCGTCAGGAAGTGAGTGTGGTCGGGCATGATCACGTAAGCAAAGATCATTATTCCGCCCGATTTCCTTGCCTCATCCAGAGCATTGCAGACTATCCGCTTGATCAAGTCGGTCCGAAAGACGGGCAATCGGTTATGGGTAACTGATGTTAGGTAGTACGCTGGGTTATCCCTGGATATTCGGAACATTACGGTTGGGCGGCGGCAAGCCGCAAGATTTTTTTTAGTCAGCTTACGGAAAAGCAAGCTTTTCCGCAAATAGAGCGGCAAGCCGCCAGAGTTTCTTGCAACGAGCCGCAAGGTGGCTCGTTGCCTAAATGCGGGCAACCTCATCTTTTGCTACTCTCTCCTTGTGACAGAGACCGCGGCTGAAACCATGAAAATCGATGAGTTCCGCTGGAACCTGCTTCAGGTCAGGGCGGCTGAGGTACGCGCGGTACGGGCATTTGAATTGTTTCGCGAGCAGGGGATCGAGCCGATACTGATCAAGGGGATTGCCGCCGGTCGATACTATCCTGAGTCAAAACCACGCATTGCCGTCGATACCGACCTCGCCGTGTCGGCTGCGGATCTTGATCGGGCATACGAGATCCGGGCGCGGAATGCTCAGGAGGGGCTGGCGATCGACGTGCACCGCGAGCTGCGGCATCTGGATACGGTTGCTTGGGACGACCTGTTTGCGCACTCGGTAGAATGGGAGCTTGCCGGGCGGAACGATCCGCATACTGCGGCCCGAGGACCACCTTCGCGTATTGTGCGTTCACTGGCTCACCGACGGAGCGAGTAATAAAGAGCGGTTGTGGGACATTTATTATGCTGTCGCAAATCGTCCTGCCGACTTTGACTGGCACCGGGCCCTCGACGCGGTCGAGCCGAACCGCCGACGCTGGATCGTCTGTGCTATCGGCCTTGCTCATCGCTATCTGGGCCTCGACCTAACGGATACACCGATCGCTGACGAGGCCCGCGACCTACCGGCATGGCTCGTCAGAACGGTCGAGAGGGAATGGGCCAGCGAGACAAAGTTCGTCCCGCTCGAGCAAGCCTTTGACAAGGGCGAGTTGCTAAAGCAGTTGCCCCGCCGCCTGCGGCCCGACCCGATCTGGGCGACGATACAGATGAACGGCAGCTTTGACGCACGGACACGCGTGTTCTATCAGATCGGCAGCTTCTTTGCCCGCATCCCGGGATCGCTGCGGCGGATATTTGGGAAGGGGAAGATTTAACGCAAAGTCGCTAAGGTGCAAAGACGCAAAGGACGACAAGATAGATATAGATATCACGCACCGCGCCTATCATTATGAATGTTTGCGTTTTTCTCCCTTGGCGTCTTTGCACCTTCGCGTCTTTGCGTTAAAACCTACCTATGATCACACTCAGCATCGAAGCCGCTATCGCAGGCGGGAGCATCTCGATTATTAGCGAAGGCGTCGAGATAGCGCATTGGATCGGTACCGGCAATATCTCAAAGGCCGAGAATCTGCTCGGCGACATCGACCGTCTCCTCCGCGAAAATAACATCGAGAGATCACAGATCAGCCTCGTCGCCGTCTCAGCCGGGCCGGGCAGTTTTACGGGCATCCGCATCGGGATCGCCACCGCATTGGGCTTAAAGAACGGCCTGGGGATCGAGATGGCGAGCGTTTCGGCATTGGAGGCGATGGTGTTTGCGGCAGGTTTGACCGGCCGCGTGACAGCGGCCCTGCCGGTGGGCCGCGGTGCGGTTTGCGTGCAGGAGTTTGAGAACGGAGCGCCCGTCGGTGTGCCGCATATTATCGGTTCGGACGTCGTTGATACGTCGGAAGGCAAACTGCTGGTCCATGGTTCTCTCGTGGAGCAGTTGTCCGGCCGGCCAGATTTGATAGATGTCGGCTATGACCTCGCCCTTGGGGTGGGCCTGCTCGCCGCTGAGCGTCGGACCGTGATCGAGCCTTTGTTTGTCAGCAAGATGGCCATCTGATTCGGCTAAAGCCGAGTTGAGTGTGGACTTTCGACCTCCAGCTAAAGCTGGAGGCTATTCATTTGCATGAACACCCCCGAGGAAACCTTTCGTATCCGGCCAGTCGATAGCTCCCACATCGGGGACCTGATCCGCATCGCGGAGGAAACGAACCTCAGCCCGTGGTCGGCCCAGAGCTATCTCGACGAGATGAAGAACCCCGACGCGGTCCTGCTCCGGCTGGAATCGCCCGATAACCGCACGGTCGGCTTCGTTGTCGGGCGCATCATTCTCGGCGGCCTGATCGAGGCCCAAACCGACGCTGAGATCTATAACATTGCGGTGATCGAACCGCTACAGCACCGAGGTCTTGGGCAGAAGTTGCTTGGTGCATTTTTAGACAGATGTCGGTCACGTTCGGTCGTACATGTGTGGCTGGAGGTCAGGGAATCGAATGCCGTCGCGATCAGATTTTATGAACGCACTGGTTTTGAGATTGTGCAGACCCGAAACAACTTTTACACCGATCCATCCGAGCACGCGTTGCTGCTCCGCTTAGTACTTTAGAGAGCGCCGATCGCCCACGCTGAGAACGCCGAGAACACGGAGATCGCCCTACCCGTTTCCTTTTTTCGGTGCTAGAGTTTCTCGCTTGGTGGGAGGTGTGCAGCACGCGGCAAGAGTTCTCACATGCACAGCGGCGTTGGCGTGAAGGAGGTGCATAGTTTACCTTGGCGTTATTTCGGGGCTCGCCGGTGGCAGTTATCGGTACAACCAGCGAAAAAGGCGAAAAATAAACACTCCACCACTCGCGGGTTCTATCTATACCACTCAGGGCTAATCGCGCGACCACTGGGCCTTTTTCGCCGACCACCACGCGCACTTTTCATACAACCATCGTCCACGAATTAAGACACCACCGGAACACTGAGCCTCTTGATAATTTATTCTGATGAGATTAAAATCAAATTTAAGCCCGGTTACAAACCTGTTACAGGCCCCCGGGCCCTAGAAAACTTTGACAAAGTGAGGACTAAAACGCTATGGACATGTCAATTGCTGATCCGGTGAGAGACGATCTGCTAAAGAGCAATCAGGTTTTTAGAGAGCTGGTACATCAGCATGACGATCTAGAAAAGAGGCTGAACGAACTCGTTCATCTGTCATATCCAAGCGACGACGAGCAAATAGAGGAGACGACGCTAAAGAAAAAGAAACTCGCCCTCAAAGACGAGATCTACGCAATGATCAACCAGCACGCGGTTTCGCACTAGCGACCGAACGGCTGGTTTAATTTTTTAAGATCGCGGTCACGCGTCCTTAACAGGACGCCGAGGCCGCTTTTTTATTTCGGACATCCCGGCGAGCCCGCCAGGCTGTAGCCGGCGACCGCGGAGTTAGTTACAACAAACAGCAGCGAATTGGCCGACACCGGCGTGCCCGTGACCCATTCGTCGTTGTCAAAGATGATCTGTCCCACCGGCTTGCCCGTCACCACGCTCGTAAGGGCCGCGCCGTGCTCGTCGATGGATGTCGTAAACAGGTAAGTACCGTTAACGGAATTCGCATAGGTCGCCCGGCCGTCAAGCCGGCGCTTCCATGTAACGTTTCCATTGCTTGCGTCGATGCAGTACACGAAGTTATCCTGCGATACCGCGAACAGATGTCCGTTCGCAGCGAATATCTGGGAGACTCGCGCTCCGGTCCGAAATCGCCAGTTTTCTCGACCATCCGCCGCCAGCGAGGTCACGTTGCCCCGCTCGTCGCCAACAGCCAGAGTCCCGCCGCCCGCCACGCCAACGGCTGTGATCTCACTGGGCATCTTGCGAATCGATTCGATCTCACCGGTCACAAGGTCAATGGTAAAGACCTGCTTTCCGGTCGATGCTACGTGGAGTTTGTCGCTCCCAAACGCCGGGCTGCCCGCAAAGCCCGCCGCGATCTCGCGACGCCATTTTATGACGCCTTTGCCGTCAAGAGAGTGAACGATACCATTAACCGAAACAACGATCAGCGAACCATTGACCATCGCCAGAAAGTGGCGTTCAGCATCGGGCAACGGGTAGGCTGCACCAACTATACCGGTCTCGCGGCTCATGACTCGCAACGCACTCTTTCCGTTAGATCCGCCCGCCGCCGTCGCAACGAATACGCTGTCGGCCCACGGGATGATGTTCGAGACGATCTCACCACCGAGATCGCTGGACCACGACTTTTGGCCGTTCAGTTGTAAGGCGATAACTCTCGCACCCTCAGAGGCGACGTACACGCGCAGTTCGTCATTACTGATCTGCCTGGTCGCGGGCTCAAGCGGAAACGCCCAGCAACGGGCTATGTCTAACTCACTCGTGGGTTTATCCTGCCGCAATCAGCGACGCCGTCAAGATGACGACGTGCATGAGGACTGTTATCGCGTAGGAAACCGGCGTTCGAGGCATTCTTGTAGGTATCGGCAGGTGCAAGCCGCAATTTTAGCACACGGCGATTATCGTGTTATATTGATGCCTACTCACGACAATTAGTTTTAGTCGAATTTACACGAGAGAGGAACCACTATGTCATTCAATAAGATAATTATCGTCGGCAATCTGGGCCGCGATCCGGACCTGCGTTACACGCCGCAGGGCGTCGCTGTTTGTAGCTTCTCAATGGCGACCAACGAGAAACGCCGCGATAAGTCGGGCGAGCTACAAGATACCACCACGTGGTTCAAGGTGACGCTCTGGCGGGAAAAGGCCGAGACCGCTTCAAAATATCTGACAAAGGGCTCACCGGTCTATATCGAGGGACGCATCAGGATCGAGGAATGGACCGACCGCGACAATAACAACCGCTACACGCTGGACGTGCAGGCGACCGATATGCAGTTCATTGGTTCGCGACAGGATGGGGGCGAATACAGCGGTGGTGGAGGCGGTGGATCGCAGGAGGAGCCGGCATTCAGCGGCGGCCCGGCTGCCGAGGCACCTTCGTCATCTTCCTCGTCAGCAGGGGCTTCCCCGGCTGCGTCCCCCGCGGCGGCACCGGCACCGGCGGACGACGATATACCGTTCTAGACAAAAACGCCCATTTTGCGGAACTTCTGGTAGCGGTTTTCGAGCAGCGTCTTTGTGTCGTGACGCGAGAGATCGCGGACCGAACGCGAAAGTGCCTTTTTTAGATCATCGCAGATCGCATCAAATGCTTTCTGCGACTTTTTGTCTTTCGTCGGAATGGTCCACGGGACGGGCTCGGCGATGATCTCGTCAATAATGTCGAATTTGGCGAGGTCGGCGGCGGTAAGCTTTAATCCCTCAGCCGCGTCCGGGGCACGTGCGGCATCCTTCCAGAGAATAGCAGCGCACCCTTCCGGTGTGATGACGCTGTAGACGGCATTTTCCATCATCAGAACTCGGTCACCGATCCCTATCGCCAACGCTCCACCCGAGCCGCCCTCGCCAATCACGGTGACGACGATCGGCACTGTCATCCCCGCCATCTCACGCAGGTTAAAAGCAATGGCCTCGGCCTGACCGCGCTCTTCGGCATCAATCCCGGGATAAGCTCCCGGTGTGTCAATGATGGTCACGATCGGGCGGCCGAACTTCTGGGCAAGGTGCATAACGCGGAGAGCCTTGCGATAGCCTTCGGGCTTGGACATGGCAAAATTGCGGTGTCGGCGTTCATTGATGTCGCGCCCCTTTCTGCTGCCCGATGACGCACACTTCTATGCCGTCAAGCTGCGCAAATCCCGCGATCATTGCCGGATCATCCGCAAACCTCCGGTCCCCATGAACCTCGACAAAATCGGAGAACACTGTGTCGAGCAGGTCCAAGGAATACGGTCGGTCGGGATGCCGCGCAAGCTGCACGCGTTCAAATGCGGTGGTCGCCATATACGTCTAGATGATACCGCCTGCGGCCTATTGTAGCCACTCGACCGCGCAGCCCCGGTCCTCGAGTTGTTTCTGCAGTTCACGACTACCCGCAATAGATGGGCCGGAGGCACGCAACTCGACGGTAATGTGACCCGCCGGTACGTTGAGCAGGACGCCACATTGGCCGGGAGCTTTCTCAAGTAATATGTGAAGCGATTCAAAGAAACCGGCCGAGTCGCCGTTGAGCCGAGGAACGGTGATATGCACGTCTCGGGCCCTCGTGACAACCTCGTCGGTAAGCGATGAAAGTTTCTCGATCCGCAGCGTTGGTTCCTGTCCCTCGGCCGCCTCGATACTGCCCTCGGCGATCACCAGTTCGTCATCCTTAAGAAACGCGAGTAGATTTGGCAGGTCCCGACCAAAGACGACTCCTTTGATACCGCCCGACCGGTCCTCCAACCGGAACGTACAAAACCGGCTCCCTCGCTTGCTGACCCTGACCTGGCACATGCTGATCATCCCAGCAAGGGTCACCTTTTCACCCGCCTGCAAGGCATCGTATTCAACGATCGGTTTGAACCGGCCGGCCATGAAAGCCTGATAGTTGTCGAGGGGATGTGTCGATAGATAGAACCCAACAGCGGCCTTCTCACGATCTGCGAGTTCTTTGCTGTCCCACGGCGCTGCTTCCGGTAATGCGATCGGATCATCAGCCTGATTCGCTGCGGCAAACAGGCCGCTCTGCCCACGCAGCCGGTCTTCCGATAACCGCTGACCTTGTGCGAGTGCGCCTTCGATCGCACCGAAGTTCCTGGCGCGCCACGACCCAATCTCCTCGCCGTCAGGCATTAATGAATCGAACGCACCCGCGGCGATAAGGCTCTCTAATCCACGTCGGTTGATCAGGCCCGCCCCTAACCGGCCGCAGAAATCGAAAAGGGAAGTAAACCTACCGTTCGTTCTTGCCGCAACGATCGCCTGAACACTCGATGCTCCCATACCCTTTATAGCGGTCAAACCATAGCGAACGGTGTCGTCAACCGGCGTGAAGCCTTCACCGCTCTCGTTGATATCAGGCGGTAAGAGTCGCAGGCCGAGCGATCGCAACTCGGTCGTATATTTATAAACCTTTGCACTGTCGTCAGACTCGTGCGAGAGCACGGACGCATAGAAGTACGCGGGGTAATGGGCCTTTAGATACGCCGTGCGGAATGCGAGAACTGCATAAGCCATCGAATGGCTGCGATTGAAGCCGTAGTCCGCGAACTTAGCCATCAGGTCAAAGATCTCTTTCGCCGTTCGTCGCGGGATCTTGTTCTCGACGGCCCCGTCAATGAACGTCTCTTCGTGAACCGCCATCTCCGCGACCTTCTTCTTTCCCATCGCGCGTCGCATCAGGTCTGCCTGACCGAGCGAGTAACCGGCCAATTTCTGCGCGAGCTGCATGATCTGTTCCTGGTAGACCAGCACGCCAAAAGTGTTACCGAGAATGCCTTCCATCTCAGGCAGAAGATATTCAACGTCTTTTATACCGCGATGGCGGTCGATAAAGTCATCGATCATGCCGCCGTCAAGCGGTCCCGGGCGATACAGGGCATTCAAGGCCGAGAGATCTTCGAGTTCCTTAGGCCGCAGCCGACGGCACATATCCTGCATGCCGGAGGATTCAAACTGAAAGATCGCCTCCGTGCGGCCCTCGCCGAATAGCTGCATCGTTTTTTCATCGTTTGTCGGGATCTTTGCCCAGTCGATCTCGACGTTAAGCCGATCCTTAATGGATGCCAGCGTGTCCGAAATGACCGTCAATGTAGTCAGACCCAGAAAGTCCATCTTGAGCATCCCGACTTTCTCAAGATCGCCCATCGGATATTGGCTGGTAAACTCATCTTTGTCAGTCGTCTTTACCGGGACAAGTTCGTGAAGCGGCCTAGGGCTAATTACCACTCCGGCAGCGTGGACCGATGTGTGGCGGGAGCAGCCTTCGAGTTTTAGAGCGAGATCGATGAGATCCTTTACCGGCTTTTCGGAATCATAGGCCTTTCTGAATTCGGGCACTGTCTCGAGAGCGTCCGAGATGCTGACGTTTCGGCCTCGGATCGGCGGCGGGATCATCTTAGCCACACGTTCGACCGAGCCGAATTCCATACCAAGTGCCCGTCCAACGTCCTTGATGGCTGCACGTGATGCCATCGTACCAAAGGTGATGATCTGGCAAACCGATTCTTGGCCGTACAGTTCGGTCACGTAGCGGATGACATCGCCGCGGCCGCGAATACAGAAATCGATGTCAATATCGGGCATCGAGATGCGGTCCGGATTAAGAAAACGCTCAAAGAGGAGTTCGTACTGAAGCGGATCGACGTCAGTAATCCGCAGACAATATGCCGCCAACGAACCGGCAGCGGAGCCGCGACCCGGCCCTACAGGAATTCCACGCTCACGAGCGTACTTTATAAAATCCCAGACGATCAGGAAATAGCCCGAAAAGCCCATCGTTCTGATCGTCTCGATCTCGACCTCGAGACGAGCGCGATACTCGTCAAGGGTGTGGACAAGCGTGCCATCCGCTATTCTCGGATCCCATTCTTCGCTCTGTCGGTCGGCAAATCCGTCGTTCAGTACCTTCACAAAGTACTCGTCCGAAGACATCCCGGCCACTGGGATCGGATAGTCTGGCAGCTGTATGACATCGTCGCCTTGCGGGATCTCAACGTCGCACATTTCCGCGATCTTGACGGTATTTTGGAGCGATTCCGGCAGTTCGTTCCCGAATATCTGCCACATTTCGTCGGCAGAGCGAAGGTAACGCGTCGCATTAGGTTTTCGCCCAGTGTCGACGAGAGTTCGGCCGTCGTTAATGCAGAGGAGCAATTCCTGAGCACTCGCGTCGTCGGGCAGCAAATAATGCACATCGTTCGTGGCAACGAGTTCGATATTTGCTTTCTTAGTTAACTCAACGGTTGAGGGAACCAACTGAGTTCGGGTTTCGTCGTATCCTTCACTGATCTCAAGAAAAAAACTGCCCTTTCCAAGCGTGTCCTCGAGCAGTTTAGCGTTCTCTAATGCTCTGTCTTCGTTTCCGCTAGCGAGAAAATGCCCGATAGGCCCCATCAGGCCACCCGATAGGCCGATCAGCCCTTCACTATGTGACGCCAATAACTCCAGGTCTATCCGCGGTTTATGGTAAAGACCGACAGTAAATGCTTTAGACGCAAGAGATACAAGATTCTGATAGCCCTTGTAATTTCGGGCAAGCAGGATGATGTTGTAATACGGCCGTTCGCCCGCACGGACGGAACTGGACTTCTCTAAGACAGCTCTCGAACAGAAAATTCGCCTCGTATCCAATGATCGGCCTAATCCCGGCGTAAGATAGAGCGTTGTAAAACGCAACCGCGCCGTACATGTTGCCGTAATCCGTGATGGCGCAGGCTCTCTGTTCGAGCTCGTTGAGCCGGCCGGCAAGGGGTTTTAGTTGGATTGTACTTTGCAACAGGCTATAATCGGTGTGCAAATGCAGGTGAACAAAGTCTTTTTCACCAAAAGTGACCGGTTCGCGTGTCGCCATATATGAAGAAAGTTTATCTCGAAACCTTCGGCTGTCAAATGAACGTCTCTGATTCGGAGCGCGTTTCGACAGTCCTGGCCCGCGACGGGTTCGAGATGACCGCGGATGAGGATCTGGCGGATGTAGTGATCTTTAATACTTGCTCGGTTCGTGAACACGCGGAACACAAACTGTACACGCGAGTCGGTCAGATCCGACACCAGCGGGACAAAAAACCGGTCGTCGGGATCATGGGCTGTGTTGCTCAACTCGATGGAGAAACGCTGTTCCGCAAGATCAGCGGTGTTGACTTCGTCCTGGGAACGCGTGCCGTCGGTCGCGTCTCAAATGCTGTAAATACAACACTTACGGGTGAGCGGAACTATCTGGACGTCGGCGAGCGAGAAGATGATTACGATTGGACCGTTGCGGATACGCACCGGCATTCACCCTATGTTGCATTTTTGCCCATAATCGAAGGCTGCAATAAATTTTGCACGTATTGTATCGTTCCATTCTCACGGGGAAGGGAACGTAGTCTTCCGGCCTCCGAGATCGTCCGGCAGGTGCTGGATCTTCGCAAACAGGGCGTCAGGGAAGTTCACCTAATTGGTCAAAATGTTAACAGCTACAGGCCTGATACCGAGTCGGGCTTGGAGGGTTTCAAAGGAAAACACGCATTTGCAAGGCTTTTGCGGGCTGTAGCAGCGACTGGCGTCGAGCGAATTAAGTTCACAACGTCATTTCCTAGAGATTTTCGAGACGACATCGTGGAGGCGATCGAAGAGAATGAGAACTTATGCAACTGGGTGCATCTTCCGGTCCAATCGGGCAGCGATCGTGTCTTGAAACTCATGAAACGCGGTCACACGAGCGATCGATATAAGTCCAAGATCGACCGCATCAAGGCTGCGACGCGAGATATCTCGCTCACAACCGATGTCATCGTGGGATTTCCGGGCGAAACCGAGGCGGATTTCCTCGATACGCTGAGCCTATTCGAATATTGCGAATTCGATGCCGCATATATCTTTAAATACTCGCCTCGTCCCGGCACACCAGCCTTCGAAATGCCCGACAGCGTGTCCGCCGCGGAAAAGACGCTACGCTTTCTCGAGCTGGAGAAAGCACAGAAGCGCATACAGACCAATAGGTTACAGAGATATCTTAATCAGGTGCTTAAAGTATTGGTTGAGGGCTCGTCGGCTCGCACTTCTGACGGACTCACAGGTCATTCGACATGTCATAAGGTCGTCAATTTTCGCGGCCCATCAAAACTTCTCGGCAAGATCGTCAACGTGAAGATCTCCGAGGTCAAGGTAAATTCGCTCTTTGGCGAGGCTGTGTAGTTTATGAAAGGAAGTCTGATCGAGGTCAAGATAGGCGCCCTGATAATGGACCCCAATACCAATTCGCCAATTGTGGTGCTTAAGAGCATCGAGGGCGAAACGGTACTGCCTATCTGGGTTGGCGCGTTTGAGGCGAATGCGATCGCCTTGGAGATCGAGAAGGTCGTCCCGCAGCGGCCAATGACCCACGACCTGATGCGTAACGTCATTATCGAATGCCAACTCACGGCGACAAGCGTAGTGATCTCAGACCTGCAGGAGAACACCTTTTACGCCCGGATCGAGCTTGTCGATACTAAGGGGGATCCTGTCGCATTGGATGCAAGACCGTCGGACGCTATAGCGCTTGCTCTCAGGCTTGATTGCCCCATTTTTGTGGAGCAAAAGGTCATCGATATCTCGGCGGCTTCGATGCCGAATAGTGAGTCAGCGTCAGAGGGTGACCAGCCCACAGACGACTGGCCGGAACTGATCGGCTAGGTATTACATAATCTCTATTATCAGACGCAGAACATATTCCGTGGGTGGTTGTCGAACCAGCCCCAACAAGCGTAATTATGGTGGATTCCCCACTTTGACACTTTCCTTAGCAAACGGTATGATTGTCGTTTTGTTAACTGTCAGAGAATTCAACTACGGCATACAAAGGAGCCAAGACTACATTGAGCAGCGGAAATTTTCTATTCACTTCTGAATCGGTGACTGAGGGCCATCCCGATAAGATCGCCGACAACATTTCGGACGCTATCCTGGATGCGATCCTCGAGCAGGATCCGATGGCTCGGGTCGCGTGTGAGACGCTTGTAACGACCGGCCTTGCGGTGGTTGCGGGCGAGATCACAACGACGGCGCAGGTCAATTATAAGACCATTATTCGCGATACGATCCATGAGATCGGGTATAACGACGCGGAGTTTGGGTATGACTCGAACACCTGTAGCGTGATAGACGCGATCGGAACACAGTCCCCGGATATCGCTCAGGGCGTTGATACGGGTGGTGCAGGCGATCAGGGGTTGATGTTCGGATTTGCCTGTAACGAGACGCCCGAGCTGATGCCGATGCCCATTCAGATGGCCCATAATCTGACGCGACGGCTTAGCCGAAGTTCGTCGCGATGGGACGATTCCCTACTTGCGGCCGGACGGCAAATCGCAGGTATCGATCGAATATCGCGACGGCACGGCCGTTTCGTGTCGAAGCGGTCGTTATCTCCACGCAGACCGCGGATCTCGACATCGAAGACATTCGTGCCGACATCATGGAGCACGTCATTAAGCCCGTAATTCCGGCTGCTTTGCTCGACGAGAACACAAAATATCACATCAATCCGACCGGCAAGTTCGTGATCGGAGGCCCGATGGGCGATGCCGGCGTTACGGGGCGTAAGATCATCGTCGACACGTACGGCGGCTATGCTCCGCATGGCGGCGGTGCTTTTTCGGGCAAGGATCCGACAAAGGTCGACCGTTCGGCCGCCTATATGGCCCGCTACATCGCGAAGAACGTCGTCGCCGCAGGACTTGGCCGATAAATGTACTGTTCAGTTAGCTTACGCCATCGGAGTTGCGGAACCTGTTTCGGTTTTGATCGACTCGCATGGCACCGGAACGATCGATGATGAGCGGATTTCGGACATCGTTCGCGAGAATTTCACGCTCACGCCGGCGCGATCATCGAAACACTCGATCTTCGCCGCCCGATCTATAAGGCGACGGCACGTTTTGGGCATTTTGGGCGAGTCAATGACGAGTTCTCGTGGGAAAAGACGGACAAGGCAGAGGCTCTAAGGTCGGCTGCAGAAAAAGGTATTGGAACTAACGGCTAGACGACAAAAATAGCCACGGAAGCACGAATCAAATATGGCAGACGCAGCAATTTCAATGGAATACGATATCAAGGACATCAATCTTGCCCCGCAGGGAAAGCAGCGCATCGAGTGGGCGGACCGTGAAATGCCCGTTCTACGGCTCATTCGCGAGCGTTTTGAGGCTGAGAAACCGCTTGCGGGCGTCAAGCTCGTCGCTTGTGCGCACATCACGACTGAAACGGCGAATCTGGCACGTACGCTGCAGGCCGGCGGTGCGGAATCGCTGCTCATCGCATCGAATCCGCTCTCGACCCAGGACGATGTCGCGGCTTCCCTTGTGGCCGACTGGAACATTCCGGTGATGGCGATAAAGGGCGAATCAACAGATACTTACGTACGACACGTTAAAGCAGCACTTGATTCAAATCCGAACCTCATTATTGATGATGGATCTGACGTTGTCGCGACGATGATCAAGGAAAAGCCAGAGCTTATCGCTAATCTCATCGGCACCACCGAAGAGACCACGACCGGCATTGTTCGCCTGAAGGCGATGGTCGCCGCCGGCGTGCTTACCTTCCCTTCTATCGCGGTCAACGACGCTCAGACCAAGCATTTCTTTGATAATCGCTACGGAACGGGCCAATCGACGCTCGACGGCATCATCCGCGCGACCAATATCTTGCTGGCAGGAAAGACTTTAGTCGTTGTCGGCTACGGCTGGTGCGGCAAAGGCGTCGCGATGCGTGCCCGCGGGATGGGAGCCAACGTCGTCGTTACCGAGATCGATCCGATCAAGGCGATCGAGGCGGTTATGGACGGCATGCGGGTGCTCCCGATGAAGGAAGCCGCCAAGATCGGCGATTTCTTCGTAACGGTGACCGGAAACCGCCATGTTATTGACAGAGAACACTTTGAGGTGATGAAGGACGGTGCGATCGTCTGCAACAGCGGCCACTTTGACCTGGAATTGAACCTCGATGCCCTTCGCGATATGTCGCGAACCTGCCGTCAAACGCCGTCCGTTCGTTGAGGAATACATCAGCAAAGACGGTGGTAAGAGCGTGATCGTGCTCGGCGAAGGCCGCCTGATCAACCTCGCCGCCGCCGAAGGCCACCCGGCAAGCGTGATGGATATGTCATTCGCCAACCAGGCCTTATCGGCTGAGTTTCTTGTTAAGAACAAGGGCAACGCTCGCCGCCGGCGTCCACGTGCTGCCTAAGGAAGTCGATCAGGAGATCGCCAGCCTTAAGCTCCACGCAATGGGCATCAAAATGGACGTGCTAACCCCCGAAATGCTCGAGTATATGTCGAGCTGGGAGACGGGGACCTAGTGACAAGTAAACAGTGACAAGTAACAAGTGAAGAGATCCGGCCTGCGGGCCGGATTTTTTTGTCTGAATTCCATTCCCCCCGACTAGTCAAAATTCACTCGGCTCTGTCCGACGAAACTTCCCTGTTCAGTGGAGGTCGCGGTCGTAGATTGGTAGAGGTAAATGTCAGACTGCGCAATTGGTTGCTTCAATCGGAACCTGGTTTGAGAGGTGAAAGCGGTCTCCTTCGGTTAGGGCTATGTCGAGTCCGCACACGCGGGCAGAGAGGCCCGGGTTCCGACGCGTTGGCGCGATTCTGGGGACGTTCACGGCTGCGAGGGGAACTGTTCTCGTGGATGGCACGTATGGTTTTGTATGTTCTGTCCAAAATGCGGATCGCAGGGTGGCGACGAGTCGAAGTTTTGTCGTGGGTGTGGGGCTGATCTGTCGCGGGTGTTGGCGGTTGTGGATGGTACGGCTCCGGTTGGGCGGGAGTTGCAGGAGAAGTATGTTGAGCAGTTTAGCCGGGGCGTTCGCGGGTTGTTCATGGGCGGCGGCTTTATGCTCGTTTCGGTGGTGGGTTATTTGATCACGACGAATGCTCTGCCGGTTTCGCTGTTTGCGATGCTGCTTGCGTTCGTTTTTCTCGGAACCGGCTTTTCGCGGCTTATCCATGCGGCGGGGTTGCGGCGGCTGAGCCAGGGGGATGCGCCGGCGGCACTCGACACCGGACAGACTGACTATTTGAAACCTGTCGGTTCGATGTACGATACGGACGACCTGAAGGTCCAGCCGATGAGTGTGACCGACCGGACGACGCGGCATTTGAAGATCGAGGAGTAGGCCTGATCGGTCCGGCGGGGCTTTGCCCCTCTAAGCTATGCTTTTCCGGAAGCTCCTCAACCCCACTTGAGGCGGTGCTTCCGCAGCGGCGGGGCAGCCGCACATCTTAATATAACTTGGCCGGAAAAGCAGAGCTTTTCCGCAACTAGAGCGGCAAGCCGCAGAAACCAGCGACACCGAAAGAAGTTCTGCGCGGCTAGTACGTCCGGTTCTCTTCGGTGTAGGTGCGCTCGAGGGTGTCGGGGAGTTGATCGAATTCCATCTCGCCTTCGTACGGACGGAGCAGGGCTTCGTCGCCGTCGGTGAGCCAGAGTTTTTGTTCGTCTAGGCCGTTGAGGATCACGGGCATGGCTTTTTCGTGGATGGGGAGCATGAATTCGTTGGGTTCGGTCGTAAAGACGGCGAATGAATATCGTGTCTGGTGGTTATCGTAATAGCGGCTCCAGAGGCCCGCGAGGGCGATGGGCTCGCGGCCTTTGGTGAAGATCTCGACGGGCGGCAACCCCTTCCCTTTTATCGGCCACTCGTAAAAGCTGTCAACCGGAAAGACGCAACGCTGTCCCTTGTTGAGCAGGTCAGACCATGTGCGTTTGTCGTGCATCGTATCGACGCGGGCGTTGAATGTTGGGTATTTTGTCTCGAATTTACCGCTGCCGTCACGCTGACACCACCAGCGCGCTTCGATCGTTCTGATCTCACCGTCGCCACGTCGGGCGACGATCCACGCAGGTTCGGTTGGACGCAGATTGTGCCGCGGCTCAAACTCCTCAGGATAGAGCCAGCGGTAGATCTTGTCGCGATAGGCGTCGATCTTGGCTTGGGTTACTCGTCCGCACATAATGGTGTGAATTTAGCACGAGCACCGACATTTAAAGAACTGCTCGGAATGCGGCTTTGCCGCAGTGCTGTGCGGAAGGGCTTCGCCCTTCCGTTAGCATCCCAAATACACCGAGGCTGTGCCTCCACCGGCGGAGCGGAGGCATAGCCTCACTTGGAAATGAAGGCTAACGGAAAGGCAAAGCCTTTCCGCACAGCACTGCGGCGAAGCCGCCAGACTGCAAGGCGCGAAGCCGCCCAGACTGCAAGGCAGCTAAGCCGCGAGACCACAACCAAACGCAAAAGTTCCGCCCGTTGCGGGGCGGAACTTTCTCTTTGAGAAGACCGGATGTCTGCTTCAAACGTTGAAAAATCAGCCTGGGAAGCCGATCAAAGATCTTAACTCCTTTGCCACACCTACGAGGTTAGCTGCCGGGCTAGGAACGAAAGAGTATCCCTTCATCTTGCGATGATTCGCCCCCGTTCTCGTCCCTTTCGGGCCGAGTCATTGGGTCCCCCGTGTCGCTTCACGGTGAAGCGGCTTCGGTGATCGAATTTTCAACAATGAAATAATAGCAGTAATCGCCGGTTATTTCAAGGGTATGATGCACGGGGCGCGTGACGGGTTGTCACCTAGTCGGATAAAACTGATAGAGCAGCAGATAGACGACAACGCCGGTTGCCGAAACATAGAGCCATACCGGAAAGACGAGACGTGCGAGGTTTCGGTGGGCATCGAAACGGCCTTTTAGGGCACGGCGAAGCGTCATTATCACGAACGGAGCGACGAGGGCGGCGAGGATCGTGTGTGACATCAGGATCGTAAAATAGATCGGGCGGATAAGGCCTTCGCCGGTGAACTTTGTCGGGCTTAGGCCAAAATAGTAGGTCCGTATCGCGTGATGCGTGACGTAGCTGAGCAGGAACAGCGCCGAGATGCTGCTTGCGGCGAGCATGCAGAAGCGATGCGCATGGACGCGGCGTTTCAGAATGAATACGAAGCCGATCAGCAGGAACAGGCCGCTCAGGGCGTTCAGCGAGGCGTTCAGGTGCGGAAAGATGTGGAGAAGGTCCATTCTCGCTAGGTAACCTCCTGAGAATCAAGAAACTCGCGAGGCGCCATGATCACGATCTGACCAAATCGCTTCAAATCGAGTAGATCGCGGTCTCCGGTAATGATCAGATCGCAGTTGCCGGCGACGGCTGTTCCGACGACATTGTCGTCATCAGGATCACGTTCAACGGCCCCGACAGCGACCTCAGGAACCACGAGGAGAATTTGTGAAGAAAACGCCTCTATGATCCGGTCGACGATGGACGGTGTCCGGCCAAACTTTGTTAAAAGTTTCTCTCGCCACTCCGAGAGAATGAAATCAGATGTGACTATCGTATGTTCGACAACGCAGTATTCCACCAGTTTATGGCAGACTCCACGTGAGATCGAGGCCGCTATCAGAACATTTGTATCGAGAACGATCTTCACGACACAAGTTCAAAGACTTCTTCGTCGGTGTAGCTCCGCGCGGATTCGCTGATGAGTTGTTCACGTAGGGCCCGAAACTTCTTAATGAAAAGATACTTCTCGAGTGCTTCAGCCGCGAACGTGTCACGCGATACGCCCTCTTCGCGCGCAGCGTTACCAAGCTCCTCATGAAGACCTTCGGGAATCATTATTGGCACAAGATCGTCCATCACAGTCGTAATTATATCAGCTATTTCCAGAATCCGAGCAAAACAAACAACACGACCCAGAGGGCCCCGACGACATGCCAGTACCAGCCGACGACCTGGGCCATTGAGGCGCGTTTGAGGATGGCGTCCTCGTTAGCGGTCGGGTGCCAGACGCGAAGCAGGACCGAGCCGAGGGCGGCGATCCCGCCGATCACGTGAACGGCGTGGACGGCTGTCATCAGGTAATAGAAGCCGGCGTACGGATTGCCCGCCATATACAGACCGCGTTGCGTGAGTTCGATCCAGGCAAGGATCTGAGACGAAATGAATGCTGCACCGAGGACGGTAGTCGTTATGAACCAGCGTTTGGCGGCCGGCTGGTCGCTGCGCTCGATGGCCATCTTGCCGATGTGATACGTAAGGCTGCTTGCGAGGATGATCACGGTGCTCAGCCATACTTGTATCGGCAGGGCGAACGGACGCCATTCGGCTACATTGTTCGTCGCGATGACGACGTAGGCAGCGATCAGCCCGCCGAATGTCATGACTACGACGAGCAGTAGGAAGCCCGTGAATATTCGTCCCTTGCCGGGAACAAATCGGTCCGGCGCGTCATTCTCGTCCGGCCGGTCGCCGCCCGGACCGCCGGGACCACGTCCGCCTTGGCCTCCGGGTTTGTCCGAGCCGCCAGTGCCCGAGGAGCGGCGACGTTTCGGCTCTTGGATATCTTCGATGATGTCGGCGGTACCGATCTCCATCAGCGTTTGTCTGCGACCATCAGGATGAAAAGCAAGCGGAAGGTAAATGATCGAGGCGAACAGCAGGCGGCGGGCCTGCTCGTTCGTGCGGGCAATTGCGGCCCTAATGCTGATGATCAGAAAGATGACGCCCAACACGCTCGCACCGACGAGAAAAACAACCCCCGAAACGCCGAAAAAGAACGGTGCGAGACTCACCGGCACAAGCATTATCGTGTAGAGAATGATCTGCCGCGCCGTAATGCGTCCCGAAGGCTCGACGACCGGCAGCATCAGGATTCCTGCCTTGGCGTACTCTTCGCGATAGAGCCACGCGATCGAGAGAAAGTGAGGAAACTGCCACAGGAACTGCGTCGCGAACAACGCCCACGCCATCAGGCTGATCTCGCCGGTGGCAGCCGTCCAGCCCATCAGCGGCGGCAACGCGCCGGGGATCGCACCGATCGCGGTCGAGACGCTGGTGCGCGTTTTTAATGGGGTGTAAACCAACACGTATCCGACGATCACCGCCAGCCCGAGCAGTGCCGTGAGGGCGTTGACGGCAACGAGCAGATAAAATTCCGCTAATGCACACTGCAATACACCGAACACCAACGCTTCGGTCGGCGTTATGGTTTTTGTCGGCAGCGGCCGCTCGGCGGTGCGACGCATCAGCTTGTCGAGGTCGCGTTCCCAGTACTGGTTAAGCGTTGCTACGCCAAATGCGAGCAGAGTGATGGCGATCACTGCGTGTGTAAAGAGAACCCAGTTAAAATCGCCAACAGTGCCAAGGTAAAAGCCTGCGGCGGACGTGAGAACCAATAATAGAGCGATGCGCGGCTTGGTCAGCTCCACGAATGCGAGTGCGCGCACACGGAACGTCGCCGCATTTTGCTCATCTATATTGGCCGTTACACTGTCCATACGTATCGCAACCGTAGCTGCAAGAATAGCGTCTAAGAAAGGTAAATCAAAGCATACCGGCATCACGGCCGGTGCTATTTAGCGTAAGACCAACTTATTTTGCATCGGATGACAAAGCAGCGGTGCTAAGTTATTCTAATTGTGTAAGATGTCCGCTTCAGAAGAAACCCTCAAAACACAGCGTGCTGCGCGGCCGACGGCTCCGCTGCTCAACCGATGGCTCGACGCGATCAGTTCGGTACGCGTCGGCGTCGTAACGCTGTGCATCATGGTCGTGCTGTCGATGATCGGAATGCTCATCGTGCAGCAGAACGTGCAGGGCTTTGACGCCTACTTCGTCTCTCTGACGCCTGCCGAGAGGATGGTATTTGGCACGCTGGGATTCTTTGATATTTACCACAGTTGGTATTACAACGTCCTGCTGCTTTTCCTGTCCTTGAACATAATTCTGGCGTCGATCGACCGGTTCCCTTCTGTCTGGAAGGGTTATTTTGTAAAGCCAAAGGTCAAGGGCACCAAGGGATGGCTGCAAGCCAGGCGAGAGAACGAAACGTTCGATCTCAATGTGCCGGCCGATGATGCCGTTGCGAAGATCGAGAGCGAGTTCAAAGCGTCGGGACTGAATACGACCGTCACGCGCGAGGATGACGCTACCTATGTTTTTGGCGAGAGCGGACGCGTTAATCGTCTGGGTGCGTATATCGTTCACGTCTTTCTGCTTACGCTGTTCCTTGGGCATTTTGTGGCCCTGACGACGGGATTTGACGCGGATGTGCGAATGATCCCTGGCGGAAAGACCGATCAGATCGAGATGATCGAGTTCAAGCTCGATAAAAAGGAGAAGTTCAGCGTCAAACTTCCCTTTTCGATGGAATGCACCGACGTGCAGCAGCGGCTGATCGACGAACGCGGCGGCATCGATGTCAGCAATACGCTCGACTGGCGCACGCAGATGAAGATCAGCGACCCTGAGTATGGCGACTTTCTGGCCGACGTAAGTCTCAACGCGCCGGTCAATTATCGCGGATATCGATTCTTTCAGGCGCAGACCATACCGATCGGACACGCACGCACGCTCAAGCTTGAACTGACACCGCAGGACGGCGGTGAGGTGCAGACCGTAGAGATGAAGCGAAACGGCTCCGCCTCGCTGGCTGATGGAACGCTGATCGAATTCACGGAGTTTATGCCCGATTTCACGATGGGCAGCGACGGGAATCCCGACACCCGCAGCGGCGATTACAACAATCCGGTCGCGATACTGAACGTCACACCGCCCGGCGGCGAGCGCGTTCGCGTATTCGCGTTTAATCAAAAGCTGCCTGATAACGCACCTGTCGGGGCGGCGAAGGCAGGCTATAAGTGGCGGCTAACCGAATTTGAAAAAACGCCGATGGCCCATATTCTCTCGATCAAATACGATCCGTTCAGTGCGTCGTTCATTGCCTGGTATATCGGCGGATTTGGTCTGATGGGCGCACTCGGTTTTGTTTTCTTGTTTACCCACAAGCGAGTCTGGGCGAGGATCGAGAGAAAGGACGAAGCCAATACAGAAATAGTGTTGGCTGGTGAATCAAACCGAAATCCCTTTGGATTTGCAGACAAGTTCAAGACGATCTCAGAGGCTATTAAGCCTGCGAATGAGGACAAATAGATGCAGGAACTGGACAGATTAGAGAATAAAGTTAGTATCAGGTCGCTTATGCCCGCGATCCTTGTGATCGTCGGCTCGTTTGCGATGCTGGGGATGAGGATGCAGTTGGGTGACCGGTTCATCTCGGATGGTGCCCTGATGATGCTCGCTCTTGCATCGTACATCCTCGCCGCGCTGTTCCAACTGACCAACCTCTACGCGCCTTCGGCGATGGCCGAGAAGATCGGATTTTTTGGCGCGGCATTGGGCGTTTTCTTTAATCTGTCGAGCTGGCTCGTCCGTTGGGACGCGGCCTATGACCACGAGATCGCGATCATGCGCGAGAGCGGCAATATGGCAACGCCGTGGCTGTTCCGGTATATTCCCTTTGCCAATCTGTATGACCTGAGTCTCGCGTTCGCGTTTGGTGCCGGCATTGCGACTCTCCTGTTTGCCCAGCGAAGGAGCTTCCGCATCTTGAGTGCGTTCACGTTGCCGTTAGCTGCGTTGATACTCGTGCTCGCGCGGTTCATCGGCGGCGAGTTCATTAATCTGCCGCCCGTGCTCGATTCGTATTGGCGGCCCATACACGTTGGCGTTGCCAGCCTTAGCTACGGCGTGGCATTGGTCTGCTTTGGCGTTGCCGTCATCTATCTGCTCAAGGACCGCGTCAAAGGTCGAGGCGATGGCCATCTGGTCGAGCATCTTTGGGATCGCTGTTATAGCGACGATCAGCAAGTTCTCAGTGTTTACGGAATTCGTTTACCGTGCGGGGCTGTTTGTCGCGAATGAAGGTGGCAGGCCGTTCTCGGCACCATTCAGGCTCGAGATACCGATGGCCGGACCGGCACTCGCAGTGGCTGGATTTTTGCTCGCCGCCACGATCGTAGCGTTTCTCCTTTATGTCTATCAGAGCAACGAAAAAGCAAAGGTCATCGGCCATTGGCTGCTCAGGGCCGGTTTGGTCGCGCAGATCGTTTCGCTCGCGATACTCGTCGTCGGCATCAAGTCGAACAACGACGTTCACGCTCGCATCAAGGCCCAGCTCGCTCAGGAGCCGAGCCAATACATCGTCGCCGGAATGGCGATCGCCGAGGGTCAGGACCTGACCGTTCAGGAACTGCAGCAGATGACCGTCACGCAATACGAGCAGATGGCGCGTCAGTATGTTCAGGCCAGCGGCGATAAGATGTTCCTCAGCCTCAACAGTAATCCGGTCGAGGTTGCCGCGCTGATCACCGCCGCTGGTCGGCACGCTGTTTGTCTTCCTCTTCAGCTTCAATACCGACAAGCTCCGCGACCGGCTGCCCGATCTCGAATCGCTCGACAGCCTGATGTACAAGACCGCGTGCCTCGCCTTTGCGGGCCTCGCGATGCTGCTGATCACCGGCGCGATCTGGGCGAACGAAAGCTGGGGCCGCCCGTGGGGATTCGACTCAAAAGAGACAGGTGCGCTCGTCGCCTGGCTCACCTACGCCGCTTTCCTTCACACCCGCATCGCCCGCGGCTGGAAAGGCCGCAGTTCAGCGTACTTTGCCATCATCGGATTCTTGCTCGTGATATTTACATATCTTGGCGTGAGTTATCTGTTGAAGGGGCTGCACAGTTACGCCTGAGGATGGCTATTGTGGTTTCTCCGTGGCACCGCCCGCAAGATTCGCCGACGGTCCTGGTCAGATTTTATTTGTCGTTCAAGGTCGTCCGACAGTGAAGGGGACGGGAGCTTCCAATTGAGAACGGAGTGCGGTCTTCATGAGTGGAGTAACGAACCCGGCTTCACATTCATTAACGCGGTCAATTTCAGCTGACCACTTCTGAAAATCTCTTAGCATAAGTGAGGTTAATTTCCGCGAACCCATGTAGTTGCACCGAGCGATTAACATCTCTTCGTACCAAAGAGGATAGCGTCCTAGGGCCACAACTTCCGATGAATCCATCCAATGCACCTCGTTAGAAGGAGTTCCTATCATCTTCTCAATCGTTGATGACGGGACAAATCGATCCTCCAGATACCGCTTGACGAGTGCGGTAAGTCGGGCCTGTTCCTTTTCGGCCTGAGCTGGCGTCAGGCCCGTGAAATATTTCGGATCGAAATAGGCTCTATGAATGCCTAGTTTTCCCAAGGTAGCCGATCTTTGAACTCCCCCGATATAAAGCATGAAGCAAGAACTTAGACATTGTTGCTGATAGTGGACGTAAACAGATGCATACATTGCCTTTAGTAAAACCGCGAGCCTCATTGACTCGATAATATCTCCCCCGTTTGACGAAACGTAAACGGTGCGAGCAGATGCGACGTAATCGTCAAAGTTCTTCGAAAGAAATTCACGAAATTTCTCATAATCACCTGAACGAATGTCACCAATCATCCAAACCGCTTCTCTCACGTTATCGCGATTCTCATTCGGCTTAACATCGCGGCTTCCCCAACCGAAATCCATCGCGTGCCCTGAAATGCAGGCGGATACAGCAAAAACAAGTCCGGCGAAGCTAGTCTTAATAGTCATTTGTCAGACATTGCCACTTGGGCATTGGGAATCTCGTCATAGTGAATGGACTCATCGCTTAACTGCTGGCCTTCGCGGATTTGGAGGGTTCGATTGACTAATATACCGCTGCCATTCTCCTTATGCTGCTGAAATCTCAATGGTTCGCTATCGGTTTCAAACGTCCCGATTCTTCCGTCAGCGTAATGAAAGATAAAGGTTTTCATGAAACGTATTCTACATCTGAACTCTCAACAGCACAACAGAATTGCATGGACGAAGCCCGCTACTGCATCGTTACTTTCGCTACCTCTAGTATTGGATAACGAGTGACCGAGCCGTCCTTGCCGACAACGGTAAGGACGCCTTTGTCGAAGCCGAAGCGTTGGACGTCTGTCATCGGCCGCCAGAGGACTGTGCCGTCTTTTAGTTCGATCACTAGTCGGACGTTGGCGAGCGGGTCGGGTTTTGGCTCGGGCGGCGGGGCTTTGCTGGTCCTCGTTGTTTTGGCGGTTATCTCGGTTTTGCCGCTGGAAGACGGGGGCGGCTCTGTCTTTTTGGCGGAAGGCTCAGGTTTCGTCCCGGCTGGGGTGGTTTTCGCCGTCTTACCACCAGCTGACGCAGGCGGTTCCGCCTTTTTGGCGGGCGGTTCGGGTTTCTTTACGGGTGGCGTGGTCTTTGCGGTCTTGCCACTTGCTGATGGAGGCGGCTCCACCTTTTTGGTCGCAGATTCGGGTTTCTTTGTCGGCGACACTGTCTTTGCGGACTGGCTGCCCGCTGACGCAGGCGGCTCTGACTTGGCGACCGGCTCCGGTTTGGGCGGAATTGGTTTTGGGATGACGGCTACGATCGTGCCGACGGAATTGACCTTTACGCCGGGCTCGTTCGGGTCCTGACGGGCGAGCGTCGGGGCGTCCTCGGCAGGTTTCTCGGTAGAGGCGATGAAGCTGCCGCCGAGCTTGATCCTGAAGGTCGCGGGGTCGTCGTTTGGCGTACGGCCCTCGACGCGGAGTATCAGGCGTTCGGGCTTTCTGAGATAGATCAGGCGACCCGTCTCGCTTTCGTCCGCGTTCGCAAACACGACCATCTTTGTCATCGGCCGCAGCCCGTCGGCGATAAAGACATCGACATCGCCGGCGAAATTCTTCGTCACCAGATTGATAAAGATATCGCCCTGCCCGCCTTCAAAGGTGTAGTAATACGACGTAATTCGTGAATCGCCGATGTCGCGCGCGGCGATCACACCGGTGATCTCGCTCGTGAGGACGGGCGTAGGAAGATTGACGTCCCGCGATTGTCCAGCGGCTGAAAGACAGACTGTGAGCAGGAGAAAAGCCGCAAGGGCAAAAAGGCTGGTACTGCTTCTATTCACTTACGCGATGAATTTCCTTAAATGTACGAGGCGCGACGTCTCTTGATATCCCAGGCTGAGATCCGCCTTTAGGCTCGCCTCGTTGTCGATCTCGGCGTCAGATGCCATCTCTGTTGAGCCGTGCCCGCGGGCCCACTCCTCGGCGTACGCGACCAACTGACGGCCGACGCCGGAGTGGCGATATTCTTCCTCGACATACCAGCCCTCGAGATAGCCGACATTCTCGGTCTCGCAATCCTCGACGTGGGTACGAATGCTGGCCTCGAGAAAGCCGACCAGCCGACCTCCACCCGAATCGGCGACCGCGACGAACTGCGTATCGCTGTGCTCGATGATATCGAACATTTCCTCTTTATGATCGTCCTCAGATGACTCGTCCCAGAGCAGTTGTCTGAGCCGCAGCCATTCGCCGAGATCGCTCTCAGCGAGCGGCCTGATCGTGACATCACTTGTCGCCATTAACGCAGATTCTAGCAGGGATGCCGCCATAGGACAACATTTTTCCAACTGAAAAGGCCGGACGCTCAGGCCCGGCCTTTTGATTATCGGGTTATCTCGATAGGCTACTCGCCAGACTTAGCAGCGAGGGCTTTGTCTCCAAGCAGTTCCAGCGCCTTCTTGAGCTGAAGGTCCTCGACGACTTTCGGTGCGGGTTTTGGCTGCGGCGTCGCCTGAGGCTGAGGATTCTGGTCGTTCTGTTCGTCGATCAGATTCTCGACCTCGAGCGGCTCGGGCGTGTCGGGACGTTTGACCTCGACCGATGGTTTTACGCCTGTGGTCGCTCTGTCCTCGCCCAGAAACGGCGTGCCGCCGGGCGACGCCCATTTGGCAACGGTCAGGTAAAGGCCGTCGCCGCCTTTCAGCGTAAAGAGCTTCTGCTCGGTCCCGGCACCAAAGCTTTTCTCGCCGACGACCTCGCCGCGTTTTCGCTCAAGCACCGCGGACGCAACGGCCTCGGCCGCACCGGCGGTGCCGATGTCGATGAGCACGGCAAGCCCGCCGTCAAAGATCGCCTTTGCCGGATCGGCAGTGTAGGTATTCAATACTTTGTTATCGCGGCCGATCACGCGGGCGATCTCGCCCTCGCGGATGAAAAGATTCGCAACCGCAACGCCCTCGGTCAGCTTCCCTGCCGCGACGCCGCGAAGATCTAGAATTATCTTCTGCGCTCCCTGCTTTGTAAGGTTTGTGACCTGCGTGCGGATGTCATTTGCCTCGCCGTCCTCAAGGCTGTGGACCTTGACGACACCGACCTTGCCGGCCTCGACACGCGATTCGGCCGCGGGCACCTTGTAGCCGCCACGCGTTACCTTGATCGTCTGCGGTTTTTCACGTGCTCGCAGGACGCGCAGGCTGACGCTGCTGCCGGGATCACCATTGATCAGCAGCCGAGCATCATAGAGCGAAATGTCACGCGTGGCCTTACCGTCGATATATTCGATCACGTCGCCCGACTTGATGCCGGCCTTTTCGGCCGGGCCGCCTTTGATAGCCGAGATCACGTAAAGATATCCGCTGATCTGCGAGAATTCGGCACCGATGCCGACCTTGTTCGACGCGGCCGTATTCTGAAAGGTCTTGACCTGCTCGGCCGTCAGGAACGACGAGTAAGGATCGAGGCCGCCGGCCAGCCCGCGAAGAGCACCAAGGCGGACCTTTTCCATATCGGGCGTGTCGACGTAGTCGTTCTGGATGTGGCTTAAGAACCGACTCGACGATCCTGAGC
The DNA here is from genome assembly GCA_963716755.1 of Blastocatellia bacterium. Taxonomy (GTDB): domain Bacteria; phylum Acidobacteriota; class Blastocatellia; order Pyrinomonadales; family Pyrinomonadaceae; genus OLB17. The sequence goes on from CAVQUD010000002.1 coordinate 82,114, forward strand.
TGGGCATTCGGGTCATTGACCGACTGCTGGGCCGACGTCGTCAAAAGACTGCTGATGAACGGCGATCCACCGACGACGGCATACACCGAAATGACGCCGGAAATGATCAGGACCCAGAGCTTACCGCGAAATGACATAAGAAACCTCGTATGATACTACTGACCGTGATACTACGAACTGCGCCGGGCAATTGTTTTGGCGGCGGCGAAAACTAGATTATCGCGTAACGATACGATCAGGTGCAAGAAAAAGAAACAGCTAATCCATCGGCCGTTGCAGATGTTTTTCCCGTGCCCGCCGAGGGCCGCATAATTGCGATCGACCCGGGCACAAAACGCTGTGGCGTCGCCGTTTGTGACGAATTACGCGTCACGACGCGTCCCCTTTCGGTGATCGAGCGTACCAGTTGGAAAAAACTCCTATCAAATATCAAAGAAACGGTCGCGGAATTTGATGCCGTCGCGGTGGTAATTGGTTTGCCGCTCGAATCGGACGGCAGCGAAAGCGAAATGTCGCTCGAGGCCCGCGATATGGCCAGAAAACTCGTCGCTGTCGCTCAGCGTGCCGGTTTATCTGCAGGACGAACGCGTCAGCTCGTACGAGGCCCGAGGCCGGATCTGGGCCCGCGGCGGCAGACGCAAAACACGTTGATAGCGAGGCGGCCGCCGTGATCTTAGGCGATTTTCTCGACCGAATTCGCTAGTTTTTTGGCTTTAACGTCAAAGTGCTGACGCGGGCCTTCTCAACTGCGGCAGCAGAAAACGGAAAGATCGCAGGCGTTCCGGTCCGCCACGCGTCGAACTGGTCCTTGAAATGCGGTGACGTCGGATCGCCGCTCTGGCCGAGAGGGATGATGTGGCGGGTCGCGTCCCAGTTGCCGGGGCTCGTAATGTGCCGCATCGAGACCGCCGACCCGACGTGCGGCGTCTGGCCGCTGCCGTCGATTGGCACGGCGGGCGTCGCAAACTGCATTCCGATCAGCGGCGCCTGAGCCAGCGGATGCGGAAACCGTGACTGCCATACGCGGCCCCATGTCCATTTCGTATCATCGGGCCCGAGGCGTTTGGAGTCGGCGAGAGGCGACTCGCGATGATGCGTCGCAGGCTTTTAGCAGATCCGCAAAACTCGCAACGCCTGCCGGCAGCCATCGAGTCAGATTCTCACGCAGAGCCCGGTCGATGATGCGTTCGCGGATAAGGTATGAAGGCGCGGGCTTGTTATCGGCGGCGATCTTGTCCGCGACGCAGCCGCGGATCTCATTGGCGAGCAGAGCACCACGCGAATCGGCGGTCATGCGGCCGTCCCACGTTTTGAGCACCGCGATCGTCTCAGCAGAAGCGGCGTTCATCGAAACAATCGCCTTCGCGAGATTGTTGAGCGGAATGTTAAACGTGTCGTGCTGCACGTCACGAACAAAGTCGATCGTGGCCTTTTTGTTTCGGGCCAACTCGTCATAGATCCGCCGCGCACGCCACGGCGGGGCCGCATCACGCGACATCTGCGTGTATTTGTAAGACGTGCCGACGATCCGCTGGTTGGCCGTCAAGATAAAACCGCTGGACGGATTATAGAGATTTGGCAATTCCTCGAAAGGAATGAAACCGATCCAATCGCCGTCATTCGTTGAGCCGTCATACGGAAGAGATCCGTCGCCCTTGCGGCGGATCGGTATCTTGCTGGCGGCGTACCAACCGATATTCCCTTTTACGTCTGCATAGATGAAGTTTTGCGCGGAGCCGCCGTAGCTCCTTGCCCCCTGTTTGAACTCATTCCAGTTCTTCGCACGATTCCACCGATAGAACGCCTCGAACTCGAGGTTGTGCGGATCGAAGGCCGTCCACTTGAGGGCGTATTTCTTGCCGTCTTCCTCAAAGATCACTGGCCCGTTCCGCGTCTCGGTAACCTCATAGGCGACCGGTTCGGTGGCCGGTGAGAGCAAATTGCTGCGGACGTTGATCGTCTCTTTTCGCACAACGGCAGCCTCCCAGCCGCTAGGCGTCTTGTATTTGCCCGAAGCATCAAAGGTCTCTACAAAGAGGTCCTGCACGTCGGGTCCGACATTGGTCGCTCCCCAGGCGATGTGCTCGTTGTGGCCGAGAACAACGCCCGGAACGCCCGGCAGCGTCACGCCGGAAACGCGCATCTTGGGCGTAGAGAGATGGACCAGATACCAAAGGTTAGGAGCAGTAGCGGCCAAATGAGGATCATTGGCCAGTATCGGCTTGCCGTCGGCCGTTCGCTTGCCCGAGATGACCCAATTGTTGCTCGCCGCCAGGTCCTCGGCATACAGGCCGACTCGCGTCAGCGAACTGGCACGCACGTCTTCCTCCGCGTCGGCTTTCGCGAGCAGATGACTCGGAAATGTCCGGGAAGCCTGGTCGGCCGACGGCCTTTGATCGCGGGCACATCCTTGCCAAAAAGCACAACATCGTACGGCGTCACCTGATCGGTCAGGTCGGCTAGTTTGTCGGCCGGCATCTTTTGCAGCGAGGCACGCAACAGGTCGTTTCGCCAGGTTGAGCTGAGTGCGTCAGACAATATCTTGCCGACGACGATCGTGTCCGACGGCCGCCAATCGCGCGGTTTGTACTGGAGCATCCGAAATTCGACCGGCATTGTCTCCGGCGTAAGCGTGGCGATATACGCATTCACGCCCGCTGCGTAGCTATCGAGCGCGGCGTGCAGGTCGGGCGGGAGAAATTTCAAGGTCTCATCCGCGACCTTTGCAAAGTTGAAACGCCGCCAACGCTTGTCTTCCTCAAGCGTCATTCGCCCAAACAGTTCGGCCGTCTCGCCCCGGGCAACGCGCCGCATCATGTCCATCTGCCAAAGGCGATCGCTCGCCATCACGTATCCTTGCGCAAAGTAAACATCAGCGTCCGTTTTGGCCTCGATGTACGGTATCGACCGCCCGTCACGGCCGACCGTTACAGGAGCCGTGAGGCCGCCGACGTTGATCGTAGCCTGGCCGGCCACAACGCTGTAAAGCAAGAGGACGATGGCGAAAGACGCCGCAAAAGTTCGTTTCATATGTCGTAGATATAGGAAGCTTGGTTCTTTTTACGACGATACGTTAAACTCGTCGAAAGTTCTACTCAAGTCGGAGGTGTTAATGAGATCGTTCCTTTTCTATTCTTCACTGGTCGCGGCCCTTGTGTTCTCGATAGGCTGCAGCAGCCCTGCGCCTGCACCAAACGTGGCAAAGTCACCCACGAACGCTGCTCCGCCGGCGTCGCCGCACTCTTCGGTCGCCGTTAATCCGGTCGGTCCGGCAAAGGAGCTGTTCGCCGCTCACTGTATGATCTGTCATAAAGATACCGGCAAGGGCGGCAAGGTCACGATCAAGGGCAAATCGCTGAATGCCGAGGACCTGACGAGCGCAAAGATGGCGGGCAAGACTGACGAGCAGCTCACGAAATACGTCGTTGACGGCGTCCCGGACGAAGGCATGCCAGCCTTCAAAGGCAAGCTTACGAATGAGGAGATCAGACTGCTCGTAGGTCATATCCGCAGCCTTCAGGACCAATAGCCGATTCTTGCAAAGAGGCCGTCGAGCAAATAGAATAAGGCGAGGATGCACCCGTAGCTCAGCTGGATAGAGTATCTGACTTCGAATCAGAGGGTCGCAAGTTCGAATCTTGCCGGGTGTACCAGCTTTCCGATCGTTCAACCCAAACTTCTCCACGCTTCTTAGTATTCCAACACTTCCCTCACCTTGCGGGACAGGGCGTCGGGCGTGAACGGCTTTTCGATAAACGGGATGTCCGCGTCAAACACGCCGCGGTTGGCGACCGAATCGTCCGTATAGCCCGACATAAACAGCACCTTGATGTCCGGCATCATCTCCACGACGGTTTGCTTTAGCTCGCTGCCGCTCATTCTGGGCATGATCACGTCCGTCAGGAGCAGATCGATGTGCCCTTCATACGACGAACAAATAGCAAGCGCCGCCTTGCCATTCTCTGCCTCAAGGACCGTGTAGCCGTTTCCGGTCAATATCTCCTTGGCCAGATTGCGGACGACCTCTTCATCCTCAACGAGCAAGATCGTCTCTGTCCCGAGATATTTCTCGGGGTGGTCGCCGTTCCATTTTAGTTTTTGCACCTCTTCGTCTACGCTCGGCAGGTAGATCTTGAATGTCGTGCCATGCCCCGGCTCGCTGTAGACCGTAATATCACCACCGGATTGCTTAACGATGCCGTAAACCATTGATAGTCCGAGGCCCGTGCCCTTGCCGACCTCTTTGGTCGTAAAGAATGGTTCGAATATGTGCTGCCGCGTGATCTCATCCATTCCCATGCCGGTGTCGCTGACCGTGATCCTCGTAAACGGCCCCGGCTCGATGGCGAGCTTTTGGCTCACATAATCGTGATCGAGATAAACATTCTGCGTCTCTATCGTTAGAGTCCCGCCATCCGGCATTGCATCGCGGGCGTTGACCACAAGGTTCATGATCACCTGCTCGATCTGCCCCGGATCGGCCTTGATGTTGCCGAGCTTGGGGTCGAGGACGGTGCGCAGTTCGATATTCTCGCGGATTATCCTGCGCAGCATATTCTCGATCGTTTCGATCACCGAGTTGAGGTTGTGAACGACGGGCTTTAATACTTGCTTACGGCTGAAAGCCAGGAGTTGACTGGTCAATTCCGCCGCGCGGTCGCCCGCTTTCTTTACTTCCTCTATGTTCCGCCGCAGGGGCTCATCGGGCGACATCTTTCTCAGCGTAAGATCGCTATAGCCATTGATCGCGGTCAGCAGGTTGTTAAAATCGTGTGCGATACCGCCCGCCAGCACGCCGACGGCCTCCATCTTCTGCGACTGACGAAACTGTTCCTCGAGCTGTTTGCGGACGGTGATATCCAGGCCTACGCCCATCAGGCAGGGCTGGTCATCTGAGTAGATCCGCACGCCAGTGAAATAGTGAGCAGTGCGCTCGCCACTCTTGGAAACTAAATGAGCCTCGGCGTCTGCGGATCCACTCGCGAAAACCTCCTGAATCCTTTGGTCGATCAACTCTTTCTCCTCGCCGGCAAAGAGGTCAAGCGGACTGAGCGTCGCGATCTCCTCAGCAGAGTAACCAGTGATCTGTTCAAAGTTCTCGTTCCAGCGCAGAAATTTTCTGGTCTGATCGATCAGGTAAAAGATACCCGGCAGGCTGTTAACGATGGATTCAGAGAATAACTGCTCGCTGAGGATCTTGGCCTCTGCCCGCCTGCGTTCGGTTATGTTCTGTTTTACGGAAATAAAGTTAGTGATCTGTCCGGCCTCGTCCATGACGGGCGTGATCGTCTGTTCTTCCGAGTACGTTGTCCCGTCCTTTCGCCGGTTGATCATCTCGCCCTGCCACGCCCGCCCTGAGAGGATCGTGTCCCATAGCGTTTTATAGAAAGCCGCGTCCGATATGCCGGATTTTAGAATCCTCGGGTTTCGGCCTAATACCTCGTCCAGCGTATAACCCGTAAGATCGGTGAAGGCAGGGTTCACCCATGCGATCGTTCCATCGCGGTCGGTAATGATGATGGCGTTAGCGGCAGCCCCGAGGGCAGTCGCATGAAGCCTTAGCTGTTCTTCAGCACCTCTGCGCTCGGTTATGTCGCGCACAATACCCCGGAAGCCGATCGGTTGATCCGTGGAATCTTCTCTTCGAGAGATAGACCCCTCAACATACCTTCTTGTTCCGTCCTTTCTGATAATCTCCCAATCGAATGCTCTAGCCGGTTCCCCTGTTCGATAGACCTTATTAAAGGTTTTATAGACTTTCGCAAAGTCCCGCGTATCTATAAAGTCCCGGTTATTCATGCCTAACATTTCATCGCGGGGATACCCAAGAATGCCGCATAACGAATCATTGAAAAATGTGAAGTTCCCGGCAATATCAACCTCAAAGTAGCCGTCCTCGATGTTCTCGAGGATCGTTCGATATTTCTCCTCACTTTCCCGCATCGCCTCGTCCGCCTGCTTGCGCTCGAAGAACTGACCCAGTAACGGGCCCAGGGCTTCGAACATACTCATCAGCTCTTCATCGGGTTGGCGAATCTCTCGACCAAAAAATTCGATGGCGCCAATGACTTCATTTCCAGACAGGATCGGAAAGGAAAAAGCACTGTGCAGCCCTGCCTTTTTCGCCTCGGCCGCCCGCAGGAAATACGCAGACACAACCACATCCGGAATCCACACCGGCTTGCCGCTCGCCCACACCCGCCCCGGCAGGCCGACCCCGCGTGCAAATGTGGTTTTCCGGCTGACCCCTAAGAATTTATCCGCACGCATGTCCGGAGCTATCCACATATCATCGAATCGCATCACCCCGGCCCGGTTATCCACATTCCAGAACTCACCGACTTCCCAATTCATACTCTCGCAAATGGTCCGTAGAATGCCCGACGAAGCCTGCCTCAACGTGGCAGATTCCGCCAGCACGCGGCTGACCCGATACTCGATGTTCAACCGCCGCTCGGTTCGCTTGCTCGCGGTTATGTCAGTGAGAATTCCGACGTAGCGGGTGACGATCTGTGCGGCGTCCCTGACCGGGAAGCCCCGTGTGCGAACCCAACGGATCTCGCCGTCCGGGCGCACGATCCGATACTCGATGTCCAGACTTGATTCTTCCCCCGTGAGCGAGGCGAAGGAACTCAACACACGCTCACGGTCGTCCGGATGAAGATAGTCGACCCATTCCTCTGGATTCGCGTGCTGGCTGTTGACACTACGCCCAAAGATCCGCTCATACGCCGGGCTGACATAATACAGCTTGCGGAGATCAGGCGAACGGATCCAGAACACGTCGGTAATATTGTCGGCCAACTGCTGGAATTTCTCATTGCTCTCTCGCAGGGCAACCTCCGCCAACCTCCGCTCGGTTAGATCGATGACGCTGCCGTGGATGGATTCTGTCCCGTCGGCCTCGCGGATAAGGGCAACATTCTCAAGGGTCCACATCAGCGAGCCGTCCTTGCGCCGCTGCTCGCTCTCAAAATTGGTCAGCTTGCGCTTCTCGCGAAGCAGCTCCATATGACGTTCACGGTGAGCCGGCGTCAGATAGGTGTCGACGGCAGAATGGGACAACATCTCCTCTTTCGATTCGTATCCAAACATACGGACAAAGGCGTCGTTGCAGCTGACTATTTGCCCGCTCGGCTTCGTATGAAATACACCCGCGAGACTGTTTTCAAAAAGCTGACGGTATTGCTCTTCACTGTCCCGGACCGCCTTGTCAGCAAGCCTGCGCTCGGTGATGTCATTGATAACCGCAAGAAAGACCGGTTTATCACCGCGTTCGACGAGCTGCAAGTGAACTTCGACGGGGTAAAGGCTGCCATTGGCCCGGCGATGCGCGGTTTCAAAAACGACTTTAGGTTTTTCGTGGCGGCGTAGCGGCTCGATCAATGTCTGGAAAGCGGCTTCCGCAAAGTCGGGTTTAATATCCAGCGGCGTCATCCGGCGCATAGCATCCATCGAATATCCCAGATTGGCTCTGGCACATTCGTTGACGTACTCAAAGCGCAGCGTGTCCACGTCGAAAATGTAGATCTCATTCAGGCTGCTTTCGAGCACACTAAGGAGCCGGGCCGATTCGCCCGCCGCCCGTTTTCTCTCGGTCACGTCGCGTGTTATACCGAGCAGCGCAGCTGATCTTACCACTCGAATCCCGCAGCGGGCTGGCGTGAGTATCCAACCACCGGTGCGTGCCCTTGAGGCCGACGATCTGGAACTCGAGCATGCCGGATTCACCCTGAAACACTCTCTTTGTCAGGTCACGAAAGGCATTGCGATCATCCTCGGCGATCAGGCCAAAGACGCTGTGACCGGCCACTTGCTCAAACGAATCGGCCTCGATCATGCGAAGGCCGGCGGGGTTCATCTGCATCAGCGAGCCGTCTTTGGCCAACAGTTTTACGCATTCGGGTTCGGTGTCGATAATGGTACGGAGCCGGCTCTCGCTCTCGTACAAGGCCTCATTCGCCTGCTTAGCCTCGGTTACATCGCGCACAAAGCTCTCAAAGCACTCTTGTCCCCTTTCTGACCCCGCTATTACTCTGCTTGTGAGTTGTATCCAGATAGCCGAACCATCCTTTCGCTTCCATTGAACTTCGAGATCAAATACTCTACCGATATCTATGTATTTGGTGAGCAACCGCTCGCGTTCATCTTGATCGAAGTAAAGATCGGCAATGTTTACATTGAGCAGTTCGTCCGTCGAGTCGTACCCCATCATTTCCGCAAGGGCATTATTTACAGTCAGCAGCGTTCCATCGCGCAGCGACCGATAAATACCGACCGGTGCCAGGTCGAAAATATCCTGATACTTTCGTTCGGACGCGAGCCGGGCCTCTTCCTGCTGTTTGCGTTCGGTGATGTCGCGGGCGATCCCCTGAACGCCAATGGGGACGCCATTCTCATAAATTATCCGCGTGTTTACCTCGACCGGGACACGGTGGCCGTCTTTTGCAATAAGTTCAAGCTCATAAGCCGTTACCGGTTCACCGGCCAGCTTTGCGGCGATCATCTGTTTTCCCTTTTCAAGGTATTCGGGGGCGACGGTCTGCAGACATATTCAATGCCAGTGACTTCTTGCCGTCGTGTAGCCGGTGATCGTTTCGGCAGCCCTGTTCGCCGAGGTGTAGTTTCCTTCGAGATCGTGGGTGTAGATGATGTCAAGTGCGTTTTCGACAAGGTCACGATAGCTCTCCTCGGATTCACGCAATAAACTCTCGGCTCGTTTCTTCTCAGTGATGTCGCGCATCATTGACAGCGCATGGCCATCCGGCATCAGGCTCGAGAACACGTCCGCCGCGAAGATCGAACCGTCCTTTCGCCGGAGCAGCCATTCCCGCTGGAGTAGGTTGTTCGCCTTTATAGTTTCCACTGCCGTTTCAATTTGCGGGATCTCCGACGGTGCGATGATGTCCGTGCCTTTCAGTTTGAGAAGTTCATCGCGGGAATACCCGAGCATCCGGCATAGACTCGTATTGGCATCGACGATACTCTCCCCCGGAACGGTGACGAGAATGCCATCCGGAGCGCTTTCAAATAAGGTTCTGTAGCTCTCCTCGGACTCGCGCAATAAACCCTCGGCTCGTTTTCGTTCGATAGCCAAAGCTATCTGATCACCGACGGAGGCGAGGAATTCGAGATCACGCTGGTCATAGGCGTTCCTTAGTTTGTAGTGTTGTATGGCCAGAACGCCTATCGTGCGCTCCGGCGTTCGCAAGGCTACGCCAAGCCACGATGGCGAGGAGCTGCCGATCTGGTCGGCTTCGCCAGCATCGATGAGCCTCTTTTTTGATTCTTCGGTGATCAGCAGCGGTTTACCGGTGCGGAGAATATAAGCCCCGAATCCTCGTCCTGCCGGCCCGGGAGGTGGCACCAGATCATGCTTGTCAATCCAAAACTCATAATGGATCATGTCACTCACGGGGTCGTGTAACATGACAAAACAGTTCTCGGCATACACCAGTTCACTGATCGAACGGTGAACAAGCTTGAGGAATTCGTCAAGATCAGGAGTGGCGACAGCACCCTGAATGACGTCAAAAATGATCCTACGCTCGTCTTCCGTCCGTTTTCGCTCGGTTACCTCACGGGCAACCCACATGACCGAATCCTCAGTCATAGGCGTCACGGTTGCGTCAAACCATACGTCCTGTCCGTCGATCACAAGGGCGTATTCAACGTGCAGCGTTCGGGCCTCGTCCAGGCATTGTTTAATATTACGAAGGATGAGATCAGCCACCTCTGCCGGCAAGATCTCATGTACCGTCTTACCAAGACGGTGAACGCTTCGCTTATAAGATTGAGTTGGACGGGTTGGGGCTACCTTCAAATGACGCCCCTCCGAATCAAGAACGAGGATCACGTCGTTCATTACTTGAAACAGTGTTCGCAATTCGGCCTCTGAAGACTTGAGCGCCGCTTCTGCCTCTCGTTGGGACCGTCGATTTTTCGCCTCATTCAACTCACGTTCGATCGCCGGGACGAGCCGCGTAAGGTTATCTTTCGGTAGATAATCGTGTGCTCCGGTGAGCATTGCTTCAACCGCAACTTCTTCGCCGACGGTGCCTGAAATGATTATGAAAGGGATGTCCAGGCCCGACTTCCGCAACACGTTGAGAGCAGACAACGCGTCAAACTTCGGCATGGAATAATCGCAGAGAATGACGTCCCACTCACTAGATTCCAGTGCCGCCCGCATATCATCGGCGGTTTCTACCCGCTCTGAGACCAGCGTGTAATAGGCCGCAGTGAGGTGGTGCGTAAGCAGAGCCACATCGCGCTCGGAATCTTCGACATTTAATACACGAAGTGTCTTACCCATAACTTTTTCACTGACTCGCGGGGGCGTTCTCATTCAGCAGAAGCCAGTACATTCCTAGTTGCCGGGCCGCCTCAGCAAAGCCCTCAAAGTCCACAGGCTTTCGAACATAGCTGTTTGCACCCAGATCGTAGCTCTTGATCATGTCTTCCTGTTCGCTGGACGATGTAAAAATGACGACAGGCAAGCGCTTCGTCCTTCCGTCGTTTCGTATCGCCTTCAGCACCTGCAGCCCGTCCAGTTTCGGCATTTTCAGGTCCAGCATTATCAGTTGAGGGACGACCGACGTGTCGCGGCCCTCAAACTTTCCGGTACCAAACAGATAATCGAGAGCCTCGACGCCGTCGCGGGCGACAATGATCTCATTGGCAAGGTTATTCTTCTTTAGTGCCCGCAGCGTCAGAGCCTCATCACGAGCATTATCCTCGACAAGCAAAATTGTATCAATTCTCATTTTCCAACTCCTTTGCGTCGGGCAGCATAAAGTAAAAAGTTGCCCCAACATCCACAGCCCCTTCGGCCCAAACGCGGCCGCCATGCCGATTTATCACGCGCTGGACGGTCGCCAGTCCGATACCGGTTCCTTCAAATTCGTGCGAACCGTGGAGTCTCTGAAACGCACCAAATAATTTGTCCGAAAACTTCATATCGAATCCGGCGCCATTGTCGCTAACGAAATAGACCGTTTTACCCTCGCTCAATTCGGAGTCGAATGTTATCTCGGCCTTTTTCGTTTTCGACGTAAATTTCCAGGCATTTCCGAGCAGGTTCGTGAGCATGATATTCAGCAGCCCCTTATCTCCACGCACGGTCAATCCCTCCTTGATGTTGACGACAACCGAGCGCCTTGGATCTGTTTTGGTTAGATCAGCCACTATTGACCTCGCCATCTTGCTCAGATCGACGGTCCCAGGTATCATCTCCGCGCGCGTTACGCGGGCAAGCTCCAACAAGTCGTCGATCAATCGAGCCATCTCCCGGCTGGCCTCGCGTACCTGCGTTAGATAGCCGCGGCCAGTGTCATCCAGTTTGTCTCCATAGTCTTCAAGCAACGCCCCGCTAAAACCATCCATATGCCGCAGCGGAGCGCGCAGGTCATGTGAAACCGAATAGGAAAAGGATTCGAGTTCTTTGTTGGCGGCTTCGAGCTGGGCGGTCCGGTCGGTGACGCGCTGCTCGAGTTTCCCAGCGTACCGCTGCAGATCTTCATGGAGCAGGCGGACTTGAGCCTCGGCCCGCTTGCGGTCTGTCAGTTCTTTGCCAAGGGCACGCGTCCGTTTCTCAACGGTCTTCGCAAGGCCCGCCTGACGCCGGGCGATCGAGAACACCAGAAGACAAATGAGGGAAATGATGATGGCTCCCGCCAAATAAAATAGCCGAGTCGAAGTGCTCGCGGACGCATGCCAGCCATCGAGGGGACAGGCCCCCATCTCCCACGCGCCGTCCGGAAGCGACAGGGGATGCGTCACCGGCTGACGTTCGAATACCACTGGCGGGCCGAAAAATATTGCACCGGTTTCACGGCGAATTGCGAGCTGGGGGTCGTTGTTGGTGTTCTCATCGATGCCGGCTTTGGCCAGTAACGGAGCAATGTTGAAGACAATGGCGACCAGTCGAGCGTGCCCGTCGACGGTTCGCGGGAGCGGTTTACGGATGATGATCCCCAACCCGCCCTGCACCAGATCGATGGGGCCGGTGATGGTGACTCGGTTTTGCTCTAGGGCACGGGTTACATCGCCTCCGATCACAGCACGCGGGTCCGCCATCAGGTTGTAGCCCAGAGCGGGTTCATTGCCCTTAAGCGGGTAAGTATGGGTGACCACACCGTCAGAAACGATCTGAAAGGCCCGTATCCACGCCGAGCTGGCGTGCAGGCCCGCAGCGAACGCGTTGAATTGTTCAATGTCAACCGCTTTGCCTTCAGCGGTTTTGCCGGCGACAAATGCCTCCAGGCCTTCGAGCTTGCCCACCATGCGGTCAAGGGATTCCTGCACGGCGACTGCATGGAGGTCGAGGGTGGATTGTGTGCGAGTACGCTGTTCGCCGACAAGTTGGTCCTCGAAACGGTTCCCAAGCCAGAAAAGCGGCGGGGTGAAAAGTACCAACGCGAACAATGCCCAGAGAACAGCTTTACGCCGTGGGTTCATCACAATTCCTTGCAAGCCTGAATTGGTCTTTGGGACAGTTTATGCCGGCGTAATGCCGATAATACCGCCTGCAATGGCAGGCTCGACCAGAGCAGATGCGGTTACAAGCTCGAATATCGGAGTAAGATAATTATAAGACTGGGAAGTGTCCGATATTCACCGCTATGTGTGGTTAATCACAATGTGAACCTGTTAAGTCGCAAAGTCAACAAAATATTTGGGGGTTGCAATTCGATGGCAGTCCCCGACCAGAGCCGGGAAAGATAAATTTGGCCAGATAGCCTGCTAAAAATCCCAAGATCAACCAAATAATTAAAGAAACCATGATCTATTCTCCTAAATACCTTTCAAAGACATCGTATCCGTAGAGATCCGATCTGTATGTTCGCTTTCGCACACTGAGAAACAAACCGCCGTGAGCACCGTCAGCGGCTTGCCCGTAACGGTCGCGGCTCATCGTGCGAACCACGGCAATTCCGCTACCTTAGTGCGGCTCATGGACAAACTCTTCAACGTAGGCCGCCGCCGCATCGATATGCGGCTTCATATACTCATCGCGTTCGATGAACGGAATGCGCTCGCGAAGAGCGGAATAAACCGGAGCCGTGCCGCGACCGAGAGCTTTGCCGGGACCAATACGTTTCTGTCTGAAATCAATTCCCTGGGCAGCACACAATAGTTCCAGTGACAATACCAGTGCAAAATTCTCAGCGACCTGACGCAGCTTCAACGCCGCCGTTAAACCCATCGACACATGGTCCTCGACATTTGCCGACGACGGTATCGTATCGACGCTGGCCGGGTGCGCGAGTATCTTATTCTCCGTACACAACGCGGCTGCCGTGTATTGAACGATCATAAACCCCGAATTAAGGCCACCATGTTCGGTGAGAAAGGCCGGGAGAGTGTGGGCGTTCGACGACTCGTCGGTCAGTCGCATTATCCGCCGCTCCGAGATATTCCCAAGCTCGGCCAGAGCGATAGCTAGATAATCAAAAGCTAACGCTAACGGTTCTCCGTGAAAGTTCCCGCCGCTGATGACCTCGATCTCGCCGCCCTCGCCAACAAAGATCAGCGGATTATCGGTGACGGCGTTTAGCTCCAGTTTGAGCAGCCATTCGGCATATAGCACGGCGTCGCGGCACGCACCGTGGACCTGCGGCATACAGCGAAGCGTGTAGGCATCCTGAACATTTGTGGGATCGAAATCACGAACAAATTCGCTGCCTTCGAGTATACTTCGCAGATTCGCCGCGCACTCGATCTGCCGCGGATGCGGCCGGAGCGCGTGAATGCGCTCGTCAAACGCAGAGACCGTGCCGTTCAGGGCCTCAAGACTGAGGCAGCCGCTGACGTCGGCGAGTTCGGAGAGTTTGCGGGCCTTTGCGGTCTCCAGAATGCCAACCGCCGTCATCACGGTGGTTCCGTTGGTCAGTGCAAGTCCTTCCTTTGCGGCCAGCGTGACCGGCGATAGCCCCGCCTTTGCTAACGCTTCACCGCCTGACATTCTCTCGCCTTGAAATTCGGATTCACCCTCGCCGATCAGAACGCAGGCAAAATGAGCGAGCGGCGCGAGGTCGCCGCTCGCACCAAGACTTCCCTTCTCAGGAATGGTGGGATGAACGCCGCGATTCAGGCATTCTAGGATCAAATCAAGCGTTTCGTGTCGGATGCCCGAGAACCCGCGAGCCAACGTATTCGCCCGGATCAGCATTATCGCCCGGACCGTCGGCGTATCGAACGGATCACCGACACCCACGGCGTGGCTCAACACAACATTACGCTGAAGATGCTCAACCTCGTCGCGGCTGATGATCTTGTCCTTAAACGCCCCAAAGCCGGTCGTGATGCCGTAGGCGATCTCACCACGTTCAAGCAGCGTCTGGACGGCGTCGGAGCACCGCGTAACGTTCGTCTTTGCCCCATCGGAGAGGAGCACCCGCGGCTCGCCGGGCTTGCCGTACGCTACGGCAAGGACTTCCTCAAATGTCAGGCTCTCGCCGCCAATAAAGATCTCATTCATCGATTTAACACTATCCACCTAACACTACCCACTTGTCACTGAAGAAAAACTCATTCCTTCAGTGGATAGTGGGTAGTGACAAGTGACAAGTTTATACTTCTTGTCCACGCTTCAGCATCTTAGCGACGAGGTTGCTTCCGAACTCATAGGCGATTTGCCGATGATCTGCCGCGTCGAGCACAAGCAGATCGGCCGCCTTCCCGACCTCGATCGAACCATGAGATCCGCCCAAACCGATCGCATGAGCCGCATTGATCGTAGCCGCGTTCAGGGCCTCGCCGGGCAACAGTTTTTGATACCTACACGCTATCGCCATCGCCATCGGCATGGACGGGCACGGCGCTGAGCCGGGATTGTAATCCGTCGTCAGGGCAACCGCGCAGCCGGCGTCGATCATCTTGCGGGCGTTCGCGAATTGCGTCTTGCCGGCGTTAAAATTCTCGGTCGGGATCACAACGCCGATGGTGTCGCTCGACGCGAGCCGCTCGATCTCGTCGTCTGAAATGGCATCAAGGTGGTCGATGGAGATCGCGCCCATTTCGACGCCGAGAGTCGATCCGCCAAGGTTTGTGAACTGATCGACGTGGGCCTTAATGCCGAAGCCAATGCCTTTCGCCGTTTCGAGCACACGCCGCGACTGGTCTATATCGAATGCGTTCTTTTCGGTAAAAACGTCGCAGAAGAACGGAACGTCCTTTGGTCGACAAAATGCGATTGCTCGTACCACTTCCACGCGAGCGGCAACATCTCGATGCAGATCAGATCGACATAACCGTCCGCGTCGTCCGTGAATTCCGGTGCGATCGTATGGGCCGCCAAAAATGTCGGAACGAGGTCGATTGGGTGCGTATTGTCGAGGATCTCTATGACCGCGAGCATCTTTAGCTCGGTCTCAGTGTCGAGTCCGTAGCCTGTCTTGATCTCGCATGTCGTCGTGCCGCAGGCGAGCATTTTGTCGAGCCGTTTGTGGCTTTGTTCGACAAGCTCCTCAACCGACGCAGCCCGCGTCGCCTTTACTGTCGACAAAATGCCGCCACCGGCCGCCAGTATCTCAAGATACTCCGCACCTTTTATCTTCAACTCAAACTCGTTCAGCCGATCGCCCGCGTAAACAATGTGCGTGTGCGGATCGACCAAGCCCGGACACACGACGTGACCCTCAGCGTCGATCATTTCATCGGCTGAAAACGAGGCCAGGATTTCCTCGGTGCGGCCGACGCCGACAAACTTCCCGTCAGCGATAGCGACCGCACCATTCTCAATGATGCCAACGTCATGCATCGCATCGCCGCGCTTCGGCTTTCCGCCCGAAGCGCACGTTACGAGTTGCCCGGCGTTATGAATGATGAGGTCCGCGTGCAATGGTGATCAGAAGCTCTTCTTTGCGGCTTTATCGTGGTTCTCGTTAGTCAGCATCAGGGCGGCGGAGCCGTACCACGGGACGTAGTCAACTACCAAGACACCCGCCTTTACAGTAGGATCGGTCTCGGCGAGAGCCCTTGCCTCATCGACGGTCTTTACGGCAAGGATGAAAAGGCCGCGATATTTTTTGTCGGGATCACTGAAGGGCCCAGCGACCGCAAGTTTCCCCTCGCTCGCGAGACGGTTCATATTCGCAAAATGTCCTTTGAAAAGCTCGGCGCGGGCATCGCCGGTCACTTTCGAGTCGTTTCGGCCGGTCTTTAAGATGGCGAGCACATACGACCGCATACCGAAATCATCGGCGCCAGTCTTTTTCGCCAGTTCTGCGTCATATTTCGGATTCGCGGGCTTCTCAGGCGTCTGCGCAAAACCGCAGATCGCGGCCAGTGCGCTCATTGCAAATATTGCAAAAATGCTCTTGGTCTTTTTCATAAATGCTTCAAAAAATGATGTGAGGATTTTACCACGTTTCCTGACAGCGTCATCAGGACAAAAAGACGGATGCCTGCCCGTTCGGAGATCACCCTATTGATCGCTACCTGCCGATCGGTCAAATATCCTGACGGCAAACTTGTTGTAGAGGAACGACACGATTAGCAGCAACGTTCCGAGCGATACGAAGAGTATCGTCTTTGGTATCGTCGGCAGATCGGCAACGTCGTAGATAAATAGCTTCACAAGCGTAATAGCGAGCAGCACGATCGCACTTACCCGCAAACCCTTCTTGTTCCACGCAATGCCGATGGCGATCAGGACAAGCGCGTGAACTCCCCACAACACGCTAAGACCCAGCCTGTCCCCATCGGCTACATGCATTTGGGCCATAAGATTTATCAGTTCACAACTTGTGACGACCAAGGTCGTCAGGTTCAGAAGCATCAACCACGCAACCTCGCGGACCACAGCCGGGATCTTGTCCGCGATCATCCTGCTGCGCCCGGTCAGGTATATTCCTGCCAGTACACTTCCTGCGAAAAAGTACGAAATGTACCGGATCGCGATATTCATCATTGAAGCCGCAGCATCACCGTCCGGGCTCATGTAGCTCACGCGAAGCTCGTAAAGCAGGTACATGCCGACCGACCCAAAAACGAACAGAGCGGCGGCAGCGAGAAAGATGCCGGCAAAAGCTACGATCGCAGACCTCAGCCATTTGAGGTTAACGGCCATCATGCTCAGCAGAAAAGCGAGGGTGTAATTAAGTTGCCAGATCAGGTTAAAGCGGACAAGGTCGTCGACGCGGCGAGTCAGTGAAGGTTCGACCATTGATGAAAAGAAATGGTCAGATCCCGTTTCTGCTATCGCGAGGTGAAAATAATTACCGATCTCCAGCCGGAACACGTTGTACAAGGCGAGAAGGCCGACGATCGCGACAGCGAACCTGAAAACCTCAACAAACGTCCCGCCTAGGGCAGATCCCTTAGCCGTCTTCCGATTTACATAGTAGATAAATGCACAAGCCGCAACGAAAACAACGGCCGTCACGAAATCGCCGTTCACCAGCGGCCGCTGTGCGAGGCTATGCACGGCGGACTCGATCCAATCAGCGAGTAAACTGCAGGTGGCCAGCACCATCAACGGATAAGAGAAACCCTCGAACAGCGGTACTGAATTTTTACGTCCGTACCAGAACAGTGCCGCTGCTTCTGCCGTCCAGACCAGCGTGACCGCGTTGCCGTTAAACTGGACCGGGATCGCGATCGTCACGAATACAACGATCAGTACTGTCAGCACCTGAACGACGTCAATGGCCGCCGGTTTGAGCCGACTGATGGCCTGGGCCGCAACCAAGTGCAGCAGGGCGTGGCCGGCGGTCATTAAGCCTTCGTATTCTCGCAACTCTTCGCGGCTATCTACGATCGCATAAGTGAACGCATAAAAGACGAACGAATCTGCGAAGATCAAACCAGCCTCAACAAAGCCGAATCGATCCGACCTCAACCGATACGCCATTCCGACAAGATAAAAGATCCCAAAAAATAACGCCGAAAATGTTAAGGCAAGGTAGAAATGCTCACCGGCGGTATACCTCGCCAGGAACCAGGTGCCAAAGATCAACCAAGTAAATACGAATCCCGCGTAGTAGAGCGAGCGCCAGTACTTTCGGACCGCGATGACGAGGATCCCGCAATTGACGATCGCAATGTATGAAAAGAAGAAGAGAAATCTGCCCGAATCATCGCTCAACAGAAATGGAACCGCGTACGCACCGACGAGCCCGATGTGGGCAATCACCTGCCGACTGTAGAGAAGGGCGCCGCCAACCGTGAGTAGCGTGAACACCGCCATCAGGAGGAATGCCACCGACTGTGGAATCAGCGAATAGTTCGCATGCGCAAAATATGTGACGAAATACGCGACCGCCATCGCGCCGCTTAACAGGACTGCACTAAAATTCAGGTACCTCGGCTTGAGCCAAATAGCGGTTCCGAGCAGAACTGCCCCGACAGCGTACCCTAACGAGATGCGCAGCAACGGGCTGATCCATCCGTTATCGATCGCATATTTCGCGCCGATGCCGACTCCAAGAACCAGGATGGCTATTCCGATGAACGCTATCAGGCTGCGCCCAACAAACTTCTCGAGATTTCCGCGGTTTGAGCCGGTAATTGTGGAAGGACCGCTCTCTCGCTGCGTATCCTGCTGGCTCTTGCCAAGTGTCGGCGGCGGATACTCGCGAGGGTCGCCGGGGTGTTGGCTGTGCGTCCTCTCGGGGCCGGCACCGGCTCCGCGAAATGGGCCCGGCTGCAGCGGCGGCTGAGGATGGGGAGATGATTCAGAAACAGCGCTGCCGGCCGCGGGGTGTACCTGCGCCTGAGCGGGTTTCTCGGTTATGGGCGATAATGGCTGCCCGCCGCCGCGCAGATTCGTAAGCTCGCGTCGGATAGTGCTGATCTCATTCTGAAACTCGATCTGCGTCCGGACAAGACCGTCAAGCCGGGCCTCGAGTTCAGCTATCTTTGCGTCAGGCTCGGGCATAGTGTTCAAGAGCCATAGGCGAATGCCCGGCACTCACAATTTGCCAAACGAATGGGCTGATTGTAGCTTAGTTGTTGAATTAGTCAAGTATCTTGCCCAACCACGGAAATGACGCGAAATATTAAAGCCCCGACGGGCACTGAACTCACCTGCAAAAACTGGCTCATCGAGGCCGCGTATCGAATGATCCAGAACAATCTCGACGCCGAGGTCGCGTTTGACCCGGACAATCTGATCGTCTATGGCGGCCGGGGCAAGGCGGCGCGGAATTGGGACTGTTTCGACGCGATCTTGCGGTCATTAAAGGAATTGAACGAAGACGAGACGCTTTTGGTTCAATCGGGCAAGCCGGTCGGTGTTTTCAAGTCGCACACGGACGCACCGCGCGTTTTGATAGCCAACACGAACATCGTGCCGCATTGGGCGACGCAGGAGCAGTTCGACCAATACGAACGCGACGGTCTGATGATGTACGGGCAGATGACGGCCGGGTCGTGGATATATATCGGAACGCAAGGTATTTTGCAGGGCACGTATGAGACGTTCGGTTCACTAGCACGGCAGCACGGCTGGGGCTCGCTCGCCGGGAAGCTTGTCCTAACCGCCGGGCTCGGCGAAATGGGCGGCGCACAGGCGCAGGCGATCACATTTAACGGCGGCGTCGGGTTGCTCATTGATGTCGATCCGTGGCGGATCGAGCGTCGTTTGCAGTTGAAGCAGGTCGATGTCGCAGCGACGGATCTCGATGACGCGATAGCTCAGGCTCAGGCCTCAGTCGAGGCGAAGGAAGCAAAGTCCATCGCCCTGCTCGGCAACGCCGCCGAGGTCCATTGGCAACTGCTCGAACGCGGGATCGTACCTGATGTCGTCACCGACCAAACATCCGCGCACGACGTGCTGATGGGCTACATTCCTGTTGGTTACGATGTCGAGCAGGCGGCGGAATTCCGCAAAAAGGATCAGTCTGCCTACGAACAGGCCGCGATGGACTCGATGGCGAGGCATGTCGAGGCGATGCTTGAGTTTCAACGGCGGGGTTCGATCGTGTTCGACTACGGCAACAATCTGCGGCAGCGGGCGTTGGACAACGGCGTCGCGAACGCCTTCGATTACCCCGGCTTCGTGCCGGCCTATATCCGGCCGCTGTTTTGCGAGGGCAAGGGACCATTTCGCTGGGTCGCGCTCAGCGGAGACAAAGAAGACATCTATCGCACCGACGAGGCGATAATGGACCTCTTCCCCGAGGACGACCATCTCGCTCGCTGGCTGAC
Source organism: Blastocatellia bacterium (assembly GCA_963716755.1). GTDB lineage: Bacteria > Acidobacteriota > Blastocatellia > Pyrinomonadales > Pyrinomonadaceae > OLB17. The sequence goes on from CAVQUD010000002.1 coordinate 102,268, forward strand.
GCTGGCTCAGGAGCAGGTCGAATTCCAGGGCCTGCCCGCCCGCATCTGCTGGCTCGGCTATGGTGCTCGTGCGAAAGCGGGCCTCAAACTCAACGAAATGGTCGCGTCCGGCGAGCTAAAGGCCCCGATCGTCATCGGCCGCGACCACCTCGACTGCGGCAGCGTCGCCTCGCCCAACCGCGAGACCGAGGCGATGAAGGACGGCAGCGACGCCATCGCCGACTGGGTCTATCTCAACGCGATGATCAACGTCGCCGGCGGTGCGACATGGGTCTCGCTCCACCACGGCGGCGGCGTCGGCATCGGCTACAGCCTCCACGCCGGCCAAGTCATCGTCGCCGACGGCACGCCCGAGGCCGCCGCTCGGATAGAGAGGGTTTTAACTACTGATCCGGGGATGGGGATTATCAGGCATGCGGATGCGGGGTATGAAGAAGCGATCGAATTTGCGAACAGGGAAAATGTGAAGGTTCCCATGCAGAGTTGAGAGGAAAACATGAGGGTAATCCAGCTTGTTCTTGTAATAGTAGTTCTATTTGTAAGCGGCATCGCCCAAAAGAAAATGAGTGATGTCGAATTTGACGGCTTTAACGGTCGAGTAAAGTCGGTGACCGAAGAATCGGAATGGGTCGTGGGTCTATCGGACGGGGAAAAAACGAGACAACGACAGATTATGGCCGAACGGCTTTATGACAAACATGGCAACTTAAAGGAATATACGAACTCTCGTTTGTTCAAGCAGGTGTTTTCGTTTATCGACGGATTCAAGACCTATAAGCATCAAGAGCTTGACACCACGGAAGAGTATGGACGTCCGCCTGCGCCAGCCCCGTTCGGTCGTGGAGATTTGAGCAAGAATCCATCAGATCCGCGCTTCACAGTCAGATTTGAATACAAATACGATTCTAAAGGTCGAGTTTCAGAGGAGATTCGATATTTGAGCAATGGCTCCCTTTTGATTCGCGATGTTCGTCAATATGATCCCCAGGGAAACGATTTTGAAACGAAATCCTATTTCGGAGAGATCATGCGCCGGATCGAGCGGAGGTATTATGATGCCAAAAGAAACCTTATCCTGACCACTTCCGAATCTCCGAGTCAGTACCGAGTCACAAGTACTTACGTTAGGCGGTTTGGCGGTTATCAACTGGACGCAAAGGGGAATTGGATCCAGCGAACGGAAATTACGGTTGAAACCAATGGTGACACGCTCGTCGAGCGCGAAATCATTCGTCGTCGGACAATTAGCTACTACTAGGCTTCACAGATGCTCCACCTTCCATCTAATCCGCAATCCGACTGACGCGGAAGCGAATTCCTTAATCACAATACTTCGCCGTGATCTGCCGGAAATGATAGCCCATCGCGGCGAGCGTCAGGCCGTGGGCAAAGTCGCGGGGGTGAAAGCGGATCAGCTTGTAGAAGTAATTCCAGAACTGTTTACGTTCCCCGTCGCGAATGCCGAGGGTCATAACGATCCGGTAGAACGCCTTTAGGTCTTGTTCAGCGGGATTGCCGCGGTTCGATGCGGTTCTGGTGAAAACGGGAGAGGCAATCGAGAGCGCGGGCGTAGTATTCCCGCGGGCTGTATATGTTCTTGAGAACGGTCTGGAAGCCCGCGATCAGGCGGTCGGGGTCCATCTTTGGAACGAAGTTCAGTGAGCAGTCAGTATTGTTCCCCGAGTGGTAACCCTCGAGCCGGCCTTCCTTCTCGAGCCTGCGCCAAAGCTGCGTGTCGGGCAGGGCCGACAACAGGCCGACCATCGCCAGCGGCACCGCGCTCTCGCGGATAAAGTTGATCTGCCGTTCAAAGATATCCTCGGGGTCGCTGTCAAAGCCGACAATAAAGCCCGCCATGACCTCCATGCCGTAACTCTGGATCTTGTGGATCGAATCTATCAGGCTACGGCGAGTATTTTGCCCCTTCTGGGCCTCTTTTAGGCTTTCCTCGACGGGCGTTTCGATACCCAGGAACACGCGACGAAAACCGGCGTCTTCCATCTGCTGCAGCAATGCGTCATCCTCAGCGAGGTTTACGCTCGCTTCGGTAATGAACGAGAACGGAAAGGCATTGGCCCTCGACCATTCGATCAGGTCGGGCATAAAGAGCCGGACGTTCTTTTTGTTACCGATAAAATTGTCGTCGACGATAAACACCAGCCCGCGCCAGCCCGCTGCATTGATAGCGTCAAGCTCAGCAAGCATCTGGTGGTTGGTCTTTGTCCGCGGAACTCGCCCGTAGATCTCGATGATGTCGCAAAACTCGCAGTTGAACGGGCAGCCGCGCGAATACTGCACATTCATCGCGCTGTATTTGGACATCTCGATCAGCCCGAAATCGGGCACCGGCGTCGCGTGGAGTGAAGGACGCTCATCGGCCTTATAAACCTTTTCAGGGATCCCAAGCTCAAGGTCACGAATGAAGTCGGGCAGCGTTTCCTCAGCCTCACCAATAAAGATGTGATCAGCATCAGGCAGGCTTTCTGAACTGGTCGAAACGTAAGGGCCGCCGACAACGATCCGTTTGCCAAAGGCACGGGAACGGCGGACAACATCCTCAAGCGACACGTTCTGTACGATCATCGCGCTGAGAAATATCATATCGGCCCACTCGATATCGGCATCCGTAAGTTTGCCGATATTCATATCAACGAGACGCGTTTCCCATTCGTTGGGAAGCATTGACGAAACGGTCATCAACCCAAGCGGCGGGAACGCAGCCCGCTTTCCTTCAAAAGCGAGAGCGTGTTTGAAACTCCAATATGTGTCGGGAAATTCGGGATAAACGAGCAGTACTTTCATAGGCTCACGGTACTCTTATAATCCCCACCGCGCAACGGCTTTTGGAAACTGTTACAAAACTAATACAGACGCCGTTTTTTCGTTTTTTGTGTCGCGGAAGAGCGGGCGAGATCGCCGGCATGTTAACTAGCCCTTTTGCTTTTCCGGATTATCCTGGATGTACTGCTCAAACTTCTTTTTGTCCGGATGATCCGAAACTTTTGCCAGAAATGCTCTGTATTCAGCCGAGGCTAAATGCTTGGCACCGGCAAGGTCGTAGAGACGAGCCTTTAGCAGATGGCATTCAGCCATTCCCTGCGGGTCGAGTTCGATGGCTCTATCAAGAGCGACAAGGCCGAGATTTCCTTGTTTGTTTTGAAGATAGGCTTCACCCAACAGACGGTACGCCCGGGCCGACGTTGGGTCGGTTTTGATCGCTTCCTGAAAAAGGGCGATGGCCGCTAAATAATACTTTTGGATCGCCGCAACCGTCCCGAGGTTGATCAGTGCCGGCGTGTAATCGCCGCGAAGCTCGAGTGCCCTGCGAAATGTCTTCTCCGCGTCGTTTAGAGCCTTCTGCGTGAGGTAGAGTGACCCCAGCTTTGACCAGGCCACAAAATCTTCGCGATCAATGGCGACGATCTCTTTCACCGCCGCTATCGCCGCGTCAGTCAGACCGGCCGCCTCTGCCTCGGCGACCTTGCGATAAAGCGGCGTCGTGCGGTCGTTAGGCGGACGATAGAACTTTGCGGAGATGACGCCCGGCTGAGTTGAGGGTTGTCTTTGCGTAATCTCTAGCTCGAAATCTTCGCGATGGTGGGCCTGACTCACGGGCGAGACGGTCCGGCGTGATGTCTCGGTGCCGTCGACCTCAACGATCAGCGTGCCGCCAAGCGAACTGCGGCGAAAACAGAAATTCCCGCGGCGGTCGATGGTGATTCGGCGGTTCATCTGCTGCGGGTCGATGAAATTGATCGTGATCGACGGGAACGTCGCGTTTGCATCGACGCCTTTGACGGCGACACGGCCATAAACATACGGCGTTTTGGACATCTGAAAATCGAGCGTCGGCGTGTAGCCAAACTCGCGACAAACGTCGTCCACCTGTCCGGGGACGGCCATTGCAAATAGCGTCACGAGGGTCGCGCTTACAAAAAGAGATGCTCGGATGGACAGCTTCACGTTCGTGCTCCGCCTGAAAATATATCACCGAGTGCCGACCGCCGCAATGAGACTTCAAGTCCGAATACGCGAGATCAGATACACCCCTATCAGCGAAAACACCACCAGAGGCGTCCATACAGCGGCCACCGGGGTTAACTGCCCGTTAAGACCAAGCTGGTCAAAAAACGCTATCGACGTAAAAAAGATGAGCCAGAGGCCCACGGCGACTCCGATCGGAGCAGCTTTTGCACTACGGCCGAGGCTGATCGCAAGCGGAGCTGTGAACAGCACCATAACTAACGGAAGGAACAGCGTCGTATATTTCTTCTCGAGCGTTACACCGATCGCTCGACGTTCGGCGTCGGATTCCACAGCGGCGAGCTGCCGGCGGAGTGCAAACGTGTTTAGCATTGCCGGTTTTGCCGGAAGGTCGGTGAATGGATCGAGTTCCTCGGCAAGCACCGCTTCGCCGACCAGTGTTGGAACGATCGTCCCCCGATTAACTCCGTATCTCTCAATATTGCCCGACAGTTCGGTCCGCCCCGCCCGCCACCGACCAGTATCTGAATGGTACGAGGTTCGCATGACGGCATTATTGTCCAGCTCGAATACGCGGACATCGGAAACACAGCCCGGACAACGAAGATCGGCCGTTTCGTTATCAGACGCAGAATGGAATCGATAGATGCGATCTCCCCGTCGTACCCAGCGGCGTGTGTCCGCGACCACCGGTGCTCCGCGATTCTTGATCACAAGCCGTGTTGCCTCTTGGGCCCTGTTCGCCCATGGAAGAACGGTTTCCTGAAAGACCCAATTCCCCGCTCCCGCTAGCAATACAACCACGAGGCAAGGAGCCAGCAGCCGATACGCGCTCTGCCCTGCCGACGCCCATGTCACAAGTTCGTTCTGCCGAGACTTGATCGCAAACGTCGCGAGCATCCCGACCATGGCGGCCGGCGGCACCATATTAACGATCACGAAGGGCAACAGCAGTACAAGATACTTGCCGAGCAGATATGCCCCGTCCTCGACGGTAGCGACGTATCGCCACATCTCAAGAGCCGTGAATATCACGAAGAGCAGCGACAAAAAACACAGCGTTAGTGCCGAGTTCTTGATCAAGTTCCGGATGAGGTCAAAGTCCCGCAGGCCGGTCGTCACATCAATGAACATGTCGCCCGCCCCGAGGCGGTGCCGCTCTGCGATCAGCCGCTTGCCACCGGCGACGACCGGCTCTAACAACCGGTGAAGGTCGAACCTCTGCGCGTAGGCCAGCCACAACAGTGTCAGAAGGCCGCCGGCGATCGGCACGAGCGGACCCATCGTCGCATCCAGTACGCCCATCCTGACAAGGTGTTCGCCTGCCATGGTCAACAGATAGAAGCCCATGAGCACGACCAGGGACAATGTGATCCCAAAGCCACGGCCGCCGCGATTGAACCTGAGAACTATGAACGTGCCCACCAATGAGAAGAGCAGCGGCGTCACCGACAATAGGATCAGTCGATTGCCCCGTATCTCGGCTTCAAGGGCCGCGACGGGATCTTGTGCGGCCCCGGCCTGAGCCGCCTCCGCAAGGCCGAGCCCCTCGGCCATAATGTCCGCACGTTCGAGTTGTTCGATCAGTTCCGCACGCTTTGTCTTGATCGCGAAGCGGATATCGCCCAGATTCTCGGCGACGGCCTGCGCTCGTTCCGCTCCCTGAACCGTCGGCAGCGTCCACACATTGGCATGTTCCAGGACCAGTTCTGAGGATTGGCCTGAGGTGTCGATGCGGCCTGATTTTGCCGTTATCAGACGCAACTGTTTGCGGCCGGCATCCTCGGCATAAACGAACAGATCCGTCCAACTTCCCGACTCAATATCGCCGCCGCCAACATAGATCGTGTAGCCGGTCAATTCTGTGTTGAAAACGCCCGGCTCCAGCGGTGATTCGAGCTTTTTGATCGCTGTCTCAAGAGCGGTCCGCTTAACCAACGCCATCGCAACCGGCACGCCTTTTAGGTTCATCACAAAGGCGAACGCGGAGCACAGGATGCCGATAGCAATGATCGGCGCGGCGATCTGCCAGTTGCCGACGCCTGCGGCACGTATGGCAACCAGCTCGCTGTCGCCCTGCATCTTTGTCAGGCCTATAACTGTGCCGACAAGCAGGCGCGACAGGCGACGTGAAAGCGATGACATTCGGCAGCAGCGCCGAGCGTAAGCTGCCAGGTCAAGCCCGGCCGGTATGTTGACGTTGAAGAAGACCTCCGAGAACCGGCTGGCCTGTTGGACGAACAAGACCGCTGAGAGTAGCAGCCACGAAAGGCCGAAGTACGGCACGATCGCTGTAACAAGATATCTTGAGATCAGTTTGCCGATACGATTCATGTCTCTTAACGCGTCGCCGCAAGATTCATTTCGACGGTACACTTCCCTGCCGAGCGACCGCGAGGCGACCTGCCTGAGGATCGAAGAAAGTGCCCTTAAGGTGTTCGCCCTCAGATGCCCATTCGCGTGCGAATTCAGATGGCGGCAGCCGCCGCCCGGACGCCGCGGCCGCCCGGATCCTTCCCGACAACATCGTCGAGCCAGACGCACGCCGACATCCCGAACAAAGCAAATGCTGGTCACCCGTCACGCTCGCGACATCGTCGTCATTGAAGGCCCGACGGCATTCCCTGCAAGAATTCCAGTCGGGCAGATAACCCGCGAGACGGAGCAGCCAAAGCTCAAAATACACGCCGATGGCCTCTAAAACCGTTCCATCGGCGGCGGCCGCGTCGAGACAGGCCCGCGTCATTCGATAAAGCGTCTCGTTCGGGTCGTGCGGCGGCGAGAACGCGATCAATAGCTCGGTCAAATACGCGAATTTGCTTAGAAACTCAGGGTCGCCGGCCGCGGCAAAACTCGATGCCACCAGATCGATCCGCTGGATCGATACCAACTCGACCGTTTCCTTCTGAAAGTACGTGAGATTAACTACCGAAAACGGCTCAAGACCGCTGCCAAAGCGACTTTTTAGTCGTTTTGCTCCCTTTGCCACGCCCCGAACGATGCCGTGGTCACGGGTCAGAAGGACGACGATCTTGTCCGCCTCGGCCAGGCTATAGCTCTTGAGGACAAGGCTCTCGGACTCGATCAGCGGCATGCGTTTACCATGGGATCAGATAGAGCAGCCAGGCAAGAGCGAGGCTGATGATAACGAACTGAGCGAACGTCTTGAGGCCGTATATGATCCGTTCCCTTGTCGTGCCGTGAGAAAAGATCGAGAACGCGACCGAGACGAAGAAACCAAAGCCTACGAGGTACAGAAAATGGATCATTTCTTCCTCCCAACGGCGATATCGACCGCGTCAATGGCCGCGAGGTAATTCAGCAGTCCCGCAACCTCTAAAAAACGTCCGCCGTATTCAAACGTGGCAAGCTTCGCAACGTCGGGCGAAGGCGTCGCGGCCGTCAGCAAACTGATCACCGCTCCCAAGCCGCTGCCAAAACGAGCGAAAATATTGAGCAAATAGAGCAGAGCACCATCCTTAAAATCAAATCCGGGATAATATGCTCCACCGCTAAAGATCGCGATAATGAACATGCCCCAGATAACGATGCCGAGGATCAGCCCGCGGACGAACCGCTTTTGGGCAAGATGCCCAGCCCCGGGAAAGATCCATGAAATTATACCGACTAAAACAGGATTGTCCATCTTATAATTACTTAATGTTGTACGCTAATATGTCGATGTATCTTATTGATACTAAACAGGTTGCTGACAATATTAACAAAGTACTTTAACTTCTCGGCCTACACTCATTCACAAACATGTCGAACAGTTCCCGCGACACACCATCATGCCTGCGGGTCAGTTCCGGGTGCCATTGCACGCCGACGATGAACTTCCCTTGCCGCCTGTCTTCGATGCATTCCACTATCCCGTCCAATGCCCAGGCCGTCGCTTTCAGGCCCTTTCCGACCTTCTTGATGGCCTGATGATGTGACGAATTTACTCGCACACCGCCTTTCGCCCCTTTAACGGTCGGTAACTCGCTCAAAACACTGCCCGCCGCAACTTTCAGGCTATGTGAATTACGATGTGCCGGGACGCCTTGTTCATGTTTATAACTTCCTTTCACCTGCGATGCTATGTCCTGAATCAGTGTACCGCCGCGCCATACGTTCAGGGCCTGCATCCCATAGCAGATCGCCAGGATAGGCAATTTCAGTCGCTCAGCCTCGGCCAGTACGAGACGTTCGGTCTCGTCCTTTACCGGAACGACGGTACCCAGGGCATGATGCGGCTCTTCGCCGTAATAGTGCGGATCGACGTCACTATTGCAGCCCGGCAGCAGAATGCCGTCCATATCGGCAAGGACTTCGCTGATATACTCGCTTTCCGGTATCAGCGAAATGTGAACCGGAACGCCGCCCGCGGCCTCGATCGCCTCGCTATAATCACGCCCGAGATAAAACCGGCCGGTCTCAAGCTCCAATCGCATTGTGATGCCGATACGCGGCCGTCTCGCCATAAACCCTCTAATGTTCGGCTAAAGTGCCCTTTGATGTCAATTTGAGCTATCCGCATCAAAGCCTTATCATTTGGTCTGATGCCCTTATCACCACTAAAAATGCCGATCCGCTCGACAACCGTGCTGTTTGTCCGCCGCGACGGCGTTGGGGCCATGGCGGGCGACGGGCAGGTCACGCTGGGCGAAACCGTGATCAAATCGAGTGCACGAAAGGTCCGCCGCGTCTCAAACGGCAAGATACTGGCCGGTTTCGCTGGTTCGACTGCCGACGCATTCTCGCTGCTTTCACGTTTCGAGACAAAGCTCGAACAATTTCAGAACCAGCTCGAGCGAGCCGCGATCGAGCTCAGCAAAGACTGGCGCACTGACAAATACCTGCGTAATCTCGAGGCCCTGCTGATCGTCGCCGACGAGAAGGACGCGTTTCTCATATCCGGCAAAGGCGACGTTATCGCCTCGGACGACGGGCTGCTCGCCGTCGGCTCGGGCAGCAGTTACGCCCTCGCCGCCGCTCGTGCGTTGATGCGGCATACGTCACTAACTGCCAAAGAGATCGCGGAGGAATCGCTCAAGATCGCCGGTGAGATCTGCATCTATACAAATTCCGAGGTAATGGTCGAGGAGATCTGATGGCCATTTACCTTGGCGGCGAAACAGCTGCAGCGAAAGCCAATTTTGACGAGATGACGCCCCGGCAGATCGTTGCCGAGCTGGACAAGTATGTCGTAGGCCAGGATGCTGCAAAAAAGGCCGTCGCGATCGCGCTTCGCAATCGAATTCGCCGCCAGAAACTTGACCCTGAGATCGCCGATGACGTGCTGCCGAAGAATATCCTGATGATCGGCTCGACCGGCGTCGGCAAGACCGAGATCGCCCGCCGTCTCGCAAAACTCGCAAATTCGCCCTTCATAAAGATCGAGGCCTCAAAATTCACCGAGGTCGGCTACGTTGGCCGCGACGTCGAATCGATGGTACGCGAACTCGCTGACACCGCCGTCGATATGGCCCGGCAGGCCGCATTTGACGAGGTAACACCGCGTGCCGAGCAGAACGTCGAGGAACGCTTGCTCGATATCCTGTTGCCGGCTCCACAGCCGAGCTACGACACGCCGGAGAACGGCGATAGCAGCGGCGAGGCTGCGGACAGGTCTCACGAACGGACTCGCGAGAAGCTACGCGAACAGCTCCGCCGCGGTGATCTCGACGACCGTCTGATAGATATCGAAACACAGGACCGGTCGAATGCGACCATTGATTTTATCGGCGGCCAGGGCATGGAAGAGATGGGCGTCAACCTGCGTGATATGTTCGGGAATATGTTCCCGACCAAGACCGTGCAAAAAAAGGTCACCGTCGCTGAAGCCCGCAAATTCATGCTGCGCGACGAACAGGAGATGCTTGTCGATATGGACCAGGTCACAAGTCAGGCGCTCGAGCGGGCCGAAAACTCTGGGATCATCTTCCTCGACGAACTGGATAAGGTTGCGGGGCGCGAATCCGGCTCTACTGGGCCCGACGTGTCCCGTGAGGGCGTTCAGCGCGACCTGCTGCCGATCGTCGAGGGCACTAACGTCAACACAAAATACGGCATGGTCGCGACGGACCACATCCTGTTCATCGCTGCCGGCGCCTTTCACGTTGCAAAGCCCTCAGATCTGATCCCTGAGCTGCAGGGCCGATTTCCGATACGTGTCGAATTAGAGGCGTTGACCGTCGATGACCTCAAACGCATCCTCGTTCAGCCTAAAAATTCGCTTATTAAGCAATATCAGGCGCTGAATGGCCACCGAGGGCATAGAACTGGAGTTTACCGATGATGCCATCGACCGCCTCGCAGAAATGACGGCCGAGATGAACCGCTCGACCGAGAATATCGGTGCCCGGCGGCTGCATACGCTGGTCGAGAAGTTGCTTGAAGACATCAGTTTCGAAGGCGGCGAACTGAAAGAAAAGCACCAACGGATCGACGCGGCCTATGTTGACGGCCGTTTAAGCGACCTGATCGAGGACCGCGATCTGCGGCAATACATTCTCTAAGCACCTGCGGTTAAGCACGAAAGCCGATTGACGGCCGAAATGTTAAACATCACTCTTAAACACTTTTGTACTAAAGCGCCGATAGCGCTGTTAGCGCTTTGCGCGCTTTATTCAGTGGGCTGCGGTAAGCGAAAACCGCCAGTCCCGCCCCGTGAACGCGTGATCCAGCGGGCCGACCTGTTGGGCTTTCAACGCGGAAATCAGGTGATACTGTCATGGAAGATGCCCGAAAAAAACGCACCTGCTCGAAGCGTCCTAAACATAAGCAGAATAGACATTTATCGTCTGGCCGAGCCCCAATCCGCGCCGCTTGTGTTGTCAGAGGACGAGTTTGCTTCTAGGAGCACGCTTATCGCGACGATGCCCGTGAAAGACAGCGATTTCGGGTCCAAGACGATCCAATATAGGGACACGCTGTTATTCGCCGGGCAGCCTGCGCGGCTGCGGTACGCCGTGCGTTTCGTAAACAAATCGGGGCAAAAGGCCACATTCTCGAACGCCCTTTTGATCGAACCGGCCGGAAAAGTGGCCGCAAATCCGACCGATCTCGTCGCCACGGTCGCGCAGGACGCAGTTAATCTACAATGGCAGCCGCCGGCTACAAACATCGACGCCAGCGGCCCAGCAAGTATCATTGGTTACAATATTTATCGTACAATATCTGAGACTCAACCTGCTCGTCTACTGAATACCTCACCTGTTACTTCAACCTCGTTTGCCGATGAGTTTTTCGAGTTCGACAAGGACTATTGGTACTTCGTAAGGGCCGTTTCCGTCGGGTTATCCGCGGAACCGGTCGAGAGCACTGAATCTAATATCGTCAAATTGCGAGGGACCGACACGTTCGCCCCGTCCGCACCCAGCCTCGATCACGGTTGCCTGCGGCCTCGGGCACGATCTCGCTCTTTTTCGCCGTGAATCCCGAGAAAGGATATCGCAGGCTACCGTATTTACCGATCAGAGGACCGAAACACGCCGCTCGACAAGTGGCTGGACCTCCCCGGTCGGCTCGTTAAGACCACGACCTACCACGACGCGACCGTCCAGACTGGCAAGATCTATTTTTACTACATTACGGCGACCGACGCGGCTGGCAACGTCTCGCCGCCAAGCGAGATCGTCTCCGAGACTGCTCCGTAACCTATGAAGGTCGAGATAACACCGGACTTTAGGCCGTCAAAGATCGTCTGCGTCGGGCGGAATTACGCGGGACATGCTCGCGAGCTCGGCAATGACGTACCCGCCGAGCCACTGTTGTTTTTGAAGGCTCCGTCGGCAGTTGATCATGAACGGCGATGACATCGTATTGCCGCCGTTTTCGCATCAGGTTGAGCATGAGGCAGAACTGGCCGTCGTCATCGGTAAAATGTGTTCGGACCTTGCCAACGACGATGATGTAAGGCCTTATTTACAGGGCTACACGTGTCTTAACGACGTTACCGCACGCGACCTACAGCGGGCCGACGGGCAATTTGCGAGGGCGAAATCCTTTGACACCTTTTGCCCGGTCGGCCCCTGGATCGAGACGGACCTTGACGTTAGCAACATCCGCGTCATCTGCCGCGTGAACGGCGAGGTTCGCCAGGACGGCCGTACGTCTGAGATGGTGTTCCCTGTCGATCATCTGATACGATACATCTCGAATATGATGACCCTGATGCCCGGCGATATCATCGCCACAGGTACGCCCGAAGGCGTCGGCAAACTATCGCCAGGCGATGTTTGCGAGGTTGAGATCGAGGGCATCGGTACACTCAAAAACACCGTTCGCTAGTCTTATATACTTATGAAATTCTTCATCGATACCGCAAACCTTGACGAGATCCGCGAGGCTAATGAGCTTGGGCTGATCGACGGCGTTACAACGAACCCGAGCCTCGTGGCCAAAGAAGGTGATGTGGATTTTAAGGAGCATATCGCCAGGATCTGTGAACTCGTCGAGGGCGACGTCTCGGCCGAGGTGACGTCTCTGGACACCGCCGGAATGCTCGCTGAGGGCCGTGAATTGGCCAAGATCGCCGATAATGTCGTGATCAAGGTGCCGCTGACGCTCGACGGCCTAAAGGCGTGCCGCACGTTCCGGGCCGAGGGCACCAAGGTCAACGTGACGCTGTGTTTCTCAGCCTCGCAGGCCCTGCTAGCCGCAAAGGCCGGCGCGAGTTACATCTCGCCTTTTATCGGACGTTTGGACGACATATCGACCGATGGCATGGATCTGATCCGTCAGATCGTGCAGATCTACGACAATTACGGCTTTGCGACCGAGGTGCTGGCTGCGTCGATACGGCATCCCGTACACATCGTCGATTGCGCCCTTGCAGGTGCCGACGTCGCGACGATCCCCTTTAAGGTAATCCAACAGCTTGTAAAGCATCCGTTGACCGATAAAGGCTTGGAAGGATTCCTGTCTGATTGGAAGAAGAGCGGCCGGAAATAGAAGGAAAAAGGTAAAAGCTAAAAGGCAAGAATGGCTGCGGCAAAAGAAAAAGTCTACGACATACGTCAGCCAGCGGGCATTTCTTTTCGCCGTTAGAATCGTGAAGCTTTGTCAATTTCTCGATAAGAATACCGACGTAAACAAACGGTTGACCGGCCAATTGCTAGACGCGGGTACTTCAGTCGGCGGAAATCTGGAAGAGGCAGGGGCCGGCCAGAGTCCAAAGGACTTTGTTCACAAGAACGCAATCGCGTTGAAGGAGGCTCGCGAGGCGCAGTATTGGCTCAAGCTTCTGAGGGCATCGTACGAGTTAGAACCCCCGATTGAGCAGGGCATAGTCGAGCTAATTCAAGAATCAAGCGAATTGGGCAATATTGTTGGAAAAATCGTCGTAAATGCGAAGAACAACATCAAGTAGATGGTTCGCTTATTTTTCCTCTTTCCTTTTTCCTTTTTACTTTAGAAGCTGCTTCAGCTCGCTATGCAGCATTGCCGCATGCGGGCTGCGAGTAAGTGAAAATCTGTACTTTGCCTTAAAATAATCATCAGTTTCGGCCATCGCAACTAGCTCGCGGATCTTATCGAGGTTCGCATCGACCAACTCAGCCGTAACTTCCCCTTTTAGATCAAACATCTCATCGATCTCGACGATCAGCATTGAGAATTTCCGCAGCCAGGCCATGTCTTCATCCTCGAGGAGCAGGTTGAGAAACTGGCCGGGCGTCTGCTGACCGTGAATTCCCTCATACATCTCGCGCTCGAGGTCCACCATCGATTTGTGGAGTTTTAGCAGTATGTCGCGGGCGTTCTTAAGCAGTTCTGCCGATTCCATGGTTAAATATTAGCCTACTTTCGAAACTTATAGTACCGTGCTAATCTTTATTTATTAGCCTGCTAACTGTTTGTCATTAGCTTGCTAATCTTTTATCCGTAGCCGGCTAATCGAAGTCAAGTAGCTTGCAAACTAACCGCTTAAAAAGTACACAATAGTAGGATCATGACCGCGCTTATCAAGTTCGAAGACACTGTAGCCTACCGCCTCGCACGAGTCACTACTGCATTTCGCAGTTCCCTCGAACGGTCCATGGGACAGATCGGGCTGCATGGTGGGCAGGTCTTTATCCTCTTCGAACTCTGGCATCAGGACGGCCTCAAACAACGCGACCTGGCCGAACGTCTCGCCCTCGCCGCCCCGACGGTGAATAAGATGATCCGAGGCCTGGTCCAGATCGGTCTCGTCACAAATTCACGGCACGATGACGACGCACGATCGACGCGGATCTTTCTCACCGAACGCGGCCTCTCGATCCGCGACGAGATCGAACGCCAATGGGTCGATCTGGAAGAGAGTTCCCTCGCCGGCCTGACCGAGACCGAACGCCTCGTGCTGCACGACCTGCTCGGCAAGCTCAAGGTCACCTACACCGGCCGCGAAGACGCATCGGACGACGAGGATGAATAGAGACGTCGTTCGCAGCAATGCCGGGCAGATCGTAACGGTCAATTCGCGTAAGTACGACGGCCGCATTCGCCGCAGTTGGACGGGCGGCGTTGTCAGTCAGAATGATGAGATCCTGGTTGTGGTTGGGCGATTCGAGGCTGATGTGGATCACACCGACCTCGGCCATATTCCGGCGGGAACCGTCTCATTCGAACATTTCTGGTTTGACCGCTGGTATAACATCTTCCGGTTTCACGAACCGGACGGCACGCTAAAGGCGTGGTACTGCAACGTCGCGATGCCGCCGACTCTAGCCGACGGCGTACTGGATTTTGTCGATCTGGATATTGATGTCGTCGTCTGGCCGGACTTAAGCTACGAGGTCGTCGATCTCGACGATTTTGAAGAGAATTCGCTGAAATTCGGCTATCCGCCGCGACGTTATCGCCAAAGCGAAAGGCGCCGTCAACGAGATCATTCGCCTCGTCGAAGACGGGCGGATTGCCGGCTGCAACTTGATCAAGATCTATTTTGGTTGGATACGCAGCATGTAGCTGCAGATGTTAAGCGGAACGCCCGCCGTCACTGCTGATCCGCTGGCCGGCAGGAAGCTCGTAATTATTGATCGCAGCCGGATTTTTGCCCTCGTTTACGGCCCAGAAGTTCCCTGCTCCGTCCGTCACGATGCTGAGATGGCGGCGACTGATCTCCACATCGCCCGCCAGCGGAATGTCAACCGGTTTTGATTTCGACCCGCGTCCGATGACGATCTCACTTTGATAGATCGGCACGACGTTCTGCCGTACGCCCGCACGCCAGATCTCGAGCTTATAGAGCTCGTTCATCCGCGACTTCACCTGCGTCATCATCTCGTCGCTGTCTTCCTGCGGCGGTATCGGCACGGCCTGCGGAATGACGTTAGGATAGGTCGGCGGCAGCCTCATGTGCGGGCTGCGGCTGGAATGGCGGCGGTTGATAGGTCGGTGTCCTTACGTTTGGCTGAGTCGGTGGGACCTTTTGCACGTGAGGCATCGCGGCGGGAATGTCGGGCAGCGATTTTGGCCTTACCAGAACGCCGGTCTTACCGCTCGCCGCGTCCTCCCAATTGTGCTGCACGCGAACGTCGCCCTTCTCCAGCGTAGCGTCGATCCTGAAGTTCGATGACGAACGACTTTGTCTCGAGCTTTTTCTTACCGGCGAGTTCCTTCGCCCGTTCGGCGAGGATGTGATACAGGCCCTGTTCCAGGCCCTTTCGCTTGACGCCCTTCCACTCTTTGTCGTCTTCGTCGTTGAGGAAAATGATGTACTCGCCCGGGATTATCATCGTTCCCTGCGGCAGCGGAACCATCTCAGATTGCATCACGCTCTCGACCTCGCGGGCGATCTGAACGATGAATTCCTCGGCCTTCGAGCGCGGTTTGATCTGGGCGTCGCGGGCCGCCTCTTCGAGCGCAAACTCCGCATTGTCGCCATCGATCCATTTACGGACCTTATCCAGAATGCTCAATTTCGTTGTCCTCCGCGGGCTTCAGTCGTCCAGGTCGAGATACTTGCCGTTGAGCCAGCCCCGCGTCGCGTTCAGTTGGGTCGGACGAACGCGGCCTTGCTCAATAACATCAACTTGATACCAATTATTTTGTGAATTTACAATACGCACCTTCGAGTTTTTTGTAACGAGACCGATGGGTTCGTTGTCCGTATTGGCCGCCGGCCTTAAATAAATGTCGGTGTTGGCCGTGGCCGTTCGCGTGCTAAACGGGTTTCTTATCTCGGGTAAAATGCTGCGGCCACGCATGTAGAGGGCCGTTCCGTACAGCAAACCTGTAAACACGAGAATAAAAACGGCGAAAACGGCCAGTTTTCTTATTCGGCTCGGTTTACGTGCGGCCGTTGCTGGGGTGCGCCTTGCGTTCAGGGCCGCACGGCCGTTCGCGGGTATGCGAGATACCGGAGTCGGGGCTGGTGCGGCGGCATCACGGTTCACATGGCTCGTTACCGCGGTCAGATTCGCCGGGAGTGTCGCGGGCGGTCTCGAACTGCGGTCTCGCGGGAGCGATCGGCGAATATCCACGCGAAACGTGCGGCTGCGGCGTTTCGATCTTTGGTTTTAATACCGTTAGCATGTCGCCGTCCTCGGCGATCTGACGCACGGCGGTAAGGTCGGCCCAGAATTCGGCGACGGACTGATGACGTTCGCCCGGATCGCGGCTGGTTGCCTTGCGAAGCACGCGTGCCAGCTCGGCCGCCCACTCCTCGCCCTTTATCCGTTCGGGTAGCTCGCCGATGGCCTCGTTCGCAAAAGCACGCGGAGCGATACCGGTGATAAGCGTAAACGCAGTCTTTGCAAGGGAATAAATATCCGCGGCCGGTGTGAGCCGATCCATCGTCAGCGTTCCCGTCTGTCCGGCGAAATATGGACTGTGTTCCGGCGGAGCGTAGATGTTCGTCCCAACGCGCGTGATCGGCGAATCACCCAGATCGAGCCGTGCCACGCCAAAATCTGCGATCTTGACGGTCTTGCGGTCGGCGGCGAGCAGGAGATTCTGCGGCTTGATATCGCGATGGATGATGCCGCGTTCGTGGGCGTGGCCGAGCCCGGCGCAGACCTGCTCGACATAATCGAGCGCTTGTTTGACGCTCAGTGCCTCATGCTTGACGGCTGCCTGCAGGTCGCCGCCCGAAAGGTACTCGAGGACGATGAAGTGAAAGACCGTTCCGGTCAAGTCGCGTGCAGTCCCGTGGCCGAGGCGGCTGATGATGTTCGGGTGGCGAACCCGGTCGAGCGCGACAGCTTCGTTTTGAAAGTTCTCGATGAGGGTGCGTTCCAGGTCGGGATCGAGGTCGTCCTGCAGGAAAACATTCAGGGCTTTGATGACAACGTCGGAATGAGGCGAGCCGGTCGGCACAAACGTGTCGCGACCCAAAAACACCTCGGCATAACTGCCCCTGCCCAGCAGTTGACGAATGTCATACCGCTCGGACAGACGGCAGTTTATCAGGACGAGTTCACGCACGTTATCTCCGGCTAAACATACGATATCACAGGCCGTAAGTTCGGTTCATAAGCGCGTGAACCGCGGGGCTATGGATGACGCTTGAACAATAAAAAGGCCGCGGTCCTTTCGGGACCGCGGCCATTTGTATCGGCTAACTTAATAGCCGAGAGTAATTACCAGCCGCCGCGTCCGCCACCACCGCCGCCGCCGTTATTTTCACGGGGCTTGGCTTCGTTGACCTTAAGGTTGCGTCCGCCGACCTCTTTGCCGTCGAGAGCTGCGATCGCCGCCTTTGCTTCGGCATCGCTCGACATTTCGACAAAGGCGAAACCGCGTGAGCGGCCCGTCTCGCGGTCCTCGATGATGCTCGTGGATGTGACCGTACCCGAAGCCGCAAACATGGTTTCGAGGTCCTGCGTTGATGTATCAAAGGAAAGATTTCCTACGTAAAGTTTCGTTGACATAAAATTGTTTACCTGTTGTCCCCTATGGGACGTCTGAAGAAGTGTCGAATCGAATGGCTTCGTAGAAAAACGGTGTAAGACGAAGGTCGGGTTTCGCTGGTGCTCAAAAACTTCAAGAGCGACTTCTATAGTTAATAAAAAACCTGCTCTCGAACCTATCTAAAAACCGTCTGACGGGGTGTATCGCGTTAGCGATACAAGAGAAGGACTGTTACTAAGATGTACCCTGCCGCCTAAAGTTGCAAACGCATTTGTCCGATAGTCAAAGACGGTGGCGGTTCCCGTGTTCCCTATTCACTTTGTCGTACCGGCAGCTTTCGGTGCGGGAGTCTTCTTCGCTGTAACTTTCGCGGCCGGCTTCTTGGCAGGAGCCGCAGGCTTCGCAGCCGGTTTTTTCGCAGGCAGGTGCCGGCTTTTGAGCGGTCGGCCTTTTAGCAGTTGCGGCGGCTTTTGCGGCCGGCTTTTTAGCAGGTGCGGCGGCTCTTGCGGTCGGCTTCTTGGCAGGCGCGGCGGCCCTTGCGGTCGGCTTCTTGGCAGGCGCAGCGGTTTTGCGGCCGGCTTCTGGCGGCAGCGGCCGGTTTTGGTTCGGGCTTGGTCCCGATGAAAGGTTTCTCCGCGGCCTTTGGCATCCCGCTGGCGTCGATCAGCGTGAGCATCGCATCGAGCTCAGTTCTTGTTTTCGCCAGTTTCCTTTTGGTCCTGGACAGCTTCGCTTCAAGTTTCTTTTTCTTCATTCTTTGGCACGCTCCTCTTAAGCGGCTAACAGTCTAACCCATTTTTTCACAGACGATGTTACAGAACGTGTTAAATCTTTCCACTATGGAAAGGCAGTTTTCTTTTGTGCGGTAACGCACAGACGAGGCTTGCGGCAAGAGCGTAGCTTAAAAAAGCGGGATTATCCCGTTAAGTCCCTCATCGATTCGTGTAGTTGGTCGGATCCCGATGGATACGATCTGCATCGGCTTTTGTTGGGAAGCCCGTCATAAAATATGGACACGCATAAAATGGGCCTCAATACGGCGAGTTGCACTTACTGCACCACCGCACACGCAAATTCTTTTTGTGAGATCCGCGGTTCGGAGCTCACCGACCTCTCAAAGCGAAGGTTCAAGCGGCACTATGCCGCCAATTCCACACTTTATACTCAGGGACAAATGTCGGACGGCGCGTTCATTCTTTGCGAAGGGCGCGTTAAGTTGTCGAATTGCTCGGCCAACGGGCGTGTGATCACCTTTGGCATCGCGGTGGCGGGAGATGTGCTGGGCCTGAGCGCGGCACTGATGGACAGCGAACACGAGAATACCGCCGAAGCGATCGAAGACTGTCAGGTCAATTTTCTTGGCCGCGATGAGCTTAGCGAATTTCTCAGGACCCATCCCGATGCCTGTCTGAACGCTGCAAGACAGATCAGCCGCGACTATCAGACGGCGTTTAAGCGAATGTGCTCGCTCGCGTCCCCTGACAAGGTCGCGAATAAGCTTGCTCGATTGTTCCTCGACTGGTCGGGTTCCGAGCAGCACGATAGGATCCCCATTCGGCTTGACAACGGCGTTACGCACGAGGCGTTGGGCGAAATGATCGGGGTTACACGCGAGACCATAACCCGGGCATTAAAGCACCTGCGTGAGAGTGAGGTCGCGACGCTCAAGGGGCACGATCTGCTCATACACAGCCGCGACCGCCTTTTAGCGTTTGCCGCGAACTGGACGTCAGCACCATACAAATGGGAATGGAATGTGACCATGTTCACCGAGTAGCGATTTTAATATGGATAATTTCAGCGTGACTTTTGAGCCCGGAATACATTTCCTATCCGCCCGCGTCGTCGGAGAGCCGCTTGACCTATCGGCGGCGTATGCTGGTTTCTCGGCGCTTGCTACGCGGAGCCACGAGGTCCGGCACAAACGTCTGCTCATCGAATACGGCGGGGCCGACCGCGTCGCAGCAAATGGCGGTCCCTAACGCCGGCACGCCGGTCACTGTTCGCTATTCACCGCTACGCAATGTTTTTGAGCTAAGACCGGCAAGGTGTGTCTTGACTTGGGTCTCGACCTCGCCGAGAAAAGGCAGCATCCGCTGAAGTTCGGGGCCATTGTAGTGATTGTGGAGGATAAAAAAGGACCGCTCGAGTTCAACCCGCACGATCCTCAGTACTTCTTCTTTTTCGGTTTTTAAAATAGGCATAATTCCGTTCCTCGAAAACGGATTGTACGCCTTCGAAACCGTCCCATCCGTGTGGTATCGCACATAGCGGCCGCTCACCGCATATTTTTCAATATTCCCCGTTCACTGTTCGGTTTTGTGTTATGTTTCCCCTGTTCCCATGAACACTCTCTACTACGGCGATAATTTGAAGATACTCCGCGAGCACCGGCCTGATGAAGCTGCGGCTGCGGGATACGTTTGGAATGGTGCCTGTCGGTGAGAAACGCGCGGCTTCGCCGCTCGATGTGCGGAAAAGCTCTGCTTTTCCGGCCAGCCCAACCCAAGAAAGCGGCTCCGCCGCCATCGGCGCATCCTCAGGCTCGAAGAACCAACTAAGCCAATGCTCCTCCAAGCCGTCAACGAAAGCTTCTACCACATGTGGCAGATGGCTTCGAGTTTGGAGTTTGGGTGGCTGTATTTGAGCTTTAGCGGACCGATCATCTCGATCGTAGGGCTCGGCACCTCGTAAACCATAAAGGCTGTGGGCAAAACGGGACAACGCGCGGCTTTAATGGCAGCCGTCGTCACAGGCCTCGCCTCGCAGGCCTTCGAGGCCTTCTTTTACGATGATCGGGACCATTATGAGCGCGGCAACGGGGTCGGCCCACCACCAGCCGAAGAGGGCGTTCAAGATCAGGCCGACGAGCAGTATCACTGAGAGGTATGCACAGACGTTGGTCTGTTTTGAATCGGATACCATCGCCCGGCTGCCGAGTTTTACGCCGACATTTTTTTTGGCACGCGCGAGCACGGGCATTATGAGCATAGAAACGACGGCCAGACCGATACCGACATAGCTTGCGTCGGGCGGTTCCTGATAGATCAGAGCTTTTACCGCGTCGAAAGTGACGTAAGCGGCGAGGATCAAAAAACTAAGGCCGACGAGCCTGAGGGCGAGCTTTTCGCGGTCGTCGCCTTCGTCCGCGAGACGCCAGAGCAGGACGGAACCCGAAAGACTTTCGATCAACGAATCAAACCCAAAGCCCACTAGCGCGACGCTACCTGACAACATACCGAAACCCACGGCGACAGCCGCCTCAAGCAGGTTCCACCCGACCGTAAAATACTCAAGCCACCGCCCGCGTCGGATCAGTGCTCCTCTATCTATCACCGCCGCCTCGCTCATGAAAGACAGTTTACCCGATACGAGCAGGCCCAAGGGGCACTTCTTCGTCACCTGGCGTGCAAAAGTGGAACAGACTCAGCCGCGGCTAGTTGATCCGCTGGAAGCCGGTCATTTGGATGTTCTGGAAGTACGGCGTGCCGGGCGGCAGGCGGTTGACGTCCATGAACGATGCGTCAAACACCCAGTTACGCGTCGGCGGCCGTATATACCTTGTTGCAGCATTTGAACGAGCCGTTGTTGTTGTGCGAGTTGATACAGGTTGATCAGCGAGCCAGCGTAGTTGAACCGCGTCGGCCACCTTTCGAGAAAGCGGAGGAAGTTGTGAACGCCGCCGTTCATCCTACGGGTCGCCGCCGCCTTGATTGGGCGTGCCGTTGAGCGACGTTACCGTGTCGCCCGACATCATCGCGAACCTCATCGTCGTCTCGCGTCGCCGACCTCTTGCTCAGGTTGAACGGATAGACAAAGCTCTGGCCGTCGTTCCAGTTGTTAGACAGGATCGTGATCGAATCGCCGACGATCGATGTCGGAATGTGGTTGGATGTGTTCTGCGGCAGATAGAGATTCGACGCCGTCGGCGTGCCGACCGACGAGATGCCGGTGGCGTTGAAGTTGCCTTGAACGTAGATGCCGTTCTCAGACGCGATCGTCAATCCGCGGGTAAGCGCGGGATTCGAGCTGTTGTAGGTGCCCGGCGGCTGTGTGCCGTTACGGATACGTACCCCGCGACGATAGAACTTATGATCGAACGTCGCCGCGATATCGGGCAGCAATGGAGGCACCGGTGCCCGTATAGCGGACGGTCTCGTTCGTGTAATCGGCCTGCAGCGTGCCGTTGCCGTTGACGTCTTCGCCGGGCTGCAGAATGCCGTCATTGCGGCCGTAGATGTCCTCCATGTCGTACTCGCCGTCGAAATCGAAGTCGCCGCGGCGGTCCGATACATAAACGACCCAGCCGTTGTTCTGCGGGATGTCGCTGCCCCTCAAGACGTGGCCCGTTGCGTTTGCGTACGGCGTGCCGGTCGGCATCCTCGTGTCCCAGGTGCCGTCGAGGAAGCGTTTGAGGTTATAGATGTCGATGTCGATCATGCTCATAACGCCGGCCCACGGAACACCCGGTCCCGTAACCGGGCGACGTCGTGCTGTCCGGATTGAAGACGCTGTCGTCGTCATTGTAGAGCCCCTCGCGCGTGTCGAACATCTCGATCGGGATCGGGACGACGCACATTCTGCCGGTGCCCACACCGCCGCTGACGGTCGCATTACGCATAAGCGCGCGATCGTCACCGGTGAAGTTGTTCGGGAACCAGTACGGCGAACCTGTGATCGTGCCGGTGTCATAGCCGGACGTGTTGAGCGTGTGGCCGGTGTTGCTGCACGAGTTACCGCTCGAGACCGAGCCCTTGATCACAAGGTTGTACGTGCCGGCCGTCGAGATGTAACCGCTGTTCGGAATATTCGGACCGTCGATCACATAACGCTGAAACTTGAATATCGACCGGCCGTCGATCGCGTTGGCATTGTAATTCGAATCAGTGATCGAAAGAGTGCTGTTGTTCGGGGCTGCTTCCGTCAGGCCGAGTGCAAGGATATCTTCAGTAATGTCCTCCGTGTCGTAGAGCTGCGTCGCCGGATTGAAGACGACCGTCTCGACCTTGATCCAGAACTGACGCGAATCGGTGTCGAAACGCTTGCCGTTGAGCCGTGTTGCGGTATATGCCGGAGTTCCCTGCATCGCCCGCGGCTGGTAGCCCCGTAACCGTGCCCGCCGAGAACGTGGCTGCTTCGCTCTGGCCGGCCGCATCGCCATCCATGCGGATGCCGCAAGGGGTGGTGACCGCTCCGCCGCCCGCCGCCGCACAACCGGCCAGCTTTGCCTTTGTGTCGGCGATCGAGAATCGGATACCGGTCTTGTTGTGATACGCGCTCGGCGGCCGTGATCTTGTCGTCCGAATTGGCGGCAACGATCGGCGTGATGCTGGGCGAGCTGACCGTTCCGGTCCCGTCATTCGCCAGGTCGCCGATACGCTTGCCGCGTCTGATGATCTCGACATTGTTGAGATTCTGCAACGTCAGGTCGCCGTTGATCTTGATCGGCAGCTGCAGCGGCGTGGTGTTCGCCAACAGGTTGCCTTGAAACAGGTTCTGGTTCGCGGTCCAACTTGCCGAGTTATAAGCCGTCGGCAGCGGCGCCGATGTCACCGCCGATCCATTGACTACAGTGTTGAGAACACTACCACGAAGTGAGGTGAGCTGAACGTATGAGCCTGACGCATTCTTGATATAGACCTCGTCGTCCCAATTGGTCCATGGCGAACCGTTCTTCGAGACGTCAGTGAAAACGTGGTTTGCGGCACTGACCTTGGACGAGAAATAGAGCCCGTCGTTCGCCTGCATAAAGAGTGAGCCGTTGGAATGCACGCGACCGCCGAAATCGAACCTCGGCCCCGGGTGAAACTCAAGGTCGTCATCGTAAAAGATGCCGAACTGGAAGATCGGGATACGGTTATTGAGGAACTTACGACGAAGAGCGACTTGCACGCCGTTCTGTTTGTCGGTGGCCGTTGCGTCGAGCTGCCACTCGTCACGGCGGGCGTTCAGGCCTTGGAACATCTCGCCGGTCATCACGACGTCCTTGGTCACCTGTGTCTGAGTGACGGTCTGCTGAAAAGTGTAGTCGGCGTCAAACACCGGAGGATATTGCCCCTGAATACGCGTAATGTCTGTCGAATCAATCGTGAGCTTGACCTCAAAAACCTTATTGAAGTTTCGCGTCAGGATCTCAAGGCTGGCGTTGGCGGCCTCGTACGCCTTTGTCTCAGATGCGTCATTACTGGCCGCGATCGTTTCGCTGTTGGTCCTCGAGATCGCAAGGGCCACAAAGGCCGCCAGCAGCATCATTACCAACAGAGCAATGACCATCGCAGACCCACGTTCATCCGTTGTATTGCCAAGGCCAAAGATCGAGTTTTTGTTAGTTCCGCTTTTCATAACCGCTTCCTATGCCTAGCTGGCGTCGTATTCCAAGTTTCTTGTAGCAAATGTCGAAGAGAGGGTGATGATCTCCGGCAGGCCAGTTTTTTCGTCTCTTTCGGTGGACTGGACCTTGATCGTCACCTGCACCTGCCTAATGCGGTTGAATCCCTGCCAGTCGTCATCGAGCGTGCCGATAAGACCGTCGTTACCTACGGCCGGATTATCGACGGTGGTGCCGTTGTCGAGTACGTACTTGATCTGCATGTCCTCGATGTTGTATGCGAGTGGCAGTTCCTGTATCTGCAGCACTCGCACCCTGGCCGCGGTTGTTGCCGTATATGATCCGAACCAGCGTGCCATCAGCTTTGACCTTGTAGGTGACGAGGAACACGCGTTTGGCGGTCGCAACGTACGTCGTACAGTTGGTATCGGTGGGCCCCGTGCATTGTCTCAACAAGCTACCGTTGATCCCCGTGCCGTTCATCGCCTGATTGAGTCCGAGCGGGATCAGCCGGTGCCAGGTCGAACGTGTTCGAACCGTTCGCGGCGGTCGCCATTCCCATGACTTGCGAGGTGTCGGATTCTACAAGAAAAACGTCGTACGGCTGCACCGCGGCTGCTCCGGTGGCAGTGTTTGCGGTCAATCTCGCGGTCGTGCTCGAAACTGTCGAAACGCCCTGCAGATTGATAACGTTGCCGCTGTCGAAATCCATATCGCGATACGCGAAAGAGATCGTGTCGGTTCGGGTAGAGGGAACCAAGTTGAGATTGTTGGTATTCAGATTGTTCCCGACGATCACCGACGTCAGCATGTCTCGCGCGGTGTCAACGTCGGCAGGAACACCGAGCCTGTTGGAGTTAAAATTGTCGGGGACGATCGCTCCGCGACGGTGATACGCGAGGCCCGCATTGAGCACGTCGCGGCCCACCATATGGATCGCAACGCGTGCGTTCTTCTGCACGTCGGAACGGCGGCTCGCACGATTTCGGTCGTACGTGCCGAGTTGCATCAACCCGTAGATCGAGCCCGTGACGATGAGAAACAGCGCCATTGCAACGATGAGTTCGAGCAAACTGAAAGCCGCTCTCGCCGGCCGGTCGGTCGCCACTTTTTTGTCAAATGTCCGCATTACCGTTTACCTCTAGTAGTTCGTGATGATCGTGGACTGCGTCTCATTTCGGGTCGCCTGGTTTACGAAGTAACGAATAGTGACGTCAATTCGTCGACGCGTCATCGGATTCGGCGGCGTCGGCCGTTCGGGATCGGCAATGTCTGTGATCACGATCTGACGCTGGAAGCCCTGCACGACCAGCGCTCGTATTATTCGGCCGCCCGGAAACAACGCACGGCCCCGGAGCAGGACATGCATCGTCGATCGTGCCTGCCACGCCGTCCCAACCCACTTCGACGCGAACCGGATTAAAGCCAGTCAGGAAGATACCGTTGACCTCGCCGGCCGGAACCGAGGTCATTACGTTTCGCAGTGAATCCCAGCCATCAACCACACCCGGCCGTTCGATCTCTTTGGCCGAGATGATGGATTCGATTGTCGAAAGTGCCAGTTGCTTGGCAAAGTTGCGCTTCTCGGATTCCATCGAGCGCACTAAATTGGAGCTCAGCGCTCCAACCATTGCTATGATCCCGACCATCATGATCACAATTGCGATCATGACGTCGATATATGAAAATCCACTTTCGTTCTTTCTCATGTTCCTTGACTCCATGTTGGTCCGGGCGATCACGGCCCGGTATTTCCAGCACCGTAAGAACTGCTGCGTCGCGAGTCGCGCCATTTGTTCGAGGCTGTCGAATTCCTGTCGAATTCCCACAGCCGGATTACGCCGGTAGCGCCGAGGATGGTGATGCACCGTGCGATATCTGATTGTGTGGGCGAAGAACTTTTTGGCGACCAAACATGCAGCGAAACGCCTGTAGCCACAGCCCCGGAACCAGTAGCATTTGTTCCGGCATTCACCGCCGAGCCGTTTGCGAGAAATCGAATCGTCAGCGCGCTCTGGCTGATCGACGGCGTGTAGACGCTGGGGGCATACACCGCATTTGGTACCGGCATTACCTCAGGAGGGTTGTAACCGATCTCAGAGGGACGTGAGTCGACCTTCACCCGCTGAGAAGGAAATAGAGTAAGCCCCTTGACGAGGACATCGTCACTAGCCGAGAGGGCGTTCACGTTCTCATCGTACAACTTAGCCGAATCGGTCGCGAGATTGATCTCAACACGCATTGTGCGCCGTTGCGTGAGGGCTCGCTGGCGAGCCTCCTGCAACATGTCGCTCAACTGTAGGGCCTGATCGTCCGGCTCGTAGAGCTTCTTGTGTGCGTTGGCGTAGAAAAGCGCGACCGTACTCATGATCGCGATTATGGCGATGACGACCAGCAACTCAACGATGGAGAATCCTCTGGCGGGAGCTTTCTCCCGAGGAAGTTCATTTTTCACTTGATTTCCCTCCCGACCTCATCTTCTTCTCGTGATCTGATCCCGACCAAGGTATGGGGGCACTGATATAGAATAGTCGAAATGGATAACGACTTCCAAACATATTTTACATTGTTTAACCTACATATTGCAATACTGTAAGTTGCTTTTGTTTGAGCAACTTTTGCGTTAGAATTGGGCGAATATTCGGATTAAGGTCTGGCTCTAAATGACTGACAAACAATCGGTTCCCAAGAAAGGGCTCTCGGCGGATTGGTTGGTTCGCGGCGGCTCTGACGAAGATCGGCGACACCGTCGACCGATTCACCGGCCGGCGTTGGACACCGTCCAGCAGCATCGCAACCAGCGAGTTGATCGAGCGTATTAAGAAACTCCTCGATGTCGAGGCGAAGGAGATTCCGGGCAAAGGGACCGTGGTTCCACACAATATCAAGCTCAGGATCCAGTGGGATAAGTTCTCGACGGACGCAGAAGGTGCCCTTGCGTCACTTGAAAATGAAATGCTCGTGGCGGTTGTGGACCATATCAATGATTCGCTTTATTACACGTATGCGCCGGTCAAACTCGATGTAAAACCCGATTACTTCATCGAGGGCGTTAAACTAATGGCCAGCTTTGAGCATTTCACGGACGAGGACCGTGACGTCGAAATGAACGTTACCGTCCCCGCGATGAATCTCAGTGACCTGATCCCCGACGAGCCCGAGAAACCTAAGATCGCCAGCCCGGCCTATATTGCCCGCTTTCGACTTAACGACATCGCGAAGGAGACCAAGCTTGAATTTCCCGCGGGTCGCAGCTGCTCAGTTGGCCGCTCTGGGGGTAACGACTTGGTTCTCGACCACAGCAGCGTGTCGAAAACGCACGCTTCGCTTGCGATCGACGCGAGCCAGGATCTCTCGGTTGCTGACACCGGCTCGACCAATGGAACGTTCGTCAACGACGAGCGGATCGCTTACGGTAAGGCCATCAAGCTCACCGCTGACGACCGTGTTATGTTCGGCACGATACCGGTCACCTTCGAATTTGTCCCTCCGCCGGTCGTCATCGCCGAACCCGAGCCTGACGAGGAAAGCACCGAGAACACCGTCGAGATCGACGGATTCGAATTCAAGGGCCGCTCCGGTCCGGATCGGCCTGAGTCCGACGAAGGAGAGGGACAAAGCGCCGCGACGATCGCTGTTAACAGCAAGACTCTCGAAGACGGCAACGACGCCGTTGTCCGAGAGGCTGATGAAACGGTCGCAAGTGTCCAGATCCCCGAGATCGAAACGACTTTCGATGAGCAAGTAACTGAAGTGACGCATAACGAATGAACACCTTCTTTCTTTTTCTTCTCGACCTTTCCAAGATCCGGCCCGAGGCTATCTTCGGCGGTCAGATCTTGGAGCGGCACGCCAGCAGGTCTGTCGATCGTGTATCTGTTTGCGGTGACGGCGTTGCTAGTGCTCCTTGTCATCACTTTTGTCGAGAATTTTCGTCGGCGCAGATTCACGTTCGAACGCGAACTACCGGCGAAAGCCGCCCGGAAGCTGACCCAGAACGTAGCCAATCGAAGCCTTATTGTATGGCAGTTTGTTTTCGTGATCCTGGCTTTGTTCGTCTTCGGGTCACAGTTTTACTGGGCATATTATGCCGACGACTGGAACGAGAAGTTTCAGGAACTGAGTTATAAAGATCTGCGCAATCGTCGCATCAACGCCGCCAATCTCCGCGGCTGGATGCTTGACCGGTCGGGCACACTCGCCAATGCCCTTGCGTACTACAAGGTCGATAAGGACGGCAACATCGACCGTACGTTTGCCCTCGACAGAGAGATGGCTCACCTGCTAGGCACTGAGCGGGGCTCGCCGGGACTGGAACGTTCACTGTATAAGCAGGATGCGGATCCTATGCCCGAGGCATGGGAAATATTGACGAAATACAAGAAGCCTCAACCCGAGAATCGCGACGTTAAGATCACCATCGACAAGAATTTACAGGCTTTTGTGGCAAAACAGCTCGGTGATCGTAACGGCGGAGTCGTCATTTTGAATCCGCAAACCGGTGACGTGCTGGCCGCATACTCGAACCCCGCTTACAAACTTTCGGACGCTGAGTCGCTGGCAGGATGGATGAAGCTTGAGGCGGACAAGAAGAATAAGCCAACGCTCAACCGTACCCTTCACGAGTTCTACATGCCCGGCTCGACCTTCAAGACGTTCACGATGATCTCGGCATTTCGCGGGGGTAAGCAGAATATCGACCTGCGACCCGATCCCGGCTCACCATGCTACGTGCCGTTTCGCGGCTCGCGGGAGATTTGCGATGGCAGTGGTGGATGTCATTCGTGTCAGGGCCCTATCCGGGACGCTTTCAGGGCGTCTAGCAATCAGTTCTTTTCGCGTATGGCCAATGCTCTCGGCCGCGAGCGAATGGGCGAGACGGCGACCGCGTTTGGCATGGCGCCCGTTGAGACAAGCGAAGATGCGTTGAAACAAGGACGCTTCGCCGACATCTGGAATGTCAGCAGTCGCCGCCTCGCCAGCGCCCTTGCCCCGGCCCGCTCGGCGATCACGACCGGTGCCGGTCTTAACCTTTACGAATCCGCGATCATCGGAATGGGGCAGGGCGGGGCCGGTACGGTCACGCCGCTGCAGCTCGCATTGATCGCAGCGGCCCCTGCGAACATGGAAGGCAAGATGATGAAGCCCCGAATCGAGATGGACCAGCCGCCTCAGGCCTTTTCGCAGGTCCTGAGCCCGCAGCAAGCCCGCGAGGTCCGTGACATCATGTCAACTGTTACGCAAGAGGCCGGAGGCACCGCGACGAGGGCCCTTGCAAAGGTACTTGCGGCAGGAATTACAACCGGCGGTAAGACCGGAACGGCTGACAAGGACGTCCCTAAATACGACGCCCAGGGAAAAGTGGTAAAAAGGACCGTACGAAAAAGGAACCGCGAAACCGGCGAGTTTTATGAGGAACTTCAAACCGTGCTTTGGCAGAGATGGGACGGCCTGTTTTTATGCATCGCGCCGGTTGAGAATCCTCAGATCGCTATGATGGTCGCTATCGAAAATATTGGAACTGGCGCATACGGCGGGACGACCGCCGCACCGATCGCGGCAAACATTCTCATCGAGGCCAGACGGCTTGGGCTACTCGGCGCTCCCGCGACACCTGCTCGCCGTTGATGTAATGAAGAACCGCACTTCAACACATGTCCTCATACTCCTGCTGATCGTCGTGATCACGGCGATCTCGCACTACTCTATTTACTACGGCGGTTTGATCCGCGGGTATGAGGCGTCGACATTGGCCGCTTTTCGTAACCTCGGATTGCTGGCGGCTCTCGCCATTCTGCCGATCCTTATCAAGAAATTTCTTCGATTCGATGGGAATTGGACGATCTATGCGTCAGCCGTCCTGCTTTTCTCGATTGGCCTGACCGTCCAGTATAGACTCTTCACCGACCCTGAATATACTTCGCAAAAAGACAAGGCCACGGCCCGTCAGGCCAAGATCAAGACACTGCAGATGCATTACATTCAGGAGAATTACTCGCCTGAGAAAAAGCAGTTAATGGGTCTGCCCGCCACGCCGCCAACGCCGGTCGATCTGTCAACCGAGAAGCCGCGGCCGCCCGACGACACACTTTGGTCGGTATTCTCAAGCGGCCGCTTTGTTAATCCCGTCCTTGGCATCATCGGCCTCCTTGGCTTCTATATCGCGTTCCGCCGCAACGATATTATCGAACGGATAAAGCAGAAGGGCTTTCTGATCGTTCTTATTACTCTTCCTCTTCTTCTGGTTCCAGCCGGGCTTGCGGAGCGCGGAAAGTTTCTGAATATGACGCCTTGGGAACTGGCTAAAGTTCCTTTCCTGATCGGATTTGCCGCTATCCTCGCAGTTCTCTACAAAAATCTAGCCCGGACCTATTGGGGCGTGCCTAGGGCTAAGGACGCCCTGCCGCTCGTCGTAATGGCGATCCTGCCATTTTTGCCGTTTTTCGTGCTCAGCGATTTTGGGCAGATGATGGTATTTAGCTCGGTCTATGCGACGCTATACTTGATCGCCGTACGGCGATTCCCGCAACGGCTTGTACTTGTCGGCGGCGTTGCATTGGTTTTATCAATTCTGATCGTCGGAGCCTTGCCGGTAAAAACGCAGGAGCAGATACCTCTTCTGCCGGCCATAGCCGCGCCGGTCAAGAAGATCCTTCCCAATCGAATTCAACAGCGATTTCATCTATGGCTTGACGGATTTAATCCGCCGACTCCGGAAACCGAATGGTGGGCGGGGGACTATCAGAAATGGTACAAGAAGAACGTCGAGAACAATGCCGAGTATCAGGCCGCTATTGAGGAGGATCCCGATAATGCCCAGAAGAAGATCAATGTCGAGGCTTGGTTTGATATTCTCGCTTTTCAACCAGCACAGGCGACGTTCGGACTCGCCTCGGGTGGGGCCACGGGACGCGGTTTGGGCCTCGGATATCCCGAACTAATACCGGTCGCCGACTCGGATTACGTCTTCGCTGCGTTGGCTGAAGAACTTGGACTTTTCGGAGGTTTGTTGGTAACCTTTGCCCTGATCGTTTTCGTCACGGCGGGCGTACGAACGGCCCGTGATTCGCGTGATATGTTCAGTAAACTGTGCTGCATTGGCCTGGCCGCGTTCATCGGGTTTCAGGCGCTTGTGAACATCGGCGGCATCACGCGAGCACTGCCGATGACCGGCATTACGCTGCCATTTGTCAGCCATGGCGGATTCAGCCTGATAACGAGCTTCTTGATGCTCGGAATGCTAATGGCATTCTCGCACCGTAACGCCCTTGACCGGCGTCGCGATATGGTCGAGATAAAGCCGCAACTCGTTTAACCTCTGCACCCTATGGACACTTCGGTCCACATATCTTCGGCCGCAGTGTCGGATCGCGGGCTTAGCCAAAAGCGGCCGCACAATGAGGATTCGTACCTCGATCTCGCCCAGCGAGGTATCTTTGCGGTGGCTGACGGTGTCGGCGGGGCCCAGGCCGGCGAGGTCGCATCGCAGATGGCGATGGACATCCTCGGCGAGGCGTTTGCCAATGCCCGCAATGGTGACGCCGAGACCGTAATGCGGGCCGCCATCGAGCAGGCCAACTCAGCAATTTACGACATGGCGCGGGAGCTGCCCCAGCTCGCGAGCATGGCCACGACGATCGTTGCCGTCCACCTTAATGACAATATCGCGACGATCGGCCACGTTGGCGATTCGCGCGTGTACAGACTTGACCGCGAAGGCGAGATCCACCGCGAGACCGAGGATCATTCGATGGTCGCCGAAGAGGTCCGCGCCGGTCGCATGACCGAGGAACAGGCCGAGCACCATCCGAGCCGCAATATCATCAGCCGTGCCCTCGGTGCCGAATCCACCGTAGAACCCGACCTAAAGACCATCATGGTAGAGCCGGGAACGGCATTTTTACTGTGTTCCGACGGTATTACGCGGCATGTCAACGATCAGGAGATCAAGGGAGTGCTGACATTTCGGCGGCTCCCCGCCCGACGTGTGCGACT
The DNA here is from genome assembly GCA_963716755.1 of Blastocatellia bacterium. Classification (GTDB taxonomy): domain Bacteria; phylum Acidobacteriota; class Blastocatellia; order Pyrinomonadales; family Pyrinomonadaceae; genus OLB17. The sequence continues at coordinate 134,396 of CAVQUD010000002.1, forward strand.
ACCTCAAGGACCTCTGCTTTCAACGCGGAGCAGAAGACAATCTTACGGCAGTCGTGGTCCGCGTGGGAGCTGGCGAAGCCGATACAACCACCGCGTCGACGACGGAGCCAGAAGAACATCCAACCATTGCAACTGCTCGGCCTCCCATCGCAGCGGCCGATGACGACCTGCTTGAGCTTGAGACCGGTCAATTGACCCCGCCCGAGATGCCTGAACAACAGCAGACCGACCCTGAGCTTGAGCACGATACGATCTCGTTCTCGCCCGAAGAATCGGCTAAGACGGCTGCTGTAGCGTCGGCATTAAAGGTCGATATCCCCTCGACCGAACCAGCGATCATCGTGCCCCCCAAGAGTGTTCCGCCTGCGTCTGCACCGGCGAAAACATCGCTCGCCGGCACACTGCTGGTGGGATTTGGCATGTTGATCATCGGCGCGTTCTTCGGCCTGTCGGCCTACCACTTTTTGCTGGCACCGAAACCGCCGGAAACAACGCCGTTGCCGACGGAGATGCGTTCGGAGAACATCCCGCTGACGGCCTTTGAAGAGAACCGCCGCAGCGTCGATTCGAATCCGACAGGCTATATTGGCCGCTACGGCACCGATCCGCGGGACTGTGAGGACCACTATCTGCTCGCCAGGGCCTACTTGTTGGTAGGTGACTACAAAGTCGCCCGCGCTATGCTGATCGAGGCCCGTAATCGTCTCGGTGAAGCCGACGAACGCAACCGTCAGGTCATACAGGACGACATTGCGATCATGCTCACCGCAATCAGCGACACGACCGTTCAGACCGGCCTCAAAAAGGCGCTCGAGACGGCTCCCGCGGCTAACACCACCGCCACATCGAGTCCGGTTCCTTGATCTGTTAGGCGGCTCTCCGACGCCTCGCTTCGAACATCAGGATTCCCGCCGCCACGCCCAGATTTAAGCTCTCGACGCCGTTTGCCATCGGTATTGTCACCGTCTCCTGAACTGCCTCCAGTTCTCTATCGCTCAGGCCGTGTGCCTCTGAGCCGAGCACAAGCATGCGCGGCCGCTTCCAATCGATATCGATGTAGCTAACCGCACCACCCGCGACTGTAGCCGTTACGACCAAGCCGTTATCTCGTGCCCAACCTAACGCCGCGTCAAACGACACGCCCTCGACCACCGGCAGCCGGAGATTCGAGCCCATCGCAGCACGCAAGGCCTTTGGCGAGAAAGCGTCGGCCGACCCGTCGATACGATCACGCCCTCGATGCCGGCCGCCTCGGCGGTGCGAAAGATCGCCCCGAGATTCGACGGGTTATTGATCTCCTTCAGGAACAGCACCATCGGGACCTCGGCCGCCGTGACATCCAGTTCCGCCAGCGAAGCCGCAGGCCGCTGTGCGATCACGACGATTCCCTGCGAGGTGTCGGTATCAGCGATCGACCCAAACAGCCGATCCGCAACACGCCTGACCTCGCACCGCGACGCGACGGCGTCCAATAGCTCCGCCACCATCAAAGCTCTCCGTCGCGAAGCATTCGTCCAGGACGACGCCCGACCGCAACGCCTCCTCGACCAGCCGCCGTGCCCTCGAGAAAGATCAGTTCCCTGACCTTCCCGTCCCGCACCTTTCGGGCGTCGACCAGTCGACGGTTGTCGCGGCTTGTTATGACCTCATCCTCCATGTTGCGAATTACGTTAGCGGAACACCGCACGGCGACGCAAGCCCCCATTTTGTTTCGGCAGGTGGAAACCAGAAGGCGATCTCGCCTGCCCATTGTCCCGCTAGTGTCCCGCACCCATATGGGACAGTCTAACTCTTGCACCTACAGGGTTTACGGCCAGATTTTGCCGCTGTCCCGCGAGTTTTTGAAAAAAAACAAATTGCGGTCTGTTCCGGCCATGTTCCGGCCTGTTCCACGCCTGTTCCAGTGCCGTGTGGAACACTGTAACCTATTCCATATACGGTGGTTACGGTCGTATTTTTGCCGTGTTCCACGAATTTCGCGCAAAAAAAGCGGCTCGTGTTCCGGCCATGTTCCGGCGTGTTCCACGCCTGTTCCAGTGCCCTGTGGAACACCGTAACCTATTGCACCTACCGCGGTTACGGGCGTATTTTTGCCGTGTTCCACGAATTTCGCGGCAAAAAAGATTTCTGTCCGACACGTGTACGACAATTGTCAAAGATCGATGTTGCATGTATAGCACATACATGCACAGAAGTCAATAGATTTCTTCCGACCGGCACTGCCTTTGGGAAAACTGAAGCCCCCTCACGGTCGGGTAACTGACACGCTCCGCGATTCACGCGTGGCAGAAGCTGAGCAGAAGAGCCAACTAGCCCACCGCAAGCACTCCGGCAATGATAACTGGCGTGTTTGAAATTTAGGCGGCCTTCAAGATGTGCACTTCCTGATCCAGTCGGCCGTTCAGGCTTGTCTTTTTCGTTTTCGAGGTCGAATCGAGTCTGCAAGTTGATCCAAAACTGTTCCGACAGGCCAAAATAGAGGGACAGCCGCAGGGCCGTGTCCGGACTGATCGACCGCTTGCCGAGGACTATCTCATTGATACGTCGCGGCGGCACACTAATATCGGCTGCAAGGCGGTACTGCGAGATGCCGAGCGGTTTAAGGAACTCCTCAAGCAATATCTCGCCGCGATGTATTGGCTTTAGCTTTTCATTGCTCATTAGAACTCCTAGTGATAATTGACGATCTCGACTTCGCTGGCATCACGTCCGTCCGTCGGTTTGCAATGTGTTTTAATAGTTTAGATACTACTAAACAGTTAGGGCACCATGTCGAGTAAGTCAGTTTACAAGTTGCAGGCCGAGATATGCAAAGCACTGGCCCATTCTTTAAGGATCGAGATTATCGACCTTCTCCGGGACGAAGAGCTTTTCATTTGGTGATCTGTTGGAACAAACCGGAGGCTTGAAATCGAACCTGAGCCAGCACTTGTCGATAATGGTGAACAGCGGAATTTTGAAAGCGTAAGGACAGCAGATTCAGTTACTACGGTCTTTCTTCGGTTAAGGTCGCCGAGGCTTGTTCGCTGATGCGTGAGGTGTTAGTTGAAAACCTTGAAATGCAGCGAGATCTGCTTGAAAAATTCTGAAAATGAGAAAAACAAGTTTCCGTGTCCGGGAGCGGGAACCGGCGGAATCGTCACGGCCAATGAGTTGAGTAAAAATGGCGGCGATGACGTGAGAGTTGTCCTGATCGAGAAGTCAGAAAAGAACATTTTCGCTCCATCGCTGCTTTGGCTGCTGGTAGGAAAGCGAAAGCCTCAACAGGTTTACCGAAGCACAAAAAAACTGGCGAGTGGCAAAATCGAGGTGCTAATCGGCGAGATCGAGACGGTCGATCCCAAAAGTATCGCTGTTACGGTCGGCGGCAAAGAATACGTGGGCGACCATATGGTGATCTCTCTTGGCGTCGAACAGAAAGACGAACACGATCTGAATAGATTCGGCTTCGATTTTTTCACCCTGGACGGTGCAAACGGTTTTCATGCAGCTTCGCAACTTTAATGGCGGAAAGGTTGCCATTGTCGTACCGTCGCTTCCGTTTAAATGTCCTGCCGTCTCGCCCTACGAAGCGGCAATGCTGGTTGAGAGTTATATCCGTCACAAAGGTCTGGGCAGCAAAACTGAGATTTCTCTATACACACCCGAACCAGGACCAATGGGCGTGGCGGGAAAAGAAAGTGTCCGGAGCAGTAAGAAGCATGGTTGAAGCGAAGGGTATTAAATATTTTCCCGAACACCAGCTCACCACGGCTTCAGAAACTTCTTTGACTTTCGGCGACGGGAAAGCGGCTGAATATGATCTGCTCGCCTATACTCCGAAAGCATCAGTGCCCCGCCGTAGTCGCGAAGCAAATCCTCGTTGGCGAATCGGGATGGATCGAGACTGATCAGAAGACGATGGAAACTCAATTCCCGAATGTTTACGCGATCGGCGATATAACATTTATTCCTCTCGAAATGGGCAAGCCATTGCCAAAAGCCGGAGTGTTTGCGCTTCACGAGGCCGAAGTTGTCGCTCATAACATTATCCAAAAGATCAAAGGCAAAAGTGATTTCGAAGTATTCGGCGGTGACGGACAGTGCTTTCTGGAACTGGGTGACGGGAAAGCCGGTTATGCCGGGGAAATTTTCATGCGTCGCCTTTGCCCGACGTAAAGATGAAAAAGCCAGGTTATTTCTGGCACTGGTCGAAGGTTTGGTTTGAAAAATACTGGTGGTTCAAATACTTCTAAAGCCGAGAAATAGTCAGGAACGCTATTGAAACCTGGAAACTGATAGATAAAAGTAAATCTAAAGGAAGAAAAATGAAAATATTAATCTTAATCAACGATGCCCCTTACGGTACCGAAAAAGCATATAACGCTCTTCGATTGGCAAATCAGTCTTGGTAAAGAACACGAAAATGTCGAAGTGCGGATATTTCTGATGGCCGACGCCGCGAATTGCGCGATCGCGGGACAAACGACGCCAAACGGCTATTACAACATCGAGCGAATGCTCAAACTTGCGTTGACCAAAGGTGCAAAGGTAAAGATCTGCGGAAGCTGCGCCGACGCCCGGGTCTGAAAGACGTGCCTCGCATCGACGGAACCGAATTGAGCACAATGTCCCAACTGGCCGAGTGGATTGTAACCAGCGACCGGTGTTTGGTTTTCTAGTTATTTGAGATTCATGAGGCGGCTTCAGCCGTCTTCCAGACGCCCGCGGCACATAGCCAAGTCGTTCACGGCATCGTAAAGACTCGAAATATGATTCCCAGCCCTTTTCAACGGGCTTGTTCCGTTTGTGGCATATGGCGTCCGAGGAAAGGACGTTGAAACGCCAAGATTGTTTTTTCGCATTATTCCACGCCGCGAATGGCGTGGCTATGCTCCCGGAAGGCAAGCCGTATGAATACGGCTGGAGATCAAGAGCTTTCCACCAGTCTTGTGTCCTCCAGTGTGAGGTTGTCTCGCAACAAGATCCCGTCCTAGATGGTTCACCCGTGCCAGTCGACTCGGTAGCTCGTCTGATTGGAAATGCGGCTTGGAATAGCTACACTTATCCGAGATGAAGCCCGAAACAAAGGTAAAAAGTAAGATCGAGCTGCTGAGGGAAAGGTCGGCGGCGGCTGAGGAAGGCGGCGGGGCGGCGCGGGTTGAGAAGCAGAAGGCTCAGGGCAAGATGACGGCGCGGGAGCGGGTCGATTTCTTTCTCGACGAAGGGTCGTTTGAGGAGTTTGATAAGTTTGTCGCGCACCGGTCGACGGATTTTGGGCTGGATAAGCAGAAATTCCCCGGCGACGGCGTCGTGACGGGCCACGGGCTGGTGGACGGGCGACCGGTGTTTGTTTTTGCTCAGGATTTTACGGTGTTCGGCGGTTCCCTGTCGGAGACGCACGCCGAGAAGATCTGCAAGGTGATGGACCTCGCGATGAAGGTCGGTGCTCCGGTTGTCGGGCTGAACGATTCGGGCGGGGCGAGAATTCAGGAAGGCGTCGTTTCGCTGGGCGGCTACGCGGACATCTTCCTAAGGAACACGCTCGCGAGCGGCGTCGTGCCGCAGATCTCGTGCATTCTCGGCCCGTGTGCCGGCGGTGCAGTTTACAGTCCTGCCATTACGGACTTTAACGTGATGGTCAAGGACACGTCGTATATGTTCATCACGGGCCCCGACGTGATCAAGACCGTGACGCACGAGGACGTGACCAAGGACGAACTTGGCGGTGCGATGACGCATAATGCCAAGTCCGGCGTTGCTCATTTCGCGGCTGACAGCGACCAGCACGCGCTGCAGATCACGCGGGAATTGCTCTCGTTCATGCCGTCGAATAACGTCGATGATCCGCCGTTCGTGGCGACGACCGACCCGTCAGATCGTAGCCGACGAAAAGCTCGACACGATGGTCCCGGAGCACGCGAATCAGCCTTACGATATTCGCGACATCGTTCACGCGGTCGTTGACGACGGCTATTTCTTTGAGGTGCAGGAGCATTACGCACCGAACATCGTTATTGGATTTACGCGTTTGGGCGGCAGCTCGGTCGGCATAGTGGCCAATCAACCGGCGTATCTCGCGGGCGTGCTCGATATTGATGCTTCGGTCAAAGCGGCAAGGTTCGTTCGGTTCTGTGATTGCTTTAACATTCCGCTGATCACGTTTGAGGACGTGCCGGGATTTTTGCCGGGCGTCGGCCAGGAGCATCACGGCATCATCCGTCACGGAGCGAAGCTGCTCTACGCATTCGCCGAGGCGACCGTGCCAAAGATCACGGTCATCACCCGTAAAGCCTACGGCGGCGCGTATTGCGTGATGGCGTCAAAGCATATTCGCACGGACATCAATTTTGCCTATCCGACCGCCGAGATCGCCGTCATGGGGGCCGAGGGAGCCGTTGGCGTGCTGCATCGAAAGGAACTCGCTGACACGACCAACCCCGACGAGAAAAGCCAGCGGTTGATCGATGAATTCAACGAGAAATTCGCCAATCCGTACGTCGCCGCCGAACGCGGTTTTATCGACGAGGTGATCGAACCGAGCCAGACGCGGCCTAAGCTCATTCGGGCCTTGTCATTGTTGCGGAATAAGCGGGACACGAATCCGCCGCGTAAGCACGGGAATATACCGTTATGAAGAAGAAGTTCTAACGCAAAGTCGCAAAGACGCAAAGCGGCAGCAGGGCTTTTCGTTAAGCGAACATAAGCAGTTTCTTGTCTGGCTTTGCGACTCTGCGTCTTGGCGACTTTGCGTTAATTTCCTATGCCGCTCCAACCCAAGATGCGTCCGACCGCGACCTACATCGACCTCGACGCTCTCGCGTTCAATTTCAACTCGTCCAAGCAGTTCATCGGCGACGGCATCGAGTATATGGCTGTCGTTAAGGCGGATGCGTACGGGCACGGGGCCGTGAAATGCGCGTTGCGGCTGGAGAAGGAAGGCGTCGATTGGTTTGGCGTCGCAATTCCGGAAGAAGGCGTCGAATTGCGCAATGCAGGCGTCACGCGGCCGATACTTTGCCTTGGCTCTTTTTGGCCCGGGCAAGAACGGCTCATCGTCGAGCACGGCCTGACGCCGGTCATATTCAGCCTCGAAACGGCGGGCGTCCTGTCGGCATTTGTCGGCTCTGGCAGCATCGAGATTCACGTCAAGATAGACACCGGCATGGGCCGCGTCGGTGTGAGATGGCCCAACGCACGCGAGTTTGCACGAGGGCTCAAACAATTCCCGAATCTCAATGTTGGCGGCATAATGAGCCACCTTGCGTCGGCAGACGATCCCGCGGAGGATGTGTTCACGGGCACACAGATCGGACGGTTTGACGAGGCTTGTGAAGTGTTTGAAGAAGAAGGTCATTCGCCTCAGATCGTCGATATCGCAAACTCGCCCGGTTCGATCCGCTGCCGCGAATCACGACAAGGGATGGTCCGACTCGGCGGTGCGCTTTACGGACTGTTGAGCGACATTCTGCCTGACGGCTCGGACAGACCTGAACTGCGGCCGGTGATGTCGTTGCGTTCGCGGATCGCTCAGATCAAGGAAATACCAGCCGGTGAAGGCCTCGGTTACGGGCAGACGTTTCATACGGAGCGCGACTCTCGGATCGCCCTTGTCCCGATAGGCTACGCGGACGGCTATCCGCGGGCGATGTCGAATACCGGCCGGGCCGTCGTGAACGACAGATTCGCACCTGTTGTCGGTCGTGTTTCGATGGACTGGACGTTGCTCGATGTCACCGATATCAAGAACGCGACTGTCGGTGACGAGATTTTCCTGATCGGCGGCGATGGCAAGGCGACGGTTACTGCCGCCGATCTCGCACGCGAGGTTGGCACGATCGGTTACGAGATCACATGCGGCATCAGCCCGCGGGTTCCGAGGGTGTATTTGAGCTAATTCCGTAGCGGCTTGCCGTTCTATTTGCGGCGATGCTTGCATCGCCGGACATGTACGTCGCACTTAGCGGCTTGCCGCCGCCCAAGCGTTCGGCGGCGGCAAGCCGCGAGATTTGGATAAGCTAACGGAGCAGCAAGCTGCCCCGCAAATAGAGCGGCAAGCCGTAACGACCAACGGCGCACCTGGCAAAACGGGAATCGGATAGGATGATAGACGGGTTCCAATGGAAACGCTTCTTCACGCGGCTCTATGACGTGTCGTTCGAGGCTGATATCTTCAGCCGCGCGGCTCAGGTGGCGTTCTATTTCTCGTTCGCGTTGTTTCCGCTGCTTTATTTCCTCGTTTCTCTGTTTGGGATCGTTCTGGAATCTTCTGACGGACTGAGAAACGAGCTGTTCGCATATCTCAGGCAAATCATGCCTTCGACCGCGTTTGATCTCGTACGAAAGACCGTCGACGAGATCGTCGCGAACAGCACGGGAGGCAAGCTCACGCTGGGCCTCGCGGTTACGCTGTGGTCGGCATCGGCCGGAGTCGATGCGATTCGGAGTCGCTCTGAATTCCGTATACGGCTTTGTCGACAAACAGGCGTGGTGGTGGTCAAAACTTCAATCACTCATACTCACGCTGGTTGTCAGCCTGCTTGCCGGTGTCGTGCTGACGATCGTCTTTTACGGCTGGCAGCTTGTTCAATATCTTACCGCCGCGCTTGGCTATGAGATCACGTCGCCTCTGGTGCTGGTCGTGATCCAGTGGATCACGACATTCGTGGTGATGCTGTTTACCTGTGAGGTGATCTACAATCTGCTGCCGGCTTTCAAGCGATTTCGCTGGGTGTGGATCACGCCGGGCTCGGTCGTCGCGATACTTCTGTGGATATTGCTTACCACCGCATTCCGCACGTATCTTGGCTACTTCAACTCTTATAACAAGGCATACGGTTCACTCGGGGCCGTGATGATTATGATGCTCTGGCTGTATCTGACGGCCCTTGCCCTGATGATCGGCGGCGTTATCAACGCGGTACTTCACGAACTGCGCGGCGAGGACGTCGAACGCGATGAGTCAGCGTAGTTCCCTTTTCGCTACAGCGGCCGAATGGGCATTCCTAGTGCTGGTCTTTTCGCTCGCATTCATGCGGCCCAACGTGGTCTTATTCGGAAGCACCGCCACAGCGACCGACTTCATATTCGTAGGCTGTTGCGTCTTGTTTGCGATCGCCCTCGTCGTCCGACACACATCGTTTAAGTTTGATCGACTTTATATCTGGCTAGGCTTATATGTTCTTGCCTTGATACTATCTGCCGCGTTCTCGAGTGATGCGGGCGAAGCCTCAGGCGTCTGCCGGCTGAGATCTACCTCATCGCGCTCGCGGTTCTCACTATCAATCTCGTTCGTGACCAAAGAATGCTCCTGAGGACCTTGACCGTTTGGCTCGTGGCCGGGTCCATCGCGGGAGCGGTCTCAGTGTTGACGGCCGCGTCATTCTTTGCCGGTTCCGAGAATGCGTTGACAGCGTTTGCAATGCACTATTACGGCACATTGCCGCCCGGCAACTATCCGCGAATTCAGGGCACATTCGAGTATCCGTCGATGCTCTGCAACTATCTGACGGCCGGACTGATGATACTGTTGGCCTTTCGGCATCTAGGTCGCGTCGGCAATCGAACTTTCTGTCTGTTGCTCGCCACACTCTCTATCGCTATCTTCTTTACGCTCACGCCGGGAATCGGCGGTGTTTTGGCGGCGGCAGCTCTCTGGATCTACCTCATCTCGCGGACATCGCACCATGTCGTAACGGCTCGATTAGCGGTGATCGGCGTCGTCGGTTCGATCATTGCTTTGATCCTCATCTCCTCATTTACGCCTTTCGGATCGGCGAGCCCGGTCTATCTTTCACTCGCCGGTTATGACTTTACGCCAAGTGCAAGGCTGCTGACGTGGCAGCAGGCGATAGCTACATTCGCGGGGCACCCCATTCTTGGCGTCGGCCTGGGACTGCCGGTTGTCAACCTTCCCTACCAATTGCCGTCCGGCGCGTGGGCGTTGATCACGGATGCGCACAATATTGCTCTCAATGTCGCTGCGCAGGCTGGCTTGCTCGGGCTAGCGGGGATCACGGCTGTGGGTGTATCGGCGATTCGAAGAGTGGACCTGTCAACAAAAGAGCTGACGGACCTGTCGACGATCCGTATTGCCCTCGGCGTCGCGTTCGTGTCGTGTTTTGTGGTTCAGGGGATGGTCGGGTCCGTTTGAGAATGCCCGTCACTTGTGGGTTCTTATCGGACTGATCGTGGCCACCGCCAATATTACGCCGACGCCACAGCCGACAGAAGAGCCTCACGCATAGCGCCCGCAGTTCGCCACCGCATCTCGGGCTGCTTTGCTAGGGAAACTTCAATTACAGACGCCACGTGCTCAGGCACCTCGGGAACGCGGCTGCGGATCGGGACGACGGGCCGCTCAAATATCGCCTTCACCGTCTCCGCAATGCCGGCCTTTGGCGCGATGTCTAACGCGTGTGCCCCGGTGAGCAGGCTGTACGCGGTCATCCCGATCGCGTAGATATCGGACGGCGGTTTTACGTCTTTGAAATCACGGATCTGCTCCGGCGGCATATACGCGATCGTACCGGCGACATCACCGACCATTGTCACGCCCGACATGCCGGTCTCCTTAAAACTCTTGGACAAGCCAAAGTCCGTCAACTTTGCCATCGAGCCGGGAAACTCGCCGGCGATCAGGATGTTCTGCTCCTTGATGTCGCGGTGAACGAAGCCAAGGTTGTGGGCAAACTCGAGCGCCGCTAGCGTCTGTTCGACGATCTGCATGGCTTCGCGAAACTCGAGCTTACCGCCGCGATGCCGTGCGAGGCGCGAGGCGTCCATGCCCTGGATAAATTCGGTTACGAGATAGACAAGGCCATTGTGCGTGCCGTGTTCGACGTAGGCAACGATGTTAGGATGCTTTAACGAAGAGGCTACCTCGATCTCGCGCATGAACCGCTTAAGCGATTGCTCACTGACGGCAACCTCGGGCAAAAGTGTTTTGATGGCGACCGCACGGCCGTCGGCGTCGGAGCGGCCCAGCATCACGCTGCCCATGCCGCCCTGGCCGATGACGCGGATCATCTGGTAGTTCGGTATTGGCTGCGGGTTTGTCTTAAGTTTTTCGCGACAATCGTCGCAGACGAATGACAATTTCGCCTCGGGGTGCGTCGCCTCGACAGCCACGGGAACGCTGCAATTCAGACACGTTACGTTAACAACCGAGGGATGCAGGTTCATCCGGGCCGTGTCCGCAAAATCCTCAAGCCCCGTGGTCACCTCGACCTCAAGGACCGTTTCGCCGCCCTGAATGCGGTCGCCGCTCTTAAGGTGGGCCTCGGCGACCCGCATGCCATTCACAAACGTGCCGTTGGTTGAATTCAGATCACGGAGAAATGCCTGCGGCGGAGCTATCTCGATCAGGCAGTGGTTGCGAGAAAAGAATCGATCGTGCGGCAGGCAAAACTGCGCGTCCTCGCTCCGGCCGATCAGGAAGGTGTCGTGCTGATCGAAGCTAAAATCACGGCCCGTTTGCGGCCCGGCAACAACGTGAAGAGTGACCCGCATGAATAGAGTTCAACTGGCGACGATGGCGAAAAGCACAAAAGCAATTGACGATAGCAGACTGATCACGCCAAGGACCATTCCGCCGATGGCCATACCGCGACCGGTGTATCGGCTGGGATCGCTGTCGGCGTTTCGCATGCCGAGGAAGCCAACGATGGCGGCCGGCACGCCGAGCCAAATACCACCGTAACAGCAAACCAGCAGCAGACTAAGGATGCCGAGGATCAGGGCCACCGTCGGAAGCGTCTGATCCCGCGACCGCGGGAATGCCGTCGAAAACTGCCCGCCTTGCATGGATTGCGGCTGCCACCGCGCGGGCGGCTGCGCGGCCTGCTGCTGCGGCCAGTTTGTCGGATTTGTGACCCGCGACTGGTCGAGCAGGATCGTGGGCGGCGTTTCGTCAGCATATCTGCCGAGCGGCGGTTCCTGCGAAAACGCAACCAGCAGTTCGCCGTCCTCGAGGCAAAAGTTGAGTGCCGGGTCGCTATAGGTCTGCTTGCATCGCGGGCATTGCTTCATACTAGCTGAGAATGGAGCGTGATCACTTCCTGATCTCGAAGTTCTTAAAGCCCGCCTTGATGCCGTCGCCGGCGTACAGGCCGACGACGCCGTTAGCAAAGCCGTGAACGTTCTTTATCGAATTGACCTTCTTGCCGTTGATGTAAATATCGATACGGTCGCTTAGGTCTCGGACCTCCAGAGTGTTCTCCGAGGTGCCGTCGAGTATCGCGTCGGACTTTGTCCAATTGACAACAGGGGTCTCCTTTTTTGGCTCGTGGTGGACTATTCGATACCGCTTCTTCTTCGAATCCAAAAGAAGCGCGTAACCCTGCTGCAACGGTGTCGTTTGGCTGTGAAAAACAAGTCCATAACCGAGGGTGGTGTCCGCATTATCGACGTTTCGCACTGTCAGCGCTACGTCCGCGTTGACCGACTTTTGATCCTCGGTACCCGCCAGAACGTAATAAAAGCCCTTAGACCGAGACGACATCGTAAACTCGCCGTCCATAAAGGCAGTTTTGCCATAGGCGGCGGTGTTCTGCTCCCATTTTGCAAGGTCGAGTTTTGTGACTGACGTTCGCCCGCCGGTGGTCGTGCTGTTCGAGTTCTTGTTAGCGAAGCTCGACGAATTGGTGTTTGAAACTGTATTATTTGCGTTCTTCGCGTTCTCAAGACTGCCGAGATAGACCAGCCCCGCAAAGCCTCCACCACAGAGCAACACGAGCACACCAAGGATAAGCAGGACCCAAACCCACGCCTTCGACGACTTTTTAGGCGTCTGCATCGAGTATGTCGGCTGCTGCTGGCCGACATTCCATCCGGCCTGGCCTGTCTGCTGTCCGGCCCCCGGTGCCTGATGCGTCGGAAAGGGCTGCTGCATCTGTACCGTAGGCGCAGGGGGAACGCCGCCCATCTGACTGAGCGTCGAGCCGTCCTCGAGACAGAAATTTAGGTTATCGTCGGCGTATGTCGTCTGGCATCGCGGGCAAATCTTCATCGCTCAAGTCCCCGTCAAGATCGGTTTGGTTCGGAACGAAACCATTATAACCATAACACGCACCAAACGCGACTTTTCAAACTATCACGCCGCTGAATGCAGCAAAGGGACAACAACTTTCTCGGACGAACTTTAGGTGAGCGTGAGGCCACACTTGCCACAAAATCGAATGTGCGGCGGGTAGGCTGTATTGCAGCGACGGCAGACGCGAGAGACCTGTTGCGGCTGGCCGGCAAAGTATGACGGCGTTTGGGCCGTAGATTGCGGACTGAAGGATGGCGGTTGGCTCGCGTGGATCGCACCGGCGGCGATCGTCATGCCGCAGCGGCCGCAGAAGCGGGAGTTCGCAGGCAACGCCGCCTGGCACCGAGGACAAGGAAAGCCCGACGCAGGCGGAGCTTCGCCGGGACTGACCATAACAAAACGCCCGCCGCCGCATCGGCCGCAAAACCTCACGCCCTCGGCAAAGCGGGATCCACAGTTTGAGCACGCAACGATCCCCGGCATCACGCTCGACGCCGGTGCTCCGCTCGATCCAGCACCTTGCGATGACGTGGGCTGACTACCTTGTGCCGTCTTGAGTTGGGCCTGGATGACCTGTTCCTGCGCTCCTTCGCGGACCTCGATCAGGCGTTCGTCGTCACGCTCGCCGGCCTTTGAAACACGCAAGATGTGCTCGCCGGGCGGAATGTCGGTCAAAACGACGCGACCCGAGCTGCCAACGCTGGCCTTACGTTCATCGTTGACGTAAACCTCGGCGTTGACCGGCGCGAGGACGACGAGCCGCGACATGCCGCCGCGTTTCGCTTCGGTCACATCCTCGGCCGCCTGTTCGAGTTCGGATATCCAGTCGCTCACTGACGCCGGACGGTCGGACGGTGCGATCTCAAGCGAGCTCATGATAACGCGGTCGACATCGGCGGGAATGTCCGTCCTTATCGACGACAGCGGCGGCGCCTTGTGCATGATCTTTTGCATCACGAGCTGCATCAGATCGCCTGTGAACGGCGTCTTGCCGCCGAGCATCAGATACGCGATCGTGCCCAGAGCGTAAAGATCGGCCCGCTTATCGACACCCATCTCGGGCTGCATCTGCTCAGGCGACATGAACTCCGGCGTGCCGATGATGCCCCGTGACGACGGCGTGGCCTTTGAGCTGATGTCCGTTACGGTCTGATTGACGATCTTTGCAAGGCCAAAATCGCCGACCTTTACAAAGCCGTCGCCCTTGCCCTTCATAATGAAGATGTTTGCCGGCTTTAGGTCGCGATGCAGAATGCCCAACTCATGAGCGGCCTCAACGCCGTCGGCGATCTGGCGGAGCAGGTGAACGGCACGTTTGACCGGCAGAGTTCCCTCGCGGCGAAGCAGCTTATGCAGCGTCTCGCCCTCGACGTACTCCATCACGAGATAAAATACGCCGTCCGCGGTCTCTCCAAAGTCAGTAACGCTTACGGTGTTCGGATGCTGGATCGAAGCCGCTGCCTGAGCCTCGCGCTCGAATCTCGCGATCGCCTCGCCTTCCTGCAGATCGTCGCTCGACAGAATGTCCTGACGTACCGTCTTTACAGCGAGCTTCTTGGTTGCGAACTTTTTGTCCCGGGCAAGAAAGACGTAACCCATAGCGCCGCGTCCCAGACGCCGCTCAAGCTCATATCGGCCCTCGATCAGCGGCGGCCCCGGCATCGCATGGCGCGTCTCGGTACCATCGTCAGGACAAGCGAGCGTCTCGTCCGGATAGACCACTTCACATTTGGGACATTCCTTCATAGGCCAACACGATATTGTCGGCGCAAAGGCGCAACAATGCAATGCCGCTATCCGTCAGAACGGCTTCGTGTCCGACCGCTTGCAGTCTTTGCGAAGAAAAATGCGTTTGCTATACTGTGTCATTGATTTGGGTCGTTAGCTCAGTTGGTAGAGCAACGGACTCTTAATCCGTGGGTCGCAGGTTCGATCCCTGCACGGCCTACCAGATCAAAGAAAGCAGAAGTCAGCTGAATGCCGACTTCTGCTTTCTTCTTCACATGTGGCACGATCTATCCGCCGGCATGTCCGACGTCAGTCGCCAACCCGCGGCATTTGACGGTTGTTATGCGATGGAGAGCGTGACGAGACACGGCCAGAAACGTTTCGACACTTGAAGTCGAACCCGTACAATCGCGCATACATCGAGAAATTCGTCTCTGCACCGGCACGCGGACGCTCTTTTATGATCGGAACGACGTGGTGGCGGAAGTAGGTCAGACCTGGTCTCGCCACTTTAGCACCTCGTCGCGGAGGATCGGATTCTGCTGAAAACTGCCGGTCTGGCCCTGCGCGGCGGTCGCACGCTGGATGTGCCAATAACTCAGACCAAGTTTGCCAACCGCGCGGACGAACCGCGAGCGAGCCTTAAACTTCCCCGCGAAGATGCCGCCAATTATCCAAAATGAACTTCGGAAGGCCGACGTTGCCTTCCTCGCTAGGTCCTCTGGGATCATACCGCGAGCGATATCGAGCGCGAGCATCTCCTTTAGGATCCTGTTCTGCCGCCACATGATCAGGAGCGAGAAAATGATAAAGATCGAGAAGAATGGGATCTGAAGGACACCGTACGCCAGCCAAAAGCCCTCCAAACCACCCATCACGGCGACCCCATTCCAGATGGCATGCATCAGGACCGCGCCAAAATAGCCAACCATGGGCAAGATGATCCTAACGGCCTTATTGTGTGACTCGCGTGCGATACCGCAGCCGATGCCCGTGAGCGCGGTGAACGTAACATGAGCGAACGGCGACGCGATACCTCGCAAGACAAAGAGAACAGCGAGGCCTTCCATGCCACCTCGTCCGACCGCCCGGCCGTAATAGAGTACGTTCTCTACCGTAGCAAATCCGAGGGCGATCACGCCCGCGAATACGATCCCGTCGAGAATGTCGTCAAAATAGCGTCGAAAGAAAATCAACAGTATCAGAAGTCCCATCCCCTTCGAGGCTTCTTCAAACACCGGAGCCGATACGACCGCCCCGAAGATGTCTCCGGCTTCGGGTGACACACCTATCGACACAACAACCGCGAGCACCGTATTGATAACGAACGACACGATCACGGCGACCAATGCTCCCCATGCGAACGCGAGTGCCAACAGCCAGAGCGGCTCTGGATCGTAGCGGTCAAGCCAGATGAACGGGAGCAGATAAAGCATGGCAGGCGTAAATGCCACAACCGTCGCGATAAGCGCCGGGCCTATGCCGACACTCGCAAACATCAACAAGGCGACAACGATCGTGAGGAATACCACGCCGAAGATCGTCACGCCAATGATGACGTTACGTCGTGTATTGCTCGGTTCGGGCTTAACGGCAGGCATGCTGTTAAGGCCAAAGTTCGCTAGCGAGGCTTGCAGATTCTGCGGTTCGCGGGCGGCGAGCACCGTGAACTGCTCGATCTGGGCCGACCGAAACTCTTCCTTATTAACCGGTTGGTCACCCGCGTCGATCTTTACGGAGGCAACGACCCCGTTCACGCCGAACTGTATCCGATCACCGGAATTCAATCGGGCGGAGCTAACGCGCTCGCCATTGACCAACGTGCCGTTCGTGCTCTGATTGTCAGTGACATAGAACCCATCAGCACGCGGCTTCGATAAAGCAGTGCTGCTTAGACGCAATGCGTTCCGTGAGTGGATCGAGCCGAACGCTGCATGTATCGCTGCGACCGATGGTCAGAAAGCCCGATTCGAGTTCGTATGCTCGGCCCGCGAGCGTGCCGTCGGCAATCGTCAGGTTGAGTTTCATACTGCAATCATAGGAACAAAAAGCCCAAAGTCAAGCGAGTTGACTTTGGGCCATTCGTTACCGATCGTTGAGTTCTAGTTTGGCTGAACCGACGAAGGTGCAGGCTTATCGCCAGCCGTACCAAACCGCTGAGTCGCGAAGCTGCCGTTCGTGCTGTTTATCCGGTACCACTGGTTCGTTTCGGGCCGGAAAACCGCCACGTCGCTCCTGCCGTCGCCATCGTAATCCGCGGGCACCGGAATGTCGGTCGCCAAGCCAAAGTTATAGCTCGTAAACGCCCCAGTCAGCGGATCGAGGATGTACCAAAATCCGGTTGATGGTCGATAAACTGCGAGGTCGGACACGCTGTTGCCGTCGAAATCCATCATCAGCGGCTTGTCGCCGTTCAGGCCAAACGCCCTGACGGCGGGGATCGTCGATGAGCTTTGCAGCGTGTACCAGAAGCCGTTTGAGGAACGCCAAACGGTCATGTCAGCCTTGCCGTCATTGTCATAGTCGCCAATGAGGGGCTTGTCGCCGTTCGAGCCCCACTGAACGGCCCGAAAACCGAGTGTGCTTTGATTCACATACCAAATGCCGCTCGATGGTCGCCAAACTGCGAAATCCGTTTTGCCATCCGCGTCATAATCGGCGGCAACGGGGACGTCACTGTTGAGGCCAAACTGGAATCCCAAAAAGCCCTGCGAACTCCTTTCTACAAACCAAGTTCCCGTCGAGGGTCGGAATACCGCGAGGTCAACGACCTCATCGCCGTCGTAGTCGCCGGGAGTGATAATATCGCCGGGAAGGCCGAAGTGAGGTTCGATCGTACTCGTGTTGGCGCTTAAGTTCGATCGTCCAGTCACCAGTCGTTGGGGTCCATACCGATACGTCCGTGCGTCCGTCGCCGTCATAGTCGGATACCCTGTTGGGCGTCAACGTCGTCGCCCTTGTGACATCCACGATGTAGCAGTCCCTTGGCAAGGTCACCGATCAGCACCTTATCTTCACCAAGCGACGGATATACGGCCCACGCACCCTCATAGCCGGTAATGCCAAGATCCGTGCTGATCGTGCGGCCACAGATCTGGTCCCATGGATCGATCGCGTTGATCGCATCCTGATCCGCTTTCGAGAAGGCTGTCTGATACGTGTCGTATTGGGCCACCCGCGTCGGCCGCGTCGGATCGGCGAGGTCAAAGACCTGAAGCCCGGCGTGATACCAGGACACGTAAAGTTTGCTTCGCCCTCACGACTGGATTATGCGGTGTCGATGCGTTGATATCGAGGTCAGCCATCGATATCTTGCGGATCAGTAATGGCTGGGCAGGGTTCTGAATGTCGTAGACGCGAATGTCCCCGGGACTTGCAACATTGCTGTTGCCGATCTCGCGAGCACTGTATAGATATCGCTGGTCTTCGCTCGGCCAGGCGCTGTGCATGCTGTTGCCGGCGGTAATCGTGGTCTGATCATCTATGTAGCCCAAGCAGGGTCGCCGCCTGCGAGTAGGATGTCGCCACATTGTAGATCTCGGTTCGCCCGCGAGCCGTGCTGTTGCCCCAACCGGAGGTGTACATGCGATCGCCTTTCACCACCATCGCATGTACCCACTGCGGTTCGGTCGGATTCAGGTCGCGAATGAATGTCGGTGCTGCCGGATCCGTCACGTCAATGAACTTCATTATCTTGTTCGACGTGCTGTTAAAGTTCTCGATCAGGATGGTACGAGCGTTCTGCTCAAAGACAACCATCTCATGGATCGAATTATGGGCGCTCCCGCTGCTGGAGGTGACGCGTCCCAGCAACTGCGGGATGTACGGGTTCGTCAGGTCGACAATGTAAACGCCGCCGCCATTGCCGCTACCAAAATAGCCGCGGCCATTCAGGATGACCGCTTCAAGGAACTGTTCCTTCGTGCTTCCTGTCCCCGGTCGAACCGGATCGTAATAATTCGCGAGCACCGGTGAGTCCGGATCTGAGATGTCGTATATAAAGGCGCCGCGGCAACCATAGCTTCCCTGCACAGCAACATCGCCCTCGGCAAAAAGATCCGCGTACTTCAGCGACGCACCTTGATTGCTCGTACAGGGCGGAGCGATCTGCGAACGAAGCCGGACATGCTGGGCTGACACCGCAATGGCAGCCATACCTGTTAACAGGACAAGAACAAATATAGCCGTAACGGCTTTTCGCGTGTTTGACATACGGTTCTCCGACGGGGAAAGAAATATAACATCTTTCTACGCCCTTTACTGATCAAATGCAAGCCTAGTGGCGGCCAAAACAGCCTATGAAACGGCCTGGATCGCCTCTCGCATCACTAGATCGAATGTGCCCGGACCGACCTTGCGAAATCGACGATTTCTGCTGAGCGATACGGCAACCGAGATCGTCGGATTGTTCCCCTTGAATTTCATTCCGCCGGAGATGAGCAAATTGTATAGCTCATTGACGTGAAGCGGTCCTCCCGACTCACGAAGGAGGAGCGTGCATGCCTGTGTGATCGTCCGGTCACTAAATCGATTACTGACTGCTTCGAAATTGTTGTTGATGGTCGGGATGCCCCGATGCTGGTTGGGGTTAAGATAAGCGACTGAACCTTCGCGGCCATAACCGCTTAAGCTATTGCTTTCCGGACGGCGTCCGATATTCATCGGAACTATATCATCCGGGTCGTCGACTATGGTCGGGGCCGTCCCAAGTCCAGAAGTACGATTTCCGGACCGCGTTGCGACCAGAAGGCTGTCAATTGCCTTTTCGGTCTGAGCCGCACTGTTCTCGAGGGCATTTATCTCGACGCGCAGCATATCCACCTCATTCTCGGCCTCGCGAAGGCGGCCGATCAGACGGTTCTGAGCGTTGCGAGTCTGCCTGAGGCTCTGCTCAAGCGTTGCTATAAGATTTTCGTCTAACATATTGTAGAAAGAGAGTTTAGGGATGCACTTAAGGTATCACTCTAACTATTTCGGCTGGTCACAAAGTGCAAAGTCGTCTCCAGACAAGAACGATACTCCGAATCCGGCAAAACTGCAAGACTTTTTCTTGCGGCCTCGGCGTGATCCTTGATCCGGTCGCGTACCCGGTCAAGTACCCCGCGGCCCGCAAGCATCTGCCTGATGTCGGAACGTGAGATTCGGGCGTATTCGCCATCGAACATTACGCTCTCAATGTCGTGCTTAAAGGCCGGATCAGCCTTAAGCAAATATATAAGCGGCAGCGTAACTTTGCCCTCGATCAGGTCCGAACCGGCCGTTTTTCCGAGCTGTCGCGACTCCCCGGTCAGGTCCAGCAGATCGTCTGCAAGTTGGAAAGCAATGCCCAATTCCATCCCAAAATCGCGCAGTGCCGAACGCTGCTCCTCGTCGCCGTCGGCGAGAATCGCCCCGACCTCGCCGCACGCCGAGAAAAGAAACGCAGTCTTGCGCCGCAGTATGTCGAGATACTCGTCCTCAGTAACATCGATCCGACCGATCCGCGTCAACTGGATCAACTCGCCCTCGGTCATCTTTCGCGTCAGCCGCGTCAGAATGTCGAGTATCTCGAGCGAACGCTCCTTGACCGTCGTCTCAAACGCCGACATATACAGCCAATCGCCCATCAGCACGGCGGTCTGATTGCCAAACCGAGCATTGACCGACGAGCGGTTCCGCCGAATGTCCGCATTGTCAATAATATCGTCATGCACCAGCGTCGCCGTGTGGAGCATCTCCATCACCGTCGCAAGCCGAATAACATTGTCCGCGTCGCCGCTACCGCCGACGGCGTAGTTGGCCAGTATCAACAACGCCGGCCTGATCCGCTTCCCTCCGGACGAACGGACATAATCGCCGAGATAATTAACGACCTGAATATTCGACGACACCTGCCGCTCATACTCAGCCTCGACAAGCGACATCTCGCGGCCTATCAGGTCGAATACGCCAGAAGCTGCGCGGGAAGTGCTTTGCTTTTGCCGACGCAAATTTCTGCATAGGAACTAACCGCGAAATACGCGAAAGGATCTAAACCAAGAGTATTTGATAGAACGGTTCATTTTAGCCATTTTGTTGCATTTCGCTTCGGGCCTGTAATCGTATCGTCTCGGATGAAACGATTCGCTCATATTCAACTTTGGGATAATGTCCAAAGTTAACTAGCAGGGCAAGGTCGAACCCCGTGGCCTTCAGGTAATTCATTGTTTGAGCACGATGTTCAGGTGCGAGCGATTGGACGGCCTTTATCTCAACAATAATCTTGCCGAAACACACGAAATCAGGCTTGTAGATGCCATTCAGCTTTCGCTCGCGATAGAAGAGGTTCAATTCCTGCTGGCTGAGAAAAGGAATATTCCTATGTTCGAACTCGATCGCCAGACATTCTTCATAAACGGATTCCAGAAAACCGCATCCTTTATCCTTATACACCTCAAAACAGGCTCCCATGATCGCGTAGCTCTCATCTTTGAATATCAGTTCGCCCATTTTTAGTCTTTTTGGCGTATTTCGCGGTTAATTATGTCCGATAGTTATCGAATTTCATATCGATCCCAAAGTCCTTGGCCTTTAGCTTTGCCATGACGTCCTGCAGCGTGTCGCGGTCTTTGCCTGAGACGCGGACGGTTTCGCCCTGGATCGAGGCTTGGACTTTAAACTTGCCGTCCTTGATGAATCGAACGACCTCTTTGGCCTTTTCGATCGGAATTCCCTGCTGGACCTTGACGACCTGGCGAACGGTGCCGCCGGCGGCCGGTTCGATCTTTTGATAATCGAGTGCCTTGAGCGAGATGCCCCGTTTGACGAGTTTGCTCTGCAGTATGTCGTTCATGTTCCTGAGCTTTGTCTCGTCCTCGGCCGAGAGCAGCAGGTCCTTGTCCTGCATCTCAACGGTCGCGCGGCTGCCCTTAAAATCGAACCGCTGCGACACCTCTTTGGTCGTCTGGTTGATCGCGTTGGTGACCTCTGCGTAGTCGGTCTTTGATACGATGTCGAATGAATTTTCTTTTGCCATATAGCTAATATAGTGTTCGGATCTTGTTCCGCCTTGTTCCGGCGTGTTCCATACCCCTGTGGAACACCGTAAGCGGTTGTCGTAATTGAGTTTGTGGCCGCATTTTCTGCTTGTTCCACGGATTTCGCGCAAAAAAACGAAGTGAGCCATTTGCATGGCAAGATCTTCACCTCAAGGGTACGCCTTAACCTCTCTGCGAACATCCCACGATAATACATCGCGTTGCGTATTTGTCAATACCTATTATACGTGCAACGCAACTATCAAACGTTGAATAACCGCCTAAAGTTCCCTGTCGTCGCCCCTGCAAGCCTCTCGATCGGCACGTCATAGAGATCCGAAAGAAACTGCGCCGTATGGACAACATACGCGGGCTCATTTCGCTTGCCTCGATGTGGAACGGGCGTCAGGAACGGACAATCGGTCTCAACCAGCAGCCGATCCAGCGGCACGACTCGAGCAGCGTCACGCAGGTTGTCGGCCTTTTTGAACGTCACATTCCCCGCAAACGAGATCAAAAACCCCAGCCGCATCAGCGCCTCAGCCATCTCCGCCGTGCCGCCAAAGCAATGCATGACGCCCGGCCCGTTGTCAGTTTTCAGTTTTCCGTTTTCAGTTTTTAGTTTTCCGTTCTCAGTTATTCCGGAATATTCCCCGGTAAGTATCTCGACCGTCTCGTCATTAGCGTCCCGGCTGTGAACGATGATCGGCAGCCCTAGCCCTTTCGCCGTCCTGATCTGCCGCCGAAAAACCTCGATCTGCACATCACGCGGGCTGTGATCGTAATAAAAGTCCAACCCGATCTCACCCCACGCGATGACCTTTTCGCTCTTGGTGAGCTCGATCAGATGCTCTTCCGCCGCATCGTTATACAGCTTCGCATCATGCGGATGCACGCCGACACTCGCGTAAACGTTGTCGTACCGCTCCGCAACCGCCACAGCCCGCCTAAAATCGTCCGACCGCGGATCGCCCGTCCCGACATTCAACATCGCCGCCACGCCCGCATCCCGCGCCCGCTGAACAACCTCGTCGCGGTCCGCATCAAACTGCTCACCGTCGATGTGGCAATGGGAATCGATGAGAATCATCGAGTTGGAAGTTCGGGAGCGCTGCCGCGCGTGATGCGGATGTAATCGCGAAGTGCATTGTTCACCGCCTCCTCAGTTGGAAACTCGTCGGCTACATCGGGGGCGAGCCCGACGCGACGAACCATTCGACTGTATTTTTCGGCGAAACGATTCGGTTTAGACTTGGAGAAGTCGAGATCGTACTCCGGGCGAAGATCATCATTTTCATCGAGTTCAATTTGCATATCTTCTACTCTCTTTAGGCGTAGCCGACCGGGCACTGATTATCCGTATTGTATCATCGGCCCGCTCCGTGAAGCTTACAATTAATAGACGGTTCTGATCGGAATGCCCGAATATCGCATTACGACGTTCCTCATATGAGTGCACGTCATCATCAAAGATGCGTGCCAGAGGGTCGCCAAAAACCGACTCGGCCTCTTCGAAGCTCACGCCGTGCTTGTTAAGGTTCGCCGCCGCTTTAGCGTCGTCCCAATCAAACCGCATTATTTAAGCCTCGCTCCCACCTGAACATCCTCAAGAAACGTCGCGATCGCAGGCGTGTCGTCCTCGGTCAGCGAGGCGGCGCAGATCATGCCTTGGGATTCGAGGCCGCGCATTTTGCGGGGTTTGAGGTTGGCGACGACGACGACCTTTCGGCCGATGAGTTTTTCGGGTTCGTACCATTCGGCGAGGCCGGCGAGGATCTGGCGGGGTTTTTCTTCGCCGAGATCGACCTCGAAACGCAGCAGTTTGTCGGCGTCGGGCACCTTTTCGGCTACCATGATCTCACCGACACGGAGCTCGACCTTGATGAAATCGTCGATGGAGATATAGTTGTCGGTTGTCGGTTGCCGGTTGTCGGTTTCAGTTCCGATAGCCGGCAAAGCGGCATCTGGTTTTTCACTGACAACTGCCATCTGACTACTGTCAACTGACTCATTTATTTCATTCATAACTTTGTTCTTATCGATTCGGGGGAAGACGCCGATCGTCTCACCGATTCTGGTGCCAGATGCGAGGCCGCCCCACACCAGATCCGCGGGATCGATCTCAGAAATATCGTCGCTCAGGCCGATCTGGCCATAAATGTTCTTTGCCGATTCCGGCATCACCGAATAGAGCAAAACGCAGAGCCATCGCAGCGTCTCGGTCGCTCGATAAAGCACGGCATTCAGCGTTTCGGCCTGTTTTTCGTCCTTGATAAGCTCCCACGGTTTGGCGTCGGAGATCATCTTGTCGATGCGGGCGATGACGGTCCACAGCGTCTCAAGTGCCTGGCTGAACTCAAAATTGTCGAACCGCCGCAAAAACTCATCGCGGGCGTGGCCGATCACGCTCACAAGCTCTTGATCGTCGGGATTTACGCCCGCACGTTTAGCGTGGAGGTAATTTTCTTCAGTGATCTTGCCGTCCGGGATGAGGCCGTCGCGGTATTTGGTGATCATCGAGAATGTGCGGCTGGCGAGGTTGCCGAGACCGCTCGCGAGGTCGGCATTGGCTCGATCGATCAGATTTTCGTAACCAAACTTGCCGTCTTGGCCAAAGACCATGTCTCGAAGCACAAAATAACGGACCGCATCGACCTGAAAGTGCTGATGTAATACATCAACATCAATCACGTTACCTATGGTTTTACTCATCTTACGGCCGTCAGCATCGAGCCACATTCCATGCGCGTAGACCGTTTTCGGCAACTCGAGCCCGGCCGCGTGCAGGAACGAGAACCAGTAAACGGTGTGAAATCTCAGTATGTCCTTCCCCACCAAATGAACCGCAGGCCAGAACTTAGCGAACTGTCCACTGTCCACTGTCCACTGTCCACTGCTGTCCCCGTAACCTATTGCAGTTATGTAGTTTGAGAGAGCGTCGAGCCAGACGTACATTACATGCTCTTCGTCGTCCGGGACCGGAACGCCCCACGAAACGGCGCTTTTCAGTCGGCTTATCGAGAGGTCCTGTAAACCACTGCGAATAAACGATAAAACCTCATTTTTTCGCGCATCGGGCCGTACAAGGCCGTCAGTGCTCTCGATCAGTCTCGATCAGCCATTCATCATAGTCAGAAAGCCGGAAAAAGTAGCTTTCCTCTGCTATCTTGTCGAGCGGCCGTTCGTGAACCAGGCAATTCGGGACGTCCGAGCCTTCGGGCGTCGTATATTCGTCATCGGTCTTAAAAGCAGCACAGGGAGCGCAGAACCAGCCCTCGTAAAATCCCTTATAGATCGCGTCGTTCCCCTTCGGCGTCTTGTTCTTTGCGATCTCACGCCAGAGATGCTGAACGCCGGCGTAATGGAATGGCTCGGTCGTCCGCATAAACACGTCATAGCCGCCGTGTTCACCGTCAAGACGAAAATCCGCGAACATCCGCTTCAGTTCGCTTGAGATAAAATCGACCTGCTCCTGCGGCGTCCTTCCTTCCCTCTCGGCCGCACGCTGGATGTTTATGCCGTGCTCGTCGGTTCCGGTGAGGAAATACGTCTCAAATCCACGCTGTCGCCTATGGCGCGTGATCACGTCCGCCACGATCGTCGTGTACAGGTGCCCGAGGTGAGGCTGGCTGTTGGCGTAGTAAATGGGAGTCGTTATGTAAAAGGTCGTCGCCATTAGGAAATGTCACTAACCATCAATGTGTCTGCCTTGTAGCGTTTGATTACCGAGTCATTCGTGAGGATGATCATATCCTCAACAATCGCCTGAGAGATCAGTAGGCGGTCAAAGGGGTCACCGTGAACCTGGGGTAGATAGTGAACCCTCGTCACATGCCTCAGATCGATCCTAAGATGCCTATATTCAGCTTGTCTGACTCGGTCTGGAAAGAAGATCTCCGGTTCTTCCGGGAGGTGCAATTTCCCTAAGCCGTACTTAATCGATGCTTCCCAAGCACTCACATCGGAGAAAAAGAGCCGATTAGACTGCACATCTTCCAGAAAGGATCTCGCCTTAGCCGAAAAACGACGCGGCTCTATGAACATCCAGATAAATACATGCGTATCAACAAGGACCTTCATTTGGGGTCGCCGTCTTCGTCAGGAAATATCTTTGGATCGGTCAGGGCTTCCCATATATCCGGCGGCCATTCATCGAAATCGTCGGCGATCCAGCCCTTTCCCTCGTCCATTCCCCACCAATCTTTCTTTTTTGCTTCGATCGCGACGAGTCGGACCTCATCCTTTCCGTTCTTCGCAATTACGACCTCTTCCCCGCTTTTTGCAAGTTCGATCAATTTACTTAGTTGCGATTTGGCCTTGTGAATGTTGACTTTGGTCATTGCAAACACCTCTTCCGCTATTGTGGCACAGGTTAGCTAAGCCACGCAAGGGGGTTAGCTAAGCTACTTGAACCGCTTTTTGTCCGCCGCGGCGAACTCATCCGTGTCCAAATACCGCGGCAATTTGGGCTCATTCGCGATCTTGACCGCGATCGCGAGGCCGAGTTCGGCGTTCTGAATCATCGCGTCCGTATTCCACGATGGACTGTATTCATCGGTCGTCTGATGATAATGCTTCGCAGTATCGCGGAACGAGGCCAGTGCTTCCCCCGTTAGAGCCGGAACGAAATTGCTTCCGTGACGCAGCGAAACCGCCGGAACACCGGCCTTTGCAAACGGGAAATGGTCCGAACGGAAGAAAAAACCCTGTTCGGGACGCATATCGCCCTGCAGCGTCATACTTCGTTCCGATGCAACGGATTGCACGAGCAATCCGAGCGTTGAGCGTTCCACGCCAAGTGCCGAGAAGTCCTCGGTCTTACCAAAGAAATTCACACCGTCGATGTTGACGTTAGCGGCTGTTTTGGCGAGCGGGACGAGCGGTTTCTCCGCGTAGTACTCCGCCCCAAGCAATCCTTGCTCCTCAGCGGTCGGGAAAAGGAACAGGAACGAGCGTTTGGGCCGCTGTTTCTTGGGCATTTTCGCCAGAATGTCGGCGATGCCGAGAATCGCGGATACACCTGAGGCGTTGTCATAGGCACCGTTAAAGATCTTGTCGCCGCGGGCGTCAGGTGAGCCGATGCCGAGGTGGTCCCAGTGTCCGGTGATGACGACGAATTCCTTTGAGAGCTTCGGATCGCTCCCATCGACGATTCCGACGACGTTGGGTGAATCCTCAATCTTGAGTTCACTCTTCAGATTGAGTTTCGCCGTCACACCGAGGTTGACCGGCTTAAAATCACGGCTCTTTGCCCGTTGCTTTAGCTCTTCGAGATTGATGTGGCCGACGCCTGCGAGTTTCGTTGCCGCATCGTTTGTCATCCATGCCCTGACCGGAAGAAACGGCGTTTTATCGCCCGGCGTCCGCGCGATCTCATACCGCCAATTGCCATTCGACGTTTGGATGACGTTCCAGCCGTAACCGGCCGATTCGTTGGTGTGGATGAGTATGACTCCGGCGGCACCGCGGCGGGCGGCTTCCTCGTATTTGTAGGTCCAGCGGCCGTAATACGTCAGTGCCTTGCCGCCGAACAGGTTCGGCTCCTTATCGGTCGCGGGCGGGTCGTTGACCACCATCATCAGCACTTTGCCCTTGTACTGATCCGGGTCGCCCTTATAGTCATTCCAGTTGTATAGCGGGGCGTCGATGCCGTAGCCCATGAATATGACCTCGGCATTCATGGCGACATCCTGCGTCTGCGTGCCGGTCGTCGCAACAAAGTCCTCGCCGAACTTGAAATACACATTCGTCGGGCCTTTCGTGATCGTTGCGGTTAGCTGCGTCGCCGGATCGGCCTTGACGCCGACGAGCTTGACGTTCTGGAAGTAGCTCTTGCCATTGCCCGGCTTGACGCCGCCAGCCTTCATTTGATCGGCGATATATTGCGCGGCGCGTTTGCCACCGGCCGTGCCGGGGCCGCGGCCCTCGAAATCGTCAGCGGAGAGGCGCATAACGCGGTCGCGCATCTTCGTGGCGTCGAACTTAGATGTCCATGTCTGGGCAAAAGCCGCGCTCGCACCAAATGAAAATACTAGAACTAAAGCAGTTATCTTTCTCATGATCATCCTTTTATCAATGCCATTGCCTCGGCACGTGTTCTAGGATCCTTTCTAAATCCGCCCAGCACGGCCGATGTGATCGTGACCGATCCGGGCTTTTTCACGCCGCGAAGCGTCATGCATGTGTGCTCAGCCTCGACGACGACCATCACGCCGATCGGGTCAAGTTTGTCGTACAGCGTCTGCGGCGATCTGCTGCGTCAGCCGTTCCTGCACCTGGAGCCGACGCGAAAAAACCTCGGCGATCCGCGCCAGCTTAGACAAACCGATGATGCGGCCGTTCTTTGGGATGTATGCGATGTGGCACTTGCCTACGAACGGCGCGAGGTGATGCTCGCAAACTGACGCGATCGAGATGTCCTTGACCAGCACCATCTCGTCGTGGCTGTCGCCCGGCAGCGGCACGATATGCGACGACGCGTCGACCCACATTCCCTCGGTCAATTCGGCGTAGAAATCAGCCACGCGCTCCGGCGTTCGCAACAGCCCGTCACGATCAGGGTCCTCGCCTATGCCCTCGAGCATCAGGCGAACACCTGCTTCGATCTTCTTACGGTCGAGTTTTCTCGCGGCTTTCCTTGCCATAGGTAAATGATTGATTTTAGCGTTTATCAAAGAAAACTGAAACTTGACGGCCATTTTCGGTTTATTATCGTGGCAGTCTCCCGCACCGACCGCCGATATGTACGATCAACTGAGAAAACACCCACGCGTCAGCCTGCAAACCGAACTCTGGATCGGTCAGGACGGCATCTTTACACGGACCGACGAATTTCTGCGTGATCTCAGCATCGGCGGAGCGTTCGTTCAGAGTCGTCAGGTGTATTCCGTTGGGTCCGTGATAAATCTGAGATTCAAGATGCCGGCGAGCTCGAGTCTTGCGACGTGTTCGGCGATCGTCCGCAACATGCAGCACGGTGACGGCTTTGGTGTTCAGTTCCTGGACCTTTCGGGTGACAATCTACGGCTGGTCGAACGCCACATCGGCAGCACACTCGGCGAAGACTTCTAACTTCTCCTCCTACACAAACAACACGACAACGCGATATACTCTGGTTTTTGCTTCCGCTAAGGAGCGGAACATAGAGTGAACCTATCCGAAATACAGACAATTTTACGAAGCACCGTGATAGATGCGGCGCGGCGTGAATTCAGCGTCGAACTGAGCGATCTGCCGCTTGAGGTGCCGCCTAAAACGGAACTTGGCGATGCCGCCTTCCCCGTCGCCTTCGAACTCGCAAAGCTGATCAAGCAGCAGACCGGCGAGAAGCAGAATCCGCGCGCGATCGCCGATACGCTGAAGGGCTCGCTGGAATCGCTGCCTATCGTTGATCGTGTCGAGATCGCCGGGCCGGGATATTTGAACGTGTTTCTCGATCGTGCCGCGTTCATTGCTGCCAACGCCGCCGCCGATCTATTGCCAAACGCCGGAAACGCCGGCGCCAAAGTCTGTGTTGAGCACACCTCTGTCAATCCCAACAAGTCCGCCCATATCGGCCACGTTCGCAATTCCGTTCTCGGTGACACGTTTCAGCGCATTCTCACCGCGACCGGCAAGCAGGTCGAGATCCAGAATTATATCGACAATACAGGCGTCCAGGTCGCTGACGTTGTCGTCGGGTTTATCTACCTCGAAGGCCGCGATCTCGACTCTATCAAGGCCCTCGATGCGGACCTGAAGGCAGGAGGTAAGTCGTTCGATTATTACTGCTGGGACCTTTACGCCAAGGTCGGGCAGGAATATCAAACAAATGAAGATCTGAAGTCGAAACGCCCCGAGGTGCTGCACCTGATCGAGGAGGGTGGCAACCCCACGGCTGAACTCGCCGACTATGTCGCCACACGAAACGTCGAATGCATCACCGACACGATGGAACGCCTGTCGATCCGTTACGACCTGCTGCCGCGTGAAAGCGAGATCCTGCATCTGCATTTTTGGGACAAGGCGTTCGAACAGATGAAGCAGCTAGGTGTCATTCATTATGTCGATGACGGTCCTCACGCTGGCTGCTGGGTAATGCCCTGGGAATCGCACGACGGCAGCGACGAGCACGAGGCCGACAAAATACTTGTAAGGTCCAATGGAACCGTTACGTACACGGGCAAGGACATCGCCTATCAAATGTGGAAGCTCGGCATTCTTGGGTTGGATTTTAACTATCGGTTGTTTCATACCTACGGCGACGGCAAAGAGGTTTGGATGACCGCAGCCGAGGCGAACGAGGATGCTCGGCGTCCGGTCTTCGGCGGCGGCGAAACGATCTACAACGTCATCGACACGCGGCAATCGTATCCTCAAGAGGTCGTCAAGAAAGGCGTCGCGGCTATCTCACCGGAACGCGGAGAGAAAGCGAGCATTCACCTCGCGTATGAAATGGTCGCCCTGTCGCCTGCGGCCGCTGAGGAACTTGGTTTCATAATCGCGGATGAAGATCAGCAGCGTTCCTTCATTGAGATGTCGGGACGCAAAGGACTTGGCGTAAAGGCCGACGATCTGATCGACCGGCTCGAGGCCAACGCTCTGCTCGAGGTCGAGTCACGACATCCGGACGCCGAAGACGATGAAAAGAAGCTCATCGCCCACCAGATCGCCGTAGGCGCGTTGCGATATTTCCTGTCCAAGTTTACGCGTAATACCGTGATCGTTTTTGATTTCAAGGAAGCGTTATCATTCGAGGGCGAGACGGGATGCTTTTGCCAATATTCGGCGGTCAGGGCAAATTCTATATTTCGCAAACTCGAAGAAAAGGGTGAGACCGTCGATCAATGCCGGGCACGACTTGAAAACAAGGCCGCCGTCGCGGAGGTCTTCGCTTCAGACGCCGGAAGTGACATTTGGTCGATGGCGCTCCTTGCATCGCGGTTGGGTGAGACCGTTGAGCAGGCGGCACACGCAAATGAACCCGCGATACTCGCGAAATATACATTCAATCTCGCGAAAGGTTTTAATCTCTTCTATCACAACCACAAGATCATTGCGGAAAGCAACGACGTCAAGCGTGCGCTCTTGGTCGTTGTCGCGGATATGGCCCGGCGGGCGTTGACCGATGCGCTCGCGACACTCGGCATTCAGGTCCCCGCCCGCATGTAGCCGTTTGCAAACTCGTCAGCCAGCCTTTATGTTTGTAACTTTGCTAAGATTAGCGATATAGGTCATTTATGCTCATCGTGATGAGGCCCGACGCGAAAGCCGAGGAAATAGAAAACGTAATGCAGGCGGTCGGTGCCCTCGGCTATCAGGCAAACCTGATGCGAGGCGAACGCCATACTTCGATCGGTATTACGGGCAATAAAAGCTCGATCGACCCGGGCAATTTCGAGAATCTTCCCGGCGTTGCCGATGCTATTCGGATCACAAAACCGACACGGCTGACCGTCAGGAACGGAAGGGACGCGTCGAGGATCCCGATCGGGAATTCCGCGATCGGTGGTGGTGAACTCGCGATCATCGCCGGGCCGTGCGCTTTAGAGGACCGCGATCAGGTTTTCGCGACGGCCGAGGCAGTTGCGGCAAGCGGGGCCAAGTTCTTCCGCGGCGGCGCGTTCAAACCGCGCACGTCGCCGTATGCATTTCAGGGCTTGGGCGTCGACGGTCTGAAGATGCTCGCTGAAGTCCGTGAACGGTTCGGACTCAACATAATCACCGAGGCCATGGACGAGGTCGGGATCGACGCGGTCGCAGAGTATGCGGATTGTATCCAGATCGGCGCACGGAACATGCAGAATTTCTCGCTGCTGAAACACGCCGGACGCTCGGGTGTGCCCGTGCTGCTCAAACGCGGCCTATCGGCCACTCTCGACGAATTACTGCTCGCGGCCGAGTACATCATGGCCGAGGGCAACGAGAATGTCGTGCTCTGCGAACGCGGCATTCGCACCTTTGCCGGCCACGCCCGTAATACGCTTGACCTGTCGATCGTCCCTGCCGTAAAACGCGTCTCGCACCTGCCGATCATCGTCGATCCGTCGCATGGCACAGGCCACAATTACCTCGTCGGCCCAATGGCCCTCGCAGGTGTCGCCGCGGGAGCGGACGGATTGATAATCGAGGTGCATCCGCATCCGGAGAAAGCCCTTTGCGACGGCAGCACAGGCGTTGACTCTGCGGCAGTATGCCGAATTGGCCAAAGAAGTCATCCGTCTTCATGCAGTTGTGATCCACGCGGCTGCGGCTGCAGTCGTCTAATCCGAGCGATTATTTCTTGACTTCGTAATAAAGTCGTTATAACATCGTTATTATGAAGAAGAACCTTACAGTCATCGGAAACAGCCTTGGACTAATCATCGAGAAGCCTATTCTGGATATCCTCGGATTCTCCCGGGAAACGGAACTCGAGATGCGAACTGATGGTAGACGGCTAGTCATCGAACGTTCCGACCCCGCCGAGCGGCGCGAACATGTTCGCTCGCTTACACGAAAGGTCATCAAATCTCATGAAAAGACCTTTCGTAAGCTCGCTGAATGATCGAGCCAAGATTCCTCTCTATCGATGACATCTTCATAATCCACGAGGAACAGCTCGAAGCTTTCGGAGGTCTGCATGGCATCCGCGATCAAGGCCTGCTCGAATCTGCAGTAATGACACCGCAGGCAAGTTTCGGCGGCGAATATTTGCACGTGTTTCCGTTCGAGATGGCCGCGGCGTACGCGTTCCATATCGCTGAGAATCAGCCGTTCCTTGACGGTAACAAGCGAACCGCATTATCGGCGGCGATGGTATTCCTCCAGGACCACGACTACAAATTTGACGTCGAAGATGATCTAAAACTGTATCGAGCGATGATCTCGATCAGCGAAAAGTCAATGGACAAATATGGGCTGGCAGATCTGCTCGAACATCTCGTCACGCAATAGAAAAACCCGCCCGTGTTCCCGAAACACGAGCGGGCTTTCTTTTTCTCGCCTAGCGGCCTTTTGCCTATTTCGCTAGGCGGAGCCTTAGTAGTCCGTAGAATTGGACATAACAACTTATCATCGCGGCCAATATCAGGAACGTCATCGGCATAAACCGCAGCGACGCCGGCAGACCGGAACCGATGCCGAATGTCAGCGTTGACCCTAACGCGAGTCCCGCTGCCATGATGCCCGTTCGGGCCATTAGCCAACTGGCTACGGCGGGCCGGCGATGATCTGACGGCAAAAAGTAAGGCAGCACGACTATCATAGCCATCGTGATCGCCATAAGAATGCCATCAACCGTCAAAACCCGGATCGCACGGCCGTATTCGAGTGCCAGAAAAAACAGCACCACTGCCGTGTCGATACCAAATAGCCAGCCTGAATGCCGATAGTTGTTTTCGTGTGTCATATGTTTATCTCTCGTGTAAGTTTTGGCTCCTGATCAATTGTTATTCTCTACTTCCTGCCCGCCTTTCCCGTCTTGCTGAACTGCTTGTAAGCCACGCGGAAGAGTTCCGACAGGGCTTCGGCGGTTTCGGGCGACAGGTTCTTATCTGCACGCAGATGGGCCGAGATGATCTCGGTCGTCGGTTCGTGCGGATAGTAGATGACCGGCTCGACGCCGTCGGCCGAGTGCTTCATCAGCCGGTCAACCGGCATGTCCAGCCAGCGCGTGATGCGCGCGATGTTGTCGGTATCGGGGCGGCCCGTGCCGTTCTCGATGCGCGAAAGGGTTGATGCCGATACGTCGATCACATCCGCCACGTCGCGAAGACTGAGTTTCAGTTCCTCGCGGCGGCGCTTGATCGCCTTACCCAGATCGGCGGTGTTAATTAAACTTTCATAACTGCTATTTGCCATAGTTTCCTCCAATGGTTGTCAGAGTGTCACGGATGCGTTTCCGATTGCACGAATAAAACATAACACATCATTTTTTTGATTGCAACATCAAATTTCACCCTTGCAACATAAATATTTTTTTGTTACTCTGTATCACAGATGCAAGTATGAGCATCATTTGACAATGTTAACACTGAGTCGCGCGACTGTCTGAGGCGCGGCGAACAGCGGCCAACACGAACCGTTCAGCGGGTAAGTCAGACAACCCCAACAAAATAAATCGGTGAATGGCGGTCGAGTAACCCAATAGGAGAAACACGATGAAACGCAACACGAACGAAACAACAACGACTGAGATAGCACAAACAACGAATAACGTCCTCGATTTTTCGAGCACTCTTAAAGAGCTTCGCAAGACCGTAGATCCAAATCTCATCCGCCAGCGGGCCGGCCGTCGCGACCGCAACGGAAACGTTCACATGGTCGAATATGTCGAATGGCATACGGTGGCCGACATCCTCGACGAGACGGCACCGAACTGGGGCCATACCGTAAAGGACATTCGCGCGATCGGCGAGATCATCACAGTCACCGTCGCGATCACGATCGACGGCGTGACGCGCGAGGGACTGGGCACGGGCAAGATGTTCAGCGAGACAGGCATTAAAAAGGCAGAACACGATGCGCTCAAGCGGGCGGCCGTGAAATTCGGCATTGCCCGTGAGCTGTATAAGAAGGAATTCGATTCGATCGAGCAGATCGAGGAGCCGCAGGCTGTCGAGCCGCGTCCGGTCATCACTGACCCGATCGCCAAGAGCCTCGGCGATATGGTCACGGCCAAACAGCTCGGCATGATCCGCGCCATCGGCCGCGAATCAAAGATCGACGTCGACGCCGAGTGTGCGACCGTAATGCACTGCGCGATCGAAGAACTCTCAAAGCGTGCCGCGTCGGATTTGATCGCCCACTTGCAGAAGATACAAAGCGGCACCGTAACCCCGATGCGTCGGGCCGGCTAGGCAGCGGCCGTTCGATAGTTTTGGATCGCGACCCCGGCAACCTGCCTAATACACCGGGCTCCCACATCGCGATCCAGAACCTTTTTTGAACCAACGACGCCCAAACTGCGTACAAGAGTTCATTCGCGGACAATTATTAACTAATCTAGGAGGAGAGACCTTAAGTATGTCAGAAGCAACCGCAGCGGAAGGTTTCGCGGGCCCGTGTCACGGCAGTTTTTGCTGGACCGAGATCGCGACGGCCGACGCTAAGAAAAGTATAGATTTCTACACGAACGTGTTCGGGTGGAAGTTTCAAACAAACGAAGCCATGACCGACGGCTTCCAGTATCACGAATTCTCGACCGGCGGTGATTATCCGGCTGGCGGGATGTATGAGCTGAGTGCAGAGATGTTCCCTGAAGGGGTGCCACCGCCGCATTTCATGACATACATCATGGTCGATGACGTCGACGAGAATGCCAAACAGGCGGCGGAACTCGGGGCGACGATCATCAAGGAGCCCTGCGATATCCCCAACACGGGCCGATTCGCCGTGATCCAGGACCCGACGGGCGCAGTATTCGCGACGTTCAAGATGGCGGAAGGAGGGCACAATGGCTGATTACGATATCCCGAAAGCCGGCGAGATATGCTGGCGTGAATTAAGAACTAAAGATCTACCCGCCGCGATGGAGTTTTACACAAAGCTCTTTGGCTGGGAACTGCCGCAGACAAAGATCTCGCCGATGGATTACAAAGAGATCGTCCTCGGCGGCACGGCGTACGGCGGAATGATGCCTATGGAAGGCGACGATTGGGGCGACGCTCCGTCGCACTGGGCGACCTATATTGCCGTCGATAGTGCTGACGATACTGTCGCAAAGATCACCGAAAATGGCGGCAGCGTCCGTGTTCCGCCCTTCGACGCTCCGGGCGTCGGCCGAATGGCTATGGTCGCCGACCCGTCAGGAGCGGACTTCGCGATCATCCAATTCACGCAACCGGAATAAGCGGAACCACGAAAATACACTAAAGGACACGAAAAGAAGGGATCTTCCTTTTGTGTCCTTTTCGTGTATTTTCGTGGTTACTTCTTTTTTCCTTCGGTATCGAATATCTCGACCGTCTCCGCGTAGCTCTCAGCCTGCGGCCGCACTTCGCCGGCGTCACCGACGATCACGATGGCCATTTCATCCGGCCGCACGTATTTTTGCGCGGCGTTGATGACGTCGTCGGCGGTCACGGCATCGACGTGTTCGCGATATGTTTGCAGATAATCGTCGGGCAGCCCATAGAGATGCTGGTTGACGATGAGGTTGGTCAGCCCTTCCTGCGTCTCGGCGCGGATCGGGAACACGCCGGTCAGGAAGTTCTTTGCATCGGCTAATTCCTCTTCCCCTACCTTCTCGGTCCTGATGCGTTCCAACTCGTAAAAGAACTCTTTCAGCTGAATCGCCCGTGACCTCATTTCGGACCTCCGCAGTCGCCTCGATATCGCCGGCGAGGCGTTTGGTGTTAAGCCTCGTGTAAGCTCCGTACGTGTAGCCCTTCTCTTCGCGAAGGTTCATGAATACACGCGACGACGCTCCTGCACCCAGCACCTGATTCATCACGATCACCTTAAAGTAATCCGGATCAGTGCGTTTGATCGCGGAGTTGGTCATCACGATGTTCGACTGCGCTGAGCCGGGCCGGTCGACGATGGTCAGTGTGCGTTTCTCACGCGTCGGCGGTTCTGCAAACGAATGCGAGCGAGCCTCGCCCGGCTGCCAACCGCCGAGATGATCGTTTAGTTCGGCGACGAATTTGTCACTCTCGACATCACCGACGACGACGAACATCGCGTTGTTCGGCACGAGGTCGGCAGCGTGAAACTTGGCGAGTACTTCCCTGTCGAGCTTCTCGATGTCGGCCGCATTCGGCGAGATGACTGCATACGGATGCTTTCCATAAAGCAGTCTCGACGCCTGCTCGGCCGCGAGGAAAGGCGGCTGCGAGCGTTGGAATTTTAGATGCTCGACGGTGTTTCGGCGGTAAAGATCGAGCTCGTCCTCCGGAAACGTCGGCCGCAGCAGCACCTCGACCATCAGGTCGAGCACCTCCGATGCATACAGCGAAAGCGCCGAGGCGGACAGGATCGTAAAATCGTCCGACGCGCTCGCGTGCAGTGAAGCCCCGAGCCGCTCGACCTTGTCGGCAAGCTGCAGGCTCGTGTAATTCTCGGACCCCTCGGTGATCTGCGCGGCCATCGCGGACGTCAGACCGGTCGAACCTTTCGGATCGTGAATGTCGCCCGCAAAGAACGCCAGACGATAACTGACCAACGGCAGCCGTGCGTTCTCAAACACAACGACGCGCAGCCCGTTATCCAGCGTCGCCGTATGCGGCCTCGGTATGTCGAACGCCACCGGCGCCAACGGCTCGGGCGGAGATTTTCTGAAGTCATTCATAAAACGTTTCAACGCAAAGTCGCAAAGGAACAAAGACGCGAAGATCAAAAAAGATAAACAAATTTCATTTCTTTGCGTCTTTGCTCCTTAGCGTCTTTGCGTTAAATCAACCGTTTCCAGCCGGCACGACATCAAGCAGTGCGCGGTTGTCGGTGTTGAGATAAACGCCGACGGCGTGACGGATCTGTTCGGCAGTGACGGCGAGCAGCTCGTCGAGGTCGCTATTGATCAGCTTCGGATCCCCGTCGTAAAGCGCATATTCCGCGATCGCCTGTGCCCGCGACATCGAGGCTTGCCGCATTCGCACCGAATCGTTCACAAGCTGATTCTCGATCTTCTCCATCTCCTCGGCGGTCGGGCCGTGGGCGGCAAGGTCGTGAATTTCCTTCATGATCGTCTCGCGGATCTGGCTGAGGTCTTTATCGGGCTTCGGTATCGCGCCGACGAATATGCTAGAGGGCCCGCGTCGCTCATCCGTGAAGCCGAACAGTTGAATCACACTTTCTTCGCCCTTCACCAGCTTCTGATACAGCCGCGAGCTATCGCCGTCATACAAGACTTTGCCCGCAAGGTACAACGCGTTAAAGTCCGGCGAACGCCGTTTCGGTATCTTCCAGCCGATCAAAAACGCCGGGAACGGCGCGAGCGGATCGTGCCATTCGCGATAATTGTCAGCGACCTCTGTCGGCTCTGTAACATCTAGTTCCGGCGGCAGAGCCTGCGATGGAATATCGCCAAAATACGTCTCGATCAGCTTCTTCGCCTCGTCCGCCTCAAACGCTCCCGACAGCACGATCACGGCGTTATTCGGTGCGTAATAGATCCTAAAGAATTCCTGCACGTCCTCGACCGACGCGGCGTCGAGGTGCTCCATCGAACCGATCGTCGAGTGTGAGTTGGCAAAATTCTTGTAGATCATCTCGTTGATCAGGTCGAATATCTGCCCGTACGGCTGGTTGTCGTACCGCAGCCGCTTCTCTTCCTTAACGGCCTCACGCTGGTTGTCGAGGTTCTCCTGCGTGACCGCGAGCGACTTCATACGGTCCGACTCGAGCCACAGCGCCAGCGGCAATTGGTCCGCAGGCAGCGTCTCGTAATAGTTCGTCCGCTCGCTCGACGTGGTGCCGTTCATCGTGCCGCCGGCCTTCATAATGTGCTGAAAATGCCCGGCCTTCGCCACGTTCTCAGAGCCCTGGAACATCATGTGCTCGAACAAATGCGCAAAACCCGTCCTGTCCGCCCGCTCGTTCCGCGAACCGACGTTGTAATAGACCGCCACCGACACCACCGGCACCGCGTGGTCAGGATTTAACACCACCCGCAGCCCGTTCTCGAGCATATATTCCTCGATCTCAAGCGGCGGTAATTTGAAGGTTTCGGACATAAATTCGTCGAATCGCAGGCTGCCAGCCTGCGTGTTTTCTCTT
This sequence comes from Blastocatellia bacterium, assembly GCA_963716755.1. Lineage (GTDB taxonomy): Bacteria > Acidobacteriota > Blastocatellia > Pyrinomonadales > Pyrinomonadaceae > OLB17. Next base: position 172,808 of record CAVQUD010000002.1, read on the forward strand.
AGATTTATGAGAACACTTCGCCCGCTAAAAATCAAAAACCGGCATTTCGCCGCGATTACGCTGCCGATCCGCGACATCTGTATGACGGAAGACATAATGCTGTCTCGATTAGCGTTACGCTTCATCACGGTTGTGAATTTTCCACAACCGGACTAATACATACCAACAACAGAGGACAAAACGATGACATTACAGAACAACACAACACGGAACGGCAACGGCCTGAGCGGCTTGACCTATCTTCTTATCGGCGGCGGGATCGGAGCGGCCCTCGCTCTGCTTTTTGCACCTAAATCGGGCACCGAGCTTCGCCACGACATCGCCGACGTGACCAAAAAGGGCTACGACGGCACGCTCGATATCGCCCGCCGCGTCAAGGACGAATCTTCGAGTATTTATAACTCGGTTCTCGATCGTTCGAAGGACGTGCTTGACACGGCTACGGACAAGGCGATGAATGCTGTTGACTCGATCAGCGGCGCTATCGAACACCTCGGCGACGACGTCACTAGCATCGACACGGCGCGAAGCGGCAACGGCGGTCGTCGAGCGTCAAAGATCATTTAACGGAGTCATCATGACCGAAAAAGTGCCAACGCATTCTTGCGTTGGCACAAAATACCTGATCGAAACTGGTCCTCGGTTGGACTATAAGTAGATCTTGGCGTACTCGTCTACCTCAACAAAACCTGCGTTTCGGTAGAGTGAATTGGCGAGTAAATGGTCGGCATCTACGAACCCGCAGATCTCGTTCGATCCTGATCTGAGTTTCCGGCTCAGGGTAGCCATGCATCGCGTGCTGTACCGCTTTCCACGCTCTTGCGGAGCGACCCACAGGCCCTCCATATAGATCGCATCGGGAGTAGTGCTTACGATGTCGGTCTTAAAGATCAACTCGCCGCCTTTCATCCACACCCAAACCCAGCCGCGATCGACGCGCTCGGCACAACGCATTCGGAATCCGTCCGCGTCCGCTTTCAAAGGGTCGACGCCCGTTTCGGCAAATACCATCTCAGCGTGGGCCGAGACTATCTGCTCGAGTTCATCGCGGGTTGCGACCCGTAACTCATCGACGAGCTCGACATCTTCTGCGATCGTTCCACCCGAACTGATGAGCCGGTGTCGGGACATCGCCGGGATCGCTATCTCACCGCGAAAGCCACTCCAGAACCTTACAAGTTTCTCCTCTTTGGCAAAGACCATCCGAATATCGGAATGATCGCGAGCGCACCTGGCAAAAGCCGTCACGGCCTCGTCCGTACTCGCCTCAAACAGCAGGTTCCTGCCGATCAGTGCGACACCCGTAAGATCTCCGTTCGCGTCGCGGCATCCATAGAACGTGCCGCGGTGCTTGGGACTGATGATACCGTGATCGCGTATCCAGCCTGCCAGTATCACCGTATTGAACGGGCGTCGTGACAGATAATCGAGTGCCTCTTGTTTATCTTGTTCCGTTAACGGCTCCGCACTGGCCTGATCGGCACTTTGCGGATAACGACTTGGGGCCGCTGCGGATAGTGTTGCTGTATGTATATTCATTTGCTTCACCTATTCCACGTATTCGGCCTATTCCATGCCGGGCCCGTCGTCTCCTGTGATTAGCGGACTGCTGCTGCTAAAGGTACTATCGCCCACCAGAATGCCGTCGCTGATCAGTATCCCGTCACTGACGAGTATCCCGTCGCCGACGATTATGCCGTCACCGACGATGATCCCGGTGCCGAACGTCTGGCTGTAATCTAGAAGCGGAACTCCATCGCTGATGATGATCCCGTCACTGACGAGGATCCCGTCACCGACGATGATGCCGTCGCCGACCAAGATTCCGTCGCCAACGAGGATCCCATCGCCGACAATAATGCCGTCGCCGACGATGATACCCAGGCCGTATGCGCGCTGATATTGTGTGATCAGCTGGCTCCCCCTCAGATAACCCCTGTCGAAGACCAGTCCTTGAGACCATGCTTTGGTCTGGCCCGCGATCGTCGATTCCTGGGTCGGCAGTGTAGTCGTCGTGAGCATCGGCTCTCCCAACGGTGTCGAGGCCGTCAGGTCCTGACGAACTAGCTTTGCCAGGCGAACCGCACCCTCGATATTTAACTGCCCGGCACCTTGCTCAAGGTGGTTGAACCCGGGAAGTGGCTGAGCCGTGTAGGTCAGTATCATTTTGACCATGTTCGGCGTGAGCTTTGGATTGGCCTGGAGCATCAGAGCAGCCGCCCCCGAAACCACCGGTGCCGCCATCGATGTTCCGCTCAGATACATGAGCTGTGTTTCGGACTGATAGCCGTCATTGGTGAGATTCAGACTCGGATTCTCGTCAGCCAGATCATTCGTCCTCGATTTTGCAGCAATTATCTTATTGCCTGGAGCAACGAGTTCAGGCTTGAGTACGTGGTCGTATATCTTCTGGCCGCTCGCGTTGGTGTAGAACGAGCGTGTCGGCCCGCGTGAGCTGTATGTCGCGATGGTGTCGTCGCTTCTTACATTCGTTCCGAACGAATTGGTGGCACCGACCGTGATCACCGAGGGCTCGTTGCCGGGTGAATGGATCGCCCCAAATATCTTTTGCCCCGCATTTGGCCCGGTGCCGTATTTCCCGTGGTTCCCGGCGGCGGCAACCACAACGACGCCGGCGTCAACGAGCCTGCGTGCCGCGCGGCACAGCGGATCGTTGCGGTATGTTTCGACCGCTGCCGTGCCGAGGCTAAGGTTGACGACGTCAATATTCTTTTCCACGCGGTTGTTGTAGATCCAATCCAGCGCCTCAATAAGCTTCGCGGTGCTTCCGACTCCGTCGTTATCGAGGACCCGGACGGCAATTATTTCTGCCTGCGGGGCAATGCCTTGGTAATTCTGTAGATAGTACGTCGACACCGGATCATTGGGTCTTCCGCCGCGGCCCGCCGCGATCGTGGCAACGTGTGTTCCATGGCCGTATCTGTCCGTTGAGCCACCGCTCACGAAGCTTTTGTTTTCCGTAACCCGCCTATTACCGTTATTGCCGCGGAACATATCGTGGTCGTTATCGACGGACGAATCGACGATAGCGATGCCAACGCCGTCACCCTTGAGCGTCGAATTTCCGCTGATGGCACGCATCGCGTCAACCCCAGTGGTCGTTTCGAGATGGCCGAGATTTACGGTCGGCTTGTCGAGCGACAGATGCTGTGCAGACCGCACGGCTGCAACCTCCTCCGCCACGCGAACCGGCAGCTCGATGACGAGCATATTCAAGCCGGTGGCGCGTGCCGTGATGGATACGTTATTTTTTGCCAGAACGGCAAGCAGCTGTGGATTTTCGATATCATCCGACTGAAGAATAACCTTAACGGTCCTATTCTGGTCGGCACCAGCCACTAATTCCCTCAGATCAGGCGAAAGCTTGTCGCCCACAAATCCGGCATCCGGCGAGTCCGCTGCGATGTCAACTCGCACGAACCGCGAACGCAGCCTGGTGTCCCCCGCGATCTGATGCTCAAAGCTGCCTGTATCGGCCGCGGTCAGCACCTGGATCTTGCTTGCGGCGAGTGCCTTGTACAGTTCCGAGGCGACCTTAGCACCGAGGATCGGCGTTTCGGCCGAGAAGCTCGCGATATCGTCAAGATAGATCGCGGTCGTGGCTTTCGAAGCATTGATATGAGCCAAGACGCCGCTAAGCGTAGTTGCGAATGCTGCCTCGTCTGCCGCTGCGGTGAAAAGAGCGTTCCAATTTACGCGGAAGAGCCTCTTCGCCTTGCCGTTGCTGGCAAGCCTGGCCGCGACCGATTGCAGCACCAAACCACGGGCCGAGCCGTAATTGTCGATCAACACCGCATTCTTTGTGGTGCCCGAAGACAATACTTGTGCGATCGCCTGCGACTCTTTCGAATAACTGTCGCTGGCGTCGTATCCGGCCGGCACCTCCATGAGGTAATCGGCGTAAGCTACCGCGGTGTTCTCAACGCCCGGCGTCTCGATCGCAGTAGTCTTAACGTTCTGCTGGCCATATGCCAGTGTGGAGAAAAGTAACGTCCATACCAGAGCGTATGCGGTTACTTTTGACATCGATTCGTATCTCATAATCTTAGGGGGCCCTCTATAGGCTTTTCTAAAATAAAAACGGGTCTTGCCCGCGTCCTGTAAGTCAATACCCGTGCCAAAGCCCCGCAGTGACTGTAAACCTATGTCTTTTAACGGTTAATGCCTGTTGCGGCTCCCGTGCGTGGCTTTGTCCGACCAGTCAGGTTTCGATCAGACTGACCGAGAGCGACCGATCAGCCTGACCGCACGGAAAACAAACTAGCCACGAATTAACACGAATTACCACAAATAAGAAAAGGTCTTCTCTAATTCGTGTAATTCGTGCTAATTCGTGGCTGACTCTTCAGAAACTTTCCCTGCAAGACAAAGCAACTACTCGCGTTCCTTAGTTGTCAAACAAGCGTAGAGTTACTTCGCGTCGTATTAACGAATTGGGAGAGATCTATGAAATTACGCAGTATTTTTGCACTCGCGGCCGTTATTGTCGCTGCCGTTTTTGGCTTCTGTTGCGGTTAGCGCAGCAGGGAGTTATTGTTCCACAGCCGTGCGACTTTAGGCCGTGCCGGCCGCGGCCGATGCCGCCGGCTTTGCCGAACGCTTTGCCGGTCAAGTCGATCGAGTTGACGACAAAGATCGAGGGCCAGGTGGCGACGACGCATGTCGAGCAGGTGTTTCGCAACGACACGCAGTACACGCTCGAGGGCACGTACTTTTTCCCGATCCCCGAAACGGCGTCGGTCGTGGAGTTCGCGATCTGGGAGAACGGCAAAAAGCTCGTCGGCGAGGTCCGCTCGCGTGAAGAGGCCCGCCGCATCTACGACGAGATCGTCCGTCGCCAACGCGATCCCGGCCTGCTGGAATACGCGGGCAAGAATCTCTTCCAGGCGTCGATCTTCCCGATCCCGCCAAACTCCGACAAAAAGCTCGAACTAACCTACACCGAAATTCTAAAAGCCGAATCCGGCACCGTCGCCTATCGCTATCCGCTCGGGACCGGACGGCAATCTGTGGCGGCAGCTGATCGGACCGATGCTCGAGGACGGCCGCACCATGGGCCAAAGCAGCAGTTCGGCACCGTCTCAGGCAAGATCGAGATCGTCGGCCGCGAGGCGTTGAGGAACATCTATTCGCCCACGCACTCCATCGAGACAAAGATGAAGGGCGAACGCGAGGCGAACATTTCGTTTGAGACAAAGAACAACGACAGCGACTTTCAGCTCTTTTACGGGCTGTCGAATAACGATTTTGGCATGTCGTTGATCACACATCGCGAACCGGGCAAGGACGGTTACTTCCTGCTCCAACTGTCGCCAAAAGACAACATCTCCGAACGCGAGTTGGTGAACAAGGATATCGTATTTGTGCTCGACACGTCGGGTTCGATGGCCGAGGAAGGCAAGATGGAAAAGGCCCGCAAGGCGTTGCTGTTTGGCATCCGCACGCTTCGCGACGGTGATCGATTCAATGTCATTAACTTTGCCGGCGAAGAGCACCGCATGGAACGCGGCCTGATCGCCGCCAACGCCGAGGGCAAGAAACGCGGCGAGGAATTCGTCGCTAAACTCCAGCCGACCGGCGGCACGAACATCAACGACGCCCTGCTCGAATCGCTAAAGCAGTTCGAACGCGGCGACCGGCCAAAGATGCTCGTCTTCATGACCGACGGCCTGCCGACCGTCGGCGAGACAAATACCGAGAAGATAATCTCAAACCTCAACAACGCCAAGAAGGTTGACGTTCGTATCTTCCCGTTCGGTTTCGGCTACGACGTTAACACGACGCTGCTCGACCGCCTCGGCTCAGAGAATTCGGGCATCTCGGATTACGTCCAGCCCAAGGAAGACCTCGAGATCAAGGTGTCGAACTTCTTCTCGCAGGGTCAGCTCACCGGTGCTGAGCGACCTCGAACTCGATTTCGGCCCCGTGCTGACCGAGTACACGTATCCGCGCAAGCTCACCGACCTTTTCCGCGGCATGCAGCTAACGATCATCGGCCGTTACAAGAACACCAACGACCTCAAGAACATAACGCTGCGGCTGACCGGCAAGGCAGGTAAGGAATCGCGTTCGTTCAGCTATGCTGATCTTGACTTCCCGAATCGCGAGGACGACAACAACTTCCTGCCACGCCTCTGGGCAAGCCGCCGCGTCGGCTGGCTGCTCGAACAGATCCGCGCCAACGGCGAGACCAAAGAAACCCGCGACGAGGTCATCGATCTCGGCACGCGCTACGGCCTTGTGACGCCATACACTTCATATCTCGCGACCGACGGCTCGATGGCGAATCTTCGCCGCGATGCTCCGATGGAGGCGAGATCTGCCCTGCCCGCGGCAAAGGCGATGAAGGAAAAGAGCGGCGCCGATGCGGTGCAGATGAGCGCTCGGCAAAACTCGATGCAGATGAACTCACAGGTTTTCCAGATAGATGGTGCTTCGGGCAGCGACAATACGATGCAGATCATTGTCGGGAACACGACCGCGAACCAGTTCGTCGCGAACCGGAACTTTATCAACACCAACGGCGTATGGGTCGATTCGGAATTTACCGAAAGCTCGAAACTGCCCGAGGTAACGGTCAAGTTCGCAAGCGACGAGTACTTCAGGCTCGTGAGTTCCCAACCCGAACTCGCACCGTACCTCTCGCTCGGCGAACAGGTCGTGATCGTCTGGAAAGGTAAGGTGTATCGGATAACTAATTAACTATCCGGTCAACCCGACCCGCAGAAGCTACATCCGAGAAGGTGATTTTTGACCACTGAACCAGTATTCTAGTGGTCAAAGGTCACCTTCATTTTAGGAGTCATCGCTTGAAGAACGCCATTTTATTAACTCTCTTGATCGCGGCATCGTGTACTCATCGCGACCGCCCAAAACGCTTGGGTCTCCATGTCCAAGAACATTACCGGCGACCTGATCACGGTTTTCTTTACGTCCTCAGACAAAGGCTGGGTCGCGGGCGACGATGGCTATCTGGCCTCAACGACTAACGGAGGGAGCGATTGGACACGTGTCCCGCTCAACACGACCGAGAACATCAACGAGATCTATTTCCGCAACGAGGACAACGGCTACCTGGTCGCGGGACGGAAGTTTTTCATCACCCGCGACGGTGGCCGCACGTGGCAGGACGTTCGCATTTATCGCACAGGCGAATTCGGCGGCGGACGGCCGGAGTTTCTCAGTATTCGCTTTTCAGACAAGAAGCGCGGCTATGTCGTCGGTTCTGTCCTACGCAAGAGCGGTGACGACGAGGTGGTGGTCGATTCCCTGCTAATGCGGACCGAGGACGGCGGCGATACGTGGCGACGGATCGTCGTGCCGACAAAAGGCGAGCTGTTCCACCTCGATTTTAACGGCAGTTCGAACGGCTGGATCGTCGGCGACAATGGCGTCATCTTGGCAAGCACCGACAGCGGGACGACGTGGACGAAGCAAGGCTCCGGAACGTCGATGCCGCTCTACAATGTCGATTTTCGCGACGACCGCGAGGGCTATGTTGTCGGTAAATCGGGCACCATCCTGCGAACATCTGACGGCGGCTCCACTTGGGAAGAGGTCGCGACCAACTTCCGCGACACGCTTATGCGCGTGAATTTCGCGGATGACAAGAATGGCTGGATCGTCGGTTACGGCGGCAACATACTTCGCTCGACCGACAAGGGAAGAACATGGGTGCGACAGGAAAGCTCCTCGCGCTCGCAACTTTACGGACTTTATATGGACAAAAAGTTCGGCTGGGCCGTCGGCGCGAGAGGTACCGTACTCTATTTCAAACGCTGACTACTGTTGATGTGACCGACGTGCCTGATTCGCCCGTGCGGCAAGCTGCGCCGCACGAGGCAATGTCTCGACCGCCCGAGCAACCTGCGGATCGTCTTCGACGAGGACCTGGGCGGCTGACGTAATGCCCTGCATCGCGGTCACGATGCCGTGCCGCAGTCGCAGTCGAATGAACGCCGTATGTGCCCGGTCGGGCGACGCCAGCGATCGATCATACTTGACGAGGTAGTCGGCAAACCCATTCATAATTGAATCTGTTACCGCCATTTCACCGGCCATTATTCGTCGGCCCGACACCTTTGCTGTCGGCTCGATTGCCACGCCGGCAATGCGGCCATTCACGAGATCACGCGTAAAAAAGAAGAGCGGATCCAGGAGCTTTATCTCCTCCGGGGTCGATCGCGGCAGCTTGACGGCCTCATCGGGCTGTATGCCGTCGCCGCCAAAAACGCGACGGTCGGTCACCGTACGGGCCTCGTAGAACGCTCCGGCTGCGGCGGCTTGCGAGCGGTGATTGTAGTAATCATATCGGTCGCCCATGCTGTAGTCCCGCTGGATCGACCGGCCTGACGGAGTGAGATAGCGGGCTGTCGTGAGCGTCATTCCGGTGCGGCCGGGCAGTTCGAGGACGCTCTGCACCAGGCCTTTGCCGAAATGTCTTTTCGCCAACGATCATTGCCCGGTCCGCATCCTGAAAGGCCCCGGCGACGATCTCTGATGCCGACGCCGTGTCTTCGTTGACGAGTACAACGAGCGGCATGGTCTCGGGATTCGGATTAGAAGAGCGCCATACACGATTGTCGATGCGGGTGCGACCGCGTTGGGTCACCACGACCATACCGGCTGGAAGAAATCTCGACGCCACTTTCACGGCTTGATCGACGATACCACCGCCATTGCCCCGCAGATCGAGGATAAGCGAGGTCATACCACGCCGTTTGAGATCGCCAAACGCGGCGTCAAATTCGTCGGCTGTCGTGTAGTTAAACCCTTCAGAAAGATCAATGTAACCGATGCCCGGGCGCAAGATGTAATGATCGGGGATCGACGGCTGCTCGACGCGGTCGCGCTTTATCTCAAGCGTCACCTGCCTCAGATCCGACGCGCGTTCGATGGTCACGCGAAATGAGCTGCCCGATGCCGCCACGTATCTTGTCTCGTACAACATCCGACGAACTGCCCGTCATCCGCTCGCCGTTCACCGCCACAATGCGGTCGCCATAACGCAGCTGCAGCCTGGAGGCAGGCGATCCCGGAAACGTTGAGAGGACAAACGTATCCAGCACACCGCCTCGCTCAAAATTTGCGATCGTCGCACCGATGCCGGTATAGCCGCTTCGCTGCTCGTCCATCAGGTCCTTCCACTCAGCGGCGTCGAAGAAGCTGGAGTGCGGATCGAGAGAGTCGAGCATGCCCGTGATCGCGTCCTTTGCGGTGTCCGCGGCCGTGAGTTTTCTTCCGTCGATATGGTTGCGGTTGATGATCTGCTGGGCTTCGAGAATGTCGGCAGCGATGCGCGACGGCTTGCCTGGGCCCGTGCCGGCGTCGTTCGCTCCGCCGGAAGCCGAAAAAGTGCTTCCCTGCGTCAAAATGAAGGATTCTGCGGGATTCAGCGGCGTTCGCACCTGTCCCAAGGCGGTCAACCCGAGAGAAAGCTGTAAGAATGCAAGTATGCCGGTCCTGATCATTTGGCTCCGCGGTAGTAACGAACAGATACTATTCGGACGCACACGGCTCCGGCGTATCTAAAAACGATCGGCGAATTCTGACGGCACTCAGGCATTCGCCGATCTGCAGTTTTGTTTGACTATTTTATATACCGAAAGCAAGGCGATTTCCAAAAAGCGTGGGCGCAAAAAACCGGCCTGCACGCCAGGTGCAAGGCCGGTTGGAACCGTCAGATCATGTCAATTCTCTGGATCGTCCTCTTTCAGGAACGAATCCTCGATGTCCTTCTCAAGCTTTAGCCGCAGCCGGTCGACCATCAGATCGGCCTTTACGAGGCTCAGTCGAAATATTCGTCCGCGCATTTTGTATCTCTGCGAGCAGCGCCTGCAGATTTGTCTTTTCCGCTGCCAAACTGCGGCGGCGATTCTCCCTAACCTCTTCAGGCCGCATCGAGCCGGCAAGCTGAAGCGGGCGCTCGATGTTCTCGGAGCGGCTCTCGTAATCGATCTGGTCCATTCGTCCCTTGACCGTATTCTCCTTCTCGATCATTTCAAAAAGCTGCTTTCTCAGGCTCTCGGATCGCTGCTCGGCACGCGTCAGAATGTCGAGATTGAGGAGCATTCGCTTCTGTTTCTCGTCGTACTGAGCGCTGCGGCTGGCTTCCAGTTTCTTTATGCGTTCCGAAAGTTCCTTGATATCGGAACCCGAACTCGCTTCCTTCTCAGGCTGGGTCGGCGTCGGCTCGTCGACATAGATCTCGGACCGACTGACGATCTCGGCTCCGGTCAAGACGGGCGGCGGAGTAGCAAGCGGTTTTGATCTCGGCGTCGGTCGCGGCGTTTGAGCCACGGCCGACAGAGCCAAAAGGGCGGTGATCGTAGCGATGAGCGTGGTTGATGCGGTCCTTGACATAGTTTTCGCTCCGTGTGCCGAACGACGCAAATGAGTTTATACTTACTTGTGTTCTGATGACAACGGACTGCTCCTGTTTGCACGTTTTCTGTGTCTAAAAGTTTCCTTTTCACGAGTTTATGCCCCTCAAGGTAGACAAGCTTTCAAAGCGATACGGCAACAAATGGGCCTTGCGGGATGTCTCGTTCGAGGTCGATGACGGCAGCGTGATCGGCCTATTCGGTGCGAGCGGCTCGGGTAAGTCCACGCTTCTAAAGCTGATCGCCGGCACCGCCAAGCCGACGGGCGGCACGATCGAACTCGACGGTCGTGCCATCACGACGGCAAAGCGTCGCGAGCGTGGTGTGTCACTCCACTCGGGCGAGCCTGCCCGCACGGTGGGCGGGCTGTTTGGAAAGTTGTTTGAGCGGAGTGCGGCGGGTGAGATCCACGTTTCGCGGTTCGAGAACGCTGCCGCCGCGACCGACCGCATATGGCTGCTCGATGAGCCATTCACTCACATGGACGCGGCCCAACGCGAGACTTGCTTTGAGATGATCCGCCGCTCGGCAAAGGCACGCGGCCGCATCGTACTGTTCGCGACGAGCAGCTTTGAACAGGTCCTCGACCTGTCGGACGAGGTTGCCGTAATCGACGATGGTGAGATCGTCCAGACAGGGACGCCACAGGATATCTATGATGAGCCCGACTCGGTTAAGATCGCCCGCGCAACCGGCGACGTCAACCTGATCAAGGCCCGTCGGCTGACTTCATCAGATGACGAGCTGCCCGAATTCTATACGATCGACGGTGCGCACAGGCTCTTCGCTCCCAGGCCTGAGAAAGCTAAACTCGGTGCGATCGATCAGGACGTTACTCTCGCGATCCGTCCCGAACAGGTAACGATGTCGCTTGGCTCGTCCTTTCCCGAAGACAATCTCCTCAAGGGTGTCGTGTCGGCAATTCGACCTCGCGGCCCGACGTCGATCATCGAGTTCGACGCGGGTGGTTTGCGGCTGATGACACGAGTTTTTAAGGTGGTCGGACTGAAGGTAGGCGACGAGTGCATGCTCGGCCTGCCGCCTCACCGTATCTTGGTCCTCAAAGACTAAAAAAGGCCGGCTGATCGCTCAGCCGGCCTTCATGTTTACGGTATGTATCTCGCCGGTATCGGCGTATCGAAATTCGTGCCGAAAGCCGTCGCAGAGAAACCCGCCGTCGAGCCCAACAGATACCACGTGCCGTTCCGCCAAACCGCGATGTCGTCGCTGCCGTCGCCATCGTAATCGCCCGGCACCGGACGGTCGGAATCGACGCCGAACTGCGTCGCCGAGACTGTCGACGTTGAGCTTTGCAGCACGTACCAGATACCGAAGGCGTTACGGAATACAGCGATATCGTCCCTGTTATCGCCGTCATAATCCGCCGGCACAGGTGAATCGCCGGTCTGCCCAAACGGTACAGCATAAAAATTCTGTGCTGCCGGGACGTCGTGCTTCGCGATATACCAGGTGCCAAACCTGAAGACAGCGAGGTTCGATCTGCCGTCGCCTTCATAGTCCATCAACATCGGCTGGTCGTTGGTCGTGCCGAATTGTTCCGTGAACTGCCGATTAGCAGCGGTCAGGCCATACCAAGTGTTGTTCGACGGCCGAAAAACGACGAAATCAGTTTTTTGGTCACCATCCGTATCGCCCGACAAGGCGACATCGCCGGGCGAGCCCCATGAGGCCGTCCGAAGAGTATTGTCCGAACTCCTGAGAACGAAGTAATCCGCAGCATCCGGCACCGAGATCGGCCTGAATACCGCGAGGTCGGTCTTGCCGTCGGCGTCATAGTCGCCCGGGACCGTGATGTCGCCGTTCTGGCCCCACTGGGCCGCCGTAAACCCCGCTGTCGAGCGATTCAGGTACCATGTGCCCTCCGGAGCTCGGAACACAGAGACGTCCGTCCTGCCGTCGCCGTCAAAGTCCGCCCTTGAACGAGGTGAATCGGCCGTGCAGTCCGGGAACTTGAACGAAGCGATCCGCGTGCTGTAAGTGGATGCGGAAGTCGCCGCGTAGTATTCGGTCGTGTACCAGAACGTGCAGTCATCCGTCGGATCGATATTCATCGAGGAGTAGTCGCCCCAGCGGTTAGACGTTGTAGTCTGTATCCCGGCGCCATTGACGATCGTTCCTTCACCCTGCGGCATGGTACCGAGTGGGTCGTTTACCAGGCGGCCCGTGAAGCGTATTCCCGGGAATGTGTCCGTCGCGCTTGAAACGCTGTAACCGAGGGCCATATTCCCGTTCTTGTCCTGAGCAATGCTTCCCATCCAGCGATGAATGCCGTCGGTGGCACCCGGGCCGTAGGTCCCCTCCTGAAAAAGTGTCGGTGTGCCGCCCGGCAACCTGATCTCCCACCAGCGCATGCCGGCGATGCCCGCACTTGCCTCGACGGACTGGGTCGTCACGAGCGACTCATGCGTGCCAAAATTGCGATACGCAAGGCGGAACGTCGGCCTTTGTCGGTACGAAAGTATGTCGAGCCTTGTGGTCGTGCCCGGCTGCGAGATGCATGACCGCGAAGTCGGCGTACACGGAAAGAGCGAATCGAATGACGCGATGGGAAGGACGTCGGGGCCCGTAAAAGTCGAATTCGCGGTGTTTGCCCAGTCAACGTGAAATTTGTACACCGTCACTGCATCCGCCGGCTGTCCGATGCCGTTGTCGCGTGTGCCGACAACGTAATTAGGTGCGCCGACGGGCGGAAGGGTGTCTCCGTCAGCGTCAGCGGTCAAAAGACCGTTCGGTCCGGCGCTCGATTCGGCGACGGTGAATCGAACGAATCGCGCGGCAGGATTGCCAATCAGCATCTGATCCCTTTCAAGGGCGTAGAAACCGAGCACACCGCCGCCGCTCTCCCTCGTGTTGATATAGTACCCATCCGACCACACCGAGTATTTCGGGTAGTCGGGGAAGGTCGGCGCAGGGATCGCGTAGCGATAGTACTGTCCGGTCGGGTCGGCAGTCACGGAGAGAGCCACGCAATTCAGTACAGGGCTGCCGGAAGTCGTGAACTGGGTCAATAGCCACCTGTCTGCGAACTGATCGTAAACGACAACCGGATCGCCGGCGTTCTGAGATTGACATGTTCCGCCAAAGCCTGCCCAGAGCGTATTGTTATTTACCGGCCCAAACAGCGAGACGCCTGTCCGGCTGAATATCTGAAAGCGAGAATTGACCATTTGAACGTAATGGTTCGGCCCGATGTCGCCGTTCGGGTCGGGCGGCTGCGAGGTACCCGTCATACCGGGAAAATTCGCACCGATCGGCGGAGGCGCCTCGGTTCCACCAAAGAATCCGCTTCCGGTCGTTGACTGCAAAACGGGATCCGGATCATGCCGCATATCCCCGACCGGTCCGCCGGGGCCTTTATCGTCCGCCGCCTTTTCCGACGGACCTGTTAACGGCTTCATCGTGCGAAGCGGCGGCGAAATATCAAACTTCACTGCCCTACCGACCTGCGGTACGCCGAGGCTCTCTTGAGTAAGACCGGGAACGGTAACAAACAGCACCGCAAACGCAACCAATGCCACGTCAACCGGGCGAATAAAACGACTAAAACAGCGGAACATCATGTTCCCTCCTTAATTGTATCGTAAGTGGATCCACAGCCACGGGATTGAATTCTTCCCAAATCTACCACGCTTTCCGTTGCGTTCAAAGCCCGTCACCCGCCTATGGAATATACCTCTTGGGCACAGGTGTATCGGACCCAAGTCCAAATGCCATCCCCATGAACCCCGTGGACGAACCGGACACATACCAGGCGCCATTGCGGAATACCGCGAAGTCATCGCGTCCGTCGCCATCGTAGTCACCAGGCACCGGAACGTCCGCGCTAGAGCCAAACTGGGCCGCAAGAACCGCACCATTCGAACTCCGGAGAGCATACCAAATACCCGAGGTCGGCCGGAAAACGGCGATGTCATCCTTGTTGTCCCCGTCATAGTCAGCCGGAACGGGCTTATCAGTGCCAATGCCGAACGGGACCGCGTAGAAGTTCTGTGCCGGCACGCCCGTAGCCTTTGCAACATACCAAGTCGCTGTTGACGGACGAAAGACACCGATATTCGACTTGCCGTCGCCCTCATAGTCCATCGCCAGCGGCATATCACCAGCGGAGCCGAAGCTGTCGGCCTGCGTGGTACCAAGGCTGTTCTGGATGTACCACGTATTGACAGATGGCCTGAATACGGCGTAATCGGCCTTTCGGTCGCCGTCATAATCACCCGTGATCGGCACATCGCCGGTCGTGCCCCATACGGCGTAACTCACCGTGTTGGTGAGGCTCCGCAGTACGAAAAAATCAGGATTCGCGGGATTAGCGTCGGCCCGGAATACCCCAAGGTCCGTGCGTCCGTCCCCGTCGTAATCCCCAGGAACAGGAACGTCGGTGCTGATACCGAACTGCCGGGCCGTAAAGCCGTCGATGGAACCTTGCTGGTACCAGATCCCGCCGGTCGGCCGATAGACCGAGATGTCTGTGCGGCCATCGCCGTCGAAGTCCGCCCTCGCGGTTGGGAGAGTCGCAAAATTGTAGGCCACAAACGCAAAATCCTGATCTGTCGGGTCACCGTTACCCGGGACGCCATCGCCGTTCAGAGCGGTCGCGATCACATTTATGACAAAGGGTGTTCCGCTAGCCGCTCCAGCCGGGAGGCGTACCATTTCTACGTTGTTTATCGCATCGGCGGACCCTCCGGACACCGAAATTCCTCCGGTGAAGTTATTGCCGCGGTAGACCACGCCGCCAATAGTGACCGTCAGGTCGAGATTATTGACCAGAGCCGGGTTAGCGTTCGGAGCACCCGGCGGATCGGTCCAGACGAGGGCAACACGGATGGGTTTCGTAGGGTCGCCAACCACGCCGATAAAATTCGAGTTCGACCCTGGTGTAGGTAGAGTGGCCAACTGGTTAAGGAACTTCATCGGAACGCCCGTCCGGAGCATGTATCTCATGTTGATCCGGCCCCATCCCTCATTGCCGTTTGGTAGTGCCGTGCCGACATTCGCACCGGTCATCTCCTGTCCCGTGTTGAGGATCGCTGCCTTGATAAGTGCCGGGCTTGGATTGGCCCCGCCATTGCTTTCCTTCCACGCCTGCGTAAAAAGGGCAGCGGCCCCTGCAACCTGCGGCGCAGCGTGCGAAGTTCCGTTGCTGAAGAGAATATTGTTCGACGTGCCGGGGACGAAACCAAACGTCGAAGCTCCGGTTCCCGCGCCTCCGCCCGTAATATATCCGCCGGGGGCGACGATGTCGGGCTTGACACGACCGTCGGCGGCCGGCCCGCGGCTTGAGGTAGAAACGAGGTCTTCCAGACTGTCGGCGCCCACTCCGCCGAGCTCAGTCCTCAGGTTCTCGGAATTACCGGTCGCGATAAGGTTCTTTGCCGCCTTTGGCCGGGTCAGGCTGTTTGGGGCCGCCCCCGAGTTCCCTGCCGAAAAAATGAGAGAGAGCGGATCGATCGTCCCAGCAGTCGAGGCATCCCGCACATACCCATCAAACTGAGCAGTGTACGCATCGTAAACATTGCTGTTTGTCCCGTTTCCCCAACTGTTGTTGCTGATCGAACCCTTTACACCGTTCGGCCCCGGTGTGGTAACGGTATCATCGTAGCTGTTGGCGTCACTCCCCGTATAGCCTGGAACCAGGAGTGGTATGTTGATGATGTTGGATTTGCGTGCGATCCCGACCCCATAGTTGTAGCCCGTAGGATCGGGCGACGTGTAAAAGGGCAGATCGCCGGAAATAATGCTGGCGTTGATGTGGCCGTGCCCACCTGTCGCCCCAGCAGCCGCACCGCGAAGCGGCCCATTAACGGTATTCGCGGACGTGATATAAAACCCACCATTACCCGGAATACTGATGCCGTCATCCGCAACCGCGACCGTTACGCCCGTACCGTCACGTCCGAACTGCGTCAGTGAACTCCAGCCCGGAGCTGCTATCGTTGTTGCATTGGTATAATTGCCCGACACGATCTGCGCCGCCCGTTCGTCCTCGGCCTGCGGCGTGCCGTATGCGTCGATGGTTATCACTCCGTCGATGTCGGCCGCCCCGGTGATCCGGTCAAGCGATAATTCCGCCCTCACGACGTTGAAGTAGTTACTCGGCAGGTCGATCTCGTGCAGGACGCGTGCGCCGTACTCGGTCGCGAGCCGGTCAGAGATCTCACCCAACGATTCGGTCTTGAATACAGCGACATCAAATACCGACCTGTTCGGCGCCCGCAACTCAAGCGGCGAAATGCCGTCCGAGATCGCACGTCCGGTCTTCGCCGCATTGAGCTGTTCCGCAAGTATCGGAGAGATCTTGTGCTCGGGCAGAAAGGCTCCCGCCCAGCGAACATAGCTACGCCCCGCCGCCGCGGCCATCGCGCCGGGCTCGGCCCGGACATAGAACGCGTTGTGCGGCACGTACTGCAGCACCTCGACGCCGAGCCCGCGAAGATCGTCGAGCAGATCGTCCTCGGTCGCGACGTTTAGCTGAATTATGTAGTAACCACGTCCGCGGCCCGCGGGCGTCTCGCCCGGCCTGATCGTTCCCGCGGCACCTGCGGCCATAGGATCGAATTTCGCGGACGGAAAGCTGATCGCATGCGGATCGGCCGAGGCCGCAGCAGCGCCTTCCGAATTAAACGACAACACAGCCGATACCGCGAGCGTCGCCGCCACAGCAAATATGCACGCTGCCCTACGAGCGTTAAGATAACTTTTCATTATGAATCACCGCCTATACAAGTTTGCGAAGAGGTGGGAGAAATTTTAGCACAAAACGCAGGAGATGTGCGCCAATTCGGAACCGGGAGCGGTAATGACCGGATTCTTTCAACGCCCTCCGGGGTTAGGTGAAAGAATCCGAGCCCTACTGCTCACGGTTGTGATTTGAGTCAGCGATTACTGGGGAAGCGTCAACACGACTTGCAGCCGCCGGTTCTTCGCACGGTTCGCCACAGTAGTATTTGGAGCAACAGGTGCGCTTGCGCCGTAGCCTTTCGCGACGATACGGCCTTCCTCGACGCCTAACGACGAGAATTTGTCGGCAACTGCGTATGACCGCCTGTCCGTTACCGTCTGGATCAGGTCGGGATCGCCGCTGTTGTCGGTGTGCGACTCGACCGAGACGCGATACGCCGGATTGTTCGCCAGGATCTCGGCCAATGAGGTGAGTTTGCCGTCAGCCTGCGGCACCATATTGCTCGAACGCGTCCCGGCCCATAGCGACTCGGGCAGCGTCAGAACGATGCCGCGCTCGTTCTTGACCACAGTGCCAAAGGTCTTGAGCGAGGCGATCAGTCCGGGCTCAGCCGCCTTGAGATTCGCCGCTTTCGCATCCTTTTCTTGCTGTTCGGTATGCGACTGCTTCTCGGCCTCAAGTGCGGTCACCCTTGCTTTCGCGGCGTCAAACTCGACCCGAATCCGGCCCATTTCTTCGCGAAGCCGGCCATTCTCTTCGCGCAGCTCGCGAACCTGGTTCGAGTAGTTCAACGCGTCGCGCTCGGCAAGCTCGCGGTTACGCGTCTCGCGGGCGAGTTCGGTCCTGAGGTCGCTGAGTTCTCCCTGGGCTGAGGTGACCTTCTCTTCGGCCGCACGGATCTCTTCGTCGGCCCGCGTCTTTTCGTTGCGCTTTTCCCGAGCGATCCGGGCCTGCAGCGCCGTTGCCTCGGCCTTTACGGATGCGGCGATCGATCGCCGGGCGGCAATATCGACGGTGTCCGAATCACGTCCGGCCTGCCACGCATTTTTTGCGTTCTGCAGCAGCATCTCGGCCTCGGCAAGCTCTGTCGCTGCATCACGGTCCGCACCCGCGAATCTCGCCAGAGCGACGCCCTGTATCGCCTGAAGGATAGCGCCCGGAGTCTTTGTGTAATCGGTCTCGGCTATCTCCGGCGTTCGCGGATCGCGAAAGTAGTCACTCGAATTCCCAAAATAACTGATCGCCGGCATCGTGTTGATCCGCTTGCCGTCCCGCGTTGTCGGATAAAGATTCTCGAGCATGATCTGCTGGCTCGGCCTCGTCACCATGAAATGCGGCTCAGCCGTGATGATGATCGAAAACGTCTGCAGCGGCGTCGTAACGGCGATCTTTGAGTTGATGAAAAACAGCCCGCTCCGTTTGATCTCGCCCAGGTTGTCGGCCTGTCCGGTCGGGGATATCGCCCACACGACGTAGGTCGCGTAGCCGGGCCCGAGCTCGAACGGGCGCGGCATATTGTCGACCGCAAGCTCGATCCGCGTGCCGGTCCGTGTCGTTCGCTTGACCTCGGACTTTCCGGTCATCCGCGGGAAACGCGTCGTCCCGCGAAACGACACCAACACGGTGTCATTCAGCGGGTAAGTGATCGCAGTCGTCTTGCGAGGCCACGTCGACCTGAGCCGACACGGCGGCCATCATGGCGAGGCCAAGCAGGCCCACAACTGCGGATCGAAACATCATTGATCTGGTCATAAATCTCCTCCGAAGGCTTTAAAAAAGATGCCACAGGTCATTTGCAAGTTGCAACCAAAGCATTTGGACAGGCGTGGGCTAGGTAAAGTATATTCAAGTCTTTACGCAGAATGGACGATCTCAAACGCATGCTAAAATATGTCCGCCCTTACTGGCTGACATTTGCGTTCGCCTTTGCCGCGATGATAATGGGCGCGGTGTGCGAGACAGCCGTCGGCGCTCTTCTTGTGCCGGTTTTTGACCAATTCATGCAGAGCGCGGGTAAGGGATCCACGACGATCTTCTCTCTTGATAAGCTGATACCCGGCGATGACTGGTACCGCGCATGGATCACGATATCCGCACTGATGCTGGGCTTTCTGGCAATTAAGGGAATCGCTGGCTACATTTCCGGCTATCTCATGGCAAAGATCGGTCAGGATGCGATCCTCAATCTGAGGCAGGAACTTTACGACCATTTGCTGCAGCAATCGGCCGTCTTCTTTGAGCGGCATAGGTCTAACCATCTCGTATCGCGACTGGTCGTTAGCTGTGGGGCGATCGAGCACACATTCTCGACGAATCTGCGCGACGTGATCCGCGAGGCGGTAATTCTCGTCTTTCTGATGGGTGCCACGTTCTATCTCAATTGGCGGCTTGCCCTCGGATCACTGTTGCTCGGACCGATCATTGGAATGCTCACGTCGGGTTTCAGTCGGCGTATGCGGGGGTTGGCTGACGTCTCGCTCGAGGGCAACCGACAGCTCTACGACACCGCACAAGAGACACTGTCGAACATCGTTGTGGTCAAGGCCTACGGCGCGGAGAAGCGACGGCTGACGAATTTCCTCGACAATGCCCGAACCATAGCTGCCGCCAATCTGCGCAGCGCGGCCATCGGCGCGACGTCGGCACCCGTTTTGGAATTGATAGGCGGCGTCGCGATCGTTGTATTTCTCTACGTCGGATTGCTCGAGATCAACTCGGGCAGGGTCGAACCCGCGCAGTTTTTCGCCTTCCTGTATTTCCTTTTCCGCAGCTACGACCCGATGCGCAAGATCTCTCGCCAGCACAACGAGATAACCAAGGGCCTCGTGGCGGCGAAAGACGTCTGGGACATCCTGGACGAGGACGACAGGCTACCCGAGCGGCCCGACGCGGTCAAACTCGGCCCGCTCAAGGATGCCATCAGTCTCCGGAACGTCTCTTTCCACTATTCCAACAGTGAGCGGTCGATATTGAGCAAGGTCGATCTCGAAATACCGAAGGGCCAAACCGTCGCCCTCGTCGGCAAGAGCGGCGGTGGAAAATCTAGCCTTACAAAACTCATTCAGCGCCTGTACGATCCGACGAGCGGTTCGATCCTCTGGGACGGCGTCGATCTTCGTGACGCGACCGTTTTGAGTCTGCGTAAACAGATCGCTCTTGTGACACAGGAGACGGTGCTTTTCAACGACACCGTGCGTAATAACATCGCGTTTGGCCGCCCGGACGCAACTGACGCCCAGATCGCTGAAGCGGCACGCATCGCATTCGCCGACGACTTTATCGATACGCTGCCTGACGGTTACGACACGCTGATCGGCGAGCGCGGCCAATTTCTCTCGGGCGGACAGCGTCAGCGGATCGCGATCGCCAGGGCGGTCATTATTGACGCCCCGGTCCTGATACTCGATGAGGCGACATCAGCGGCTCGACACTGAGAGCGAGCGCCTGGTTCAGCTCGGGATCGAAAACCTGATGCGCGACCGCACCTCGATAGTCATAGCGCATCGCCTATCGACGATCCAAAAAGCCAACAAGATAGTCGTGATGGAAGCCGGCCGTATCGTCGAGGCCGGCACGCACGACGAACTTTTGAAAGGAAAAGGCATCTACACACGGCTCTACAATATGCAGTTCGCCGATGCCGACATCGATATCGAGCACTAAACTTATGCGTTCAATGACAGGCTTTGGCCGCGGGACGGCCGCCGGCGACACATATTCGATCACGGTCGAACTCAAGTCGGTGAACAACCGCTTTCTCGATCTCAACCTGCGGCTGCCGGCTGAGCTTCAGCAGCTCGAAACGAATGTAAAGCAGCTCATCAGCGGACGCGTCGTTCGTGGGCGTGTAGATGTGAACCTGCAATACGATCGTTCAAGCGACGCCCAGTTTGAACTGAACCGGCCGCTTGTCGCCGGATATCTCGCCGCGATGCGCGAACTGCAGGACGAGTTTTCCCTCGCCGGCGAACCCGACATCAATGTGATCGCTCGGCTGCCTAATGTGGTCAATACAAAAAAGGAAGAGCCGGGCGAGGATTTTCTCGCGGCCGTCGAAACGGCTTTTCTTTCGGCCATCGACGATCTCAACGCAATGCGTGCGAATGAAGGCGCGATGCTGTCGGACGTTCTCGGTTCTCTGCTGAACGAAATAGAAGGACGCATTCCGACAATCGAATCCGAGTCAGCCACCGTCGCCGAAGAGTATCGCCAACGACTGACAAAGCGCGTCAACGACATGATCGCCAAAGCCGA
Organism: Blastocatellia bacterium; assembly: GCA_963716755.1. Classification (GTDB taxonomy): domain Bacteria; phylum Acidobacteriota; class Blastocatellia; order Pyrinomonadales; family Pyrinomonadaceae; genus OLB17. The sequence goes on from CAVQUD010000002.1 coordinate 194,168, forward strand.
CTCGCAGATGGACCTCGACCAGGGCCGTCTCGCGCAAGAGGTCGCATACCTCGCCGACCGCGCCGATATCTCAGAAGAGATCCAACGCCTGCGAGGCCACATCGAACATTTTCGCCAGATCATGGTCGATGACAAAGATGTCGGCAAGCGGCTAGACTTCCTCACCCAGGAACTCAACCGCGAAGCAAACACCATCGCGTCAAAGACCAACAACATGACGGTGAAAGAGAATGCTCTCGCCATCAAGAGCGACATTGAAAAGATCCGCGAGCAGGTGCAGAACGTGGAATAGTGGAAAACGGAAAGCTGAAAACGGAAAGTGTTCTTAAAGATAAATCGTACAAGTTTGCGCTGCGTTCAGTGAAGCTTTGCCGATTTCTCACTGAAGACCACCGTGAATATATTTTATCGAAACAGATGCTCCGTTCAGGTACATCTATCGGTGCGAACATAGTAGAGGCAGGCCAAGCCCAATCAAGGGCAGATTTCATTCATAAGCTCTCGATATCGTTAAAGGAAGCGTTCGAAACTCAGTATTGGCTCGAACTGCTTCGCGACGGCGAATACCTAACCGGCGATCAAGCAACCTCGATGTTGACCGATTGTTCGGAATTGCAGAAAATTCTTACAGCATCGATCAAAACCGCCAAGGAGAACCGCCGATGACTTTCTTAATTATCCGTTTTCCACTTTCCGTTTTCCGTTTTCCGCTGCTATGAAGGGCAACCTCGTCATAATTAGTTCGCCCTCTGGTGGCGGCAAAGGGACACTGATAAAGGAAGTCCGGGAGCACTTGCCTGATCTTGGCTACTCGTGTTCACACACCACGAGGCCAAAGAGATTTGGCGAGGAAGAGGGCCGAGAGTACTTTTTTATCAGCGAGGACGAATTCCAGCGGCGCATCGACGCGGGGGATTTTCTTGAATACGCGAACGTCCATGGACATTTCTACGGGACTTCGCTAGCCGAGAGCCGCAAGGTCTTTAACTCGGGCCGCGACCTGATCGTCGAGGTCGATGTGCAGGGTGCTCTGCAGATGATGGCGAAGGACGAACTGGCGGATTCACGCATCAGCATCTTTATCCTCCCGCCGTCGTTCGAGGTGCTGAGGGCCCGGCTTACGGCCCGCAATACAGAGTCGGAGGAAGGCCTGAGGACGCGGCTGCGGAATTCGTTTAGCGAGGTAATGCAGTATTCCCGCTTTGATTATGTCGTCATCAATCAAGACCTCGTGACGGCCGCGCGGCAAATGTGCTCGATCATCTGTGCCGAACGGCAGGCGACGAATAGACAAAAGGACGCTATTCAGGGTATTCTTGATAGTTTCGATGCTTCAAGGCATCTATTCGAAGGAGAATAACCACGGATGGCCAACGAAACCAACGGGAAAGCCCCAGACACGGACGAGATCGAACCAGAAGAAGAGATCATCGATCCGCCGCACATCGATTCCAAATACCGGCTTATCCTCCTTGCCGCCCAACGCAGCAAGCAACTCCAGCGTGGCGCACTTCCCCGCGTCGACGCCGACCTTCGTAAAACAAAACCGACCCGCGTCGCGATGCAGGAGTTTGAAGCTCGCAAGGTCAATTTCCGCTTTACCGATCAGGAATCTGACGAAGAAGTGCCGGCGGCAGAATAAGAAATTAGCCACGGATAACACAGATAAGACGGATAATGAGCTAGTTGCTCGTTGTCCGTCTTGTTGTTTTTTGTCGTCTTGTTTTTATCCGTTTTATCCGTGTGATCCGTGGCTAATTCTTTTCTTACATTCCCTTATAGTTTGGCCCGCCGCCGCCTTCTGGGGTGACCCAATTGATGATCTGGTAAGGATCGGCGATGTCGCACGTCTTGCAATGCACGCAGTTAGAGAAATTGACCTTTAGCTCCTTCCGGCCGGTCGCGACGTTCTCCTCCATCTCATAGACCGCCGCCGGACAGAACCGCTGGCACGGATTGCCGTATTCCTCAGCACACCGCGTCGCACAGATCTCGGTGTCGAGCACGTGCAAATGCGAAGGCTGATCCTCATCATGAGCGACCGCGCCATAAAAAACATCCGTCACCTTATCGAACGTCAGCTCTTTATCAAACGGAACTCCCGAATAGCGTTCGGTCCGCAAATGATCGTTGGGCCCAAATCCCGGCTTTCCGTTTTCCGTTTTCCGTTTTCCGCTTTCCGTTAGCTGCTGCATTCTCTCGTGCCCGGCAACATGATGTTCCCTCGGCATAAAGCCCCACGCGAGGCCGCCGGTCAGAAACTGCAAGCCCGTATTTATCAATCCCGACCATCGCCCTTTCTGAAACGCCCCGTGAAAATTCCTCACGGCATGCAGTTCGTCGTAGATCCAGCTCAGGTTGACCTTCTCGTCGTAATGCATGAGCGTCTTTGACGAAAAATCTTCGTGCTCAAACGCTCCGACGATCGTTTCGGCCGCCAGCATGCCCGATTTCATAGCGGTGTGAATGCCCTTGATCCGCTGGCCGTTTAGCATCGACGCCGAGTCGCCCGACGAGCAGCACGCCGTCGGCGTAGAGCTTTGGCATCGTGTAATAGCCGCCGGCGTTGATCGTCTTGGCCCCGTACTTGATCATCTTGCCGCCGGCCAGGATCGCCGCGACCTTCGGATGCGTCTTGAACTTTTGAAATTCCGCGTGCGGGTCGATCATCGGGTCTTCGTAATCGAGGCCCGTGACATAGCCGATCGAGACGACGTTGTTCTTCATCCCGTAGATCCAACCGCCGCCGTACGTCCTCGTGTCGGACGGAAACCCGAGCGTGTGGACGACCGTTCCCTCGGCAAAATTGCCCGGCCGGAACTTCCCAAAGCTCTTTGACGCCAAGCGAAAAGACCTGCGGCTCTTTGCCTTCCATCAGGCCGAGCCGTGCCATCAATTGCTTTGCCAGCGAACCGCGTGAGCCTTCACCGAGAACCGTCACCTTTGCCAGCAGATCGACGCCCGGCTCGTAGTTGGGCTTCTTGTGGCCGTCCTTGTCGATTCCCTTGTCACCGGTGCGAATGCCGATCACCGCGTCGTTCTCGTCGTACAGCACCTCAGCGGCGGGAAACTCGGGAAAGATATTGATGCCCGCCTCTTCGCACTTCTCGCCGAGCCATTCGCAGACCTTGCTCAGACTGACAATGTACTTGCCCTTGTTCTTGAGCGGCGGTGGTGTGATCGGTGCGACAAATCCTTTCTTTTCAGTCAAATACCACGCCGCGTCCTCGGTCACCACCGAATCCACCGGACAGCCCTGGGCAATAAAATCAGGCATCAATTCCCTGATCGCCTTCGGGTCCATCACGCCGCCGGACAATATGTGGGCACCGACGAACGACCCTTTCTCGACAATGCAGATCTCGAGGTCGCCGATCTTTCTGGCCTGCTTAAAGCCTTTCTCGACCAACTCGTCGTGCCGTTTGATCTCGGCCTTAAGGTGCAAAGCCGCCGCAAGGTTCGCCGGTCCGGCCCCGACAAAGACCACATCCATCGGTATCTGTTCGCGTTCGTTCATAAATGAATGGTCGTTCATTAACCAGTGAGTATAGCAAATCTCGTTGCGTTCTGCGGTGCTGCGGATTAACATCGCTGTGTGCCGTCTTCTTACCAAAAGAAACGTCGGATCTTCCGCTGGTGCACTGGTGCAATGGGTGTTGGATGGATATTAGGTTGGGGTGGATTGGGTGAATATCTCAGACTCTACTCCGCATGGGAACCCAACTTAGCAACCGGCGAGGTTTACGCAATCAACTTTCATGGCACCTACGGATACGCGACCTACAATGAATACGTGGCATATCATTATATGATTCCTGCTCTCTTTCTGCTCTTGTTCATATGTGCAGCCATCGTCGACCGGCGACTCAAGGACGCAAATTCCGACTGGAAGAATCCGTCGGAAGAAGCATAGTCGTAGTCTTCGCATTTATCCTTTTTCAGTTGGGTTGCGGTGGAAAACCGCACGCCGTAGATCCGCGTCTCGACAACAAAATGCCTCAGAAAATGCTCTGGGCATGGGAGCGTGAGGAAGACCTGAGATTCATCGATCCGGCCGAGTTCGGCGTGGCCTTTCTCGCCCAAACGATCTTTCTCGAAAACGATCGCGTCGTTCCCCGACAGCGCCGTCAGCCGCTCGAAGTGCCGCCCGGCACTTACCTCATCGCCGTGACGCGGATCGAGACGAACAAAGAGACCGTCCGGCGTCCTAAATTCGATGTCGCAATGGCCAGCCAGACCGCTTTCCTTATCAAACGAACACTCGAGCTGCCCAACGTCAAAGGCGTACAGATCGACTTTGACGCTGTCGTCTCGGAACGCGATTTCTATCGCCGCCTCGTCGCCGAGGTACGAAAGCAACTGCCGCAGGCGACGAGTTTCACCATGACCTCGCTCGCCTCGTGGTGCACCGGCGATGCGTGGTTCGGCGACTTTCCCGTTGACGAAGCCGTGCCGATGGTCTTCCAGATGGGAGCAGACAGCGAGAATATCAAAACCTATCTCCGCAACGGTAACGACTGGCAAGAACCGCTCTGCCGCGCGAGCTATGGCGTCTCGGTAGAAGAGGGCCGGTTTGACGGGATGAAAGCCGGCCGAAGGGTGTTCTATTTCAAGAATTCTCCCTGGTCAAAGGCCGATTTAGATGGACTACGCTGAAATTTGGCCCTCTCTGACGAGCGGCGCAGGCCTTTGTCGCGGTTGTAACCCCTCGATTGGTCGAAGGTATTCCTGAGATTGGTAAAGGTCGAAAACGACCTTTCTTCTGATCTTGCACACTTCGCACCGTCGAAACCAATTTGAGCAGCACGCACACTCGAGCATATTTAGGATCGTACTCTCCTCCTCTGCGTCTTCATCTCGCCAAGGTCGCCGAGAAGGGGCTTGACAAGAATGTTGCACATATGCAATGCTTGTTTCATGGCTAGAGATTGGGAAGAATTTGACGAGCCCAGTTCACCGCGTATCGCCGACCTCCACGTGTCGTTGTCGCCCAAGGGAACGTTTCTTCTAAGCCGCAAGGCGTACGAGGCATTGGGCAGCCCGTCCCACATCGTGCTGAAGGTGGAAAAAAAGACCGGCACGATAGGCATCCAGCCCGTGCCGCCGATTACCGGCAACGCCTTCAAACTCTACGACTCTGGCCGCGCCGGAGCCTATCGCTTCCACGCCCTGCGGTTCATGGTGAAATACAAGATCGAGCTCCAATACACCGTCCGCTTCCCAACCGCGAGGATCGAGGACGGCATTCTGCTGCTCGAACTAAAATACAAGGTCCGCTCGCCGCGAGCCGTCAGGCCGCTTCCGCCGAGGACGGTCTGGAGAAAAACGAGCTAGCCTTCGGTAATCGGAAGCACCGATTGATGGCTGGAGAGCAAGTGTGGGTGTGGACACGGATTGCTCCGTCGGGGCAACTACTGGTCCGCTATAGTGCCCTTCCGAAGCCTTTCGAGCCTCTCTCTTGGCTCTCCGCGAAAACTCTTCGGCCAGTATTCGGGTTTGTCGAGATACCAATTCCGGACTGCCGCCGCGATTCCATCTTCCGTTATTGACGGATTTCTTGCATCCGCTTCAGTTCGTTCACGTATTCTTGTCTGCAAGCTCATTGAGCTCCATGATTCGGCGGATTGTCTCGATACCGTCGATTGCTGACACAAATTCGATTTTAACACATATCAGTGCGTGGCCTTTGCCAGACTTTCCGCTCTACACAGCGTATCCGAGCGGCGAAAAAACTCCCCTCCTTACAAAGGAGGGGTGGCCGCCGCTTCGGCGGACGGGGTTGTTTTTACTTGCCAAACATTACAGCCAGAGACACGGCGATCATTCCGTTCCTGGCGTGTCTCCCCCCTCCACGGCCGTATTTGCAACCGGTCGGGCCGGCGGGCCAAATCGGAAGTTCAGCCGAATAACATCCAGCATCCACTCAATTTTCTTCGAAAACCTCACGATTCTCGAACCTGAGCACTCGAATACCCTCCGTTTCAAGATACGCAGACCTTTCGCGGTCTTCCGCGACACCTATACCGGTGAAGTGCCTTGCTCCATCAAGCTCAATTGTTAGTTTTTCGCTGGACAACAGAAGTCGAGAATGTAATTGCCTACCGAGTGCTGCCTGGGTCAACGAATTCGAAGGAGTAATGTCCGGCCGGAGAATGTATTACTTCAAAAACACGCCGTGGAACTCATCAGACCTCGCAGACCCCGATCTATCTAGTCACCATTGCTCGGCAATAGACCGAGAACTAACGAGTGCCACGGGCCGCGTTCAAACCGAACGCGGCCTTTTATTATTAGTTGGCCTTGGCGGCGGATGTTGTCTCCTGCAGGACATGGCGTAGGTGATGTCTTCGGTGCCGGCGGAGGCTCTGGGGTGCGGCCTTAGCCGCCGGAGTCGGCTTCTGAGTATCGCGTGCGGTTTTGAGAGGATTCTTTGAGTCTGCAGCCGAGGCCTTGCCGGTTGAGGTCTTAGAAGTTACGTGGCCCCGCCCTTACTCTTGCTGACGATGTCTTCACGGTCCCCGTCTTGCCAGCGGCCACGGTTTTGCCACCTGTCGTTGTCTTGTCAGCTCCCGTTGCGGTCGCGACGGGCTTCGGTTTCATAGCATCTTCAATTAGTGCTTTGATCTTCGCCGCCGCCTCCGTCGCGAGGCCCATATCCGGATAACTGACATAGATACTGTCATTGAGGTAGTTCTGGACCAGAGGACCATAATTCGAAATACTCGCGGATTTCAACCCCTGCAAACAGGGAATCTTCACACCAAAATAATTGAAATTATCTTTGGGGCTAATATTCGCACTAATCAGCTCTCTAAGGGCTCCCGTCCAGTTGTAGGTTTGCGTGTACGCGTCCCCATTGTTTTCGAAACCCTTCGAAACCTTAACAACTTTCAAGACTCCGTCTGTGACCGTTACATTGACAGTGGGTCTCGTTTCTGGAAACACCCGCGATGGTCCCGTGGCGTCCCAACGCCGTTGAGCGATAGTGTCAAACGAGACAAACATTAGCACAGCGAACAAGACCACAAAGTTTTTCATTCAGATCCTCCAATTGACACAGTCAATCTAATCACGAATCGAACTGATTGCAAGTCCGCAGGCGTCAGGTTTGGCGGAAGCCGTTTTCATCCTGCTGCGTGGATGGCGATCGCGTGACGACTATGACTCGAATTGGGCCCTCAGGCTCTCGGTATAAGGCGTGGGCGACGCCTTTTTTGGTGATTATCGCAGTCACCAGATCATTCGGCGTGACGTCGAAGGCGTAGTTGGTGATGCCGACGTTGTCGGTGATCGTGCTTGTTCATGTGCGTGACCTCGGTGCGGTCGCTCTTCAATGGGGATGTCATCGCCCGTCGCGGTGTTGATATTGACCGTCGACAATGGGGCGGCGACGTAGAATGGAATGTTGTGGCGTTTGGCGAGCACCGCGACCATGTACGTGCCGATTTTGTTGGCGACGTCGCCGTTTGCTGCGACGCGGTCGGTGCCGACCACCACGGCCTGGACGTCGCCACGGCTCATTACGTGGCCGGCCATGTTGTCGGTGATCAGGGTGACGGGAATGTTGTCCTGCACCAGTTCCCACGAGACGCGCTGCGAGATATGGCCGCGTCTCGTCTGCGATTACGGCTATGTTCTTGCCAGCATCTACCGCTCCGCGAATAACTCCGAGTGCGGTGCCCCAGACGCCGCCCGTCGCGAGCGCACCGGCGTTGCAGTGCGTCAGCACCGTATCGTTATCGTTGAGAAGCTCGCCGCCGAATTTGGCGATCAGGCGTTGTGCCTCGATGTCTTCGTCATGGATGGCCTTGGCGTCGGCGAGCAATGCGGCCTTGATGTCGCTGACGGACTTCCCTTCCGCTTTGGCCGCCTGAAACGTCCTTTTCATACGGTCGATCGCCCGAAAACAGGTTGACCGCCGTCGGCCGCGTCTTGCCGAGAACGTCGGATGCAAACTCTATCTCGTCCTCGACAACACTGGTTCCGACAAAATTCTTCGCCGCCAGCGGAATGCCATACGCCGCCGAAACGCCGATCGCAGGTGCACCGGACCACCATGTCCTTGATTCCGCCTGCAACAGCATTGTAATCACGCAGCGTGAGCCACTTCTCTTCGGTCGGCAGCAGCCGCTGATCGAGCATCAGCACGCCTTCGTCGGACCATTTGACGGGGATTATGTTGAGTTTCATAAATAGGGGCGTTACAGAAATCTCAGATTATACAGTATAGGTGCTTCTTTATCGCTGAGGTCTATTTCTCATTTCGCCGAGCGGAAAAGCTTTGCTTTTCCGGGGAGCTCAAACGCGCCGTGGCTGCGCCGCCGCTTTAGGAGCGGCATAGCCGCAGGATCTTTGAGAGAACCTTTCGGAAAGAGAAGCTTTTCCGCTCGGCCAAAATAATATTTCGAAGCCGTGGAATGTCCGAAACTCGTTGATCGATCTTCTCGTTCTAAATTCTATGAAACTCGAACACACGCTAGACGCCCTGCATGTCTCTCTGACGCGACGCTGGTGGACGCAGATGTTTACGGCGTTCGTCCGGTGCCTGTTGGCTCTCGGCTTTATCCCGCCGAGTATTCCAAAGGATCCTGCATCGGCCGTTCACGGTGCTGCCGGACACTAATCCGGTCGGGGCGTACTTTAACGTGCTTTACAATACCGGCTTTTATTACGAGTTCATCGGCTGGTCGCAGATCATCGCGGCTGTGCTGTTGCTGATACCGCGAACCTCGCACATCGGGGCGTTGATGTTTCTGCCGATCATCGTAAATATTGCGGTGCTGACGTCGTCGGTCGGGTTTGTCGGGACGTGGCTGATAACGCTCTTGATGGCGTTTGCCGCGGCGTGGCTGGTGACATGGGAGTATGACCGTCTCAAGCCGATCGTGTTCAGAACGCGCGAAGAAAAGCCGCGGCGGATGCCGTATCAGTTCCTTACCGTGCCGGCGTTCTTTGCTCTCGGCGGAGTGGCAATGGCGGTGTTGTGGTGGATGATCCGGCTTCGGGAATTTCTCAAATTACCTCACTATCGGGATCGGATTGACATTGTATCGGTTTCGTGTTCGGGCTGGTCGTCGCGGTGCATTATCGCTTCATGCCGGTCGGGCATCTTAAAGACGCCGGTTGATACCTGTCGGGCCTTCGTTTATATTCGTTGCTTACCGACAACGCATTATGACGGAGGCCGCGACCGATATCTCAGCACAAGCAACACCTGCGCAAGAGCAACCACTATTTAGGAGCGACTTTCAGCTGATACGGAAATTGCCGTGGGCCCTCGCCGCGCTCGACCGGATCTCGATGAATTTCTACTGGTCGTGGCAGCCCGATGGCGTCTCCCTTTTCCGCGACCTGGACCCGGCCCTGTGGGACAAATGCGAGCAGAATCCACGACTTCTGTTGAAGCAGATCGGCAACATCCGCCTCTGGCAGCGCGCCAACGACGCTGCGTATATCGAACGCGTCAAAGCATTTACAGACAAATTCGACACTTATCTCGACGAGGAGTCTGGTGACTCCAGGATCGCGTATTTCTGCGCGGAGTTCGGCGTTCACAATTCCCTGCCGAACTACTCTGGCGGCCTCGGCATTCTTGCCGGCGATCATCTAAAATCCGCAAGCGACCTAAATGTTCCGCTGACCGCGATCGGGCTGCTGTATCGCTACGGCTATTTTCGCCAATCGCTGCGGCATGACGGCTGGCAGGAGGAACGCTATAACGATGTGTTCGGATCCGAGCTTGCTGTTACACCCGTGCTCGACGCCAATGGCGAGCGGATCACGGTATCCGTTCACATCCGCGGCCGTGAGGTAACGGCGCAGGCTTGGCTCGCCCGCGTCGGCCGTATCTCGCTTTACCTGCTCGACAGCAATCTGCCCCAAAACAGCGACATAGATCGCCTGATCACAGGCCATCTTTACGGCGGTGACACTGAAACGCGGATCGTACAGGAAAAAGTGCTCGGCATGGGCGGCGTGCGGCTACTGAGAAAGCTCGGCGTCGAGCCGTCGGTCTATCACCTGAACGAAGGCCACGCGGCATTCTCGACGCTCGAGCTTGCCGTCGAACATCTTGCGAAGAACGACGCTGACACTTTTGCCGATGCGGCCGAGGCCGTCAAGCAAAAGTGCGTGTTCACGACTCATACGCCCGTCGCGGCCGGCAACGACATGTTCCGACCCCGACCTGCTGATCGAGTGTTTTAGCGAGGAGTTCATCGATTCCTTACGGCTGACGAAGGGCGAATTTCTCGCCCTCGGCCGTGCCGACCTGAGCGACGACAAGGAGTTCTTCGGCATGACGCCGCTCGCCATCCGCATGTGCCGTTCATCGAACGGCGTAAGCGAAAAGCACGGCGAAGTCTCTCGTGAATTGTGGCTCAAGATGTTCCCCGACCTTGCCGACCCGGGAGCCGTGCCGATCACATCGGTGACCAACGGCGTCCATCCGCCGACGTGGATCGCTCCTGCATTTCAGCACCTATATCGTCAATGCCTCGGCGGGACGTGGCACGAGGCCGTCCGTGACGAGCAGCGATGGGCAGGTTGCGTTAACTCATTGGATGACAGTGAGTTATGGGCGACGCACCAGTCGCTGAAAGGCCTGCTGATCGCGTTCATCCGCAATCGGACGCACACCGACGATACCGGCGACATCGACACGATCCACGAGCACGAGATGCACGAAGGGACTGTTTTCGCCCGACATTCTGACCATCGGTTTCGCCCGGCGCGTCGCGGCCTACAAACGTTGGGACCTGATATTCAGCGATCTTGAACGTCTGCTACGCTCGTTGACGACGAGGGGCGGCCGGTGCAGTTCGTTTTCGCCGGCAAGGCCCATCCGCAGGACAACACGGCAAAGACGATCTTGCAGGAACTGATGTCGATCAACCACGATTCCAACTGGCAGCGGCGGGCTGTGTTTATCGAGGACTACGATCAGGAGGTCGCCCGATACCTGGTTCACGGCGTCGATGTCTGGATGAACGTCCCGCGTCGCCCGATGGAGGCCAGCGGCACAAGCGGGATGAAGGCGGCGATGAATGGTGTGCTCAATTTCTCCGTCCTCGACGGCTGGTGGATCGAGGGCTATAACGGTGAGAACGGCTTTGCGATCGGCGAAATCGACGACACTTTGAGCGAGACCCAGACGGACGCCGCCGACGGTCTTGCTCTTTTCGAGACGCTCGAAAACGCGATCATCCCGGCGTATTACTCAAGAAATGCAGCCGGACTGCCGAACGAATGGGTCGCACGAATGCGAAACTCGATCGCTACTCTCACACCGCAGTTTTCCAGCGACCGAATGGTCAGCGACTATCTCAAAAACATCTACGAGGCCAGCTGATGGAGCAATACGAATTCACGACCGGCCAGATCCGGCCGATCGAATGTGTAAAAGAGGCTTTCGAGAAAATGAAGCCCGACTACTGGATGCTGTTCGCCATTTCGCTCGTGGGGGCCATGATCGGCGGCATCTCGATGTACGTGCTCATCGGTGCGATGGTGTGCGGGATTTTTCACTCATATCTCAAAGTGATCGACGGCACGGGCCGGCCAAGCATCGACGACCTTTGGGTGGGATTCAAGTTCTTTTGGCAGAGCTTGCTGCTCACGATACTGTTCGTCGTTCCGATAGTGGTCTATATGATCGCGCTGTTTATGACGATGTACTTGCCGTTGATAATGAAAGCGGCCGGAGGATCTCGGGTTAGTGACGAAGAGATGTTCGCCACACTCGGCATTGCTCTTGGTGTCGACCTGATCATAGCCGTAGTGATGGTATGCGTACATTCCCTGCTGATCTTTTCGTTCCCGCTCATTATCGACCGAAACCTATCGAGCTGGGAGGCGATCAAACTGAGTGCCCGTGCCTCGCTCAAGAACATCGGCGGCATCGGCGGCATGATCGCCGTCAATCTCGGCCTCGCTATCGCCGGTTATCTGGCATTCTGCATCGGACTTTATCTCGTGATCCCGATCATAACAGCCGCAAACGTCTTGGCCTATCGAAAGGTCTTTCCACGCATTTCGCCTCCGCTAAACACCTAAGATGATTGAACCAACACAGATAGTCGAAGAATCCGAGACCGAGATCTCGATCAAATGGTCAGACGACAGCGAGACACGCTACACGGCCGCCGCCCTGCCGCCGTTCGTGCCCCTCCGCGGGCTGTATCAACGAATGGACGGGCGAAAAAATGCTCGACGACGCCAAGATCGCGGATGATCTAACGATCAAGCACACCTCGATCGTCGGCAGATATGCTTTGAACTTTCACTTCTCGGACGGGCATGATACAGGGATATTCAGCTTTAAATATCTTCAAGGGCTCAAATAGCCGGGGAGAATTGAACCGCTGAGATCGCCGAGAACGCTGAGAGACAATATCTACATCTTTCTCAGCGTGCTCTGCGTACTCTGCGATTCAACCGAGCGGCATCATGGGACCGCCGCGTGTATAATGAAACGAGCGAGGCCGATAATATGCATGAGCGCGATATCTTTGACGAAAGACACGAAACAAAGACTGCAAGTTTCCCTTGCCCCCACTGCCGGGAACGAGCGGATTACGATATCCGCTGGCTAAAGCGCGTTAAGAAAAAGAACCCGCCCCGCAACCTCAACGACCACGAGCGTGCTCAGTTTCAAAAGTCACGCGACTATATGGTCCGGGTTGACGACATGCTGATGTGCCGCAATATGCGGTGCCGCAAGCGATTTGAGATTCCGTCGTCGCAGTCGGTCGTCTTTATCTAAACATGAACGCCCCTCGCCGACGCGGAAAAGCTGTGCTTTTCCGTAAGGTAATACCTAACGTTGCGGCTTTGCCGCCGCCCAACACTACTAGAAGATGCGGCACAGCCGCGTTCGAATGTGAAAGATACCTCGACGGAAAAGCAAAGCTTTTCCGCTCGGCGAGAAGAAAAAAGGCGGGCCGTTACGGCCCGCCTTCGTTTACTCCAAAAGAGAACAAGATCAATAGATCGAGAACGTGTATTCGATCTGCTTTGTGACCGTCTGGCCGATGCCGTCGCGTTTTGCCGGCTCAAAGTTGATGCCGCCGTGCAGCCGCGATCGCCTGTTCGGTCAGGCCATTGCCCAGACCTTTTACCGTCGAAATGCTGCCGATGCCGCCGCTGCCGAGGAACGTTACGCGAAGTATTACCGTCCCCTGAATATTCGCCTGACGGGCCGAGTCTGTATAACCTGGACGCGGCTTAGATAGGATCTTGATGCCCTGCGTTACGCCCACCGGACGCGAGGGCGGAGGTGGCGGTCCACCACTTCCTGAACCCGTTCCATCGCCGTTCCCATCACCAAGGCCGCTGCCGCTGCCTGAGCCGTCACCCGAGCCTGTTCCGGTGCCGCGTCCGCTGCCTTGACCGGTTCCCGTGCCGGTTCCCTGACCGCCGCCGCTGCCCGGGCCGTTGTTCCAGCTTGTGAATCGCCCGTTAGGGTCGCCGTATCGGTCGTACTTCTGCTCAAATGTGCGGTTTCCCTGCGTCGAGGCAGGCGGCAAAACCAATGAGGGATTCTCAAGCCTTGGAATAGCCTGCGGTGCACGCTGGGGGTTTTGTGTCTGGTTGGCCAGATCTCCCAGTGTTGTCTCTTCTTCTTCACGGCCACCGCCGCCACCGCCGCCGCCGTCGTCCTTCTTCTGTGGCTGTTTTTCCTCTTCGACCGTCATCGGCACCTGATCGATCAACGACGCGAGATAGGTCTCGTCTCCGATCGAACCAACTTCGAGGTCCTTCGCTAAAGATGCCGTAAACTAGTCCCGACAATAGCGGCAATGATCATGAAGGCCGATGCGCCCATCAGCAAGCCATTGCGGGTACCTGTGTCTTTTTCCTCGATGACCGTCAGATAGTAGTCTCCGTCCGACATGGCCCGCGAATGCTCATCCGAGAGCGAAACCGGTCGACGGTCAACATCGACGGGCGTTTGCTGCACATACAGCGGCTTGTGTGCGATCAACGTCTCGACTTCGGGTTCGAGTTCCAAGTTCGAACTCTTCAGCCTCGGGAGCGGCCATTTCGATCGGAGCTTCCTCGATTTCAATTATCGGCTCTTCGATCACCTCCGTCGGGACGTCCGCGACCGCATCCTCAAATTCGACCGTTTCGGCCGCCGGCTGAATGAACTCAGGAGCAGGCGGAACGATCACAGGCGCAGCTTCAGCCACCGGAGCCGCCGCTGCGGCCTCGAGCGGATTCATCTCAAATGCCTGCAGGGATTGCCCGCAATTCGGACAGAATCCAAACTTCTCAGCGAATCCCTCATCGCACGAACTACAGAATTTAACGATCTTTCCCATCTCAGCCTCTCGAATACGCTCCCCAGAAGGCGAGCGACATATGATAAAACGATTATATCGCGTTTATTTCAGAACTTCAGCCTGTTTTTACCAAGCCCCGCGCGACCCGCAAAATACGCGGGTATTTCTCATTCCTGATAGATGCTTCATCTGTTTGACGCGATGCCCGTCCACCTTTAATATTTGCACTTATGACACCGTCGCCCGTCGTGGTGGCTGACAACGAGAACGGCTGCTTGAGCAACTAATCTCTTGACCAGTGCTCTTCCTTAAATCTATACGATGAAAAATCGGGATCTATTCGTAAAAATTGTCTTTGTTGCCATAATTTTGCTTCTGCTGTTATCGCTCGTCGCTCCCGCGATATTCTCGCAGAATCAGCCGAAGCAGGAAAAGCTCCTCAACGAACTCAAGGTCTTGATGTGGCCTGACGCCAAGGCGGAGAAGGTCACAGTTCGCGTTCGTATACATTCCGGCTCGGCGTTCGACCCTCAGGGCAAGGAAGGCCTGATGCAGATGCTGGCCGATAACCTCTTTCCGAATCAGGAGATACGCGACTTTTTTGCGGAGGACCTTGGGGGGCATCTCGACGTTAGGTGTAGTTATAACTACATCCAGGTAGAGGCGTCGGCTAAGCCGGAGTTCCTGCTCCAGATGCTGGAGACCGTCGCGGGAGCGGTCTCTTCGCCGCCGATCGACAAACCCACGACCATTACGCTCCGCGACGCTCAGATCGAAAAGGTCAAGCAGCTTGAAGCCGATGCCGCATACATCGCAGAGCGCGCGGTCGCAAAGCGACTGCTCGGTGATTTTCCCTATGGAAGGCCGACAATGGGAACCGTGGCCTCGCTGCAAAAGATCGATTACGCCGACCTCGTGGACGCCCGTCAGCGGTTCTTAACAGCGGATAATGCAACAATTACGCTGAGCGGGAATTTTGACCGAAAATACGCGTTTCTGGCCATTCGTCGCCTCCTGGGGCCATGGCAAAAGTCCGACCGCAAAGTGCCATCCACTTTTCGCCAGCCCGATGATCCACCGGCAGCGGTAATGACCATTCCGTCCCCAAAACCCGACGCGTGGGCGATGCGAATGGCGATGCGTGGTGTCGCCCGCAGCGATAAGGATTTCGCCGCGTCGCTGGTTTTTGCAGCCGTAGTCGAATCGCGGCTCAAGGCGGCCGTACCGGCGGCAAACGCGGCGGACGTAACGGTGGTAAGCGAGACGCACGTCCTGCCCGGCATGATCTGGATCGGTTTTGGCCCGTCAGGGAAGACTGGAGCGACCACTAACGTCGAGGCAAACGAGATCGTGCCAAAGGCACTGGCTGCACCCATCACGGCAGGCGAGTTTCATGCCGCGCTGCCCGAGTTGAAGGCCGCATGGTCGCGGCGGGCCACCGAAGCGACCTGGCTCGATCTGGACACTTTTCGTATCGGGAGCCTCGATGGCTACCGGAGCTCCTTTGACAGCGTCACGCTTGCAGACGTCAATGCATTCGCCGACAAGGCCCGGAAACGGCCGGTCGCAACCGTACTCGTCAACACCCCGCCCGCGGCCAATTGATGCCTGCCGAACTCTCAGTAAAGGAAGTCGAACATTCGCAAGCAGTTAAGGCGATGTTCTCGGGCATTGCACCGAGATACGACCTGCTAAATCACGTCCTCTCGCTCAATATCGACAAACGCTGGCGTCGACGCGTAAAGCAACCAGCTTACAAACCATTCTCGCTGACCCGAATGCCCGTCGTCCTCGACGTTGCGTGCGGCACGGGCGACCTGTCGGCCGAACTCCAGCGAGAGCTCCAATGCAACGGTGGTCGGCACCGATTTTTGCCGTCCGATGCTCGCCATCGCGGCCGATAAGAACGTCCCGGCCGGGCTGAACATCGATTACATCGAGGCCGATGCGATGCAGCTGCCATTCGCGGACGGTGATTTTTGACGCGGTGACGATCGCATTCGGCCTGCGTAATTTGCCCAATTTCGAGAACGGCCTGATCGAACTGCTGCGAGTCCTCAAGCCCGGCGGCCGCCTCGTCGTGCTTGAGTGCTCGCATCCGCGGCTGCCTGTCTTTCGCCAGGCCTATGAATTCTATTTTTCGACACTGCTGCCGCGGATAGGCGGCATCGTCAGCGGTTCGAACAGTGCTTATCAATATCTGCCGCAAAGCGTCTCGAAATTCCCGGATCAGCAGACGCTCGTCGCTCTAATGGAACAGGTCGGATATGTCGACGTGACCTACCAAAACCTCACGGGTGGCATCGCGGCGTTGCACTCCGGGGGCAAGCCGATTTAAAGTCTTAAATATTCCTTTTCGGGAATTCTTAGAAGATGAATAGCTTGCGCGAGAATCTCACGCTCTCATTCGAGCGTATCCAGTTTTTTTCAGACGCGGTCTTCGCGATCGCGATCACGCTGTTGATCATCGAGGTCAAGGTGCCGCACATACCGCACGAGGCGTTCAGCGAGGCGGCTCTAGGGCACGCGTTAGTGGAGATGCTGCCCAAATTTGCAGGCTTTTTCTTTAGCTTTTTTGTGATCGGTCTGATGTGGATCGAGCATCACCGCATCTTTCAATACATCGGCAACTACGATCTCGGCCTCATCGGCCGAAACCTCCTTTTTCTGCTGTTTGTAGCGTTCATTCCGTTCCCGACGGCTCTGTTTAGCGAGTATTTCACGAGTCAGACGGCGTTCGTTATGTATGTGGCCGGCTTTGCCCTGGCGGCGACCGCCAAGGCATTTATCTGGCGATATGCGGCAGCCAAACGCGAAGAGATGACTCGTTGCCGAGATCGACGACAGAATGATCCGCGAGATCGGGTTGAGGTCCTGGGCCGTACCGATCGTTTGTGCAATCGCTATCGCACTGTCCTTTGTCATCGGCCCGTTCGGCGGATTTGCGTTCCCGCTGATACCGCTGGTTGCCAGCCTGCTCGGCCGTGCGGCCAAGGAGAAGGCGGTCTGAAATACAAGCTTCTCAGTTTTGCCCGCCGTGTGGGGCTGATGCTGCTCGTCATATGGACGGTCGTGTCGCTCGTCACGCTGCTGATCGAGATCGTGCCGGGCGAGCCTGCAACGGTGATCCTGGGCGAAACTGCCACGCGCGAACAGATCGACAATTTCAATGCCCGGCATGGCCTCGACAAGCCCTCATTCTTCGTGTCGTACAGCGGCGAGACCGGCCTCGTCTGGAATGGCCTCGACAATCGATATGCCGATTATTGGCTTGGCCTGCTTCGGGGCGATCTGGGCCGCTCGTTTCAGAGCGACCGTTCCGTGAGCGAACTGATCATGGAGCGTTATCCGGCGACGATCAAACTCGCGATCGCGGCGATGCTGGTCGCTATCGGCATCGCATTACCGCTCGGCGTGCTAGCGGGATCGCGGCAAAATTCGCTCGTTGACAACTTTGCCTCTGTTTTTGCCCTGCTCGGGATCTCGCTGCCGACATTCGTGGTCGGGCCGTTCCTGGTTTACATCTTTGCCGTGCGGCTTGGCGTGTTCTCGCCGACGGGCAGCTTGTATCCCGAGGACATCGTTCTTCCAGCCGTGACGCTCGGTGCCGCGTTGTCGGCGATCCTGACACGTATGATCCGCTCAAGCGTCATCGAGGAGCTCGGCGAGGATTACGTCCGCACAGCCCGAGCAAAGGGCGTCAGCGAGCGAATGGTGCTCTACAAGCATGTGCTCAAGAACGGCCTTATTCCGGTCGTGACAATCCTCGGCCTGCAGCTCGGCGTCTTGCTCGCCGGAGCGATAATTACCGAACGAATATTCAATTGGCAGGGCCTCGGCCTGCTGCTGCTTGAGGACGGTATCGGCAAACGCGATTACCGACTCGTACAAGGCTGCGTGCTGGTCATCAGCGTGACCTTCATCATCGCTAACTCGCTGACCGACCTTCTTTATCGCAAGCTCGACCCGAGAATCAGGTTAAACTAATAGTGAAAAACTAAAAGTGAAAAGTGAAGAATCCGTACTAAGAACCAAGAGTTATGCCTTCGCGATCAGAATCGTAGGCCTAAGCCGATTATTGCGCGATGACCATCGAGAGTATGTTCTTAGCAAGCAACTATTACGCTCGGGCACGGCGGTTGGGGCCCTGATCCGCGAGGCGGAATTCGGCCAGTCGAGAGCGGATTTCGGCAGCAAAATGGCTATCGCGTTAAAAGAGGCCAACGAAACTCAATACTGGCTCAGTCTTCTGAAGGATACTAATTATCTTGACTTGCGGGCATATGAGAGCATTTCGAGCGATTGTCTTGAGCTTATTCGAATGCTGGTGGCAACGGTTAAGACGATCAAGGGTGCATGATACTTACTTTTAGTTTTTCACTTTTAGTTTTTCACTGACATGAGTCGTTTAGGTTACATCGGTTTAGTGATAGCGGCGATAGTGATCCTCGCCGCGATCTTTGCGCCGTTGATCGCGACGCACGATATCACCGTTCAGGACCTAACGCTTCGCTACGCACCGCCGAGCGCGGAGCACTGGTTCGGCACCGATGGCAACGGACGCGACGTATTCTCACGAACGGTCTACGGTGCCCGCATCTCACTGCAGGTAGGCATTTCGGTCGTCATAGTTTCGGCGATCATCGGCATCATTATCGGGGCGATCGCGGGATTTTATGGCGGCTTTGTAGACAGCTTTTTGTCGGGCTATGTCTTTAACGTGTTTCTGGCATTCCCCGGATTGCTGCTCGCTATCGCACTGGTCGCTTTTCTCGGTGCAGGCCAGGGCAAGCTGATCGCCGCTCTCTGCATCATCGGCTGGGTCGGCTACGCCCGCGTTATGCGCGGTCAGGTGCTGAAGGTCCGCGAGTACGATTACGTGATGGCCGCACGCGCGCTCGGCACCGGTAACCTGCGGATTCTTTTCACGCACATTCTGCCGAACGCCATCCAACCGTTGATCGTGCAGTCATCTCTCGGAATGGCAGGGGCCGTGCTCGCCGAGGCATCACTGTCATTCCTCGGCCTCGGCATACCGCCGCCCGCTCCGAGCTGGGGTACAATGATCGAGGAAGCGAGGCTCTTTTTTAGCACGTCGCCCCACGTATTGTTCTTTCCCGGCGCAGCCGTCGCCCTGACGGTACTGGCTTTTAACTTTATCGGGGACGGGCTGCGAGAATATCTTGATCCAAAACAGCGGAGCCGTTAATTTGCGATTCGTGCAGCTTTTTTTTCGATCTTTTCTCGTAGTCTACGCATCAGAACAGCGTCTACACGCTTTTTTGGAATAATGCTTACGCAGCCAACACGTCTGATCTTTGTTGCGGCACTCCTAGTATGCTGCGCCACTGCGCACTTTGCCCAGTCGGGCCGCCGGGTCGAGGCAAAACCTACGCCTTCACCGCGGGCGGTCGCAGAGGATCCGACGCAATATTCCGAATCGATACCTCAACCGAGGCGGATCGGCCGAACACTGACTGTCGACCGGCCCTCACAACCAACGGTCGTCGCAGCGCCGGACGATGGCGATGTTGTCAGGGTTGAGACGAATCTCATCACAATTCCGGTTTCGGTGTTCGACCGCAACGGACTTTATATTCCGGGGCTGAGGCAGTCGGATTTTAAGATCTTTGAGGACGGCGTCGAGCAGGAGATCGCTTATTTTGGGACTTCAGATAAACCGTTTACGATTGCCTTGGTGCTGGATACGAGCCCTTCGACCGAGTACAGGATCGACGATATCAAGCGTGCAGCCGCCGCATTCGTAAATCTTCTTGAGCCGCAGGACAGCGTTATCGTTATCGAGTTCAACTGGGACGTAAAGGTCCGCACCAAAGCAACGCAGGACCGCGACAAGATCTTAAAGGCGATCAACAAGGCGAATTTCGGACAGGGCACTTCGCTTTACTCGGCGGTGGACGAGGCTTTACGGAAACAGCTCAGCAAGATAACGGGCCGTAAAGCGATCGTTCTCTTTACCGACGGCGTCGATACGACCTCGGGCAAACATACCTACGACAGCACACTTAACTTTGCCGAAGAGTCCGATTCGCTCATCTTCCCGATCTATTACAACACCTATTTCGAGAACCGTCGCCGCAATTCCAGCACATTCCCGGACATCTTTGGTGGCGGCCAAATGATCGGAACGACAGCCGCGGATTACGCTCTCGGTCGGCGATATCTAGAGGACCTCGCGAACGCTACGGGCGGGCGCATCTTTCGGCCCGAGGCAACACCCGGCGGCTTAACCGCCGCTTTCGAAGGCATCGCCGAGGAGCTTCGTCGCCAGTACAATATCGGCTACGTTCCCTCGCGCGAAGGAATTCCAGGCCAGCGAAAGACCATCAAGGTACGTGTAGATCGCCCCAATCTCGTTCTGCCGCTCCCGCGACAGTTATGTGGTCGGCTCCGCTCCAACGACACCCGCGGCCTCACCGCCATCAAAAGAAAACTAGACGCAGACAAGTTTTCGGTCAGACTGACTGATGGCAGCGTCATATTGCCCGCGTCCTCCTAAACCGAATCGCCTTAAAACATTGTTAAATCTGTTTTAACACACTGGCACGTTCCTTGCAGTCATTATTTCTGAGTCGCGTCATTATGCGCCTCGTAACGATCAATGAAAGGTGAACACGGCGATAGATGGATACCGGATATATTTGAGGCAGCGGAGGCTTCATCGCCGAGCCATCTCCTGGATACCAAACGTCTAGTCTTGCGTCCCGTAGTCCTCGCCGACGTCGATGGCTATGCGGATCTGCTCGCAGATCCCGACGTCATGCGATACGTCGGCCTCGTCGCCGGAGAGGTCCTTGACCGCGAAGAGGCCGAGAAACTTGTCGCCGGGGCAACGGATGCCTGGCCGAAGAACGGCTACGGACGCTGGTCGGTATTCGACCGCGATTCTGATGAATTCGTCGGCTTCACAGGCTTTCGTCGCGAGGGCGACCTGCCGGAGTTGATCTGTTTACTCCGTCCCAAATTCTGGGGCCGCGGATTCGCCACCGAAGCCTCGAACGCCTGCCTTAACCACGGATTCTCCAAGCTCGGCTTCATCGAGGTCCGATCATACTGCCGTCCGAGCAACGACAAGGCCCGCAAGCTGCTCGAACGCCTCGGCGGTGAATTCACGGGCCTCATCGATTTTCACGGGGTCGAAGGCTCCGCGTACCGTTTCATCCCAAAAACTCTCTAGAAAACCTGCAAGACCTCTCACCGCATCCCGTTCTCCTCAATACAAGGCTCGCAAAGACTTGTAAATAAAACAATTAGGAGAACTGTATGAATAGAGAAATGCGCTTGCCGCATCATGGGAAAAGTGTGTCTTCTGACATTTGGGTTGATGGCTGCCGTGACGGCAATGGCAGCCCCGCCGCCTCCGGCTGATCTTCGCGTTCAGTTTCAGGGACCGGCAACCGCCGCAGTTTATTCGCCGTACGTTTATACCGCGACGGTCCGCAACATCGGCAATCAGCGCGCCGACAATGTACGCCTCGTCGTTGAATTCCCTCTCACTGCTGACGAGTCCGCAGCAGTACATTCTGGGAACGCTGGCGGGATATGACACGACGAAATGCTCGATCGTTCAGCTAAAGCTGCAGTGCAACCTGCAGTCGCTCAACCAGAACCAGCAGAAGGTGATCACATTTAACTTCACGCTGCCAATATCCACCCAAACGCTGCGGCTGAAGGCAACCGGCTCGACCACATCTAATGAGCCCAACCAGTCAAATAATCAGGCCCAACTAACACCGACGCTCGGCTATCCGACAGTCGAGATAACGTCGGCCAACGTGCTCAACTCTCATTGCACCGGAACGGGCCTCACGTCGTACTTCGAGTGCGAGAAATTCCCGAGTTCCATCTCGTATCACACCGCCACGCTCGAGGCCGACCGCTCGATCACGCTGCCCGAGCCGGGCTGGACCGGCCAATGGGACCAACCGACCTTAAGTGAACTGCACTTCACCTACACCGACAACATGGGGTCTTCCGCGGAGTTCAACGGCTTCGCCCGCAGTTCGACGTGTTTCGAAGGCATCGTGACCTTTCTTCCGCTCGGCAACTACAACTCGGCCTACCGAGTCTGTATCCAGTAACCTGTCCGACACAGGAAAAGGCACTCGATGAGAGTGCCTTTTTTCTCGATCTTGGTGATCCGACCAGGACTCGAACCTGGGACCCAATGGTTAAAAGCCATTTGCTCTACCAACTGAGCTATCGGACCACTCGGCCTGTCAGCCGAATTGAAGATTTTACATATTGCCGCCTGTGATGACAAGTTCCATTCGGATGTCGGCTCGCGAGTATTCGGAATTCGGGTCGGTCGGCACCTCGACGAAACGGAACTTTCGATAGAGGCTGATCGCAGGGCCGAGCGAACGGTGCGATTCAAGAAAGACGCGGTTCGTGCCGTTTGCCCGGGCATATTCAATGCAACGCTCCATGAGACGATTGCCGATGCCCATTCCCTGAAATTCAGGCGACACCGCCATTTTGGTGAGTTCCAAAACGCCGTCGCCCGCCGGTATCATTGCGACGGTTCCCGCGGCCAAGCCTGAGACGATGGCCATGAATATCTGGCCGCCGGGATCGATGACAGACTTGCGTGGCTCGTCCAATATCTCGCGATCATGCTTCTCGATGGCGAAGTATTTCTCGATCCACTCATAATTGAGCGAGGCGAAATCCTCAGCCCACTCATCGGTAAATTCAACGATCTCAACATTTGGCATGACCGATCAAGCGAACCAGCCCTCCATGACCGATTCTTTCAGGATAATTGTCTGGTCGCGCTCGGGCCCGGTCGATATCAGCCCGATCTCGGTGCCGATTTGATCCGAAAGGAACCGAACGTAGGTCTGAGCCTTTTCGGGCAGTTTGTCGAATTCGGTAGTGCCCACGGTGTCGCTCATCCAGCCCGGCAGCGTCTCGTAGACCGGCTTGATCCGGAGGAGTTCCGACGAGACCGCCGGAAACGTATCCACACGGTTGCCGTCTATCTCGTAGCCAACGCAGACCTTGATCTCTTCGAGAGCATCGAGCACGTCGAGTTTGGTCAATGCGACACTATCAAAGCCGTTCAGCTCAGCCGCATATCGCGTCGCGACGGCGTCGAACCAGCCGCATCGGCGTGGGCGTTTCGTAACCGACCCGTATTCGTGGCCGCGTTCACGGATGAGGTTGGCCATATCTTCTTCCGACTCAACCATTTCCGTCGGGAATGGCCCTTCGCCGACACGCGTAGCGTAGGTGCGAACGATGCCGAGCACGCCCGTGATGTGGTGCGGTGGTATGCCCGCGCCGACCGATGCGCCGCCGGCCGTCGGATTTGACGAGGTCACGTATGGGTATGTGCCGTGATCGACATCAAGAAGTGTCGCCTGTCGCGCCTTCTAACAGTATCTTTTTATTGGACTTACGGGCTTCGGCGAGAAAATGCGAGGTCTCGCAGACATACGGCCTCAGACGCTCGACCAGCGGTTCGATCTCGGCCAATATCTCATCGGCCCGCAGCGGTTGGTTACCGTAAAGGACGATTATGCGGTTGGCTTCCTCGAGATTTCGCTCGACCCGAAGTTCGAGTAGTTCCGGCGACATTGCATCCGCCACGCGGATACCACGCCGACCGGCCTTGTCCTCATACGCCGGCCCGATGCCGCGCAGCGTCGTGCCGATCTTCTCGTTACCGAGCCGCTCTTCGGACGTATGATCGAGCGCTCGGTGATAGGGCATTATCAGGTGCGCCCGGGACGAAACTTTCAGCCGGTCGGGCGAGACCGAAATGCCCTTCTCCTCGATCTGATCGACCTCTTCAAAGAACGCCTTTGGGTCGATGACCATGCCGTTCCCGAGCACGCAGGTCTTGTCCTCGTGGATAATGCCCGACGGCAAAAGCCTGAGAACAAAGGCCTTATCGCCGACGTACACGCTGTGGCCGGCGTTGTGCCCGCCTTGATAGCGCGACACGATATCAAAGCGGTCGGCCAGAAGGTCTACGACCTTGCCTTTGCCTTCATCGCCCCATTGGGCGCCGATAATCACTATGATCATAAGGTCTTTGTCACCAGAGCCGCATCACACCGTAAGCCTCAAACGCATCGTCGATGCTCACTAAAGTTAGCGTTTCGATCAAGGCCTGAGCAGCTAAAAGTCTGTCGAACGGGTCTTTATGGTGAAAAGGAAGATTATTCAAATGCAAAATGTGATTTGTGGCAATTTGTAAGATCTGGATAGCATTCTCGCCAGTCTGGCTACTGACCATCTCATCAAGCGGATAGTCCAATCTTAATCTGCCAAGTTGAGACTTGATCTGAATTTCCCAAATGCTAGCGTTGCTAACAAATAACGAGTTATTTTCGTCCTGTAAGGCCGAAAACGCGCTTCTGGACAGCTTTGACCGATTGCTGTCCCACCAAACAAAGCAGTGCGTGTCTAACAGCAGGTTCAATCCTTGTCCTCTCCAAGCCAAAATTCGTCGGGTAAAGGATCGTCGAAATCATCGCTCATCCATATCATCCCTTCGTGCAAACCCGGAATTCGTTTTTTCTTCTCTGGCGGGGTGACAGATTCTAAAAGAGCAAGCGGTTCTCCGTTTTGCACGATCTGGATCTCGCCTCTTTCACGGGCGATAGACAGCAACTCGGCTAGCTGCTTGTCGACTTTATCAATATTGACAGTTTGAACAGGCATACAAATATCTTTCAACGAGAATTTCTAATGCTCCAATATTATCACGTTCATCTTGTCTCAAAGACCAGCAATCCGACTTAGCCGCTTAGAGTATATTTGTAAAGTTCGACGTAGTTCCTCGCCGCATTTTCCCACGAGTTATCAACCGACATGCCGTTTCGCTGGATGCACGCCCAAGCGACCTTGTCCTCGTAAGCAAAACGGGCCTCGTATATCTTTTCGAGCAGTTTGTCCGCACGATAGGGCCCGAACTTGAACCCATTCCCCGTCTCGCTCACCGCGTCCCAATTCTGGACCGTATCGTCGAGTCCGCCGACCGCCCGCACTATCGGCACAGTGCCGTATCTCAGTGAATACATTTGGTTTAGCCCGCACGGCTCGAACTTTGACGGCATCAGGAACATGTCCGCCCCGGCCTCGATCAAATGTGCCAATGACTCATTATAACCGACATAAACACCAACTCGCGAAGGCGCGTGGTCTCGCAATGCCTGCAAAAATCGCTCAGCATCGCTCTCGCCCGAGCCCAATGCGATAAAAAAGCCGCCTGCCGCGAGAATGTCGCCGGCGCCTTGCTTGATCAACTCGACGCCTTTTTGTCCGGTGAGCCGTGTAACACTCGCAAAAATCGGCCGATCCAGTTCGATCGGTAGCGAAAAATGCTCGAGCAAATGCCGTTTGCACTCGCGCTTTCCGGCCAGGTCGTCGATCGAGAAATGCGCCGGTATTTCGGGATCTGTTGCGGGATCCCAAACCTCGTAATCGACGCCGTTTGTGATGCCGATCAGACGATGTGCACGCTGCCGCGTAAGCCATTCCAACCCGTGCCCAAACTCGCTCGTCTGGATCTCGCGAGCATAGCGTTTTGAGACGGTCGAGAGCGTATCAGATACCTCAAGTCCCGCTTTCATTGCCGACCCATATCCGTTGGCATTAAAGCTATTTATCGCCGCACTTGAAGTAAAACCTAAACTTAACAATTCACCCAGCCCGAACCCTCCTTGATAGGCCATGTTGTGGATCGAAAAGACCGTTCGACTGCGCTGCCAATATGGCTGGACACGACGCCTAAGAGCAAATTCCACCGCAGCAAATCCTGTGTGCCAGTCGTTGAGATGAACGATGTCCGGAGCCGGGCCGAGACGTTCGATCAACGCGAGCGCGGCATGGCAAAAGAAGGCAAAACGCTCGTAGTCTTCCCTGTAACCATAGATCGAGTCACGATGAAAAAGCGGCGGATAGTCGATCAGGAAGGTCGGCGATCCATTCGCCTCACTGTAGAATGCCTTAGCCCTGACGGCCTGGCCTCGCCATGTTACCCAAAGGTCATCGATCGCGACATCCCACAGGTATTCGCCCTTCGTCTGCCAATAGCACGGCGTGATCAGCAACGAATCGACGCCGATCTGCTTCAGCGCCTTGGGAAGCGCACCGGCGACGTCGCCAAGACCGCCGGTCTTGGAGTACGGAACAGCCTCTGATGAGATAACTGCTACACGCATAGGCGACGCCCTATCAGCCGGCGGCTCTGATCCAAATCTCTGTTCCGCCGTGTTCCGCATGTTCCACCCGTGTTCCAGCACCCCGTGGAACGCTGTAACTTTTGTGAACACTATACTTACAGGCCCATTTCTGCCGTGTTCCACGGATTTCGCGCAAAAAAACTTTTCGGGCGCCGTGTGTGTCATACTTGCAATACCGTAGCACATAAGTCCTTAAAAGTCAAGGACTTTCCTACGTTTGACATCTTGGGCCTATACAGGCTATCAAATAGGTGCTCTAACACAAGTCGTATGTTCACCGAGGGACAGCAAATAGGCCCTTACACGCTAGTGTCGAAGCTCGGCAAGGGCGGTTTTGGCGAGGTGTGGCTGGCAGAGAAACGCTCGCAATTTCTCACGAAACGCGTCGCGGTCAAATTACCGCACGACGAACAGGTCAATTTTGACACGATCAAACGCGAAGCAATGCTCTGGGAAGAGGCGAGCGGACACCCGAATGTGCTGCCGATCATCGACGCCGACGTTTATGACGGTCAGGTCGTGATCGTTAGCGAATACGCCGACGGCGGCTCGCTCGGCGACAGCCTGAATAGCGTCAGCAGTACTTCGGTGAAAACGGCAACCGAGCTGGCGATCGGCATTCTTAGCGGCCTGGAATACCTGCACGGCAAGCGGATCATTCACCGCGACATCAAGCCTCAAAATATCCTGATACAAGGCGGAACGCCGCGGCTGGCCGATTTTGGCATCTCGCGGGCCATGCAGACGACGGCCGTAAGCTCGACGATCATCGGTACCGACGCTTATATGTCGCCCGAGGCGTTTGACGGAAAACGTACCGTGCAAACGGATGTGTGGTCGGTCGGCGTTGTGCTGTATCAGCTTTTGAACGGCACGCTTCCCTTTCCGCAGGAGCATCCGAGTGAGCGTATGTTCGCCGTACTGACGAAGGACTTCGCTCCGCTTGCGTCCGATATTCCGGAGCATGTGTGTGTAATTGTCGAAAAGGCCTTGCAAAAACTGCCGGAGAACCGCTATTCGTCGGCCGCGGCGATCCGCGAGGATCTGATAAGTGCCCTCAATCGAATTAACAATCCGACCGTTGCCAAAACAGAAGTGCTCCCCCGCGATTCGCTGGCTCCGGTAATACAGGCGGCAGCGGCCCCCGATTCGGAGCCTCTAGCTGTTCCGGAAAAGCCGTTATTCTCGTCCACTCACATGGCAGCCTCCAGTCGTGGCCGATGACTCTGTAGTGACGCGGATCGAGGTTGGAATTCCTGAGTGGAACCTCCCGTCGCCGGCTCCTGTAAGTGGAGAAAGCGTCGTCGAGCCTATTAGATCTGTGAGCAATAATGTTCTGATTATTGGCAGCATCGCCATGTTAGGGTTTATTGGCTTTATTTTCTTCTCCACAACCGACCCAGGTGGACCGGCGAACAAAGCAAATCCCCTAACTGGCTATCTGTCAAGCCCAACACCTAACCCGATCTCAAAAGATTCGGCATTCTGTCGTGGATATATCGCCGGGTTTAAGGAAACGGCGGGAACTCCGCCGGCGGTGTGTCCCGGCGACAATAGATATATTAATCAAAGTTGGGATGCCGGTCGAAGCTTGGGCCGAGACCACGGGAGACTTGCTAAGCCAGAACGGGCTACGTCCGGGACGCCGACAATTAGCTACCCCGCCGCCAACGCCAATGCCGCCGCAAATGAAATCGTAGCCCGCCCGATCCGAGATGTCTCATAGGTTCTCAGCACCTCGGAGAAATGCGGATTAGCTCTGCATCGACGCCAGAAATTCAGCATTCGTCTTGGTCTTGCCAAGCCTCTCTAGCACGACTTCCATCTGCTCGACGGGCGAGAGCGGATTGAGCACGCGGCGCATGACCCAGATGCGGTTGAGGTTTTCCTTGTCGATGAGCAGTTCTTCCTTGCGAGTGCCTGAACGCTGCAGATCGATCGCCGGGAATAGACGTTTGTCTGAGAGCTTGCGGTCGAGGTGAATTTCCGAGTTACCGGTTCCCTTGAATTCCTCAAAGATCACATCGTCCATACGCGAGCCAGTGTCGATCAGGGCCGTCGCGATGATGGTCAGCGAGCCGCCTTCCTCGATGTTGCGAGCGGCACCAAAGAAACGCTTCGGTCGCTGCAGATGCGTTTGAATCGATACCACCCGACAGGATCTTGCCCGACGGCGGCACGACCGAGTTGTGGGCACGTGCGAGACGCGTGATCGAATCGAGCAGGATGACGACATCGCGTTTGTGCTCGACCAGGCGTTTTGCCTTTTCGATGACCATGTCGGCAACCTGAACGTGACGCGTCGGCGGCTCGTCAAAGGTCGATGAGATGACCTCGCCGTTGACCGACCGCTGCATGTCCGTAACTTCCTCAGGACGCTCGTCGATGAGCAGAACGATCAGCACGACCTCGGGATGATTCTCCGTGATCGAATTTGCGATCGTCTGCAGCAGCATCGTCTTACCGGTACGCGGCGGAGCCACGATCAGAGCACGCTGGCCTTTGCCGATCGGCGTGACGAGATCGATCACGCGGGCGGCGATGCGTTCCGGATCGCTGTCGATCTCCATCGTCAACTGTTCGTCGGGATAGAGCGGCGTCAGGTTGTCAAAGAATACTTTCTCGCGCGACTGCTCAGGCGCCTCAAAATTGATCGCCTCGACCTTGATCAGCGCAAAATAGCGCTCGCCTTCCTTAGGCGGCCTGATCTGTCCTGAAACAGTATCGCCCGTTCGCAGGTCAAATTTGCGGATCTGTGACGGTGAAACGTAAATGTCGTCGGGGCCCGGCAGATAGTTATATTCCGGGGCTCGAAGAAAGCCGAACCCGTCGGGCAGCGTTTCGAGAACGCCTTCGCAAAAGATCAATCCGCTCTTCTCGGTCTGCGCGGCGAGGACCTTAAAAATAAGCTCCTGCTTGCGCAAACCGTGACGCGCCCTCGATGCCCATTTCTTTTGCGATATGGGTGAGTTCGCTGATGGACATGTCCTTCAGTCCGGCGAGGTCGAGCTTGCCGTCCTCTTGCGGCTTGCCGTTCGACTTAGCGGCGGGTGCCGCTTCGACCGGAGCCTCGGCCGGTGTCTCTTCGTCGATGGTTGCTTCGACTTCGACTTCGACCTCGTCCGCGGCGGCCTTAGACTTGCGGGTAGATGTGGTTTTAGTTGCCATGATAAATTTGGGGGACCTTTAGTAGGTGCGCTTAAAAAAAAGATTTGTGATTTTCCCGCGCATAGACGCGTTTAGAAAAAGGCAGAATTTAGAATGCGGAGAAAATCGTACGGGTCGTATGTAGTATGTCGTGATACGGGACCCTTTGGCCCTCGCGAAACCCTGAACTAAAGGGATTATCTACTTTTACAACATCGCACGGAGAAAATCAACCGAAAAATCAATTTTTTCTAATGGACGTCTCGAACTCGGACCAAACTTCGTCGCGACCGCGACCCGTAGTAGCCGAGTATGGAATGATGTTGACACCTTTCATGATGTTCCGTGCGTTCGCCAGCGAACGTTGTAAGACATTATTCGATGATTTATCGGCCTTTGTCGCGACAACGAGGTGCGGTTTGTCATGATGCACGAGCCACTCGTTGAGCTGCATATCGAGCGGCGTCGGCGGATGCCGCGAATCGATCAACTGCACGCACAGCACCAGTTCGTCACGCTCGGCCAGGTATTCCTCGGCCATTCTGCCCCAATCGGCGCGCATCGTCTTCGACACCTTTGCATAGCCATAGCCGGGCAGGTCGGCGAAGTAGAACGAATCGTTTATCAAGAAGAAGTTTATGCTCTGGGTCCGGCCCGGTGTATTCGACGTGCGGGCGAGGCCTTTTCGCTGGAGCAGCGAATTGATAAGCGACGATTTGCCGACATTCGAGCGGCCGAGAAATGCGATCTCTGGCAAGCCCTCGCTTCGCCAATGCGCTCGCTCAAATGCGCTTAGGACGAATTCGGCACTCGTGATCTTCATCTCAGGCCGACTGGGCCATTTCGGCGCGGGCCTGCATCCAACGCTTCATCATCTCACGTCGTTGCGTGAGCGTGTCGATGGCGTTCGGTTGCCGCATAAGCAATTCATCGAGGTTCCTAAGATAAACCGCGTTGCCCATCAACTCACGCATTCCTGCGAGGTGCGGCTGTATCTTTGAAAAGACCACCCAGATCTCGCCAGCCGAGTCAAAGAACATATCCTCGTCGATCGCACCGCGATTAACAAAGCTCGCCGCCATGTCCCAATAGGTCGAGACCATTCGGTACTTTGCGCTCGTTTCGGGATCGATCATTACTTTCATTATGTCTTCGGCGCTCTCGGGAAAGAACGAGATGAACCAATTGCGGGCCTCGCGCATTTTCTCTTCGCGGCGAAGTTCATAAAGCTTCATTATCAGTTCGGCTGATGCTTCTCTGTTCATAGCGACACTCCTAACTTATTCGATCGTGGCCGTGATCTCGGCGGACGGCCCGTCCGGGCTCCAGACCTGCGGCGTCTCAAGGTTGTCGGGTGCGACGTCGGGCTCAAGGGCGAACTTGAGCACTTCGTCGATAGTGTCCACGACGTGAATTGTCAGCTCGTCACGCACCTCTTCGGGCACGTCGGCGAGATCCTTTTCGTTCTCTTTCGAGAGGATCAGCGTCTTTAGACCGAAGCGGTGTGCGGCCAGCAGCTTCTCTTTGACGCCGCCGATCGGCAACACTTTGCCGCGGAGCGTTATCTCGCCGGTCATCGCGACATCGTGCCGCGCTCGTTGACGCGTCAGGGCCGATACCATCGCAACGGCCATCGTGATACCGGCCGACGGACCATCCTTGGGAATCGCTCCCTCGGGCACGTGAATGTGCAGGTCCTTCTCTTTGAAATCCGTCGGATCGATGCCGAGGTCCTCGGCCCGCGTGCGAACACACGTCAACGCCGCCTTGGCCGATTCCTGCATCACCTCGCCGAGTTTGCCGGTCAGCGTGACCTCGCCCTTGCCTTTGACGAGCGTGCATTCGACCTGCAGCACATCGCCGCCGACCTCGGTCCACGCCAGGCCGTTGACCAGGCCGATCTCGCTTTTGCGGGCGATGTCCTGCTTGCGAAAGCGGATCGTGCCCAACAGTTCCTGCACCTTTTCTGCATCGATAACGACGCGAAAATCTTCCTTCACCTCGGTCGCAACAAATTGCCGCGCGATCTTCCTCAGACACGAACCGATCTCGCGTTCGAGATTGCGAACGCCGGCCTCGCGAGTGTAATGGCGAATGATCTCAAGCACGCCGTCGTCCGTGAAATGTAACGCCGTTGCCGTCGATGCCGCTGTTCTCGCACTGTTTGGGGATGAGGTGACGTTTGGCGATCTCGACCTTTTCGCGTTCGGTGTAGCCTGAGAGATTCAATATCTCAAGCCTATCCTGCAACGCCGGCGGGATCGTGTGCAGCACGTTTGCCGTCGCGATAAAGAACACATGCGACAGGTCGTAATCGATATCAAGATAATGGTCGCGGAACGCTGAGTTCTGCTCGGGATCGAGCACCTCCAAGCAACGCCGCCGACGGATCGCCGCGAAAGTCGCGTCCGAGCTTATCGACCTCATCGAGCAGCATCACAGGATTTGTCGTGCCCGCACGTTTCATGAGCTGAATGATCTGCCCGGGCATCGAGCCGATATACGTGCGGCGATGGCCGCGAATTTCGGCTTCGTCGTGAACGCCGCCCAGCGCGAGCCGCACGAATTTACGTCCCGTCGCGTGAGCGATCGATTTGCCCAATGAGGTCTTACCGACGCCCGGAGCACCGACAAAACACAGGATCGTGCCCTTTGGATTCTTTACAAGCTGCCGAACGGCAAGGAATTCGAGTATGCGTTCCTTGATCTTTTCGAGTCCGTAATGGTCCTCATTGAGGATATCTTCAGCAGGTCCGAGGTCCTCGATCTCGTCCGAACGCTCTTTCCACGGGACGTTTATCAGCCAATCGAGATATGTCCGCGACACAGTGCCCTCGGCGGACATCGGCGGCATCGACTCGAGGCGGGCGAATTCCTGCATCGCCTTTTCGGTGGCCTCCTCGGTCATGCCGGCTTCCTCGATCTTCTTTTTCAGGTCTTCGAGTTCGGCCTTCTCGTCCTTGCGGCCAAGCTCCTTGTGAATGGCCTTGATCTGCTCGTTGAGGTAATACTCGCGCTGGTGCTTGTCCATCTGCTTTTTGGTGCGGGCGTGAATATTGCGGTCCATGTGCCGCTTTTCGATCTCGGCCTCAAGCACATCGATCAGTTTTTGCAGGCGTTCCGGCACCGAGAAGGTTTCGAGGATGTGCTGCTTCTCGTCGACGCTGATCTTGAGATGCGACGCCATCGAATCTGCTATTTGGCCGGCCGTTACGCCGCGCAGGCTGGCGTGCAGGGCGTCAGAATACGCATCGGGCGACAGTCTCAGGAATTGCTCGACGAGGCCGTGTATCTTTTGCAGCAGCCCGTCGGTGCGATAGCCCGATTCATCCGTCCCGGCGATCGCGCCGAACATGGGCGTAGAACATCCCATCCGATTCCTGCTCGATCCTCATCGATCTGCCGCGAATTTGCCCCTCGACGACGACCTTTATCTGGCCGTTATCGAGCCGCTGGGCCTGAAGTATCCGCCCCAGCGTACCGACCTCATAGACCTGCTCGGCCGTGGGTTCGTCGATGGTCGCGTCGTGCTGTGTGGCCAGAAAGATCTGCCGCTCGCCCGCCATCGCCTGCTCAAGCGCCTTTACCGACGACGTGCGGCCGATCTTAAAAGCGACCTTCGTGTACGGAAAGATGACAACGTCGCGTATCGGAACCATCGGAAAACGCTCGATATCCGTCGGCATTTGGTCTGTAAATTCCTGCATAAAAAGGTATGGGAACGGCACGCCTCACCAGACGTTAAAAACCGGTCGAGTTATCGGAATAATTCTATTTACGCAAAATCACCGTCCAAAAGCAACAGCAATGTCGCGTGTCAAAACTTACGGATTCTCTGCCGTCTTATAAAGGGCGATTTACGTCCGGATTTTAGAAATGTCGATGCGTTATCGTCCTATGCCGCTGACTTTCCGCGACGGATCGGCTCGCGGGATGAAGCCTCTGGCGTCCCCGGCTTTGCGCTTGTTGAGCCTTTCAAACCTGAACTATAATCCGCGAGAAAACAATTCGTCTTTTTTGTGACAATATTCGTCTAAGTCATTAGGGGAATCAGTCTTAATAATAAGGAGAAAGGATTTATGTTTACGACACGTCTTTCGAATCGTGCCCGCAGATCGATATTTGTCGGTGCACTCTGCTGTGCTGTCGCTATTTGGGCGGCCGCACCGGCCATGCTCGACGCCCTGACAACACGAACGCAGGCGCAGTCCGGCACGGTACCGGCCCTCACTGCGATGCTTACGTCGCCGGGCCCAAGTTCGGCTTCGGGCGCAGCATTTTACGGGCCAGCAAACGTGGCCGATCGCGTGCTTCGCGTGGATGCCTTCAATCTCAATCCGCAGGCAACCGCTCCTTACCGCGTTTTCCTGAACAACATCGATATCGGCCAGATGGTGCGGAACAACCCCGCGTCAAACAATTGGCGGTTGTTTCTGACTACGGCTAACGGCGGCACCGTCCCCATGGTCGAAGCCGGTGACCACCTGTCCGTCCGAAACGGGACCGCAGTCATTCTGGCGGGCATGTTCGGACCGGCGCCGCCACCACCACCGCCGCATTCGCCGACGCCGAACGTGTCGCCGACGCCTCCGGGCTCGCCGGTACCGTCGGTGCATTTCTGGGCTGAGTTGACCGGCCCGCCGATCGACGGCATCACGCCGCGCGGCATGGCGGCATATCATTCGGGCGGCGCGAACGACGCTTTCCGGACCTTGAATGTTTACGTCTCATACGTCAACTTGCCCGAGAACACGCAAATGCAGGTCGTGGTAGACGGCAACACCGTCGGTGGATTCCCGCTGCACCACCGCAACGGGCATTGGGCTTGCGGCAACACCGTACCGCCGGTAATGTGCCCTGTCGTCTCGAACGGCTCAACCATTGAGGTCCGCACCGGTAATGTGATGAGGCTCGCCGGGACCTTCTCCGATGTTCCGCCGTCGCCAAACCCAACGCCTTCGGCTTCGCCGACACCGACCGGAACGCCGCATCCGCCCCGCGACTTTCCGCTCTCACCTGACCGGCGACCGCGTCGTCCCGCCGGTGAACACGCCGGCTCGCGGCATGGGCCTTGTTAGGCTCGTCCCGCCACTAGTGGCCAATTCGATACGGATCGCCGTGTGGCTAAATCAACGTGACCTGTCCAGCCCCGTCACTGCGCGGACCATAAACGGCCCCGCACCTGCCGGCGAGAATGCCCCGGTTATCTTCACGTTGGCCAACAACCCGCCGCCGCCACCGCCACCGCCGGCGCCCGGTCCGAACCCCGCAGTGCAGTTCTTTGACATTACGGCGGAGCAACTGGGTGAATTGCGAGCGGGCCTGTGGTACTTCAACGTCGCGACCGTCGACCACCCTGACGGCGAGATACGTGGCCAAATTCGGTCCGCGAATCACCGCAGCGACTTTAATGGCGACGGCTCATCTGACATCGGTGTGATGCGGTCCGCCACGGAAGCTCCGGACAACGCAGCAAACCACTGGTTCGTGCTCAACAGCGGTGACAACACCGTCTCGTCCATTGCGATCGGCCACCCTGGCGACATCAATGTCCAGGGAGATTATGATGGCGACGCAGTGGCCGACATAGCGATGTTCACACCAGCAAATGGCGTGTGGCAGATACGGCGGAGTCAAACAGGCACCGTGACCGAGATCGCATGGGGACAGAACGGCGACATCCCGGTGATCGGCGATTATGATGGTGACGGCCTCAATGATCCGACTGTATTCCGCCCGTCCAACGGCCATTGGTACGTGATGCGCAGCCGTGACGGAGGATTTGCGATACGTCAATGGGGCACTGCCGGAGATCGTCCCGTATCTGGTGACTTTGACGGTGACGGCATCAACGACATAGCTGTCTTCCGCCCGTCGAACGGCACGTGGTATATCCTGCGTAGCTCGAACGGCGGCTTTATGATCACGCAATGGGGCATGAGTGCCGACCGTCCGGTCTCAGGTGACTTTGACGGTGACGGCACTTCCGATATCGGCGTCTTCCGGCCGTCGACCGGCATCTGGTACATCAACCAAAGCTCCGGTACGGGCCTGCTCGCCCGCCAATTCGGCACTACGGGTGATATTCCGGTAGCGTGCGAATTTACTGGCGACGGCATAAGCGACCTCGCCGTCTATCGCCCCTCGAATGGTCATTGGTACGTCCTGAGCAGCTCGAACGGCGGCTTTACAGCGTTGCAGTTCGGCCTGCCCACCGACAGCCCGCTGAATAGCGTGTACGCGCCGTAAAGCTGAAACCTGCGGCTTGCCGCACGCCTATATACTTCATTGCGGCAATGGCGCCGCTTCCTGACGGAGGCGGCGCCATAGCCGCAAACACTTTATTTGGCCTCCGGAAAAGCGGAGCTTTTCCGCACATCGAGCGGCAGAGCCGCTAAGAAGCTCAGTCTTTCGCTCGGCCCGCGATCATCACCGGCGCCACCGGCGAGCAGCAAAAGTCCCTAAATAGCGACCGGTCCCTCTTCATCTCCTCATCACTCTCGAGCATCTTCATCGTCGCGTCAAAAACCTCAGCGGCTTGTCTGTCCTGCGGTCGCTGGATCGAATAGTGCATCCACTTCCCGTCCCGCCGAGCGTTGACCAAAGAAGCTCGCTTTAGGTACGACAGGTGCCGCGAGATCTTCGGATTGTTCGTACCCAGTGCTCCCGCAAAAAAGCACACACACACCTCACCGCCACGCATCAGGTTCAGCAGCCTGAGCCGCGTTCGGTCGGCGAGTGCCGAAAAGAAGAGTTCGGGATCAAATTTCTTTTTAGTCATCCTGCGATCGTCCCTGATTCCACATCTGCGCCAAGGTTTCCGTCCTCAACTCTTCCGACGACATCTTTCGCTTGCTCATAGAAAATAGTCTACCACACTACATTTATGGCTTGACATAAGTATTTTTCGTGTTAAGCTAACGACAATTATGCATAGACGTAATTATATCAAACGAAATACAGGAATTGGCCGCGGCCTGCTGCTAATATCAGTGCCGGGAGTTGTCGCGACCAGATCCTTCACGACTGATCGAGATGGAATTAAGAGATAAAACATTCACGAAGCAAAAAGGCTGCGAGCTCCGCAGCCCTTGCCGCGAGGAATCTGACCGTCAGTTTTTCGGCGACCTCTTTGCCCGTGACTGGGAAGTATTCGTGATAAAACACGACAAGGCGAGCGGCAAACACACGTGGTTCACGCTATGCTGTGAGGTGGCAGATGCCCTCAGCCGAGGGACCGTCGCCCTTACACAAAAAGTATGAGCGCTAATGAATGCGTACCTACGCACCGGCTGTCCTTTCTTGACAGGTTTCTGACGCTGTGGATCTTTGCGGCGATGCTCGCAGGCGTCGCTCTTGGGTTTTTCTATCCGGGCGTCGAAGGCTTGATCAACCGCTTTAACGTCGGCACGACGAACGTCCCGATCGCGGTCGGCCTGATCCTGATGATGTACCCGCCGCTGGCCAAGGTGCGTTACGAGCGGCTCGGCGAGGTGTTTCGCGACACGCGCATTCTTGGTTTGTCGCTCATCCAGAATTGGGTCATCGGCCCGATCCTGATGTTCGCGTTGGCGATCATTTTCTTGCGCGACCAGCCCGAATACATGGTCGGCCTGATCATGATCGGCCTGGCCCGCTGCATCGCGATGGTCATCGTTTGGAACGACCTCGCAAAAGGCAACACCGAATACGCGGCCGGGCTCGTCGCATTCAACAGCGTCTTTCAAATTCTCTTCTACAGCGTTTACGCGTGGCTCTTTATCACGGTGCTGCCGCCCCTATTCGGTATCGAAGGCTCGATCGTAAATATCGGCATCGGCGACATTGCCGCGAGCGTCCTGATCTATCTCGGTATTCCGTTCTTTGCCGGAATGATCACGCGGTTTGTCCTGCTCAAGCTGAAAGGCGAAGAGTGGTACCGGACCGAATTCATCCCGCGGATCTCGCCCCTGACGCTCGTCGCTCTGCTTTTCACGATCCTCGTCATGTTCAGCCTCAAGGGCAACATGATCGTCGCTCTGCCGATCGACGTCCTGCGGATCGCCGTGCCGCTGCTGATCTATTTTG
This sequence comes from Blastocatellia bacterium, assembly GCA_963716755.1. Taxonomy (GTDB): domain Bacteria; phylum Acidobacteriota; class Blastocatellia; order Pyrinomonadales; family Pyrinomonadaceae; genus OLB17. Next base: position 231,885 of record CAVQUD010000002.1, read on the forward strand.
TCGTGATGTTCCTGGTAAGCTTTGCGATGGGCAAACTGGTCGGCGCCGACTATTCCAAGACCGCGACGCTTTCATTTACGGCAGCGAGTAATAATTTTGAACTGGCCATCGCCGTCGCGATCGCGGTATTCGGCATCGGTTCCGGTGCCGCATTCGCCGCCGTCATCGGCCCGCTGGTCGAGGTGCCGGTACTGATCGGACTCGTCAGCGTCGCGCTCTATTTCCAACGAAGATATTTCGGAGTCACTGAATGAGCAAGAAAAAGGTCCTGATCCTCTGCACCGGCAACTCCGCCCGCAGCCAAATGGCCGAGGGCCTTCTCAGGCACATGGCGGGCGATCGTTTCGAAGTCGAAAGTGCCGGCGTCGAACCGTCGCACGTTCGCCCCGAGGCCATTGAGGCGATGAGCGAGATCGGCATCGATATCTCGGAACATCGTTCGAAATCGGTCGATGAGTTTGTTGATGAGGATTTCGACTACGTCATCACTGTCTGCGACAACGCCCGCGAAAGCTGTCCCGTCTTTAGCAACGCTGGCACCCGCATCCACTGTGGTTTCGACGATCCCGCCGGTGTCGTTGGTGATCACTCGGTACGTCTCGCCGCTTTTCGGAGGGTTCGTGACGAGATCGCTGGGTGGCTTGATGAGTTTGTTTCTCGGATCGCGGGTGACAGGGATGATCGGTGGGATGATTGACCGATCTTTGTTTTCATCGTCGCAAGACGAAGAAAGCCGATCGGACTTTCGACCAATCGGCTATTAACCTTTACCAATCTCGGTGTTCGTCTCTACCAAACGCCGGAAAATGCCTCGACTGCGAGGCTCCAAAACTCGGCCAGTCTAAGCCGCCTCTTCCGTACGGTTAACGACCTCAAAAACGGGCACTTTTCGCTCGATCATTTCTTTGGTGACGATGATCTCGTTCACCTGATTTTGCGACGGCAGGACGTACATCGATTCGAGGAGGACTTCCTCGAGGATCATCATCAGGCCGCGTGCCCCGACCTTGCGTTTATGGGCCGCCTCGGCGATCGCCTGGAGCGCACCGTCGGTAAATTTGAGGCTGATATTATCGAACTCGAATTTACGCTGATACTGCTTGACCAACGCGTTCTTCGGCTCGGTCAGGATGGTCATCAGAGCGTCCGCATCAAGCTCGCGGAGAGTTCCGATCACGGGCAAGCGGCCTACAAATTCCGGGATCAAGCCATAGTGGATGAGGTCCTCCGGCTCGAGCTTGCTGATCGCGTCGGCCGCTCGCTGTTTGGTGCTCTTGATGTCGGCCTGAAAGCCGAGCGACTTGCTTCGCAGCCGCTTTTCCACGACCTTCTCGAGGCCGATAAATGCACCGCCGCAGATGAACAAAATGTTGGTCGTATCAAGCTGTTGAAAATCCTGCTGCGGGTGTTTGCGGCCGCCTGAGGTCGGTATGTTGGCGACCGTTCCCTCGAGGATCTTGAGCAATGCCTGCTGCACGCCCTCGCCCGATACGTCGCGGGTTATCGACGGGTTGTCGTCCTTGCGGCAGATCTTGTCGATCTCGTCGATGTAGATGATGCCCTGCTGTGCCTTTTCGAGGTCGCCGCCCGCGGCCTGAAGCAGTCTAAACAGAATGTTCTCAACATCTTCGCCGACATAACCCGCCTCGGTCAGGCTGGTCGCGTCGACGATGCAGAACGGCACGCTGAGCTGCCGAGCGAGCGTCTGAGCTAGCAGTGTTTTGCCTGTTCCGGTCGGGCCGATCAGCAGAATATTCGATTTCTGCAGCTCGATCTCGCCCTTTCGCTTCGACATCTCGAGCCGCTTGTAATGCTGGTAAACCGCTACGGACAAACGCTTTTTCGACTCTTCCTGCCCAACAACGTATTCATCGAGGAACAGCTTGATCTGGTCCGGCTTGGGCAGATTTGTGTGAACCGCCGAGCTTGCGGTCTGCTCGTCATCGTTGATTATCTCGTTGCAGATGTCGATGCACTCGTTGCAGACATATACGCCCGGGCCGGCGATCAGCTTACGGACATCGTTCTGCGATTTACCGCAGAATGAACAAGTTAGCAGTTCTTCGGGGCGGGTAAACTGGGGCATATTCAGTTGTCGGTTGTCGGTTGTCGGTTGTCAGTTGGTACTCGCAGTGACCGAAGTAGCCCGTTTAACAATCGTCCAACCTCATTACATTGTGCCAGCACTTTGCCGGCTTCATCCTTGGTGATGTATCCAAGGTTTGATGCAATTTGTATCTGCGTTTCTGCCTCCGTCAACGATCCGTAAGCAATTGAAAGATGATGACAAAATTCCTTGGAAGAATCACGGCCTTGTCCCTCGGCGATATTTGAGGGGATCGAGATCGCTGCTCTACGTAATTGGCTTCGTAAGCCAAAAGTCTCCGATTTCGGAAAGTTCTCAGTCAACTTATATATTTCCGTCACGAGCTGCATCGCCTTCTGCCAAACGATCAAGTCTCGATATGTCTGTCCTGCCATCTGACAACCGACAACTGACAACCGGCAACTATTTCTCCCGGTGTTCGATAACTTCGTCGATGAGGCCGTATTCCTTCGCCTGAATCGGCGTCAGGATGCGGTCGCGTTCGACGTCGAGTTCGACCTGATCAAAATTCTGGCCCGTGTGCCGAGCGATGATCGTCGAGGTCAGCGTTCGCATGCGAATGATCTCTTCGGCCATTAGGCGAACGTCCGTCGCTTGCCCAGAGGCACCGCCCGATGGCTGGTGGATCAGGACACGGGCATTCGGCAGCGAGAACCGCTTTTTCGGAGCACCTGCACATAGCAGTAACGCTCCCATCGACGCGCATTGGCCGACACAGATCGTCGTCACATCATTTTTGATGAACTGCATCGTGTCATAGATGGCCATGCCCGCGGTGATCGAGCCGCCGGGGCTGTTTATGTAGAGATTGATGTCGCGTTCCGGGTCCTCAGCCTCGAGGAAAAGGAGCTGAGCGACGATCAGATTTGCGATCTGGTCGTCGATCGGAGTTCCGATGAAGATAATGCTGTCTTTCAGCAGCCGCGAGTAGATATCGAAGGCACGTTCGCCACGCGACGTCTGCTCAACAACCATTGGGACTAATGCCATATGCTTTTCTCTCTCAAAAGTGTCAGATCACTTTAGGTAACGCTTGAATTATACCGGGATAAGTTGTTGAAAATATGGCGATTGCCGCATCGCGAAATGATTTTACATCTTTTGCCCGAAATTGCAAGCTACTTTTTCGCGGCCTTCTTTGCCGCCGGTTTCTTCTTAGGCTTATCGGCCGGCGCGGCCGCCACCGCCGCCTCGTCGATCCAGTCGCCTTTGGTCACCTTGGCGTGCGACATTACGGCCTCGATCGATTCGCGTGTTCGCAGATTATTACGAATGTTCTCGACACCACCACCCTGCTTGTCGAGTTGTGTTCTTAATTCATCGACTGTCGTCCGGTAGTAATCCGCCATTTTTACTAACTCGGCGTCAACGGCCTCGTCAGACACCTCGATCTTTTCTGCCTCGGCTACTCGTTCCAGCAGCAATGCACCGCGAACATCGCGCTCGGCCTGCTGACGCATGTTGGCGTACGCCATCTCAACAAAGCTCTGCTCGATCTGATTTAGATCGACACCGCGCTGCTGCATATCGCGGGCGAAATCGTTGAGCAGGTTCCTCGTCTGGCTCTCGATCAACGAATTCGGGACCTCGAGCGCATTCGTCTCGATAAGTTTGGCAACCGCATTGTTTCGGACGCGCGCATCAGCATCTGCCGCAGAAACGCTCTCGAGATCAGCCTTTAGTTGCTTTCTCAGGTCGGCAAGCGACTTGTAGCCTTCGTCGAGGCTCTTCGCCCATTCGTCGTTCAGTTCAGGCACGTCAGACAGGCCAACGGACTTTATTTTGGCTTTGTAGTGAACCGTTTTTCCGGCCAACGCGGGCGATGTAAAGTCGTCAGAATAGGCAACAGCAAACTCCTTCTCTTCTTCCTGCTTAACGCCTATCAGATTGTCGGTAAAGGACTTTTCGATGAGTTCGTCGCCGAGAACGACCTCCAGATCGTTCGCTCTGATCGGCTCGCCTTCGGGCTGGTCCTCAAAACGCCCTTCTAGATCGACGATCACGGTATCGCCAACCTTTGAGGGACGGCCCTCGACAGGGATCAGAGCAGCTTCACGCTGGAGGCGTTCGGCGATCAGGTCCTCGACCTCGCCGTTCTCGACCGGTTTGACACGGCGGATCACTTCAAAGCCTTTGTATTTCGGCTCTGGGATCTCAGGCATCACCTCGACGTGAACGTGCAGCAGCAGCGGTTCCGAGCCGTTAACCTTGACCGTTTCGTGCTTCTCCAGATGCAGCTGCGGTTCGCTCAGCGGGCTTAATTGGTGTTCACGTATCGCGTCGGTGACTTTCTGCGGGATCACTTCCTGCAGCACGTCGCTTTTGATCTCTTCCTTGAACCGCAGCCGGACAACATCCAGCGGCACCAGACCTTTGCGAAAGCCGGGAACGTTCGCACTCTTAGCGTATTTCTGGCTGACGCGCCCGTACGCCTCTTTCACGGCGTCGGCGTCGATCTGCAAATGTATCTCTTTTTCGGTCGGTGAAATGACCTTTAATTCACTCTTCATCTACGGGTTCAAGCATACCAACTCGGCGTCGAGTTGTCAGTTGTCGGTTGCCAGTTGTCGGTCAAGAAAATCGGTGGTCGTCGTCTGCTGACAACTGACCACCGACTACTGTTGGTTTGGTGCCGAGGACAGGAATCGAACCTGCACGCCTCGCGGCGCTAGATCCTAAGTCTAGTGCGTCTGCCAATTTCGCCACCTCGGCACACCAGGCAGGCTTAAGTATAGCGGCACGAGCATGGGTGAAAAAGTGAAAAGGTGAAAAAGTGAAAGAGACGGGTGTAATCGTCACGCTTTTTCACGTTCTTACCTTTTCACTTTTTCACCTTCCACTCTTACTTGTGCAGGTACTTCTTATCGTACTCGTCCCACGACATCGGTATATCGGTTCCCGCCCCGATGCCCGTATGCGGATCGTTGCCGAGCACCTTGGCTTCGGCTCGTTTGAATAGGCGATAGCCGCCGTAGGCGAGCACGCCAAATAGTCCGACCCAGAATACGTAATAGATGATCGACGAGAGAAAGCCGAGCACCCAAAGCAACAGCATTCCGACAAAGATAAGCCCGATCGCCGCCAGAATAAATTTGATAATGTTCATCGCACGCACCTCCGCGTCGTGAATATAATACGAATTTTGAGGGGCGATGTTCGTATAAAGATCGCCGTGAAGTGTATAATTCACCTCTCGGATATCATCTTGAGTTCTACGAATATCACAGTTAAACAGCTCGCTGAAGCATTGGGCGCGGTCACGTTTGGTGATCTCGACCATGCCGCGACCGACGTTACCCACGATTCACGACAGGCCCGCGACGGCACGCTATTTGTTGCGATCAAAGGAGCTACGTCTGACGGTCATAGGTTTATCGACGACGTCATGCGCCGCGGGGCGGCGGCGATAATATCTCAATTCGATCCGCCTGCGGGTTTCTCAGGGACATGGCTCAAGGTCGCCGATGCTCGCGTGGCTCTCGCGAGGGCGGCCGCCGCCGTTTATGGTGAACCGTCACGCGACCTCGATCTGGTCGGGATCACCGGCACCAACGGGAAAACCACGACGACATATCTCTGCTTCGCTTTGGCCCAGGCGGCCGGCGTAAAACCCGCGATGCTCACGACGGTCGAATACCGCATCGGCGAAAAAAGTGAAGAGGCCGTCCGCACGACGCCCGAGGCATCCGATACCAACCGCTTTCTGCGCCAGGCACTGACTGACGGCTGCACGATGGCGGTGATGGAAACTTCGTCGCAGGCGATCGACCTCCACCGCTGCGACTGGTTGCGGTTTAAGGTCGCAGTTTTCACAAACTTGACGCGCGACCATCTCGATTATCACGAGACGATGGAGAACTATTTCGACGCCAAGAAGAAGCTATTCGACGGACGTCTCGGTGAACCGCCGGGTTCATGTGTGATAAATATCGACGATGAGTGGGGATCGGCGTTGGCCGACGAGGTTAGGTCAAGCGGCCGACGCGTGATGACGTTCTCACAAAACACGGATGCCGACCTGACCGCTGAGAATATCGAAGTATCTCTCGTTCGCGGAACCTCTTTCGAGCTAAGAACACCGGCTGGCACTTGTTCCATCACATCTCCGCTCGTCGGCAAGCCCCATGTTTACAATATGTTGGCGGCCACAGGCGTCGCGCTCGAACTCGGCGTTGATCTCGCGGCGGTCGAAAAGGGACTTTCTGTCTGTGTTGGTGCTCCCGGCCGTTTCGAGCGCGTTCCGCACGAGGGCGATTTTGCGGTTGTCGTTGATTATGCCCATACGGACGACGCCCTGCTAAATACTCTCAAGACGGCTCGCGAATTGACCGACGGCCGGATCATCACCGTTTTTGGCTGCGGCGGCGATCGCGATAAATCAAAACGTCGGCCGATGGGCGAGGTCGCGGGCGAGCTGAGCGACATTGCGATAATCACGTCCGACAATCCACGTAACGAGGACCCGATGAAAATAATTGCAGCGATCGAGGCGGGAGTTAAAGAAAAAACCTCAGAATACGAGAAAGTCCCTGACCGACGCGAAGCCATCAATCGAGCCATCACGTTGGCAAAGACCGGCGACGTCGTCATCATCGCCGGCAAAGGCCACGAGACCTATCAATTGATCGGAAACGACAAGTTCCACTTCGACGACCGCGAGGTCGCGGCCGAAGCACTTGCAAAGACGGGCTGAGGTCAACTAGCTGGTTTCGGCCTGCTGAACGAGTTTGATTAGCACCTCACGCTGCGCGGCATTAAGCTGCGTAAACTTCACGCCAAAGCCGATCTCAAACACGTGGTTGGCGACGCTGCCGTCAAACTGGACCTTCATCCCGTCGGCAAGCGGAACGAATACTTTAACGAGATCACCGTCGGTGACCTCGCCCGATCCGAGCACAAAACAACCGTCGAGGCTCACGTCGCTAATAGTGCCCGATTCGCGGACGCCCGAGGCTTCCCACTCGATATCGACCTCGATCGGGAACCGGTTAGATGACCTTCGTTCGTTGCCGCTTCGCCTATCCTGCATCTACCTCATCGGCGCCTTTAGCGCCTCTATTAGTTAAGTAGTAATAGACCGGAATTCCCAGCAGGATCAGCCCGATACCGATAAACGATTGCTTCGGGCTGCTGACCACGGTGGTAATAAGCAGCCACCCGGCAACGAGCACGAACACCGCCGGAACGACCGGATAACCGAATGCCCGGTACGGTCGCTCCGCGTCGGGATGCTTCCAACGAAACACGAAGATCGACGACGCGACCATCGCATAGAATATCCACGAGCCAAACACAACATAATCGGTTAACGTGTCGAACGATCCTGACAAGGCAAGTATGCTCGCCCAAACTCCCTGGAACAGTATCGAGTTAACGGGCACGGCGTTGACCGAAAGCTTGGCAAACGGAGAGAACATCAGGCCGTCTTTCGCCATCGCATACGGAACTCGGCCGCCGCCCAAGATCGACGTGTGCAATGTCCCCAGCGATGAGAGCATCAGTCCGACCGTGAATATTGCCACCGCAACGCCTGTTGCGAGACTCGCGATGTCACCACCAAAAAATTTGCTGACCACTACCATCGCTACCGAAGAATCTTCCGAGACAGACGCGATGGCGGTCGGGTCGAGCACATAGAAATACGCGATGTGAATCCCGACATATAGGACGATCACCAGCAGGACACTCCCAATGATCGCGATCGGGATATTTCGGTTAGGGTCTTTCACCTCGCCCGCGACCCAAGACAAGTTGTCCCAACCGTCGTAGCCCCACAACGCGGCCAACATGGCCGCCGCAAAACCCGCCATAAATGTGTATTCCGCCGAGCCGAAATTGGTTGATGCCGCAACACCTTCGCACGTTCCGCCGACGTTCATCATGGAGAAATTGCCGAGCCCGCCGCCGGAGACAAAAAGGAACGCACCCAACGCTACGAAGAGCACGAGGCCTATTTTGATCAACGTCAAAGCGGTCGCGATCTGGCCATTCATGACGACGGAAAGACAATTGAGGGTTGTGAAGATGGCAATGACGACGACGGCGATCAGTTGTAGCGACGTCAGTTCGTAAGGAGCGCCGAAGATCGTGGTCTCAAACAGAGTCTGCTTAAGACCGCCGCCGAGATAATCGTTCATGGCGATGGCAAACACGACCGCAACAGACGCCTGAGAGCCCGTCTTGGCGACAACGGTCTGCATCCAGCCCATCAAAAAACTCCAAAGCCGCCCGTAGGCATCTCGCAGAAATACATACGGTCCTGCCGCCTCGGGCTTCATTGCGGTTAGTTCGGCATAGGTCAGAGCGCCCGCGAGCGCAAGCAACCCGGCGGCGACCCATGCGGCGATCACCCACGTCGGACTGCCGACGTTGCACGTCATTACACGTGCCTTAAGAAAAACGCCGGTGCCGATCACATTGCCGATGATGATCGAAATGGCCGCGATCAGCCCGAGGCCGCGAATAAGAGTCTGCCGTTCGCTTGACTGTATGTCCATATTGTTTTTAGGGTGAGGTCGCAAAACATATTACGCCAAATCGGCCGTCAAGTGAAACGCACGATGACGTGCTAAAATTCGCCCGTGCGTGAACTTGCCCTGACAGCCGACGAACTCGTCTCGTCGCTGCTGAAGCTCTCTGAAACCGAGACCGTCTGTCTCCTCGACAGTTGCGGCGTCGGTTATCTCGATTCGCACCTGCTGATCGCCGGAGTCCGGCCTTTTGAGATCTCTGAAATTACAAATGCCGACGCCGCGTCAACGCTCGCTGCCCTCGACGAGAGCACGTCGGACGGCACGGCCTCAATATTCACGATCTCATACGATCTCGGCCGAAAACTTTTGAATATAGGCGGGGAGCCCATCAAAAAGCGCGAGCCCGATGTCTTTCTAGCTCGCTTCGAGACGTTGATCGTGCACGATTACTGCACCGGAAAGACAAAGCTCCTCGGCGAAGCGGCGAAATTCAGTATCGTCGCCAAACTCCTGCAGCAGAACATTTCAGATCTCAAATTTGAGATCTCACAATCGCCGATCGAGGTGCATTCGAATTTTACCAAGGCCGAGTATCTTGCCGCGATCGATGAGATCCACGAACAGATCCGCTGCGGCAATACTTATCAGACAAATCTCACTCGACAACTTACCGCTGAGCTACCGCATGATTTAACACCTCAGACGATATTCTCGCGTCTGAGACGCCACCATCCGGCACCGTTTGCGGCCTTTCTAATACGGCCCGGCTCGACCGTGATCTCTGCCTCGCCCGAACGATTCATCCGCGTCGATGGCCGACACGTCTCGACCTCGCCGATCAAAGGCACCCGGCCCCGAGGGAGCGACCCGAAGCAAGACGCGGTACTTCGATCCGAACTGCTGTCGAGCGAAAAGGACCTAGCCGAGAACACCATGATCGTCGACCTTCTCCGCAACGATCTGGGCCGCGTTTGCGAATTTGGCAGCGTCAAGGTCGATAAGCTCTGCGATATCGAGGAGCATCCGACATTTTTTCACCTTGTTTCGACGATCGAGGGCCAGTTGCGGGACAACACGTCATTCTCCGATATTCTGCGGGCCGTTTTCCCGTGCGGTTCCATCACAGGCGCGCCTAAGATCAGCACGATGAAGATCATCGACACGATCGAACCGGCTGCGCGCGGCCTGTCGATGGGCGCGATAGGCTATCACGTTCCTTCACACTGGAATTCGGGCCTTGCCACATTCGATCTCAACGTCGCGATCCGCACGATGGTGATTCGGGGGCGAAAAGCAAACTTTAACGTCGGCGGCGGGATAGTCATCGATAGCGAACCGGAGAAAGAGTGGGACGAGACGGTGACCAAGGCAACGGCTCTGATGAAGTCGATCGGCGGACGATTCGGGTAGTTCCGTACAAATTCGGCAACTACGATCTGTGGTATAATCCGCGTGTTCGCGGGCGTTCGACCGCGGGCTCCGGATTGTTCGCTTTACAAATCGACCCCTGCGATGGTGAATTACTACGACATCCTCAAAGTGTCACCTCAGGCATCCGCGGCCGAGATAAAATCGGCCTATCGCCGCCTCGCGCGTAAACTGCACCCCGACAGCAAGCAAGGTTCAGAAGAAACGGCGCTAAAGTTCGCTGCCATCGCTGAGGCATACGCCGTCCTCGGCAATAGCAAGGAGCGTGCGAAGTACGACAAACGGCTGCTCGAGATCACTTCGGGAAGCAATGACGACCCGTTCTTATCATCAAATCCGCACATCCAACGCTGGCGGCAGATGGTCATCGAAAAGCGGTATAACGATATCATCGACCGCTTGATCGCCGAGGAACGCTGCGAAGCAATGGCGTTTCAAAAAGTGGTCTATCCGGTCGTCGCCCTGTTTGTCTCGGCGATAATCGTTACGGCCCTTAAGCCGCGCATATTCGAAGAATCGCTCGTCATCGGCAAGATCATCATCGTCGCCTTGTTTCTAGTCGGCATCATTCACCTGATCGGCCGGATACGCGATGGCTTTATGCGGTTTACCGAGTCCGAGCACGACATTCACGAATCGATCCTCGACGACGCCGAGATAAAGGAAAAGCCGTACTCGCGCCTTTTCGCCGCCATGGCCCTCGTCGCGGGCTTTCTGGTTTGTCTCGGAATCGGGGTCGCCGTAAGTACACAGGTCGATTTTGCAGCAAATTCACTTCCGCGAATGTTCTCGCCTTATCTCAAGGCCGAGTTTCTCTTCTATCCACCGATAATCACGCTTTTTGTCGATATAATGCACTCGATCGCGTCTAGACTTGACTGATAGCCGCAACTTGACAACGACCAACCCTATCTCTAGACTCTAAAGTTTGTTTTCGTTTGTATTGGAGTTTAAATGGCTAATCATAAATCAGCAGAAAAGCGTATGCGGCAGAACGCCCGACGCAAAGAGATCAACCGCAGTAACCGCAGCAAATTGCGCACTTCTATCAAGAAGCTGCGCACCGCAGTCGCTGGCCACGACAAATCAGGAAGCACCGAGCTTCTCATTCCAACCGTCTCGTTGATCGACAAAGCGGTCAACAAAGGCATCATTCATAAGAACACTGCCGCAAGATATAAATCGCGGCTCACCAAACACGTTAATGATCTCGCTTAGTTTCTGCTAATAATATTCGCTTTGATACAATGAGCGGGCCGTGAATAGCGGCCCGCTTTTTTTATCTGCAGCATGGCTCATCCGCGACAATTCAAGTATTTCGACCTGATAATGGCGGCGTTCGTGACCGTGCTTTTGTGCTCGAACCTGATCGGCGTGCACAAGGTCTCATCCGTCAACCTGCCCGTCATCGGCGAATACGTTTTTGGCACGGGTGTGCTGTTCTTTCCGCTCAGCTATTTGTTCGGCGACATCCTGACCGAAGTATATGGTTACGCCCGCTCTCGAAAGGTCATCTGGGCGGGCTTCGGAGCGTTGATATTCGCATCGCTGATGGCGTACATCGTCACGTCGCTTCCGGCTGCGTCCGTGATGCCGGCCGAGCAGCAGGCGGCCGTTAACGCGATATTTGGCCAGACTTGGCGTATCGTAGCAGCGTCCCTTTTCGCGTTTTGGGCGGGTGAATTCGTCAATTCGTTCGTTCTTGCCAAAATGAAAGTTTGGACCGCGGGCAAATATCTATGGACGCGCACCATCGGTTCGACCGTCGGGGGCGAGGCTGTTGACAGCATTATCTTCTATCCCGTAGCGTTTCTCGGCACATGGCCAACGTCGCAGGTCGTCAGCGTAATGATCGGTAATTACATCATAAAAGTATTGTGGGAGGTCCTTGCGACGCCGTTTACATACAAGATCGTCGGCTTCTTAAAGCGTACCGAACACGAGGACCATTTCGACCGGGACACGAATTTCAATCCTTTCACTCTCGACCTCGAACCCGAGCATGGAACGAACTAGGACCGGAAATCTCAACATCGCGCGCGACCTCGTCACGCAGATCGGCAAGAATCTGCTGATGGGCAATGAGATCGTCCGTCGCTGGCGACTCAAACGCCCGCGAACCGCCGCGTATCATGCGAACACTGACGAATTCCTGCAAAACTACGCCTTTGCCAGCTTGAATCTGCTGATCGAATACGTCGGCGATCTCAGCGGCAAGTCCGTCTGCGAGATCGGCCCGGGCGACCACCTCACTTCCGGAGTGAGCATCCTTGCCGCCGGAGCTTCGCGATACGGTGCGATCGATCGCTTTCCGGGCGATTATTCGGGCGAGGCGTCAAAGCACTGGTACGCCGAGATCGAGAAGAACTGGTCACGATACTATCCGAACTTGCCGTGGCCCGAATGGCTGCGCGCGGCAGACTTTCCCGACGCCTACTCCGACCGTGTTGAGGTCATCGGCGAAGCTCTCGAGACGGCTAAGACCGCCAACGAATACGACATCGTCTGCTCCTTCCAGGTCGGCGAACATCTGTCCGATATCCAGGCGTTTGCGGACGTTCACAACCGTGTGCTGACCGACGGCGGCGTCGGCCTTCACCGCGTCGATTTCGGGCCGCACGATTGTTGGTTTTTGTATCGTGATCCTGGGACATTTTTGAGATTCTCAGACCGACTCTGGAACATGACCGGTTCCAACCGCGGCGTTCCTAACCGCAAACGGCATCACGAATTCCTCGAGGCATTTGAAAAAGCTGACCTCAATGTCGAGGTGCTCTACACAAACGATTTTGACCGCGCGATGATGGATCTGAGCAAACTGAACCGCAAGTTCCGCGAAATGCCGCTCGATTCCGTCCTCACCGGCACTGCCATTTACCGTTTGACCCGGAAATCGTAGATAATAAGGCGACAAATGTCGCCGATCGACCTTTCTACACCGATAATTGAGGTTCCCCGCGAGGCTCTCGCCAACCTTTCGGTGGCTCTCCGCCGAAAACTCGCCGCCGCGGTGGCCACACTTGCTGGCAAAATCGACCCGACCGATGCAACAGTTGAGGACCTGTTGAATTACTTCCCTCTTCGCTACGAGGACCGGTCAAACTTTTTGTCGATCGACAAGCTCGAGGACGGAATGGAGGCGGCGGTCGAACTTTACGTTCGAAACGCGTCGGCCCGACGTGTCGGACGCAACCGTGATCCGCGAAAACCGCCGCTGCATCTTTTCGCGATCATCGCGGGTGATCGCGATCGGCTGCTACCGCCGGTTGCGGTCAAGTGGTTCATCTCGGGACGAAATTCACAGCAAATTGCCGAATGGTATGAATCACGGTTTGCTCGAGGCACCCATTTTGTCGTTCACGGCCGTTGGGAACGCGACGATCACGACCGATTTGAATTGCGGATCGCGAAACCGGATGAGATCGAGATTCTGCCGTCAGCGGGCGATCCCGACAGCTTTGGTCTCCTCACCGAAGCTCAGCCCCAGCCCGTCGAAACCGCTCCAAACAAACCGGATGAGGACGCATTCGACCCGTCGCTCGCTATGATCCACACGGGCCGAGTGCCGATCTATCGCAAACTCGGCACGTTTGAGACGAAGCGATTGCGCGAGGTGATCCACAGTCTGCTAAACAATATCGACCCCGCGTCGGTTGCAGACAGGTTGCCCACCGAGGTCCGCGAACGGCACGATCTCGGCACACGCGCTCAGGCGCTGCGCGAGATCCACTTTCCGCCTGATGATGCGTTGATAAGCGAGTACGAGATGTTTCGCAGCCCGGCCCAGCGGCGGCTGATATTTGACGAGTTCTTCTGGCTGGCATTCTCGATGCGATTGCTGCGCGGCGAACGCGAGCAGGAGCCGAAAGGAGCGGTGATCGAGATAAGCGACACGACGCGCGATCGGCTAAAGGCCGTTCTGCCGTTTGCCCTGACCGAGGCCCAAAAACGCGTTACAGGTGAGATATTTGCCGACCTCAAGTCCGACAAACCCATGAACCGCCTGATCCAGGGCGACGTCGGCAGCGGCAAGACCATCGTCGCACTGCTTGCGATGTTCGCCGTGGCCGAGAATGGCTACCAGACCGCTATGATGGCTCCGACCGAGATCCTCGCCGAACAGCATTATCGAAATACATCGCGAATCCTCGCCGATTCCGGCCATCGGGTCGAATTGCTGATCGGTAGCACAAAAGCGGCCGCGAAAAAGAAGATACTCACCGCCCTCGCAGCCGGTGAGATCGACATGCTGATCGGCACGCACGCGATCATACAGGACGGAGTGAAATTTGAGCGGCTCGGCCTCGCAGTGATCGATGAGCAGCATCGCTTCGGCGTGCTGCAGCGGGCGCAGATCAAGGCCGCGGGCGTCAATCCGGATGTCCTGGTGATGACGGCAACTCCAATTCCCCGCAGCCTCGCGATGACGGTTTACGGCGACCTCGACGTGTCGATCATCGACGAACTTCCGCCCGGTCGTACGCCGATCAAAACCGTTGTCTGCGCCAACGACAAACGTGCCGGTGTTTACAAAGGCATCGAACGCGAGATCAATCTCGGCCGCCAGGCCTACGTCGTCTATCCACTCATCGAAGAGTCAGCCAAGTCCGATCTAAAGGCCGCGACCGCGATGTACGACGAACTCCGCCGCGTCTTTCCGAAATACGCCGTCGGCCTGCTTCACGGCCGCATGAAGCCTGCCGAGAAAGACGCTATCATGAAGGATTTTGTCGCCGGCCGCATAAACATCCTCGTATCAACGACAGTCATCGAGGTCGGCGTGGACGTCCCTAATGCCTCCCTGATGGTCGTTGAACACGCAGAACGATTCGGTCTGTCTCAGCTTCACCAGCTTCGCGGTCGCGTCGGGCGAGGTGCGGACCAGAGCTATTGCGTCCTGCTGACGGGAGACCGGCGGACCGCGACCGCACGAGAGCGGCTCGGCATCATGGAGCAAACGTCGGACGGCTTTAAGATAGCCGAAAAAGACCTCGAGATCCGCGGCCAGGGCGAGATACTCGGCACGCGGCAGTCGGGCCTGCAAAACTTCAAGATCGCCAACATCATCCGCGATCTCGACCTGCTGATCGCCGCCCGCAGCGAGGCTGAACAGTTCCTGACAAAACGCCGCATGTCACCCGAAACCGCCGAAATGGTCAAGATTGTCCGCAACGAGAAACGCCTCCGCCTCGGCACGATAGGCTGACGTGTCCAAACCTGGGAAATTTAACGCAAAGACGCGAAGCCGCAAAGGCACGAGTACGAGTATTCGCTTGTTAACTCGACTTACTTTACTTCGCGTCTTTGCTCCTTTGCGGCTTTGCGTTGAAAATATCTTATGCGTGTCATCGCAGGCATCTATCGCGGTCGCGTCCTAAAGAACCCGCCCGACGGCAAGACGCGGCCAACTTCGGATCGGTTGCGAGAGACGCTGTTTAACGTGCTGGCCCCACAAATCGACAACGAAACACGCTTTCTAGACCTCTGTGCCGGCACCGGTGCCATCGGCATCGAGGCCCTGTCGCGAGGGGCAGCCTTCGTGACCTTTGTTGACGTTTCAAAACGCGCGTGTGCACTCATCGAAGAGAATCTTGACAAACTTGCCGTTCCCGAATCGCAAACAGAGCTTCTCAATCTGGATGCCGAGAATTTCACGAGCCGCGAGCATAAGACCGGCTGGGACATCGCATTTTTCGATCCGCCGTACGATTTTAACCACTCGTTGGTAATGCACGAATTCGGCACAAAGAGCGACCTGCTCCGCGACGGCGGTATGCTGGTCGTCGAACATCACACGAAATCTCACATGCCTGATGCCGTCGGCAACATTCGCCGTTGGCGCGATTCTAAAACAGGGCGAAACACAACTGAGCTTTTACGAGAATGCCTAAACTATTTTCGTTAAAAGTTCTCGTTTGGCTCATCCTCGCTTTTATTTGGAGCACCACGTGGATATTCATCAAGATCGGCCTCGACGATCTGCCGCCGATCGCATTCTCGTCGGCGAGGTTCTTGATCTCGGTGGCCATCCTGTTTGTCGTGATCCGAATCCAGAACATTCCGCTACCGAGGACCGCAGTTGAATGGCGGTTGATCGCACTGACCGGCGTCCTGCAATTTGGGATCAACTACTCGATGGTCTTTTGGGCCGAACAGTACATCTCGTCCGGCCTCGCGGCCGTGCTCCAGGCGACCATTACGGTCTTTGGCCTCGTGCTCGCGTGGATATTCCTGCCCGACGAACGCATTACGGCACAAAAGATGATCGCGGTCGCAATAGGCGTCATTGGCGTCGCCGTGATATTTAACGATCAGTTGCGTGTTGAAAACTGGCTGGCGTTCGCCGGCTGTGTCGCTATCGTCGTCGGAGCGTATGCGGCCGCGCAGGCATCGATTCTCATCAAGGCAAAGGCCGGGGGTATTCATCCGGCGTCGCTCGTATTCTGTCAGATGCTCTGCGGCCTGCCGCCGATCATGGTGTACAGCCTCATGCGCGAGGGCAATCCGCTCGGCTTTTCGTGGTCGTGGATGTCGATCATCTGCATTCTCTATCTAGCGATATTCGGCTCCGTGATAGCCTTTTGGCTGTATTACTGGCTGCTGAGCCGCATCGAATCGACACAAGCAATGATGATCTCGCTCGTCACGCCGCTTCTCGCAGTGGTCATCGGGAACGTCGTGCTCGGCGAAACGCTGCCGCCACTGACATTCGCCGGCGGCGTTCTGATCATCGCTAGTATCGGCCTTATAGTATTCAAGAGAAAGAACCTCAACGCAAAGGCGCAACGTCGCAAAGCCGCAAGGGATCTGATTTAGGCTTCTTTGCGTCTCTGCTCCTTTGCGTCTTTGCGTTAAAATCTCGACATGCACTTCACGTTCACAACCGCAGGCGAATCTCACGGCAAAGCACTTATGGCGATCGTCGAGGGCGTCCCTGCCGGACTGCCCATCGACATAGCCGCTATCAACCACGAGTTGTGGCGGCGCCAACAAGGCTACGGCCGCGGTGGTCGAATGAAGATCGAGGACGACAAGGTTGAGATCATGTCAGGCGTTCGTCAAGGCAAGTCGATGGGTTCGCCGATCGCATGATGATCGAGAACAAGGACTTTGTCCATTGGCAGGACGTGATGAATGATCGTCGAGTGGCAGTAGCCCGATGCCGAGATCGACAATCCAAGGTATGTCACACGTCCACGTCCCGGCCACGCCGATCTCGCGGGTGGACAAAAGTATCAGTTCCCGCGACCTTCGCAATATTCTCGAGCGCAGCCTCGGCCCGCGAGACCGCAGCGCGCGTCGCCTGCGGAGCTATAGCGAAACAGCTCCTTAGTTCGTTCGGTATCGATATCAAGAGCCACGTCATCCGCCTCGGCCCGGTCCAGGCCGTACCGCTGTGGAGAGATTGGGATGAGATCGCGTCGATCCCTGACGATTCACCGCTCAGGTGCGCGGACGAGACCGCCCAAAAAGAGATGATCAAGGCCATTGACGAGGCCAAGAAAGAGGGCGACACGCTCGGCGGCATCTATGAGGTCGTCGCACGCGGTGTGCCCGTCGGCCTCGGCTCTCACACATCATGGGAAGACAAACTCGACGGCCGTATCGCCCGGGCGATAATGTCGATCCACGCGACCAAGGCGGTCGAGATCGGCGAAGGCATCGCCAACGCCGGCCGATTGGGCTCGCAAGTGCATGATGAGATCTTTCTGGGACAGTCTGAAGTCTTAAGTCTGGAGTCTGAAGCCGGAAGTGAATCTTCCGACTCAGGACTCCAGACTCCAGACTCCAGACTAGCGTCGGGCTTCCGACGCCCTACCAACCGCGCCGGCGGCCTCGAAGGCGGCATTACCAATGGCGAAGAGATCCGCGTTCGCGGCCATATGAAACCGCTCTCGACACTACGCAAGGCCCTACGCTCAGTCGATATCGAGACCAAACTATCCTCCGACGCTGCCTTCGAACGCTCCGACATCACCGCCGTCCCGGCCGCCGGTGTGATCGGCGAAGCGATGCTTGCTTTCGTCCTCGCCGACGCAATGCGGCAGAAGTTTGGCGGAGACTCGATCGACGAGATGCGACGCAACTTTGACGGCTACCTGGCATCGATTGCAGACTATTAAAACGCGGACAATGCCGCACGAAATACCCGAAACGTACGAAAAGTAGATTTCTAGGGATCCTTATTCATGTTCGTGTTTTTCGTGTTTTTCGTGGGCTGTTCCGGCCCTACCGAAAGGCCCTCGTCGAACATGGCAGCAGCCCGCGATGCAAAGCGTGAGCTAAAAGACATTCGCGGGGCGATGAAAAAGATCGAGCCTTTTTTTAAGGTAATGGGCAAGCCCGGATCGAACGACTGGCTTGAATCGCACAATGAGCCCGGGCAGACGTTCGAGGAATATCTTGACAGCGATCCGGTCAAGCCAAAGAAGGAACGGCAAAAGCTCTTTGTTCTGCCGCTGGGGACGTTCACGGCGCAGCAGAAAAAGGTTATCGATATCGCCGCCGGATATCTTGAGACGTTCTATGATCTGCCGGTCGAAGAGATGCCGACACGGGCACTCACCGCTGGCCCGCCGCATGTGCGCCAGAACAAATTCACCAGGACACGGCAGATAAAGACCGGCCACATTATGAACGACGTCCTCGAACCGCTGCTGCCCGCTGACGCCGCTGCTCTGATTGCCTTTACCGCCGACGATCTATATCCGAACGAAACAATGAACTACGTCTTCGGCCAGGCGAGCCTCGAGGATCGCGTCGGCGTTTGGTCGCTGGCCAGATTGGACGACAACGCTGACTATGACAAGTTCCTGCGACGGACACTAAAGATCGCCGCACATGAGACGGGGCATATGTTCTCGATGCGGCATTGCACAAAGTACGAGTGCCTGATGAGCGGCACCAATCACATCGGCGAGACCGACCGGCGGCCGATCGACGCGTGCCCCGAATGTATGGCGAAGATCTGTTGGCTATCAGACATCACTTCGGGCGAGCGTTATCGCAGGTTGGCAGAATTTTGTCGGAAGAACGGTTTGACGAGTGAAGCGGATGAGTTCGACCGTAAAGCGAAGGCAGTTCAATGACGCTATCGGCCTATATCACGCCGGTGTTGCATACCGGGCCACGAGATCTTGTCGACAGCCGAATACGCCGTCGTGAGGGCCTCCTCTAGCGTGTTGCCGGTCGCAGTAACGCCAAGGACGCGGCCGCCGGACGTGACGAGATCGCCCTTCGGCGATCGCGCCGTTCCCGCGTGAAAGACATGGGCGTTTGGAACGGATGCGGCTTCGTCCAAACCGTGGATGACATCGCCGGTCCGCGGCGTTGCGGGATAATTTTCGGACGCAAGAACGACGCAGGCGGAACTTCCCTGTCGCCATCGGATGTCCATGTCGCCAAGCGTGCCCGCAAGCATCGATTCGCAGATGTCGAGCAGATCCGTTTCGAGCCGCACAAGAATGGCCTGGGTTTCGGGATCGCCGAACCTGATGTTGTATTCGAGCACTTTCGGCCCCGCCTCGGTCATCATAAGGCCGAGGAAGAGGATGCCACGGAACGCAAGATCCTCACTGACACATCCGGAAAGCGTCGGGCGAATGATGGTCTCTTCGATCTCAGCGATCTGGTCGCTCGACAAGAGCGACGCGTCAGTGATCGTCCCCATGCCGCCCGTATTCGGGCCCGTGTCGCCGTCGCCTATTCGCTTGTGATCGCGCGTCGGCGGCATAAGTGCATAATCCTCGCCGTCGACAAATGCCAGCAGCGACACTTCAGGTCCGACAAGGCATTCCTCGATAACGATCTTGTCAGCGGCTGCGGCTTCCGACGAGCGACGACATCCCGTTGATCGCATCCACGGCCTCAGCGCGGTTTCGAGCAACGACGACGCCTTTACCGGCGGCGAGACCGTCGGCTTTGATCACAAGGGGTGTGTCGCGCCCGCCAAAACTGCCGCTTTCGAGTTCGAGAATTGCAGAGGTCTCGGAATCTGCGGTCGCGTACCGGGCGGTCGGCACGCCGTGACGAGCCATAAAGTCCTTTGCAAAGTGCCTTGCTCGATTCAAGCTTAGCGGCCTCTCGTCGAGGTCCGATTATCCGCAGGCCGCGCCGTTCAAATTCGTCAACAACGCCAAGCGCCAGCGGCGTCTCTCCGCCGACGAAGGTCAGTCCTATCTCATTCGCCGCAGCAAACTCCGCCAATCTCTCGATCTCGTCGTGTCGGATAGGCACGCACTCGGCAACGTCTCCGATCCCCGCGTTGCCGTTGGCACAGACCAGCCGCTCAATTCGGGTGGACTTCCGAAAAGCGGTGCAGATCGCGTGCTCACGTCCGCCCGAACCTATTACAAGAACATTCATACGATACTGACGGCGAGGCCGGACTGGTCAACCTATCTTGACACCGACATCCTTACGATGTAACGTCAAGAAATTCACTCGTAGCGAAAGCACCGGATCGGACAGCCGCCTCATCTGTCCAATTTACAACAGGAAACCGCCGTTTGCGCATGGAAACGGCTAGTGTCAGAGGAATCGGACATGTCCGGCATCGAACATCAAGAGGCCCCCGCAATTGCGACTCAGGAACCCGATCCGGCGTCGAAGCTTGAGGATATCGGCATCGATTGCACTGACTGTTCGCAGGCGTTCGTCTGGACAGCGGGCGAGCAGGCATTCTTTCAGGCCAAGCAACTCAGCAACCCGCCCAAACGCTGCAAGCCCTGTAAGCGTGCCAAGAATCGCCGACTGGAGGCCGTTGAGATAGCCAAGACCTCCGGCCAGCGCCAGCGTGTCGAGGTCCCCGCCGATTGCGCACGCTGCGGTGCGACGACCACCGTGCCCTTCTATCCGTGTCAAGGACGTCCCGTATTTTGCCGCCCTTGTTACCTCGAATCAAACAACGGAATATCCGCGGGTGTCACGGCCTGACCGTCACCCGCCGACATGAACATTCGGCCGCAGGTCCGGATCGGCCTCTGCCTGGCGTAGAATCTCGCGCGTTACGGGTGCGGTGTCGCCCTCACCAAACAGGATATATCGGGCAAGGTACATTATAGGATTGCCCTCGCTCCAGCCGAAGTACACGTGCGGTATCTTCCCCGTGTGGTCCCGCAGGTAGAGCAGGAATGCTGCGATCGCGTTCGGCACGGCCGGGGCCTGCGTTCTGAGGATCTTGTAACCCTCAACGTCCACACCGCGAATGAACAGCTTGCCCTTGAATTCTGACGAATCGCCAGGTTCAATCTCGTAGAAGAGCACGGGATCAGATGACGGAATGTGGTTATCGACCCGCTTCTCATGTTCTTTGAACCGGTATTCGGTTACGTCGCCGGTCTCGCGGCGATTCGCCACGATGCGGATCTCACCCTCGGCATCAACGTCATCGAGAAAGGCTTGAGCTGCTTCATCAAGCTCGATCTTTTCGATGCGGATCTCAGTTGAACGCATGGCGCGAGAGATAAAGGACGCAGCAATAATGGCAAAAATGAACGTGGAGGCTATCTTGATACCGTCAGGCCGCTCAATGATGTTCGCGATCGTTGTGTAAACGAATACCGCCGATATCAGCCAAAATGCCCATGTCCACCTACTGCCGCCGGCGTCGGGCTGAGATCGTCACGGCGATCGCAGCTGAGGACATCAAAACGAGAACACCCGTGGCGTAGGCACCGCCCTGCGCGTCAACGTTTGCCTCAAATATCCATGTCACAACGAAGCAAATGGCAGTAAACACGAGGACCAGCGGGCGCGTTGCACGCGACCATTCAGGCGCCATGCCATATCGGGGCAAATATCTTGGAACGATGTTCAGGAGTCCGGCCATTGCCGACGCGCCGGCAAACCACAAAATTAGGATCGTGCTTAGATCGTAGAATGTGCCAAAGACATCGCCGAGGTACTTGTGAGACAGGTATGCAAGAGCTCGGCCATTCGCCTTGCCGGTTTCGGTCGACACCCCGGCCGCCGTTTGTTCAGGCGTACATGAGCAGAATGGCGGCGGTACGTGTGCCGGATCCGGCACCGCACAGTCTATTCGCGGGCAGAACTCTTCTCTCGGGATCAATACACTGGTGACCACGCTGCTCGATATGAGCATTACGCTCATTATGAGAGCCGCGGTTATAAGAAGTTTTCGCGTGTTGCCGATTCGATTGGGCTTTCTGACTAGCGGCATTACCGCAACGCCGGTCTCGAAACCTGACAGACCCAATGCCAGCCGAGGGAAATTCACGACCGAAAGGAGAACGACCGCCATCAGCCCTGCGGTCTGAATGGGACCGATCGAGAGCTTTGTGGCGAAAACCGCCTCACGCCAGTTCGCGAGAAGTTCCGGATGTCTTGCGATCTCGATCATCGACCGGCCTACGACGATAACATTGAGGACGAGGTATACGGCAACCAGGAAGACCGCGATACTGATTGCCTCGCGAAACCCCTTAAGAAAGACAACGCCAAGAAAGGCGATTAGTGCCAACGTCACCAGGATTGGATGGTCCAGAAACGGCGCGCTGACCAGCACGAAAGGATTCTCGATTATGTGAGCGGTTGCGTCCGCAGCAGATAGGGTGATCGTGATAACGAAATCAGTCGCAACAAAGCCGAGCAGGACGAGTACAAACAGCTTGCCCTTCCAACGCGAAAGCAGCGACTCGAGCATTGCGATCGAACCTTCGCCGTTCGGGCTTTCCTTCGCAACGCGGCTGTATATCGGCAAAGCGCCAAACAGGGTAAGCAGTACCAAGATCAGTGTCGCGGCCGGCGAGAGGACGCCTGCGGCTAGGAAGGCAATTCCGGGCTGGTAGCCTAGGGTCGAGAAGTAATCGACGCCTGTCAAACACATCACCTTCCACCACGGATGTGTTTGATGACGGCCCTCGGGCTCAGCGGGCCCCTCGATCTCAGAGACGTCGCTAAACAGCCACTTCTTGAACCAGCTTTTCTCGCCAGCTTTCATAGTCCGAAAGCAACAGCAGACAAAATAAAGGGGCGACGTCTCCCACACCGCCGCCCCGCGGCTGCCGAAGCAGCCTGATGTTCACCGGGAGGTGAACAAGCTAATTATCCACACGTCAACAAAAAACGCAACTGCACTAAGCACACGGATCCGAAAAATCTTGGTCGCCTCAATGAGAAAGTTATTTTACGATTATCGCACCGACCAGTGATGCCTGGATACCGATGTCGCTGGTGGCAAAAATAGAGTAGGCACCGGGCGGCGTCTCCGGGTTTATCTTGACCAGGGCACTGACGACTGAGACATCATCGCCAAAGTCCTGCCGTTGGACAGTTCCCTGCACCACGACGAAATATGGCGAGTTAAACTCGATGTCAAACTTTGATTTATCCAGTCCCACGCCGCCGATGAATACCAAATGCTCGCGGCCCGGTTCGACCGATATAGCAGCATCGGTCAACTGACTGTTCAGGCCGACAAAGTGCATCTCCACGGCCGCAGGTTTCACGTAAACGCGGCCATTCACGATACGGGTCTCACGGTTCCCCAAGCGGATCATGCCAAGCTGGCCGATCTGAGAGCCCGCTTCGCCCTGCGGCTGCCAGAGCAGAGCGTAGTCGCCTTCGACAAGCCCACCCAGCGTGTAGCTGCCGTCCGCAGACGCATCGGCGGCCGCTATCACCCGACCGGTGCCGTTCTCTTCGGCCCAGACTCGTATGCCTTTGGCAGGACGGGCACCGTCGATCGTCAGTTTTCCGGTGATCGCGGCACAGCAGTTTTCGGCCGTTGACGCTCCATAGATCTGACGAACAGCTGCGATATCACTCGCATATAAGCCTCGCGAGCCTCCTATCGGCGTGAAGACACCGTTACGTGCCAGGCTCTCGTTCATGGCACATCCCATCACGGGCGAATGCCGTAATCCAAGCAGATGGCCGATCTCGTGTATCAGTGTCGCTTCGAGATCGAAAGTCCCGAATGTCCCATCGGTCGAGAACTGCTGCAGCGGATTAAGAACAATGTCGGCCTCAGTAATTGTTCCGAGCCGATTGTAGAAAACGCGAGTACGGGCCGATTCTGCATCAGGATCCTTTGAGAAAAGCAGGACGTTCTCGGGCGTTTGTGCGATCGTGAGCAGATTGACGCCATCGCCCGCAGGACCCGATGGACTGATGCTTTGCTTGTCAGATTCGACGAGGGTGAGTTCGATGTCGGCGACCGAATTCCACGCGGCAATGCTGCGGCTGAGAGCGCCGGTGACATCGCTATCGGTCTTAATATTAGTGCCGGGGCGAAGCAGCGAGGTCGACACCGCAAGTTTGACGACCGGCGTTCGCCATCGAAGGCGTAGCGGGTCGCCCTTGCCTGCAGTCATCACGGTCGCATTAGCAAAGGTCGCCGCCGAGAGCATTGCTCCCGCGACAACTAACGCAAAAATGTACCGCAGTGACCTCATCCTTAATAAAAACTAAGCCGCTTTGTCGCCGTCCGGCCGTGAAGCACTCTCTAGGTCGGTAAACCCAACGATCAGCAGCAGCACGACGATTGACAGTGTCGCCAATACATAAAGTATCGAAATCTGTTCATACGCGATCAGCACGCCGATTACGATCGCCACGGCGAGCATATAGATCAATGCCTGCGTTCGCCGGCTGAGTCCTTTCTTATTTGCCATAAAATTATCTAGTCGACCACACGCAGCGGCAATTCCGCCCGTCGGGCCTCATTCTCATTTGCCGATATCACTGGTGGATATTTGCGCTTTACGCCCCCTCGGGCCGCAACCTCTATTATATCAAATGGCCTGACAACTACGTCAATGGCCTCGCCGGTCGTAATCTTTTCGAGGTCCGCGTCGATCACGCGGCTGTCCGTCCCTTCGCGGCGAAAGACCGTCACCCGCTTTGCGTCCGCACCCTTTGCCGCTCCGCCCGCTGCCGCAACCGCTCGGCTAACCGTCATCTCAAGGGCCGAATATATCGGTCGCGGATTATTCACGGCACCGATAACGTATATCGGTTCGGCACGCACCACCGTGATCAGATCGCCGCTCAATATCTTTCGATCGGCCTCGGCTGTCCCACTCAATAGGTCGCTGATTTTGATGTTCATCGTCAGCGAGGCGTTGTCCCGCAGCGAGGCTGGACGGATCGTATTCGATGCCGTGCAGCTCGCATTTCCCGGCCTGAATATCGAGATTCCGCCGCTTGCCGCCGTCGGTCAGCCCGCCGGCCATCACGATCAACTCCCGCAGCCTGATCGGCCGCAGCAGCCGGAATCGCGTCGGACTTCGCACGGCCCCATCAAGCCGCACGGCCGGGCGGTTCGACCGATCTATGACCCGCACAACGACCTGTGGGTCACGGAGGATCTTTGAATAAGCCTTGGCAACATCCGAGCTGATCTGCTCAACGGTCCGACAGTGACCGAAAACCGGCTCGTCGTATGAATCAAATCCGGCCAAAAAGCCGTCCGAATCAAGCGTTCCGCGCCAATCGAACTCAAATCCGCCGAGCACGTCCACGTCGATGAGATCGCCGAAATGCACGAGCGTGTCCGGATCTTCGGAAGGCGCCTGCGCGGGAGCGTACCCGGAAAACGGGAAAACACACACAAGAACGATCAATATATACCGCAGATTGAACATTTAAGGCGTCGCGCTGAATGCGTGGTCCTGGCTCTTCCTGATGACTACTTGGTCTTTTTTCGGCTTTTCGACCGCGTGTCTACCGTTCCCGGCACGGCAAAGCCCGTAAATTCCCAGTTACACGCGTCGCACAGCAAGTGATATCGAAAAAATATCTTGGAGAGGAAAGATGTTGGCCGGTAGCCCCGTCGGATACGTTTACTGCCGCACCGGGGACATCTCTGAGAGATCATGATCTAAACTCCTAACAGAATACCCCTTCTGTAACATCATCCAAAACCTCATTGCGCGTTTTCGAGTAGCCTGAGGCGCTCGATCTCAGCGAAGATCTTCTCAGCGGCCTCTTCGCGGGCGTCGCTCTCGACATTGTCGCGGCCCAGATAGAACAGCGCGTCCTTGTACATGCTCTTCGCCTCGGAATAATCGCCCTTGAACGCCGCCTTCTCGGCGCTCTCGACGAGGTGCGACACATTTATCGAGACGAGCAGTTCGCCGAGCACATCACGGGACTGCCGCAGGCTAGCGTCATCAGGGTATGATGCGAGGGCCGAGTCAATCACATCTATGGCGTTCTGCGTTGCCTCGATCCGCTCACCGACGTCTTGACGGCCGCGTGCCTCGGCGGCCAGCGAACGGGCCTCGATCTCGGCCCACTTCAGCATATGGAACCGATGCAGGTCACTCGCGGCCGTCCGTCCGCGCAGCAACGGTGCCAGCCGTGGCGAGCCTGCCTTTACCGACTTTAACTCGCCCTCGTTACGCGAGATATAATCGCTGCACAGCTCGAATACCTCACGATGCCCCGCCGACAACCTGCTCAACACATTCGCGGCGTCTGATTTCTGCTTGATCTCACCGAGGATCGCGGCGTTCAGTTCGAGCGTAAGCTTTTCGCCATCGTGACGGCTAGACCTTGCCGTTCGC
Organism: Blastocatellia bacterium; assembly: GCA_963716755.1. Taxonomy (GTDB): domain Bacteria; phylum Acidobacteriota; class Blastocatellia; order Pyrinomonadales; family Pyrinomonadaceae; genus OLB17. Next base: position 258,425 of record CAVQUD010000002.1, read on the forward strand.
CCGCGAAACTGACTATCGATCGCCCGCTGCCTCTCGATGAACCTTGCTCGGGCCCGGCGCATTACGAACTCGCGTAAGATGACCGTCCCGATCAGCAGAATGCCAGCACCGATGCCGGCCGTGATCCACGGCATTTCTTCGCCGCTGTCATGCAGGATTCCCCAGACTAGAAAGAAGAATACCGCCGACACCGCCGACCGCGAGCACGTAATAATTCGCTGCCGGCAGCCAAAACGGCATTCTGCCCCTGTTTACAGTTGAACGCATCTAGTCGGGTATGGTGGTTTGACGGTCAGCCCACGCTTTGCGTGATTATAACCTGAGTTTTCGCTGTTCTGCTATAATTCCGCAATGGTTCGGCGGAAAAAGAAAAAGCCCGAGCGGCCTGTTTTCGATTCGATCAGAAAGCCGACCGCCCCGCCGTCCAAACGGCTTGGCAGCGACGGACTCGAGGAAAAGCATCTTCCGTCGCTGCGAAAAAAGAAACACAAGAAAGCCCCCGATCCAGAGGAATAGATGCGCGACCTGAGCAGTTATTTTAAAAGCGAAGAGAACGTCTGGGCGCGGCCCGAGATGAATGTCACTTTTCGTGCCGAGGTCATGCCCGGCCGCTTACGTGAGGAACGTACTTATCGCATCGAAAAGGTCCTCGCGAACGGCCGCGTCATGCTGTACGAGTTTCCGGGCGAATATCGCGAATCCGCATTCGAGGCCATCAATTTCATGCGGGATAAAGCAGCGAAAGACTAGATCTCGTAAACCTTCCCGATCTCAAGGATATTGACCTGCTCGATCGCCTCACTTGCGATCTGCTCGACAACAAGGTCGCGGTACATCGGTTTGATATTGACGACGTGTACGGGAATGGTGCGGTCCGTTAGTTTTTCAAGCTCCGTCCGCAGACGCTCCGGCGTGAGGTGGAATGACACTGCCGCGAGGTCGCCCAGTTCGTTGGGAAAAGCACATTCGACAAACACCGCCGCAAGACCCTCAGTAAAGTTGCACGCCTGCCAGATGGCATCGGTCTCGGCCGTATCGCCGGTTATCGCGATCGAGACGCTGCCGTCCGAGACGATGTAACCGCTCGCGCCGACCTTGTGATTGACGGCGATGCTCTCGACCGTCAGATGGCCGACCTCGAACGTGCTGCCGTGCGTGAATTCGCGATACTCGATGACGGGGCCGTTGTCGTTCTTCAACTCAGAAAAGCGCGGATAGATCGACCAGTTAAATATGTCGCGTTCGAGGATGTCGATCATCTCCCGCGTCGCGTGGATACGAACGGGTTCGGTCAGCGTGGCAAACAGGTCGTCGATAAACAGCGGCAGGCCGGCGATGTGGTCGAGGTGCGTGTGCGTCAGCAGAATGTCGCGAATATTCGCCCGCTGTTCGTCCGAACAAGAGAGTGCCAGACAGCCCGCGTCTATCGCGACCCGGTCGTCGATGACGAGCGTCGGCAGGTGCTGCCGCAGGGACGCGGTCCCGTCGGGCTCGATCGTGCTGGGCAGCATTTGCACCTTCATAATTTATCTCGCGCACGTCTCGGCACGCCCGCCGTCGATGGCGTAGGTCGCACCCGTGATCCAGCCGGCCTTGTCCGACGCCAAATAGCATATCAACTCGGCAACCTCTTCGGGAGTTCCCACGCGCCCGATCGGATGCGTTTCGGTCGAATGTTCGAGAAACGCCTTGTAGGCGTTCATCTTCCATGCCGCCGCGTTTGTGCAGGTTGGTGACGACGACGCCCGGATTGACGGCATTCACGCGGACGCCCTTTGGCCCCAGCTCCAACGCCGCGCAGCGCGTCATCTGGTCGACCGCCGCCTTCGAAACGCAATATGCCAGCACATTTGGGAACGCCCGCGTGCCCGCGACGCTCGAAACGTTGACGATGTTGCCCTTCGTCGCGATCAGGTGCGGCAGGCACCGCTGCGTCAGCAAAAAGACCGAGCGCAGATTGATGTGCATCATCCGGTCCCAATCGTCGAGCGTCGTCGCCTCAAGCGTCCCGTTCCTGATGATCCCGGCCGAATTGACCAGCACGTCGATCCGTTTGTGCTTTTGGATCGTCTCGCTCGCGATGCGTTCGAGCTGGTTCATCTCGTGCATGTCGGCCAGTTGCGGCTTGATCGTGCCCTCGGCATCCTTGGCCGCCGCCACCAACAGCTTCAACTCCTTCTCATTCCGCCCGACCGCGACGACCGTCGCCCCACGCTCCGCAAACAACGCCGCCGCCGCGCGGCCTATACCGCTGCTAGCACCCGTGACGATCACGACCTTTCCCTGCATAAAAAACTTGTCGATAAGAATCGGTTAAGGATAACAACCAACCCCAGCAACTCGCAACCTCTGTTTGTCGGACAAACGAAAAAGACCGCCCAATGCAGGATGGCGGTCCTAACCCATTAAAGAGGTGGTCAAAAGATAACGAGAATCGAGAGTAGGTGATGATAACGATAATAATTATATCTGGATGAGGGCTACACCTTCACAAATAATACCAAGGCAGTTTTAATTCAAGGCTTTCATTCACGAGCTGGGTCACAATATTGGTCTGTTACATTCAAACGCAATACGAAACTGTCAAACTCAAAACTTGTTCCCGCAAGGGTGCGATCATTTTGAATATGGAGATTCCTTTACCATGATGGGAGTATCAGGAGATGTCTTACGACACTTTAACAATTTCAATCTCTACCAGCTTGGCTGGCTGAATACGCTTGCCAAAGTGGGTTTTGTAGAGCAGGCAGGAACATACAATCTCACCCTCCGACCGCCGGCATTTATAGACAAGGGTTATCATGTGGTTATCATTCCGCTCAAGAATGAGAACGGGCGAGACCGGAGAAAGCGCCTATCTAGAGTTTCGCCGCAGATTTCGCCTTTTGAATTTTTTACCAATGATCCAGTGCAAAATGTCACTCGCGGAGTCTCGCTTCGCTTTGCACCCACAGATACTTCCACTATAAGCCCGACTTATCTATTGGACTATCAGAGGAGGAGCCAGAACCAGTACTCCGTCGGTTCTATTGTTCCCCTCGAGGACGATCCGGAAACGCCCGACACAGACGAGAGCACAGGGCAGTATTCCGTTGCACAAACGAGCTATACTCAGCTCGTCGAGCACCTCGACAATCTGATCGCCGTCCTCGACGACCTATCCCGACCTACAACCCCAATGAAAACGAGCTAAAGGTCGGTCCAGCTGGCCAGACCTATTCGAACGAACCTCAAGACCGCCAACACCAACGTCATGAACAGCGTCGTCCCGCTCAGCAACGCCCGCATCGCCCGAAACGACGTGATGTATGCCGACGACACCGGGCTCGTCGAGGTCGCCGCAATGGTCAAAAAGTACGTCAAAGCCGTCTTCGGTGCAGATTCGCCCCAATTTGCCCAGATCAGCGGCCTCGAATTTCACGCGCCCGAGATAAGAAATAGCAAAGTAAAACGCCGAAATAGCTCCGCAGTTTACCAAAACGGCGGAGCATGTTTTTGATATAGAAAAGCGCTGTTTCGAAACGCCGAAGCGCTTCTCTGATATCTCAAAGCGCTTCTCGGAAATGCGAAGCGCTTCTCTGAAATCGCAAAGCGAAAGCGAAAGCTTCTCTGATATCGTGAAGCGCTTTGTCGAAATGATGGCTTATTATTGCTAAACGGTCTTACGATTCGCGGGCCGGGTGGCGGTTGGCGAAGAGGAGATCGAATGCGGCGCGGGTCTCGTCGCTCTTGCGTATAGGACGGGCTTCCTTACCTGTTAATCGTGTCCTAACCCAACTCCTCGGTTGTGACCTCTCTTCTGGTTGCAGGTGAACGATTCTATATTGAGGGCCCAACTATGCTTTTTCGCGGAACAAGGTCACGTACCGACCGGCTCCTCAAGCCTTCTCGGCAACATCGTCACATAGGCTAAGCGGCATACATCATACTCGATGAGAAAGAAGCGATTAGTTGTCGGGATGCGGCGGCGCGTGGCCTAGACGGTTTCATTAGGTCGGAGATGGTCGCGCTTGCCGATTAGGTACGGAAGGCCCGCTAGAACATCGAGCAGGCAAAAGAGCTTATTGGGCACAAATACAAGTGTTTGTCGTAGGCTTCGCTTTTTTAGGTAGATCCCGAACACGCCTATTACGGCGAAGACTGAGCAAACGCCTGTCCCGTAACCTGGTAGAAGTAGCGACGCTCCGAGCAGCGTGCACCAGACCAGCATCAGAATTGTCGTCTTTAAGCGGAGCCAGCAGAATGCGAACCCGTTACCCGACCGATGGGCAACCGCGATCGTTCGCGTGATCTCGCCCAGCCTGCCGGAGACGACGTCGCGCTTTAAGGTGGAGAATAAGCTGGTGAATGTCTGGCAATGATATGCCCTGGTGTGACAGGCCATGGGCTTGGGCAAGATATTCAGCCTCCAGCCCGCACGGACGAGGCGGCAGGCCGAGTTCGGCTTCTTCTTCCATCGCAAGTTGAGGGTCGAACGACCCGCATTCCATTAATGCACGGCGGCGATAGAAGCAGCACGGCCCGCGGAGCCATTTCACATCGGCGATGTCATCATATCTGTCCTCAACTCCGTCGAGCCGCTCGCCATTCTCATTCAGATCATCGATGCGACCATTGACGCCGCGCAACTTGAGCATGGGAGCGGAAATGTTCTATTGCCTGCGCTAAAAAAGCCTCATAAACCAAAGTGTCAGCATCGATGAAGAGCACGAATTCGCCCGTTGCGTGCTGAGAACCGACAAAGCGTCCTGCAGACGGGCAGAGCTTGCTGCTCGGATCCAGCGACACGACCCGAACTCCCATTGAGGAAACGACCTCGAGCCGTCATGTCCGTAGAGGCAGAATCGACAAAGATGATCTCGGCACCGCCGATCTCAGAGGCGGCTGTTTGCGCGGCGGCGATGCACTTGGCAATGCCCTGTTCCTCGTTGCGGCCGATGATGACTATGGAAAGCTCGCCTTTCATAGATCGGAAGCCTTTCGGGCAAACGCCCATCGCAATTTTCTCGCGCCCTCTGCCAAGCCCGATGGAAGCACCTCTTTAGCAACTTCGCGTAGCCGGATCGTGGTGCCGCTCAGGCCCAGGGCCAGTCGCGCCGCAACGGTGTCGCTTGACAGCGTCATGTTCACTAGCTGCTCCGTCTTGTTGGCCCAGTCAAACTTGTAGGTCTCCGCACCGCGAAGAAAGTCATATACGTCGATCCCGCGCTCGATCGCGTTCCGGATCGACAAACCGGTAAGCACCAGGCCAACGCTTCGATCTGCCCATTCCGGATCGAAACCCGTGTTGTAGTAGTAAAAGATGCGGCCATCGTCAAAACCGTAGATCGACGCGCGGCACTCGCCATCGGCCCACAGCTCGTCGAATCGCAACAGGCCCGTCGCTGACATCCCCGTTACGACATCGCGATGAAACGCGATGAGTTCGGGGCTGCCGCTCAACTCTGAGCCGCCGGATTTCCAACGCTTATTGTGAAGGGAGAGAAATCGCTCGAACGAGGCATTTATGGTGTCGGGCGATGTGACTGAACGGAACTCAAGACCGCGGCAACTTTTCGAGCTGCTTCAACCGACGGCGGAAGTTCGATGACCTGCGACTATGTCCCAGCACATCATCCCAGCCGCCGGATAGATCGATCTGCGGACAAACGTAGCCCGGCTGATCTGAATGCCGGCGGTCACGAGACGCTCTCAGATGTGCCGCAAGAGAGGAATCGGTTGAGATATTGTTCAGCCGGAGCAGGTCGAATTTCCGACCATCGTCAGTTAGATATTGGATCATGGCGGCAGCGACAGCATCAATCTCTTCGGGCCGAGCGATTACATCGAGATAATCGGCCCCGCCGGCACCTGCCCCAATAAAGCCGAGGTGCGTGCCAAGTACATTGCGCTTAAAACTGCGAAGCGGCAGCAGCCCGATCAGCCGGCCGTTACGATAAGCCTTCAGGACAAACGGTCGTCCACCGCGGCCAAAAGCCCTCTCCCACGCCGACATCCATTCCCACGCGAGGAACGGAGCGCATTTCGATACTTTATATAGCGCGGTCCACTCGTCGCGAAGCGCATCCAGCGCGTCCTCACGGGTGTCGACCGCTACTGAAATTGCATCCATAAGAATAGACTCGTGATCCTCGGATAACTTTCCTTCATCGCTCGCAGACGGCCCATGACGGCAAATTTCCACATCCAGACGATCCTGCCCATGAAGCCAGGCCGGAAGATATAGAATGCTACGTGTTCTCGCTCGCCGGTTGCCCATGCCCGTTTGTTCAGCAGTTGACGGGCTGAGGAAGTCGATCTCGGTCAGGCCATCCGCGACGCAATCGTCGAAGAGCCTTCTAAAGAGCAGATTGCCGGGGGAATACTTCGAAAATGACTCGTCATACGACGTTTTCCAGTGAAACATCGTCGAGCCGCCACGGATATTTAGACTCATTGCGATCGTCCGGCCGTCGAGTTTCAATTCGTACACGTGCAGGCGTCCATTCTTCGCCGCCTCTCGGGCGAGATCGTGATGCAGCGATGCAGCTTTGGGATCGAGGATCGCCGCCGTGCCGCCGTCCCCTTTCCAGCCCATCTGTTCAAGTTCCAGGTATCGGCGCATCATGGGCGCGGAATATTCGCGGCTTTGCAAAAATTCGACCTCGCCGACCTCGTTCAGACGTCGCATCCGTCGGTCCATCTCCTTTCCAAAATGCTTTCGCGAACCGGCAAAGAAACTTCCCGTGTCCGCCCGCGTTGGCAGTGTGATAAACGGCGCAGCGTCCATCTGCCAAACGCCAGTCTGGTGCCGGTCAGCTTGTGCACGCTTGAGCAGATCGGTCAGCCAACTGTCGCTTCTTACGAGCCTCGCTTCAAAGGCATCCCAGCGATCGAGCTTCTGCATTGCCGTCCATAGCGCATCGACGATCTCCTGCCGTTCGCGTTCATCGCCTGAGTGAACGAGATCGAATCGCGGCGTGTTCAGATTAAAGACGCCCTGCAGAGCGGCCACGCGAAGGCCGTGGATCGTCGCTTTTCGAGAGACCAGCGGCAGTACGGCCCGCAGGCTGCCGTCGCGGCGAATGGTCACTAGTCGAACCTCGGTTCGAAAGTTCCGGACGAGCGCGACGAACCACTCAGGTCGCATGAAAGGATCCTGACACTCGGCGCGGTCACAAAGCGCGGCCCATTCCGAGGCCAGTCCGTCGATGACCTCGATACCGCCGGACAGTATTCGTACCGTGTACATCGAGTTAGCCGAATCTAAGTTCATCCCGCCGGCGAGACCGTGTCATCGAGCCCAAGCGTCCTGAGGCGCGCGAGTTGGAGAGCGACCAGTAACAAAAAGAGCGGATTTAGATAAACGTAGCGCTTCCATAACCGTCGGGGTTCCTGGACGAGCCGATAGAACCACTCAAGCCCACGGTCCTGAAGCCATGCCGGCGCCTGCGAAACAGTTCCGGCGTGAAAATCGAAAGCCGCTCCCACCGCCATCAGCGGCATCGGAATTAGCCCACGGTTCTCAAAGATCCACGTCTCTTGCCGGGGACATCCAAGGCCCACAAGGACGATCGACGCTCCGCTATCGACAATGGTTTTGGCGATCTCTGCCTGCTCCTCGGCACTAACCTGACGAAACCGCGAGGGTTCCCTGCCCGCGATACGGAGGCCGGGAAACTGTTCTTTTAAATTCTCGACAAACTTTCTGAGAACAGGCTCTTGGCTTCCGTAAAGGTACAGCCCGAGGCCCTCTTCAGCGGCCCGGCGGCAGACGCGTAGCGTAAGTTCCGGCCCGTAGACGCGATCGGGAAGCTTGACACCGTAAAGCCATTTCATCGCCCAGCGAACGGGCTGACCGTCCGGGACAACGAGATCGAGACGGTTCAAGCGGTGGCGATGGATGGCATCCAGAGCACCGGTCATTACGCCGTGAACCGCCAATGCACTTACGGCAAATGCACTGCCGGCGCGTGCCGCACTGATTATCCGCTCGACGGCGGTCTCATAATCCACCGCGTCGACCCCGACACCAAGCACGTTTTGTTTGCCGTGATCGATCATCCAGTTAGGCCAACGCGAGTTCGTATTTCTCCTCGCGGACAAGTTTTTCTTGGGTGGCCGCCACGATCTCGTTGATCGTCGTCTTAAGATCGTATTCGTGTTCCCAATCGGGAAAATCCTGCTGAAACCGCCGAACGTCGCTGATCCACCAGATGTGGTCGCCCTCGCGATTCTCGTCGATGACCGAGAACGAAAGAGGACGGCCCGCGGCGCGTTCCGCTATGTCGATGGCCTCGAGCACCGAACAGTTGCTGAAGCGTCCACCGCCCATGTTATAGACGACCCCGGGCCGTGGTGCCTGGCAAAACTGCCAGAATGCACGCACCAGGTCGTTCGAATGTATGTTGTCCCGCACCTGTTTGCCTTTGTACCCAAAGATCGTGTAGTGATTACCGTAAACGACGCACTTGACCAAATAGGCGAGGAACCCATGAAGCATTGCTCCTGAATGGGCCGGCCCCGTGAGGCAGCCTCCGCGAAAAACGCCCGTATTTAATCCAAAATAGCGGCCGTATTCCTGGACCATTACATCGGCGGCCACTTTGCTCGCGCCAAAGATGCTGTGCTTTGAGCTGTCGATCGACATCGATTCGTCGATGCCGTATTCGAAATAAGGATGCGATTCGTCTATCTCCCAGCGCGTCTCGCGTTCGATCAACGGCAGCGAGTTCGGCGTGTCGCCGTAGACCTTGTTCGTCGAAGTAAAGATAAAGGGTGCGTAAGGACAGAATTCGCGAACTGCTTCGAGCAGGATCAACGTGCCCGTTGCGTTGATGCTGAAATCCGTCATCGGCTCTTTCGCGGCCCAATCATGACTCGGCTGCGCAGCGGTGTGGATGACCACGCCGATATCGTTGCCATACCGGCGAAAGATGTTGATCATCGCCTCTTGATTACGGATATCCTCGCGATAATAACGAAAGTTGGGAAGCGTCCGTTGAAGCTCCTTGGTATTCCAGTCGACCGAGCCGTCGAGTCCAAAAAAATACTTCCGCATGTTGTTGTCGATCCCGACAACGTCAAACCCGAGCCCATGAAAAAACTTGGCCGCTTCACTGCCGATCAAACCGGAGCAACCCGTAATGATAGCTATACTCATATGTGGTGTTGTAACCTGCCCTTAGAGAGTCATAAAAAGGGTCAAATTCCAGATTTATAGGGCGGCGGGAACCCGCGTGATTTTTCGGCGGAATATGATCCGATCCTGGGAGCGAGAGGGAACGCTATACGATCCGTATCGCTAAGCGGTATCGACCCTTGAGCGGTTAGCGCTAGTCTTAGCAGCCGAACGAAAGCAATAGGAAGATCAACAACGCTGTTACCGTCAGCAGGGTTGCCCAGGTCAAACGCGCCGGATCATTACTATCCTTTCGGGCCAGATAATACACCCACGGCGATCTGTCATCGCTGCTAACCTTGTGTCCCTCGGTATCGTATGCCTCGATCTGCGAGAAGCCCGCCTGTTTCAGCTGTTTCACTTGGTGCTGGATGGCTATGTAGTAGAGGAGCAGAGAATATCGGTGGTCGCTGTCATTGACCACAGCATAAGTGTCAGTTATGACCTCGTGCTTCTTCATCCGAAAATGTTTAGGCAAATGATAGAGCGAGTAGAGAAGAAAGTTGAAAAACTTCGCGTTGTATTCGATATTTCGCCGCCACGGTAGTTTTCGAAAATAGCGATACTCCCGATTATGAGATGAGAACATAAAGGTGCCGCCGGCTTTCAGCACTCGATTTATTTCGTTCAGAGCCCTTAATCGGTCTTGGTTTGAGAGGGCATCCAACCCATTAAATGAGAATAGGACAAAGTCGAATGTCTCCTCAGCGAATTCTCGCAGGTCCCGGGCATCGCCTAGAGCGATCCGGGCCTCAGGGTGTCTCGCGGCTGCAATCTCGACACACCCTGCCGAGTAATCCAGCCCTGTATAATCTTTGCTAATTTTTATGAGAGCCTCGGTTGTTCGGCCACCGCCGACGCCGAGATCGAGAATAGCCGAATCCCGAATCTCACCTTCGAGGCTTTCGAGCAGCACTTTTTCAGTCGTGAACAACTCGTCGAAAGCACCATAGTATTTGACGACATCGCTGCTCGAATAGGCATTCCGATTTACTGTACTTAAAGAGATCGCGTTTTCCATTGATTATTCATCCCAAATACAGTGCGTTGAGACCTACTCCCTCGATTGACCGTATTCACCACTAACTTCTCTGCTTATTTAGCCTCACGTTGCTCATTGGCCCGAAACCGCAATTCGACCGTATGAAATCGGTCCGCGATATAGCCGAGCAGTGCCTTGATAAATACGATCACACCCGCCATTTCAAGCATTTCTTCGATCGTCGAGAGCACAGCATAGGTCGGCGTGATTTTCCCGTGGACCTCGGCATATTCGCCGTCGAGCAATTCCATTCCGATCGCGCCCGCTTAGAAATAGGGCACCCGCAACAAAAACTTGAATCCGTGTTTTGAACGGCAACCCGAGCCAGAAACGAAGAAACCAGCCGGCGCACAGCAAGACGACGACTATCCCAGGCACCACCCATGCGAAATAGAAAACCCCGAGATTCTCACCGCCCAGGAGGACGCGCATCGGCTCGATGAGCTTTTCGTGTACTGACGCTATCTCGTCAAACGCCATCCAAAAGAACCCCAGCGCGAGGACACCCCAATAACGGAGCGATGAGAGACGGCCGTCATAGGAGAGGAAGGCTATGCATGCGAGAAGTCCACTCGAAACCAGAAGTAACATGGTCGAAAAGAACGCCGGTATATTAAGCTCGCGATCAACGCTGAACGCCTTGACCAGCTTGGGAAACACCTTGGAATCAGTAGCATTCCAAATATTGCCGAGCTCTGATCCGAGACTGACGAGCAAGACGACAACGGCAAGGGCCGCGAGTGTCCGAAAAACGCGATCGGAGTTGACGACAATACATCCCGACGTCATTGGAATATCGGACGTGCCGCCGGTCGCCTGCGGGACCATGGATCGGCCGGGCACCAAATAGTGCTTAAATAGGTTCATTGCATTTCTCATTTTCCTACGCTCCGAGCCTCATGGCCCCGATCTTTTCCGAGTATCGTCCTGATATTCCGCGGGTCGATTCTTCGCATAGGCTAAATCGGCCCAGGGCATAGCGATCGCATCCCGGACGGTTTTCGTGTCTCTTTGTCGTAACTGCCAGCTTGAACCCGGCTCTCAGGACCTCTTGCCGAATCGACGGAGTAAACTCGCCGTTCGGGTATGCAAATGCCGTGACGTCGCGTCCGAGTTGAGCCTCCAGGTCGGTCCTGGACGTTTTTATCTCTGCGGCGGCTGCGGCGGCCGTTTCAGCGGTCAGAAGCACATGATTTGCCGTATGGGCACCGAACTCGATGCCGGCATCAGCCATCTCGCGTACTTGCTCCCAATTCAAAAGCCGGTGTTCATCGGGATATGCCTCGAAACCAGAAACGATGTTCTCCAATTCAGAGATCGCCCTCTCACGCACCGCAACTGGAAGATAGACAAGTGACTCGGTTAGTGCGACGAGCTTCGTCCCAGTAAATCGCCTTACTTTCGCCCCAGGGACGCCGGCACGTTCAAGCGCGGGGCCTGACGTCAACGTTCTGTTTTGCTGCCCTGCATAACAGCCAATATAGGCGGTCGTGATCAAGGGGTACGTCCTTGCCAATATAGGCGGTCGGAAGAAAGACGGTTGCGGTCAGATCGAGTGACCGCAAGACCGGAAAGGCTTGCTCGTAAAAATCGCGATAGCCGTCATCGAATGTGATCACCGCGAGCGGCCGGTGGGATGGACGCTTCCCGGTCAGGTGAGCGTACGCCCGGTCAAGAGATACGACGTCAAACGTCGCCTTTAATATTTCGCAATGCCGGCGAAACGTCTCAGTGGAGACCACGAGCCCGTGATAGGTAGTCTGTTCTGCTTTTTGAATATCTGCGGCAACACGATGATACGCGAAAATATTGACCGATCCAGCCGCGCGCGCGGACCTTATCCGGCCGAGCCCGACGGCGGCCCCAATAGATTTAATCGCGCGTTTTCCGATCAGTTTTCGCATAACTCGATGGTGGCCTTGATCTCTTTCGCTAGACGCAGAACGTAGTTGTCAATATCCCAGTGCTGTCGAGCCTTAATCTGTGCCTGTGCCCCAATAGTTTCGCGAGCCTCGGGATCTATGGCCAGCCTGGCGATCGTGTCAGCCAGAGCCGATATGTCTCCAGGCGGGAACAATGAACAGTCGACTCCATCGCTGACCAACTCCGGTATGCCTCCGACGGGCGTAGTGATCACCGCAAGCCCGGAGGCCATCGCCTCGATCACCGAGATCGGCATCGCCTCTGCGTAGGTCGGCAGCACAAAAATGTCGGCGTCCTCAAAGTACTTTACCCGCTTGCTCATTGAGACGGGCCCGAGATGCTCAACCATGCCCGCAATGCCTTCTTCGTCGCAAAGTTGGGTGAGATCCTCGGTCCCGTGCCCGATGAACGAGACGCGAAGTTCCAGATCGCGGCGCGCTTTGAGCAGACCGAGGGCCTGAATGAGGTCACGCTCGCCCTTTAACTTTCCAGCGGCGCCGACAAAGAGAAGTCGGACGATCTTGTTCTCTTGTCGGTGCGGTGAACGCGTTCCGAACAGCGACGTATCAATGGCGTTTGCCACGACTGAGATATCCAGCGAGTCCTCCAGTTCCCTAAGTGCCCGGGCAGACGCGTCGGACACAGCGATTATGCGATCGCTCCGCCCTAACGCCCACCGGATAAAAGCTCGCCCGACCGCATTCTGCTTGAAGTAGTACTGATCAAGATCACCGGCGTGAAAATGCGTCAATACGCGGGTGCGGAACAGTTTCGCGAGGATGATGAATCCTGATTCCCGGTACAGGCTCGCATTACTGCCAATATGGACGTAGGCCAGACTGGGCCTGTCCAAAAGGACCCTTACCGCAAAATGCACGAAGGCAGATAAGGCTATGATCATCTTGCGCGGCTTGGAATAGTCTTCCGCCTGCGAGGCGATGTAGTGAAAGCGGTAGTCGGTTTGCAGCTCTGATTTCAGGATCGCATCTGTCAGCGTGGTTATTCCGCCGCGGGTTTTGGAAAGATGCATCCCGACCATCACGATACCTGGCCTCAGATCGGCCTGGACCACCGCGTGCGTTGCCGAAACGGCCTGCACGGACGGAATTGTTTCAGCCACCTCAGTTTGAAATTGGTACTTGCCCATCTAAAGGATGATCAGGCTCACCTGCCGGTAAAGTTTCTGTAACAACTCCAAACAGCATTAAAGAGCAGTCGTTTCCAGTTTATACTCCGAGTATTTAGGCTTTGACGGGACGCAGAACAGCGGCATTAGAGGCCACCTTTACAAGATATGTGACCTCAAAAACAGCCATGGCGAGGAATGCGATCAATTGTGCGGCGGCTGCACCGATCGCTCCGTACCGGGGAATCGCTGCGACGGCGACGGTGACGCAGATAGCTGCGCCGAGAACATTGGCCATCAAGTCCACCCGCTGTCTATTGAGTGCTATCAATCCTCGCGAAGCGATCATCACGACGCAAAACGGTATGGTGCTCAGGGCCAGGATATTCAATACAGGAGCGGCATCACCGTAGCCCGGGCCAAAAAGCAGTTCCAGCACCGGACGGGCCAAAAACGGCGATGCGATCGATGCCGCGATCGCCGCGCCAAGCGGGAGCCGAGCTTTAGCAGCGAGATATCGCCCGATCTCATTAGGAGATCCTGCAAGCCGGGCCAGGGCAGGCTGCATCACGCTGGCATAACTCGCCATCAGTATCGTCACAGGTATCAAAGTGCGATGCCGTACCGAGGGCTGCGGTCTCTGTATTGGTGCTGAGATAGCCCAGCAGGATGAGGGCGGCCTGCCAGTTAAACGATGCGACGATTATTGTGGCGCCAAAGGTGCCGGCGATGAAGATCAAACGCTTCAATTCGTTCCGACAGAACTCAAGTGTCCTGACGGTCGCGATGTCCGTTGCGAAATAAGCCCCAAGAGCAGTGAACCGGACGGCGGCGAACGACAAGCACACCGCGATGAGGTCACCATCGGCCAGCAGAATGGCGATGGGGACCAAGGTGCGAAGAACATTCTCTATCGTGGTGATCACCGCAACGCGCCGTGTGCGATTTGCGGCTATTGAGAAAGCTTCGGCAAGGGCGATCGGTCCCGTTGGTATCAGAGCGAGGCTTAGGGCGGCTGTGGACAGTTGTACTTGGGACGATCCACTGACAACAAAGCCGCTAAACATCATAAGAAAGGCCGTTACAAAGCCTGACCCGATAAGCAAAACGGTGGAACTACCCAAAAATCGTGATGTGGCCCTGGCTGTATCACCGGCTCGGCGGGTGATCTCATTGATCAAATACGGCATGAGGCCGAGCGAAACAACACTGAAGAACAGAGCGTAGAGTCCCATTACGACTGCGAAATGGGCCACTTCCTCAACGCTTCGCTGGCGGGCGATGACGATCCAGATGAGGACACTATTTAGGATACTCGCGGTCCCGGACCACGCCATCCAGAGAAAATTAGAGCTGATGCCGTTGTAAGCGGCGAAAGCAGGAACACGAGATGGAGGTGATCCCTTCATGAATATTCGGGCGCAAGGCTCGCCGCACCCTTACTGCGACGGATGCTGCTGAGAGCCATCACGACACCAAGAAGTAGAAAACACGTTCGCATGGGCGGCCGGGCAGAACCGAGCGAACCCGGTTCCTTGATCCCCGAGATCACAAGCGCGACAAGGGCGACAACAGCCCCTAGTCCGAGGCCGAATAGCAGGCGGTCGTCCGTCTTCATCAACTTGAAGCACTCGATCGCCGCGAATACGAAGAGAAGGCAAAAGATCATTCCGCCCGGAACACCAACCTCCGTCGTAACATGAGCAAAGACATTGTGCACCGGCTGCGGAAACTCCTGAGAGACAAAATTCCCGGTCTCATCGTATCGTGTCATATTCTGTCGATACCCATTGAGGCCAACGCCGGTCAAAGGGTTATCCTCGATCATCGCCAGTGCATTCTCCATCAAGGGAACACGAACCGCTGCTGCACCCTGGTCGTCACCCATCAACCGGTCATATATACGCTCCGAGAAAGGGATGAGCAGAACGCCCGTCAACGCAAGGACACCGACAACTGAGACGAAATAACTTCTCCGTTCGTTGCTGGTCAGCCTAAACCAGCCAAATGCCGCCATAAGAACTACCGCGACGACAAGGGCCAGCCAACTGCCGCGGGCGAGTGACAGAATTATTGCGACCACGCCTGCAAATGACGCAGCGGCAAGCAACATTCGCTGGGACGGACCAAAACTCCTGATACGGCAAATGACGGGCGCAATAACGATCGGGAGCAGCGACGAAATCACCCACGCCATGCCGTTCGGCGTGCGAAGAAATCCCGGCACTCTAGACAGAAGCTGGCTCTGTGTTCCCAGTTGCTCTTCCTCAGTCCCGGTGCCGAGATATGGCAGGTCGGTCAGCCAGCCGAAGGAGGATTGGAGCAGCGTGACTCCGCCCGTCATAAGCACTCCGATACCGATGCCGGTCACAAGTTCAACGATCCTGTCCCTGCGGCCAAAATGCGATGCAACGACGTAGGCGATCAGGATCGAAGTTAAGAGAGAGAGAAGCGAAAAACCGCCCAAAGCCGTTGCCCCGGTTGCAGCAAGGGAAAAAGCCGCCGAGACGAATAAGCCAGCCAGGAGCCATGCGAAGACGCCGGGGAAGACGCTCTTCTCCCGGTCGTCAAAAAAATGGTCGTAGAGAAACAATATCAGCGCCGCAAACAGCGTGATCGATACATTAAATCCCGCCGGGTCGCTTAGAT
The DNA here is from genome assembly GCA_963716755.1 of Blastocatellia bacterium. Lineage (GTDB taxonomy): Bacteria > Acidobacteriota > Blastocatellia > Pyrinomonadales > Pyrinomonadaceae > OLB17. The sequence goes on from CAVQUD010000002.1 coordinate 274,325, forward strand.
CATCGATCTTAAAGAAAGTAATGTCATTCTTGAAGAAAAACGATGCGATGAACGCCATTCGAACAAGGCCGATCAACTGAACGTCGAGCGCATACGCTATCAGTGCAGTCGCACCGCCGGCCACGATCGCGCGAAGAAGAAGCCCTGCCCCGTAATCCCTGCCCCGCCCATTGCCACACCTGCTGCCCAGAGCGCAGGAGGCTGCAACCGTGGCGACTATGATCGCCGTACCACCGATCGGTCGAGGCCCCGCCGGGCGGCTGTTGGCACGCTGCTGAAACATGTTCACATAGCTCCCGTGCCGCGAACGACGGTCGGGATCGTCTTAAAGAGAATTTTGAGGTCGAGGCCGAGCGACCATTTGTCGATGTATTCGAGATCTTGGAGGATCCAGTCGTCAAAGCTCGTTTCGCTCCTGCCTGATATCTGCCAGATGCAGGTTATCCCCGGCTTAACGCTGAAACGGCGATTGAACCATGTCTTGTCAAACCGGCGGAAATCCCGCTCGGGCAACGGCCTCGGCCCGACGAGCGACAGATCGCCAAGAATGATATTTACGAGCTGCGGCAATTCGTCGAGGCTAGTCTTTCTCAGCCACCTTCCAAGCGGCAGGATCCGAGGATCGTTGCGCATCTTAAAGACCGGTCCGGAAGCGTCGTTATGACTCTCGAGATCGTTTTGTCTTGTCTCCGCATCCGTGACCATCGTGCGGAATTTGAACATTCGGAAGCGCCTCTTGTTAAATCCGACGCGTTCCTGGACAAAGATAGCCGGCCCCGGCGAGGTCAGTTTGATCGCGACCGCGATCGCCAGGAGCAACGGTGAAGAAATAATGAGCAGTAGGAGGCCGCCAACAAAATCGATGGCGTTCTTTATGAAAAGCTGCCAATGAGCCGACGAAGTCGGGTAGAGCGAAAGTATCGGAGCCTCACCTATTTCCCCCGCAACGGACTGTGAAAGTTTGAGATTGAAAAGGTCCGAATAGACCCTGACCGTGATGCCCTGCTCCTCGGCCGCTCGCGCAATCGATTCCATCCGGTCGTAAAACGTCTTGATCGGCAGGCAAATGATGATCTCGTCAACGACGTTGGATGCAAGGATTTGTTCGATCTCGCTAAGAGGCCCCAGGACATCCGGGACATCAAGATCATCGACAAACCCGGTGAATTGATAACCGATCTCGGGGTTCTTTTTGATCAACTGAACGATATGTTGGCCGCGTGCACCCGCTCCGACAACCACAACCGACCTGAGGTTGCGGCCATGCAGCCGAAACTCCTTTAACATCCAACGCTTAAAGACTCGGATCGCGAGCAGTAGGACAAACGAGGTGATCGCAAAAATAAGTAGGAAACGCTTGGGAAACACACGCCACTCGGCAAGCAGGATCAGCGTGGCGAGGATCATCGTGCAAAAGGCGATAGCACGCACTACGTCCGTCAATTCGTCCTTCCAACTCGCCAGCCGCTTTGATCGGTACAGCCAGAACGAAGAAAGAACAAATGCCCAACTCAGCAAGACACCCCCAATAAAGACTGAGCTCTCGATGGTCGGAGCGACAACGGCCCGGACGATGTAGATGACCCCTTCCGGCCCGCCCTGATAGAACGCAAGCCAGAGCGCGAATGAGAGAGCCGCAAGGTCGAGCACCTTGTAAACCAGGATCAGAAGTCCGCGAACTCGTTCCTTCATACTACTCTGCGTCCTTGGCCTTAAGTCGTAACCGCTGCTGCGGATCAAACCCTTCGATCATTGGCATTGACATTAGTACCGGCAGGCCGCTACGGCGTTCAAGCTCACCGGCTGAGAGGACAAAGTCCGAATCGCTCTCCCGTTGGCCGGTCCGGTCGCGGACCATGGATGCCCCAATTCCCGCGATCATGCCAACACCGATAAGGATCAGTAGATTGAGCAACGGCTTGGGCGTTTTCTGTTGGCCGTCAGTGCGCGGAGGATCGACGACGCTAAAGTTCAGAACGCGCTCCTTGTTGAGCACCTCGCTGATCTCGTTCTCGCGCGCCTTCTTTTGATAGAGGAGATACGCCTCCTCATTAACATCTTGTTTTCGTTTTAACGAGTCGCGTTCGATACTCCTTGCGTTAAGGCCAACCAGTTCAGCGCTGAGCCGTGTAGCCTGTGCTGACAGCGTTTTCTCACGTTTTTTAAGGCCGCCGAGGCTCGTTTGCGCGATATTCAAGTCGCCTTCGAGCCTTCGCCTTAGGTCGTTAAGCGGATAGGATTTTTCTTCCGGCGGATTCTCACGTTCGTTGGCAATGTTTCGCCGAAGCTGCTGGAGCCGTTCCTCGTTCTCACGAACAAAACGGCTGTTCGGCTTGTACTTTTGCAGAAGGTCCGTCCGCTGCTGTTCGAGCCTGACTTGCTCCTCTTTCATTCGATCCAGTGCTCCGACGTACTTTGATACCGAACTGGTCTGTATCTGCTCGGGCATCGAATCGACCTTTGATCTTAAAGCGTTTATACGCACTTCCATTTCGGCGATCTCGGCGGTTGCCGCATTCACCTGGGCCTCGGTGTCGTGGAGCTGCTTTAGCAGCAACTCGCGCTGCGTGGCGATCTCGGCTCCGGTTACGCCGTTCTGCGAGTCGAATTGCTTGAGCTCATTGGTGGTCTCGCTCAGACGGTCGTTAAATCGCTCGGTTTGCTCCCTGAATACCTGCTCGGCCTCGGGCTTTTCGTTCATGCGCACGTGCAGATCGACGAATTTCTGGTAGATCGACTCCAGCGTCTTCTTAGCCCGCAGCGGGTCGGTGTCGCGATAGGTGACCTTGATCACGCGGGATTTTTTTGTCGGGACCACCTCGAGGTTATCGACGACATGGTTAGCCGCTTTTTCAACCGAGAATGGGCTGTCCTGCTTATCCTCAGACGGTGCACCACCTGATTCGACGCCGGAGGCGAACTGTTTCACAAGGTCGTAAGCGGACGTCTTGATCCGCTGCCGTGTGTCGCTAAGCCAGGTGCCGCCCTTTGGCTTGCGGTCGTTCGCGAGGTCAAGTTCCTTCACGGCGCCCGACACGACCTCGATGCTTTTGAACAATTCGAGCTCAGAGTTAAATTCCTCGTCGCTGATCGCGGTCTGCGTGATCTCTTGATTCTTGTCGGAGGGATTGATCTGCGGATCGATCCGGTCGCGCGAGATGATGATGCTCATCGTCGCTTCATATTTCGGAGTGATCATCAGTGTGGTCGCCATCCCCGATACGACCACAAAGAACAAGACCGTAGAGATCATGAGTTTTCGGCGCGGAAGATTGCCCACTCGCGCATTCCCAAGCAACGTTCTTGATCTGTCCATGCTAATTTTCTCTTAAAACCGCGGCAAAAACGGTCGCACGATCTCGACGGCACGGCTAAACTTTGCGATCCGCGATTCGGGAACATAAATGTAGTCGCCGCTCCTGAGCTCGATATCCTTTTGCGTTCCCTTGGGGTCGAGCATTCCCATCACGTTCGCGGCCTGTATGTGCCATTCTCCACGACCGTCCGGGCGGGCGTGTATAACCATTTTCTTGTTGCCGTCGCGTGTAAAACCGCCGGCCAGGAAGACCGCCTGCATTAACGTCTTCGCCTCGCGAAGATCGTATTTGCCCGGCTTTACGATCTGCCCGGAGATAAAAATATGCGGCGCTACAAAATCGATCACCGATACGGTAATGATCGGCTGGAGAAGTATCTCGTCATAAGCCTTTTCAAGGGCTGAGCGCAGTTCCGCGACGGTGAGACCCTCCGCTTTTACTTCGTTGATGATCTGGAGACTGATATGACCGTCCGGCCGGACCGTTACACTTGGCTCGTTGAGATCTGGATTGGTAAAGAACTTGACACTCAGTTTGTCACCGTTCTGAATGCGGTACGCCTCCGGCGCCGCCCTCTGGCCGTCACTCGGCTGGGCGAAGGCCGCTTTCGGCATGATCGCCAAAGTGACCAATAATAATGATGACAGAACGACTAATCGCATAATGCAGCGTAAGATCCCGGAAGTCGGTTTCCAGCATCAAACGGCTAATGCGTAGTAAATTCCGACAGTCTCTTAGAAAAACGCTAGATTCGAGGTGCAATGATGGCTCCAGCCGTGGAATTTGCGCAGACAAGCAGTCGCCAAATAGTCATACCCCACAAACAATGCTTAACGTCAAGCACCTTAACTGTTGTACTTATTAGGGATAAGATGGAGCCACCCGTCGGATTCGAACCGACGACCTTTCGATTACGAATCGAATGCTCTACCAACTGAGCTAGGGTGGCTTGAGGTGTGTCAAATGGCCGTTTTACGGGCCGCGGGTCGAATTTTCGAATATACGTGGCTCGCGGCGGCGTGTCAAGCGCATCGCTCGAACCTGAGCATGATGCACCTGTGCATTTGACGTTGCATTTATAATACGATAACATTTGCCTCAGCGGCAAAAACGGCCGTTGCAAAGTTTATGGAAAACGAAGATTTCGTCCGCCGTCTCGAACGTGCCTTCGACGGTCAGTCAATGGCCGATGTGGCCCGGCGGCTGGGCATACCGCACGCGACGGTTCGCAATTATTACAACGGCCGGCTGCCCGCGGCGGACGTGCTGATAAAGATCGCCCGCGAGAGCGGCGTGTCGCTGGACTGGCTACTGTTGGGCCGCGGCGAGATGTACGCCGGCGACACCGCCAAGGTCGACATCGGGCGGTTTATCGAAAACAAGATCAGCGACATTATCGCAGAAAAGCTAGCTACAACGGGCCGCGAGACGATCCGTGACCTCGGCACGATCGATGAATTCGATGTCGAAGCCGCCGTCGTCCGCCTCGACGATCCGAGCCTCGTGATGCAGGAATGGTTTCGCCACGCGGGCCGCGAATACCCTGACGATTACGGCGTCGTTTTCTTCCGCGGCTGGGAAGCGTTCACGACGCGGCAAAAGGCCGAGGCCGTTCGCGACGCCAAACGCGTCCTCGACCGCTCTTATCCCAAACGATGAAGTTCATCCTCGACAAACTCTCACGTCTCCGCATCGGATGGAACGAACGTGTCCTGACCGAGGCTGATTTCAATCGTCTCTGCCGCCGTTTTCGCATCCGCGTCGAAGAGATGCCGCTGCGGCCGGGCGGCTTTTACTATCGCGTTCTCGGCCGTGACTACATCGCGATCGACAGCCGCCTGACGGGCGTCAGAAAGCTCGCGGTCGAATTTCACGAGCTGGCCCACTACCTCTTTCACACGCCCGAGAGCGGCGCGAGCGCAAACTTTCACGGCCTCGGCCGCACGCGAAAAGAATGCGAAGCCGACGCCTTCGCCCTCTGCGCGATAATGCCGCTCACTCTCATCAAAACCCGCACGCCCGCCGAACTCATCGACGACGGCTTCCCCGCCGACCTCGTCACCGAACGCATGGCGATCTACGATCGCTACGGGATCTAACTGATAGTTGATAACGGAAAGCGGATAACTGAAAGAGCGGCCCGCCGCAGCCCGTCCGTTATCCGTTGTCAGTTTTCAGTTTTCCGTTGTATTATTCCGCTCATGGCGATGAACGAACCTTTCGATTGGCGGCGTTATGACCGGCGGCTGTTTGCGGTGGCGGCGGTCTTGTTCCCGATCCTCATTCTGATCGGATTTGCTCAGACGTACTACCTGAAGTTCGCGTTCGGCACTCCGCCGCTGCGTTCGCTTCTGGTGCATGTTCACGGGCTGGTGATGACGCTGTGGGTCGTCTTTTTCATCTCGCAGGTCTGGCTGATCCGCTCTAAGAACCATCGCACGCACATGAAGCTCGGCTTGCTGGGAATCGCGCTTGCGATAGTGGTGTTCGTAGTGGGATTCTTCACCGCCGTGGGCGGCGCAAAGTTCGCGTCAGGCCCGCCGGCGATCGACCCGATGCAGTTCCTGATCGTGCCGTTCCTCGACGTGTGGATCTTCGCCGGGCTTTTCACGGCCGCGATCATTTACCGCAAACGCCCCGCCGACCACAAACGCCTGATGCTGCTGACCGCCATCAACTTCCTCCCGCCCGCCGTCGGCCGCTTCCCTTTCGAACCGTTCACGTCTCCGCCGGCCCGCTAACGTTCTTTGGCGTGCCCGCGGTGATAACGATCATCGTGCTCGTCATCGACACCTGGCGTAACCGCAAACTCAACGTCCCGTTCCTGGTCGGAGCACTCATCCTGATCGCCTCGTACCCGCTCCGCCTGATGTTCATGGGAACAAACACCTGGATGACCTTCGCCACCTGGCTAACAACGTGGGCGGCATAACGCGCGTCGGAGTGCGGGAATCCCTGCCCGCATGTGCTCAGACATGTTTTGAACTGCAGACAAACGGAAAATTGCGTGGAAGATCATTTCAGATCTTCCTAATCCGTTCTCAGTCGGACTCGTATCCGTCTGATCGGCGTTCAGATACCGTGCTCAGTCGGATCAGTTGCCGTACGCACGTCCGGAGTTGGTTTGTCGCCGTTTTGCCCCCACGGGAACACGATGAACTGCCCGTTGTCGCTCCGAGTATGTACCAAGTCCCATCCGAAGGCCGCCACACGCCAATGTCAGCCTTGCCGTCACCGTCGTAATCGCCCGAGATCGGAACATCCGCCGGTGCCCCAAACACAAAATACGAATACGTCGCCGTCGCCGAGTTTCTCACCACCCACAACCCGGTCGAAGGCCGATAGATCGCGATATCCGTCTTCCCGTCCCCGTCATAATCCGCTGGTGCGATCTTGTCGCCCGTCTGCCCAAACCTCTCACCAAACACCGACCCGTTCGCGCTTCGGATGTTGTACCAATCCCCATTCGAAGGCCGGCATATCCCAGGTCATTCTTCCCATCCCCATCAAAATCTCCAACCGTCGGCACATCACCCGTCGCCCCAAACTGCATCCCAAAGAAGCGACCCGTTCGACGAATTCTGCCGATACCAGGTGCCTTGCGACGGCCTAAACACCGTCAGATCCGCCTTCCCGTCCCCATCATAATCGCCCGGAGCGGGTAGGTCCTCGGCGACCCCAAAAACCGGATAAGTGACCGTGCTCGTCGCACTGTTTAGGATGTACCAAATGCCGGTCGACGGCCGGTAGATCGAAATATCCGTCTTCCCATCACCGTCATAGTCTGCCGGCGTCAGCTTGTCGCCATCAGCCCCAAACTGCAATCCCTGAAACCCAGCAGTCGTCCTCTGCAAATACCACGCACCGGTTGAAGGTCGGAATACCGAGAAAGTCCACTCTGCCGTCACCGTCATAATCGAAAGAGGTTCCCGCGGGATCATCAATCCTCAGCTTGGCTATGTTGTTTCTCGGAACACTGCCGTAGCTCGTAAAGCGGCCGCCGATCAGCAACTGGCCGTCCGAGGTGCTCAGTACACTTGAGAGAAATCCTTGTGTACTGATTCCCGACGGAGCGGTCGTGTCTAAAGATCCGTCAGGATTAATTCGCACTAAACAAAGTGCACTCGTACCGTATACATAGAGAACGATCCCGCGATAACGATTTTGCCATCCGGTTGAAATGCGATCGACGAAATCAAATTGTTGACCCCGAGCCCAGATCAACGCTGTGTCCAGCGAGCCATCGGTATTGAGAGACACGAGTCGATTCCTCGCAGTGCCGTTATAGGAGGTAAATGTACCGGTTATGAGAACTTTGCCATCAGGCTGCAACTCTGCGAGAGTTATCTCACCGTTGGCTCCCGTTCCGGGATTGAATGTAAAGTCCAGCAAGCCGTCCGGATTCACTCTAGCGATGCGGTTCCTTGCTACTCCTTTGAAGTTCGTGAATGTGCCAACTACGATCAATTTACCGTCTGGCTGTAGCAACAGGTCGTTTGGATATGTTGTCGGGGAAACTGGTACAGTACCTGCCGCGAACGTGGTATCCCGTGACCCGTCCGAGATTCAGACGTTGCACAACAATCCGAGTGTTTAATACCGTAGCGAAATTTCGGCCAGCAATAACCATTTTGCCATCAGACTGAGCAATCACATCCATAATTCCGTCAAATCCAGGTAGGGTAAGTCCTGACGGCATAAATGTCGAATCGGGACTACCATCGGGGTTGACACGAAGCAGCGACTGCCGGAAAGGCACCAGGTTATATGTCTGCGTAATATTCGCCCAATACCCCAAGATCAGTTTCCCGTCCGGGAATTAATCATTACGATCGTCCTCGGGGTGGAGAGGAAAAATTGCTCATTAGCTCCCCAACCGGATTGGAAGGTGTCATCGACATTCCGTCCGGGTTAAAACGGACGAGACTTCGATGGGGTGTTCCGTTTCCGCGATAAAAATTTCCGGCCGCGACGATTTTTCCGTCCGATTGTTCGATCATAGCGGCGACGTCCGAGAAGGCCAGACAAGCCGGGATTGTCGAAAGCCATGTTCAAGCAAGGCCCGAGCTGAGTTCAGCCGTACGAACTTCTGCCGGCCCAAACCCGGGTCCCAATATCATGAAATACCCCGTGAGAAGTATCTTTCCGTCGGCCTGTAGGGCAACGTGATAACCGACGTGATTAGAGCGAGGCAGAACAAACGCCGTATCTAACGTTCCATCCGGATTTAGCTGATTGACTGGATAGTATAGAGTAAGGCCCGAATCCAATTCGCCGGGCACCCGCAATTACAATCTGTCCATTCGGTCTAAAAGCGAGATATTCAACCAGGGAGTTGCTCTGCGGGAGTAAATGTCGTATCCAAAGTACCGTCGGAGTTTAGCCGCGCTATATTAGCTCCCCAACCCCATTTACAGTATTAAAACTGCCACCAATAAGTATCTTGTTATTTGCGTCGACAGCTACAGCGTAACGCCTCCGTCCGTCGATACATTCCGGAACCAAACGATGTGTCTAGTGTACCATCGATATTCAGGCGGGCCGCGGTCTCTATAGCTGCCGAGGTCGAGAGTAATTCGCCGCCAATCATAATTTTTCCGTCCGCCTGAGCGCCGTTTGCTCAACAAATGCGGCGGTCGTGAATGGGACTGGTAAACGTCGTCATCCAACGATCCATCGGGATTGATCCGTATTACAGAGAATCGGGCAACCCCGTTGTATGACGAGAGATTCGATCCGCTTAGCAGGTATTTTCCGTCAGGTTGTACGGTAATGGACTGCACGGTAGTGGGAACGGAACCGTCGGCGTTGGCATCCCATTCCGCCGGTGTTAATGTTGTGTCATCGGTTCCGTCCCATTGGCCGGGCAGTCTCTCGAGTCCCGGACCACCAACTATGATTTTCCATCCGGAGAACTCGAATCTCATACACGTAAAGAGCGACGAAACAGTGAACGTCATGTCCACTGAACCATCGGTATTCAGCCGGACCAGTCCACTTCTTGAAACGCCGCCAGCCGTAATCAAAACTCCGCCTATTAGTATTTTTCCGTCAGGTTGAATTGCGGAAACAATCCATCCGAACGGCCCTCTGTGACTCCCGCAGAGAAATTGGCGTTAAGCGTCAATTGGCTGTATGTTGACGCACAAAATGCGAGCACAACGCAGAAGAAGAATGTCGATCTTTTCATAGGGCCTCCGAATGGGTAGTTGAGATCGAGTGGGGAATGACATGTTCGGTACGTGGACTGACGAAGCGGAAAGCCGGAGTTATCTGTGATTTAGATAAATCCGCTGCAAGACCGTCGAATCTGAACTGCGTTCAGGCACCGGACCCCGTTCCGGTTTTATCTGAAGGCTTAGCTAATCTTAAATTGTGATTAACGACGACCTCACTATAAATCTAGTCACTTCGCTTGTCAATAAAGCCACTTCGGCTGTACTTAGCGATCATCATGTCCGCGTGTAGTGCGTGTGAGCCCAGCGGCGGTGCGATCGCGGCAAAGCCGATACACGTCCGTTCCCGCGAGCGAGCAACGGACTTAGCTCTTTTTCGTCTTTGCAGGCAGGGCCTTCGCGGCGGCTTCGAGTTGTTTCAGATGGTCGTGCTCGGCGTCGATCTCCTTGTCACGCCGCCGATTTTTTGAATATCGTCCAAATTCCGCGGCCGCGTGTTTGTCGGCATCTTGTTTGGTCATCTTGCCGGCGTTCGGCAGAACGGATCGGTCATTAAATCTCAGAAAATCGTCGAGTTTCGCTTCCCAATCCTTCATAAAGACCTGTTTGCGGCGCCTGGCCTGATCTTCGGCAAAATCGAGCCACATGACCACTATGCGGTTTAACTCGTCGATCTCGTCCTCTTGCAAGTAGTTTTTGGCTATGGTCGTATCGGCCTTGCGCGGTTCATCGCTCCTCCATGCGGTTAACCCCATGAACGGCTTAGTATGGTCGGCACGGGAGGCGATTATCTCAGCCGCCGTCTGTCCTGTAGCGGCGAAGTGGAGTTTGTTCTGAATAACACTGAAGAACTTTGCCGTTTCCTGATCACTCGGTGCGTAATCGGCCGCCATTGCAAATATCTCACGCACGCGAAGATAGACACGCTTTTCGCTCGCCCGTATATCGCGGATGCGTTCGAGCATCTCGCTGAAATAATCGCGCACGGGTTCGCCCTTGACCGGCGGATTCTTCAACCGCACGTCATCCATTACGAAGCCCTTGACGATGTACTCGCGCAGTCGCTCCGTCGCCCAGATGCGAAACCGCGTTGCAATAAGGCTTTTTACGCGATAGCCGACGGATATGATGGCGTCAAGATTGTATAGTGCCAGGGTCCGTCTAACATCCCTGCCACCCTCGCGGCGAACTAACGAGGAAACCTCGGTTGTTGCCTCTACAGATAACTCGCCTTCGTCATAGATATTCTTTAGATGTAGCGAAATATTATCTGTCGAACATTGAAAAAGTTTCGACATCTCGGACTGCGTTAGCCACAGGCTCTCGTTAAAAAGACGCACCTCGAGCCGGACCTGCCCATCGGCGGCCTCATAAAGCACTATTTCGCCTTTGTTTGCTTTCTCGTTCTCCATTTCAAAACGACGGCTTCTGAGCCATATCGAACGGCAATTGTGGAACGCGATTATACACCAAGGTTTAGACTTTGGGGCACCGGACTTGCACCTTACGGACCGAACTCGTCTGCCACTTCCCTCAATGCCTCGTCACGGTTCGTGTCGGCGGTTTTTCCTCGGGTTGGGCGGCTTTTGTTTGGTGCGATAGCCGAGGGCAGGGACGCGGTATTTTAGTTCTAGGAGGAGGACGCCGTCTTCGACGCGGGCGGTGGGGAAAGACGCTGTGCGGTCGATCTTTATGCCCTCATCGCGGCAGAACTTCCTGCAGGTGAACCCGAAGGTGCGGCCTTTGTGCATGCGTCGGATCGGGTAGGCGTGGGGCAGATCAGGAGCGGTCGGCCTCAGGCCCACGGAGCTGTTACGTTCGTCCACGAGCAGCTCGACGGCGTCGGGACTGCCCAATTCGACGAACGCCTTTCGGTTAAACAACAAGATCCCGCGGTGATTGATCGATACATAGATGCGATCGCGCTTCGCCGCCCTCGGCCCGATACCGTAAACCCGCCATTTTCTATCCATAGGCGGAATGTAGCATATATCTATGTCTGTGTCAAGTATGGGACGTATCAAAACCTTTGAATTCATAAAATAAGTGCGAACTTTTGAGAAGTGCGGGAAAGGGTAAGTTGAAGTAGATTTGACGCATCTTTTAACTGCAATCAAAAGGAGCATCAATGGGCTATCGACAACTTACCCAGGAGCAAAGGTATCAGATAGGGGCGTATATACGAATCGGGATGAAGAGGAGCGAGATCGCGAGACGGGTCGGTGTTCACAGATCGACTGTGTGGCGGGAGATAAGGCGGAACAGCACGTCGCACAGGTACAATCCGAGCCGGGCAGTTCGTCTGGCGAGGGAGAGGCACGAAAGGGAAGAGAAAGAGAGGGGTCGATAGTGAGACGTGGAGGAGGGTGGAGGTGCAGCTTTCTCTTGGATGGAGCCCTGAGCAGATATCAGAGCGGCTCAAGGTCGAGGGTTTGTGCTCAGTTTCCCACGAGACGATCTATCGACGTATCTATCAGAACAAACAAGAAGGAGGCGATCTGTAATATATTTGAGAACGGCGTCACAAATATCGGAAACGCAGCCTTAAGTATTGCAGCCGAAAGGGTTGGGACACACGGCGGCCGATAAGCGAGCGCAGGCTATCGTCGATACGCGCGAGCGGCTCGGCGACTGGGAAGCCGACACGATCATTGGGCGAGAGCACAAAGGCGGCATCCTCTCGCTGGTCGAGAGACGCTCACGATACTGCCGGCTTCAAAAGATCCCGACGAGATCGGCCCACACGGTTGCCGAGGCCGTTTGCACGTCACTTTTGCCGGTCAGGGACAAGGTCCTTACGATCACTTCCGACAACGGGATTGAGTTCATGCGTCACCAGACTATCGCCGAGGCTCTTGATGCCGACTTCTTCTTTGCCGACCCTTACTCGTCCTGGCAAAGAGGCACCAACGAAAACACCAACGGCCTTGTCCGTCAGTACTTTCCAAAGAAGACCGACTTTACCACTCTGTCTGACGCCGATGTCCAGCTCGTCAATGACCGTCTTAACAACCGCCCTCGCAAGGTCTTAGCTTTCAGAACACCGAACGAGGTCTTTAATAACCATTTTGTTGCACTTATTACTTGAATCCAAGAAATGATCGCTGAACGGCAAGCGAAGGTCCGCGGTCTGCGCCAGCGCCGCCAGATCCGCCCGGTCAGCACCGGTGTGACAGCGCCGCGCGATCTGCCCATTCGAGCGCGCTAAAAACTCCACCACTCGCGGGCTTTTACCATCCACTCGGGCTTTTTTGTTGACCAATCGTGGGTTAGACCCCGACAAAAACGGTCAGATCTTCGACTTAGCGGCAATGTCGGCTTTCAACACCTGCAAAAACGGGCCGAGATCGCAAAATTACAGACGGCCTTTTAGTGGAAAATGCGGGATTCGGGAAGCGATTTGTCGGTTTGTTGGCGTGAAGCGATCGGTATCTCGCCGGCTTTTGACGGGAGCCAGTTGCGGTGTTCGTAGAGGGCTCGTTCGGTCTTTTCGCGGGTCTGGGGCTTTGATAGCAGATAGCCCTGACCGTAGTCGCAGCCGAGGTTTTGCAGCAGTTTGAGCTGAGCTTCGGTCTCGATGCCTTCGGCGATCACCTTCTTTTTCAGGCTCTTGGCGAGCGAGATGATCGTCTGCAGGATCTCGGAATTCTCGCCGCTTTCGCCGACGCTGTAAACGAACGAGCGGTCGATCTTTAGCGTGTCGAACGGCAGCCGGTGCAGGTAGCTGAGGCTCGAATAGCCCGTGCCAAAATCGTCGATCGAGAGCTGCACGCCGAGCGATTTTAGGCGGTTGAGCACGCTGATAGTGTGCTCGGCATTCTCCATCGCGGCACTCTCAGTGATCTCGAGCTTGAGCGATTGAGGACGTATTTTCGTGGCTTCGATCGCTTGCTGGACGTCGTCGAGCAGGTCGTCATTCGATAGATGCTTGCCCGAGATATTGACGCTCATGATCATCTCGGCGTACTCGGGGCCGATCGCCTGCCACGCCGCGAGCTGGCTGCAGGCCGCATTGAGCATCCATCGCGTCATCGGCACGATCTGACCCGAATCCTCGGCGATCGGAATGAATTTGTTAGGCGGTATCTGGCCAACTTCAGCGTGGAACCAGCGGATCAGGGCCTCAAAGCCAAGCAGTCCTCCCGTGTGCAGATCGACCAGCGGCTGATAGCTGACGGCCAGTTCTTCGCGGTCGATGGCGAGGCGAAGGTCGTTCTCGTAGCGGACGCGTTCGAGGAATCGGGTCCGCAGGTCCTTGGTGAATACCGCGGTACCGGTCTCTTTTTCCTTTGCAAAATGCATCGCGATGTCCGCATCGCGGAGCACCTCTTCGGGCGTGCTGTATTCAGCGTCGCACGGTGCGATCCCAATGTTTACCGATAGCGAGATACGATTGCCGCTCAAACTGAAAGGCTGTGCAATGCTGTCAAAAATGCGGCGCGCGACCTTTTGCGCCTTGCCGGCGGTCGAGAGGTTCTTAAGGATCACTGCGAACTCGTCGCCCCCGATCCGAGCGACCATGTCGTCCGCATTAAGCATCCGCACGAACCGCTTGCCGGCGATCATCAGCACCTTGTCGCCCAGCGTGTGGCCGAGGGAATCGTTTATATTTTTAAATCGAGATATATCGAGAAATAGGACGTGAAACGTCTTTGTCGGGTCGTCCTTGTAATCCTGGATAAGTTTCCTCAGGATGTCGCCGAAGTGCTTGCGGTTCGGCAGTCCCGTCAGCGAATCGTGCAAGGCCGCGTGCTGCAGGTCCTGCTCGCTCTTGCGAAGCGCGTAGTTGGCATGCTCTTCTTTTTGCAGCGAAATGCTCAACTGGGCCGCATGCCGTTCGACCTCGACGCGGCGCTCGCGCTCGGTCTCGGCCTTTTCCCGCTCCGCCGCTTCCATGCTCGTAAAGGCATCATTGGCTTCGCGAATCGATTGTCGATAGCTTAGATATAGAATGCCGAGTGCTACAAATGCGATCAGGCCGGTTACCGTATCGCCGTAATTGATGAGCTTGTAAACAAGCGCCGCCAACGCAGACCCGACGATTTGCGTCATCGAACTACTGAAACAATCGCGCTTCCATACCTGAACGACGCTAACGCCCTCTTTCAACGCTTGGAAAACCGCGACAAAAACAGACGTGACCGCAAACTGGATCAATGCCAGGCATCCCATCGTTGCGATCAGCAATTGAGTACTGCCGGGCTCAGCCGTAAAAAGCGACGGCCGTGGGACGTAAAACCACACCAAAAAAGTTACCGCCGTCGAGAAGGCGTTGATGGATACATTTGTCGGAACCATCCACCGCCCGAAAGGGAAGCCTTTTTTCCTTAAATACAGGCAATTCGCCAGGGTTTCAGCAGCCGCGACAATGATCGCGGCCGGCCCGCCGAAAAGTAGGAATGAAAGGAAGATCGCCGCGTCCGAAAAACTTATCGCGAAACGCGAGCCATGCAAGGCCAGGCTCATGCGAGGCGCGACCACCGTCGCAAACACCAGTATCAACAAATAGCCCCAGTTCACGACCGACGACGGCATAGACGAGACGGCCCACACAACCGAAACGGCACCGAGCACCATCGCGGTTACCTTGGCGTACTTTGCAATTTGCTCTCGATTCATAGGGAGGGATGGTCGAATAATGTGAACAATGGCAGGGCGCAAAGCGAGGTCACAAATTCCCACTGTGGAGTTTAACACGTTTAACATATTAATCCAACAAAAAATACTGCCTTTTTTTCCCTGGTGTATACAAACTTTCCACCCAGAAACTGTATATCCGGTATGCACTTTCCTAACTATAACGATCTGTGCACTTTACGTGATCAGGCGGCGAGTTGTGGAAACTTTGTATACATATCGTCAAACCTCGTCCACCGCCACCGGAGGCGGTCGTGCGATGGGGTAACTATATCTACTTCAATGACTTACGGAGACGGCCTCTTTCACTGCCCGCTTTGGCACGCTGGTTGTAATAGGTAAGGCAGAACGAAGCCGATGGGCCTCGAACTTATAAAAAACTTTCTTAGGAGAAGAGACATGAAAAAAGTACTTTCAACGATCGGATTAGCAGTGGTTCTGGCCAGCAGCACATTCGCGAACGGCGGCATAATCGTAGCAGGTAAGGGCGAGCCAACCGGATGCTCAAAGGACGGCATCATCGTAGCGGGACGCGACGGCATTATCGTAGCCGGCAGGGACGTGATCGGCATCATCGTGGCCGGCCTGACGGGCGTCACGGTTTTCGGCGACACGACGAACAGCGGCTGCACGGCTGCCAAGGACGGCATCATCGTCAGTGACTAGTTTTCGATTCAAACCCGGGGGGAACAAGCAGCCGAGTCGGGAAACCGACCGGCTGTTTTCTCTTTCACGGCCAGGTAATGAAATGAATTACGTAGCGGAAGTAACCGGCGCATTTCGCTCCCGCAACGGCAAGGCAACGATCATCGACGCTGCTGACTATCCGCGGATCGCTGAGTGGAAAAAAACAGGAAATCCCTCTGTTCATCGTCGTCTTGGCGATAAACCAGGCATTCGACGAACTCGATGGGACCAATGAACAGATCGGCTCCATCAGCGATCTCAGGGGCGAGGTAAAGAGGCGTTTTGCCGCATGGCTCCGAAGAACCGCGGCCGAGGGTTGTTGATCGCCCGGCGCGACACTTAAGTTTTGGCCATTTTGCTGCGAGGCGACAAGCGTCGAAGGTTTTCCACTGCGGCCGGGAGCACCTCGATCACCCGGTCGATGTCCTCACCTGTATTGAACCGTCCCAAACTGAATCGTATCGCACTCCGCGCGTCGTCTTCACTGCGGCCCAGGGCCCGAATTACCGGTGACGGCTCAAGGCTTCCAGATGAGCACGCTGAACCAGTAGAGACCGCAACGCCCTGCATATCGAGATTGATCAGCAGGCCCTCACCCTCGACCCCAAGAAAGGAAATGTTGGCGATGTTCGGAAGACGATGTGACCGATCGCCGCTAAAAACTACGTTTGGCACGATCTCGGCTATCTTCGCCTCGAGCCGGTCGCGCAATTGAGATACAGCGGCGGACGAAGCCTCCATTGACTGTTGGGCGATCTCGCATGCCCTACCAAAGGCGGCGATCTGAGGCACGGATTCGGTGCCGCCGCGACGCTCACGCTCCTGATGGCCGCCCAGATTTTGCGGGTGCAGACGCACGCCGCGTCGAACGTACAAGGCTCCCACACCTTTTGGCCCATGGATCTTATGTGCCGACATAGAGAGCAGGTCGCAGCCGATCTCTTCCACATCGACCGGCACTTTTCCTAACGCCTGAACAGCGTCAGTGTGAAACCATAATTTCCGGCCGGCTTCCCTTCTCGACCTGAGCAGCCGGCCGATATCCGACACTGGTTGCAGCGTCCCGATCTCGTTATTCGCCATCATGACGGTGACCAAAACGGTATCATCGCGAAGCGCGGACGCGACGTCCTCGATCCTGACAATGCCGTTCTCATAGACCGGCAGATACGTGACCTCAAAGCCATGTTTTTCGAGATCCTCGCACACATTTCGAACCGCCGAATGTTCAATGGCTGAGGTAATGATGTGCCGCCCGTACTTACCATTCATCTCAACCAGGCCGCGGATCGCGAGATTGTTGGCCTCGGTGCCGCCCGACGTAAATACGATCCCGTTCGGTCGCGCGTTGATGAGAGCGCCGACCTGATGGCGGGCAGCGTCGACCGCGGCGCGAGCCTGCTGGCCAAAATAATGAATACTAGATGCGTTGCCGAATTGCTCGGTCAGATAGGGCATCATAGCCTCAACAACCGTCGGATCCAGCGGCGTAGTGGCACTATTATCGAGGTAAACGCGGCGAAACATACGGCTAGTTTACTTTATCGAACTACTAGCGAAAACGCCTTGATTACGATAAAGTTAAACTTGGTTTAGTGTATCTGCATCAAAGCTCGGAACGCCTTGGTGCGACGACAAAAGTAATGGATTTTGCGACAAAAGAGATCTTTAAACGTTACGCCAATCTAGTGGTTGGCCGGCCTATTTCGCCTGTTTTTCTGAACATTCTGGTCACCAGCGTTTGCGATATGCGCTGCACGCACTGTTTCTTTACAGACGAGCTTGACGACCGTCCGCGCAAGAAGCTGCAGATGAAGGCTGATGAGATCGGCCGCATCTCAGAGACCCTCGGAGGCAACCTGGGCGTACTCGTACTCGCCGGCGGAGAACCGTTCACGCGTAAGGACCTGCCCGAGATCGTCCGCGCTTTTTACGAGAACAACAAGCTAGACTCGGTCTACCTGATGTCGAACGGCCAGATACACCCGCGTATCTTCCCCGATGTCGCCCGGATAATGGACGAGTGCCCCAACCTGAACGTCAGCGTCGCACTCGGCATTGACGGGATGAAGGACGCTCACGAAAAGATCCGCCGAAAAGAAGGCAGTTGGGACAAGGCCATTCACACGGCCCGCACGCTTCAGCAAATGAAACGCGAGCAGTATCCGCGGCTTGATATTCAAACGTGCACCTGCGTGATGCATTCTAATGAGGACACTATCTTTGACTGGTACGATTTCCTCAAACACGACCTCAAGCCGGACAAGGTGAATATTAACTACATTCGCCCGCCGTCGGCCGATCCGAACGAGCTCAATTTCGACCACCAGCGATATGCCGAGCTGTCGCAGATGATCCTTGAGGACACAAAGAGCGCCGCGTTGAAGAACACGTACGGCGGCGAGGGAGGATTCTTCAAGGCCGCGGTCGATATCTACATGCACGACCTGATCGCCAAGACAAAGGAAGAGAACAAGGCACAGCTCAAATGCTACGCCGGCTCGGCCGGTGCCGTTATCTATGACAATGGAGCCCTCTCATCGTGTGAGAACAAGTCCGATGTGCTGAATCTGCGCGACTACGAGTGGAACTTCCAGGCTGCCTGGAATACCGACCTGATGAAGGCCCGCCGCAAAGAGGCCGGAGCAGGTTGTTTCTGTACGCACGAATCGAACTGCTTCTATCCGTCACTGCCGTTCAATGCGGGGCATCTGATCAAGATCAAGAAGCTCGAAGGTGAGATGAAGAAGGCCGCAAAGAGTGCTGGTTTCACCACCGCACGAGAGATCGCACTCAAGGCATAACGGTATGAATTACGATTTCACGATTGTTATCGAGCCGGACGAAGTTGGATTTCACGCATTTGTTCCGGCACTGCCAGGTTGTCACTCCCATGGAACCACGCTTGATGAAACTCAGGCGAATATTGCTGAGGCGGTCGAGTTGCATGTTGAGGCAATGATCGAGGATGGTGAGGACGTTCCGATCGAGGGAACTCCCTATTTCGTATCCCGAATGTCGATCCCGATAGCAGCATGACAGACAAATTTCCCGTCGTCACCGGCCAGAAACTGGTGAAGGCTCTTGAAAAGGCGGGCTTCGTCAGCCGCCGTCAGAAAGGCAGTCACCTGCATATGTTTCGCGAGTCCGATAGGCGACGCGTTACGGTCCCTATTCATAAGGGCCGGGACATTCCGACCGGAACGCTGCGGGGCATCCTTAAGGACGCAGAGATTACTCCTGACCAGTTGCGAGAACTCCTTTGATGCAGCAAACTCCAAAGATCCTCATCATCTCCTCCGACACCGGCGGCGGCCATCGCTCGGCGGCGGTCGCTATTACGGAAGGACTCAAACAGTTTTGGACTGGTGAATCCGCTGTGGTCCGCACCATTCGGGCAGTCGAGGACTCGCATCACATAACTGACAAGCTCGTAAATCTTTACAATTGGGTCCTGCGGAATAAGCAGGGCTGGATGAAGTATCTGTACTGGGCGATCAATAAGATACGTCCAGAAACGCGTGAGTTCTTTCATAAACGCTGCTTTGGCTACGCTCGCGACGTGTTTGAGAAATGGTGCCCGCACATCGTTGTGAGCGTCCACCCGTTGACTCAACACTTCTTTGCTAAGGTCTTACGTGAACTTAATCTTTCGCATCAGGTTCCGCTTGTCACTGTTGTGACCGATCCATGTTACGGCTTCTGGAAAGGTTGGGCATGCGATGATGTATCGCTTTATTTAGTCGCAAACGACGACGCGAGACGGCAACTGGTTGATTACGGAATTTCGCCGGAAAAGATCAAGATATCAGGGATGCCCGTGCATCCAAAGTTTTACGAATTGAATGAAGCCGACGCCCAAAATGCCCGTCGGGCATACGGCCTCGATCCCGATAAATTCACCGTGTTCGTCAACGCCGGCTGGATCGGCGGGGGAAACGTTCCTCAGATCTTTAGAGAGTTTGTTCGCGGCGAATTGGATGTGCAGGCGATCTTCCTTGCCGGAAAGAACGAAGAGCTGCGGGCCGAGGCCGAACATCTGGCAAAATCGGCTAAGTTCCCTGTCAAGGTCATCGGATATTCTGATGAGATCGAGAAATTGATGCAATCGGCGAACGTTATGGTCTCAAAGCTAGGCGGATTGACGACATTCGAGGCCCTTGCCTGTCGTCTGCCGATCATCGCTGACGCGACCACGCCGCCCATGCCTCAGGAAGCGGGAACCGTGCAGATGATCGAGAGAAAGGGCGCCGGTATATTGCTCAGGCACAGTATCGACATTGTCCCCACTATACAAGGTCTCGTCAGCGACAATCCTCGCTACCTGAGAATGAAGGCTGCGACCGAGGGCATGACGATGCCCAATTCGACCGAACAGATCGTTCGCGAGATCAATGCTCTCTGGCCAAACATCCAGGCCCAGCCCGTCCGGGCCGCAGCCTAAACAAAAACCCTAAGTTGATAGTCCAAAGTGGAAAGTGTGACAATAGGCTTTCTGTTAACACGGTCGGATGTTCGTCTTGAATTCTGACTACTGACGGCTGACTACTGACTACTGAGTATTTATGAGCCTGCTTCTTGAAGGTAAGCGAGCATTTGTGTCCGGCGGCACCCGCGGCATCGGGGCCGCGATCTGCGAGGTCTTTGCCCGCGAGGGTGCGGACGTCGCTTTTAACTATCACTCGAGCGATGAGCTTGCCAAGGAGGTCGAGAAGAAGATCGAGGCGCACGGCCGGCGGGCGTTGAGTTTTAAGGTGTCCGTGACCGACCGTTACGGAATGAAACACATCGCCCGCGAGATCAAGAACGCGTGGGGCCCGATCCAGATCCTCGTCAATAACGCCGCGGTCAACAAGGGCGACAATTTCGCGACGACGACCGATAAATCGTGGGATTGGGTTGTCGATACGAATGTCGGCAGCCTCTTTGCCGTCACAAAGCCTTTTTACAAGCAGATGCTCCGCGAACGCCACGGCCACATCCTGAATATCACCTCAGTCGGTGCGATCCGCAGCCTGCCGACCTCGGTCCATTATGCGACCTCAAAGGCCGCGATGATCGGCTTCACGAAATGCCTGTCGCGCGAGGCCGCGAACTTCGGCATCTCGGTCAACGCCATCGCGGCCGGCATATTCGACACCGACCTCGGCCATTCCCTGCCCGAACGCCTTATCCAAATGCACGATTTCTGGGTCCCAAAGGGCCGTAAAGGCGACCCGCACGAACTCGCCGAATTCGCCGCTTTCATGACCTCAGACCGCAACAGCTTTATGAGCGGCGAGGTCGTCATCGTCGACGGCGGCGCGATAACATAGTGGAATTATGTTGCGGAGTTTAGTATTTTCAACCGTCATTGTGCTCGGGCTGTGCTGGACGACCACTCGCGCGCAGGGGGCGGCTTGGCCAACGGAGCAAGGTGTTTACACGAGCTCCAACGCGAAACAGATCCCCGCGTTCCCGACGAAACTCGCCGGTTTTCAGCCTAGGCCCGGAGAAGACTACTTTGGCGAGAATTTTCGATCTACCGGCACGGTGACGGTGGACGAGGACGACGACTGGCAGTTTATCGAAGATTTCCCATACTCAGGCATCGACTGCATCGCCGGGGTCTATACGCTTCGATGGCAGCTCTCCGATCCTGCCGTGAAGATCCGGACCGCGATCGAGAATCCGGGAAATAAACCGCCGCCGCCTATGCCGACCGGTTCGTTCGGCTATATGTACGGGTCGAGCTGCACACAACCGCGATTTAAGTTCGTTAGCTCCACGGGCAAGAACAAGGCCACTTCCATTGATGTCCTGTATGAGATCAGGTTTTGGAAGACTGCCTAACACCTGATTCCTTACATGATCTGCGACCGCTGGCAGCTTTACCCACGGCGAGGTCGTGATCGTCGACGGCGGAGCGGTAACCTAGGAGTCTGGTTCTCACGCCCGTTTTGGAAACAGGCTAAACAACATTCCCATAAATGTCGCCGTCCAGGCAGCCAGGGCGAGATAAACAAAAGCGTTGGGGATGACCATCAGCGGAGGAAAGGGCAACGCCTTTACAAGCTGAAACGTGCAGGCGGTGTACATTCCCAACGGAAACACCATGCCCCAGTATTGCGGATCATACCTCAGCGGCAGGCGTTTGTAGAGGTGGCGCCAAATTCCAAGGATAAAAAGCAGAGGTATCCACCACGTTCCCGATGCCCAGAAAAACAGGGTAAAGCCGACCAAAAACGGCCGGATCTCGTTCAGTAAAGGCCAATCCGGCACTGCCAGGATCAGCCTCGCTCCGGCGAGGGTTGTTATCGCTACCGCGCCCATATTGATCCAATACGGCGGCGTAAGCGTCTCGCGTGTTATATCCAGGAACGTAAACCGGTAGAAGATCAGCGTGATCAGCATCAAGTAGAGCATGCAGCCGATCAAGAACATGCACAGCGTGAAAAAGAGGATAACCTCTGTATATTTGTCAAAGTACGTTGCGAGCAGGGTTCCGAGGACCGACACCGACTGGGTCGCAACGGCCGCGATCAGCCACGCGCCGCTGATCCCCTTTTCCAGAACGGGCTTGTCTTCGCGAACCGTCACCGCCGTGAAGAATCCGTACATGATCACGGCCCAGCAGCCAATGCTTAGAAACCAAAGTACGGCCGCGATGCCGAATTCCTCTTTCACGATCACGAACTGGCTGCCCAGCACACCCGACGCCGCAACGACGGTAAAGTAGCCGGGGCCACGGAGATGATCGGCAAGGTCCGAGCGCACGCGGGGAAAGAACCGCACTATCCTCAAAAGAAGCATCGCCCAGAGTACGACAAACGCCGCCACGTTCACATAAACGAGGGCCGCCGCAATGCTCGTCATCTCAAGCAGATGTGCTGCTATCGAGGTAATCCCGGTCGCCATGACCAGAGCAAAATACCCCGGAAAAAGTTCCGAGACGGCACGCATAAATCGACCGTCCACCTTCTGGTTCTCGTCTGTGTTCATTTGAGATGTGCGAGGAGCCGGACCTCGTGCGACACAGTGGCCGCCTTACCGCCTGACCCTGACCGGCTTCCACCAAATAAAAATAGAAAGGGCGATCAGCCAGCAAACGCCGGACGCGACGACCAACGGGAGTAGGTGGTCGAACTCATGAGCGAGAGCGGCCTCGACGGCAGCCGAGAGGGTCCACATCTGCGCGATGTTTATCATCACGAGCAGAGCAAGCCGGCCTTGCGAGACGGCTGTTCTGCCGCGATTTTGTGCTCTGTTGACGCTACTGTATCCGGCGCTGAACTTTCATTGCTTCTCACCTCCCTGCGAGTAGCAAAAACGCGGCCGTTATGGACCTCGATCTCGATCTTGTCGAGCGGCCTTGGCGGAGGGCCGTACAGCACTTCGCCTGTCGTCTCGCTAAATCCGCCCTCGTGGCACGGGCACTCGAGCCGCTCGTTCTCTTTTGCATAATAGACCGGACACGATAGGTGGGTGCATTTCTGGCCGAACGCGTGATAGCTGCCGTCGCGCGACCGGATCAAGATCGCCGTATCCTCCTCGCCCGGATAGGTAAAATTCATCGCCGTACCGGGTGCCAGCGTCTCTGATCCTCGTATCGGCGCGGGAGCAAACGTCTTTTCAATACGCGCGTCATACATCGCCTTCGCCGAAAAACCGGCCGCTCCGATAAACATCGTCGTCGAGGTTAAAAAGAGAAAATTGCAGAATTCCCGCCGCGTGACTTCTGCTTCCTGATCGCGGTTATACGGAAACTCAGCCTGGTGAGAGTCGGTCGCCCGCCGGACGTCGCCCTCGTCGGCCAAAACACGATCGATCGTTTCGGAAAGTTCTGATCTCATAACTCTTAGAATTCGTTGCCTTTATCGGACTCCTCTACCTGCGTGTCGATCCACGATTCGTGTACTGCTGGATCGAGGCCTGAGCCGCCTCCAAGATCTGCGTCGCCGGCCATTTCGACTGCTTCGGCGTCGGTAGGCAGCATCATGTAAACCTTTGTCTCGACCCGCTGATTGCCGAATACATGAACATTGACCGGCTTAGTCCTGCGAAGCGGCACGACGTCCTCATATTTGCCAAATGTGAGAGCACCCGTTGGGCAAACGCTTGCGCACATTGGTTTGAGGCCCTCGGCGGTGCGGTCGTAGCACATGTCGCATTTCATCTGCAGATGCATCGCCGAGTTGTATTTCGGAACACCGAACGGGCACGCGTTGACACAGTTGCGGCAATCGAGACATCGCGGCTTCAACGCGGTCATCACGACGCCGTTCTCGTCCTGCTTGATCGCATCCGCCGGACAAACCTGCGCACAGGTCGGCTCGTTACAGTGCATGCATATCGTCGGCATGGTCGCGGTCGTCTCGGCGCGGTCGAAGTAATCGACAAAGATCATCGAATAGCCCTTGTGCGTCGAGCACTCGCGGCAGGCGGCCACACACGCACGGCAGCCGATGCAGCGCTGTGGATCGATGAACATTGTCTCCTGCATCTATTTCCCCCTTTGTACCTCGGATTGACTCCTGCCCTTCATCCCCTTACCGAGGATCGGCAATTCTCGCGAATGGATCTTTTCGATCCGTGCGGCACACGCTTTGAATTCAGGTATTTTCGATGTCGGATCGAGCGCGGCGTTCGTGATCTGATTTGCCGCCAACTGCTCGCCCCAGTGATACGGAATAAATATCGTGTCGGGCCGGATGGTCTTTACCACCAGAGCCGGGAAGATGCCCTCACCGCGCCGCGATATCACCTTCACCCGTTCGCCGTCGTTGATCTTGTACTTCATCGCCGTCTCGGGATGTATCTCGACGAACGGCTCGGGGCATTGCTGGACGAGAAAGCCGATCCGCCGCGTCTGGTTGCCCGAGAGATATTGATGCACGATCCGTCCGCTCGTAAATATCAGCGGATATTCGTCGTCGGGCTGCTCAGCGGCGCCTTTGTATTCGATCGGATGGAATTTTGCCTTGCCGTCGTCGTGTGCGAATTTCTCTTCAAAGAGCCGGGGCGTGCCGGTACTCTCCTCGGTCGGGCACGGCCAGAAAACGCCGTCCTGGGCCTCGATCTTTTCATAGGTGATGCCGTAATAATCGGCCTTGCCGCCCTTTGACGCAACGCGCAGCTCGTCCCAGATCTCACGCGGCGAATTGAATTGAAAATACTGCCCGCGGCCCATGCGCCGTGCGATCTCCTGTAGGATGTCCCAATCGCGCCGGGCCTCGCCGGGCGGATCGATGGCCTTATTTATCTTAATGACACGGCCCTCGCCGCTGGTCGTCGTGCCTTCGTCCTCGGCCCAGGTAGTTCCCGGCAGGACGACGTCGGCATAGCGGGAGGCCTCGGACATAAAGAAGTCGATGCAGACATTGAAGTCCAGACCCTCGAGCGACTGTCGGACCTTGTTCGTGTCCGGAAGCGAGACCATCATGTTGCTGCAGATCGACAGCAGCCCGCGGATCTCGCCGTCACGCATCTTGTTAAAGACCTCGACGGCCGACACGCCCGCCTCGGGCAATTCGCTCTCGTCAATTCCCCAAACGCCGGCAACGTACTTGCGGTGTTCAGGATTCAACATCGAGCGATAACCCGGAAGCTGGTCCGCCTTTTGCCCGTGCTCGCGTCCGCCCTGTCCGTTCCCCTGGCCGGTTATAGTTCCGTAACCGCGGCCCTGAGAGCCGATCTTGCCGGTGGCGAGAACAAGATTGATATAGCTCAGCACGTTCTCGGTACCGTTAGAATGGTGCTCGATACCGCGGGCATGCATGACCATGCCGGTCTTTGCCCGACCATAGACCAATGCAGCCTGTACGATCTTTTCCGCCGGTACGCCGGAGATCTGAGACGCAACGTCGGGCGTGTATTTGAGTGCAGTTTCCCTTGTGGCTTCCCAATCGTTCGTGCGTGAGTCGATGAACGCCTGATCGAGCAGGTCCTCATTGATCAGCACGTTAAGCATGCCGTTAGTCACTGCCGCGTCGGTACCGGGCTTTAGCTGGAGGTGAATATCGCCCTGCCGCGCGGTCGCCGTCTCGCGTGGATCGATCACGATCCAGACGCCGCCGTTGTCACGCTGCTTCCACAAAAAGCCGTTGATGATCGGGAAGGTCTCGGCGCAGTTGGCCCCCGCGATTATCAGCACCTCGGCAAACGGAATATCGCTCCACGGATTTGCCGCCCGGTCGATCCCGAACGCCTTGTTATTGCCCGCCGCCGCCGATGCCATACACAGGCGGCCGTTGTAATCGATATAACGTGTGCCTAGCCCTAAACGCGCAAACTTCCCCACGAGATACGTCTTTTCCGTGGTTAGCGACGATCCGGAATAGACCGCTATCGAATCCTTGCCGTGCACTTCCTGTAGTTTCTTGAATTTCGACACGACCAGGTCGAGTGCCTCGTCCCAGCTCGCGCGTTCGAAAACGCCGTTCCGCTTTATCAGAGGATATTCGAGGCGGTCGGGATGGTGGGTTTGGAGATAAGCCGTCACGCCTTTCGGACACAGGCGGCCCTCGTTTACCGGAAAGTCATATCGCGGCTCAAACCCGACAACCTTGTTGTCCTCGACGAGCAGTTTCAGGCCGCACTGCATTCCGCAGTAGGGACAGTGCGTGTCGACGACCTTGTCGATCGTGCGGTCGGACTGCCAACCACCGTCGGGCGCATCATGGAGATGCGGGCCGAAGCGGTCAATTATATTGTCGAGATACTCAACTTTGCTCATCAGTTCGTGTGCCCTTAAAAACCCTGTCCTGCTTGTCTGCGATATCAGCGTATGCGAGGCCGCGCATAATTCGCTTGCAACGCGGACAGTAATCCTGCAACGTACGCCCGTCCTCCATGCGATAGTCGTATCCTAGTTGGTCGACAACCTTTTTTAGGTCGTCGATCCACATTTGGCCGGCAAACATCGAACCGCATCGCGGGCACACGGCCTGATTCGCACTTTGCGAATGCTTTTGATACAGCTCAACGCCGACCGACGCCGGACGCTGGACGATGTGAAATAGCTTGCCGAACGGCAGGAAGAACAGCGTCATTATCACCAACGCCTGATGCGACAGTGAGATGAACGCGTACATATAGCCATCAAACCACAAGCTCGACGCCGTCAGCATCAGCCCCGAAACTGAGATCGCGAGCAGCAGCATATGCGGGACAAAATCGAGCAAAAACTGCTGAACGGCGATCGCGCCGCGATCCTTAAGCCGCCTGTGGATAGCGATGGAGCATCCCGCGATGACCATTACCGCGGAAATATCGAGCCCGTGGAACATGATCCACGCCGATATGCTGCGGCCCTCAAGTGCAGGTCCGGCGGGAAATCCGAACAGGTACGGCTGATAGCCCAACTCGCCGACTAGCTCGAAATGGATCCACCCGAAAACGAGCGGAAATGTGATCAATGCCGCCAGCACGCAGCCCCACATGATCAGCCCGTGCATCAGCCACCGCTGTTTGCTTCTTTTGAAAATAAAACGCTGCTCGACGAGGTTCGTTGCGATCGTCTTGGCCGCCGTAGCCGTATTTCGTGCGAACTTTCTCCTCTGAAAGAACAATTGAAGGCCCCGCTTGAAATATACCCGCGTCGCGGGCCGCTGCAGCCACACCGTGTAACGAAACACGATCGCGCCGAATGCAACGATGCTTGCGATCGTGTAACCGAAAAGGGCGGAATCGAAATGTTCGAGGTTTCGCGAGCCGACAACGACCAGGACGGTCAGCAATAGCGAGGCCGCCAGCCCAAGCAGCGTCGGATGACGAAAATTGACGCGAGCAGGCGTCGAATAGGACAACTCATTCGTCATCTTAAGTATCAAGTGGACCCTACAGGTCCACTGGTCCCAGTTTACATCAATACATTACGTCGGCAAAAAGGGTGTCCTAATTGGGCTATTGTTCCAGCCGCTCCTTTGCCCGGTCGATGAACGTTCGGATCATCTGCGTAATGCTGGCGGTCATTTCCTTTGAGATGAGTGACTCGCCCGCTAGCCATGCGAGGGAATGTAGTTCTGATGCCTTCTTTCGGCGCAACTCGACCTGCTGTGCAAAATGCACCTTGGTAATGCCGTTGGGGCCCTCGATGAAATCTGCCGAATAGCGTAGGAAATTCTCGGTCTCGGCCGCAAGCGGCGCCCACTCGACGCGTTCGGGTGTATTCTCGGCCAGTTCAAGCGAAAAATTCTGGATGATCTGGCCGACAAAGGGCACCTCAGCCCCTACACGCCATTGTGCGGTGCCATTCGCATCCTGATGAGCACGCTCTACGCCGGGCATCATCTCCGCAAAATTCGACACGTCGCGAAAGAACTCGCGCACTTTCTCAACACTCGCCTTTATCTCGATATCGTCGCTAAACGCCGCTTTAACAGTAAACATTTGCTTCTATGAGGCTTAATGATAAATGATTGAACTCGATGTTGGAATGTCCCCGCTGTCATTCTCGGGCAATGAGGTCCTGGGCTGAACTGTCGGCTGACGAGCGAATGCTCGTCGAGCGTCTCGCCGCGTCCACAGAATACACCGCGAACGAAAGAAAAAAGCACCGCTTTTGCACGCGGTGCTGGTTTGAGGATGATGGCCGCCGTGAGAGGACGGCCTAGTTCATCGGGCTCCCCAGATGTTCACTTGCGCCCGCCTACCGCGCGTAGTGACGGCGTCGTACCAGAACTCGATCCGTTCGATCGTGCGGCTCCCGCCGTTCAGATCGATCCATCGGGTCTGCCCGCCGGCCGGGATCCGATCGCGAAGGTCGATCTCTTCACTCTGGCCATTGCCGAAGTGGACCTTGACCTTATGAAAATCAATCCCATGGATCTTGACACGGAACTGCAATCGTCTAAACTGTCCGCGCTTTGAGCCGACAATGAGAGTGTCGCGGTCGGACCGATCAGGCACCGTCCGGGCGCCGAGAAAAGTACCGCCCTGAGCATTTGCCTCAGAACCAAACATTACGAGAACTGCCGCCAATATCGATGCTGCAATAAGAGTTCGTCTTACCATTTCTTGTCCTCCAAAAGTTATTTTCGCTGGATATCTGCTGTGCCTAAGGGCATAGAATATACTGCAACCGTTTGACGCGCAAGCCGCTAGAAAAGACGAAAGGATATCCGGCATTAGCATTCATAAGCACCGAACATCCTCTGGTTTTGTGGCAGCCGTTTCCTGCTGTGTGTCTCCGTTTCTTATTACGGCTGAACAGCAACTTTAACCGTCTTCTCCTCATCAGTGAATACCTTGATCTTCGTGCCTTCCTTGATCTCGGCATTCTTACCTTTCTTTAAGAAACCAAGAGGCCCAAACAGAACTACCAACGCGACCGTAGCTCCCGTCTTATCGCTCCCTTCCTTGCCTTTTGCAGCACGGACCTTCAGCTTTTGACCGTCGACGGTAGTCGTCGATTCGACCCTTACGTTCAGGTTGCCGCCCCGGCCGAAATAACCGCTCTTCTTTGCATTGGTAACCACGCCTTTGACGATAGTTCCTTTCGCAACAACTACGGATCCGTCAATGATCACGTCCTCATCCACCTTGAACGTGATCGGATCATCCTCGTGCGCGGTCTTGCTCGATATCGTGTCGGTTGTTACGGCTGATATCTCGGTTCCGTCGGGGATGACGACCGTCTTGTCGGGCATTTGGGTCAACGCCAAGAATGACGAACTCGACATTAAACAAATTAGAGCGAACGTGCAGATTGTCTTCTTCATACGGATCCTCCTAGTTTGGCATTCTCAGGTTTTCTTGGAAACTGCTGTGCATCATATCACAACAGGCCCACGCAGGTAACCCGTAAAGAATAGACAGAAGATCACCCCACAAGCAGCCGAAAACGCTTCGCGAACATCGATCCGCTGGAAGGTGAGCTGCTGGAGCAATTCGCCGGCTGACCCGACTTTCATCCTCTCCGCGATGGTTTCGAGAGCGGCCTGCTTCCCGAGTGGCAACCTCGTAGTGCGGCCGACCGTCAGTCTGAGATTGTGGTCGAGGGCCGACAGAAACTCATAACCGTCATGCAGGGCCGCAAGCGACGACCGATGATCGGTGAGTGACCGATGCTCCGCCAATTGCGCCAGCATCGCGGTGGTCGAGCGGTCTTTGGGATCATCGGGAACATTGTGCCGCAATTGCAGGTAGCGCATCGCGAAATAGACGTCCAGCATCCCGCCTTCGCCGTATTTGATATCGACCTCGCTGCCACGACGTGGCCGTGTCCGCTGCTTCTGAAGAGCGAGCCTGACGCGCCGCGTCTCGGCGGCGAGCTTCGTAGGGTCGATCTCGAGTGCCCGTCGGTGAATGATCTTTCGGGCGTTCTGTTCGACGGGCTTGCCGAGGTTCAGGTCACCGCCGGCCGCACGCAGCTTGACGAAGGCTAGCATCTCCCAGATCGCAGCGGTGTTCAGCAAATACTCGATAAACCCCGACGCTGGCATGGCCGTCAGCCCTTTTGAACCATAGGGCCGCAATCGCAGGTCGACACGATATAAACTGCCGTCGCGCGTCATTGATGACAGCGTCGTGACGAGCATTTCGGCGACGCGAGCGTTGAATTCCGCCTCCGTCAGACCCGCAACGGGCGACGGCAGTTTGTCGTCATAGATCAGCACCATGTCGAGGTCCGAGTCGTAATCGAGCCCGTGCCCGCCGAGCTTGCCGAGGCCGAGGACCGCAAGGTGAAGAGCCTCGATATCGACCGCAAACTTGCGAGAGAGTTCCGCCCGAACGATCTCTAACGCTGTCGCGATGCTTGCCTCGCCGAGCAGCGTCTGCAGCCGCTTGGCCTCGAACATATCTGCCTTGCCGAATACGTCACGCACCACGATATTCAGCAGCAGCCGAGACCACGTGCGCCGCAGCACGCTCAAACGATCGCGAAAACCTGTTGCCGCAGTCACCGCCGTCATGAGCAGGTCCGCGTACGGCGGCTCATCGTCCGTGTCGCCCACCTTGGCAAGC
Source organism: Blastocatellia bacterium (assembly GCA_963716755.1). Lineage (GTDB taxonomy): Bacteria > Acidobacteriota > Blastocatellia > Pyrinomonadales > Pyrinomonadaceae > OLB17. The sequence goes on from CAVQUD010000002.1 coordinate 305,088, forward strand.
TCACCGACGAGCTGCGGGTTCGCGGCGATCATCGCCGCGAATCTCGGGCTTACTGCGATCAAGCGGTCCAAAACGGTCGATGTCTCACCGCGGCCTGCGATCTCGATCCCGGCCTTGTCGAGCGAAGCCATGACGTGTGCCCGCGTTCGGTCGGGAGCGGTCGATATTTCCGGAACCGCCTCGACAGGCTCGGCTCGGGCCGCCTCGCCAAAAACCCGCGTAAAGATGCGCTCGACATTGCCGGTGTGCCTAACGAGATCGATCTCAAACTCGCCGCTGCCGGCCATATCGATCCGCCGGCCGAGCAATGCTCGCTTGTCCGCGTCGTCAGGAACCGTATGCGTCTGCAGACCGTTCTCCATCTGCAGCACATGCTCGGTCCGGCGGAGAAATTCGTACGCCGACGACAGCTCCGTCAATTCCGCATCGCTCAAATGCCCGCGATCCGCAAGCCGAGCCAGGCTAATGAGCGTATGCCCCTCGCGAAGCCATCTATCACGCCCGCCATACGCAAGCTGCAATGCCTGTGCGATGAACTCGATCTCGCGAATGCCGCCGCGGCCGAGCTTGACGTTAAATCCGCCGTCGCGCACCGTCAGGTCGATCTTGTCTTTGGACGCGCGTGCGTTGGCCAGTGCGTTCTCGACCGTCTCTTCCTGAGAAAAAACGAGCGACTCGATCTCGGTATGCAGCCGCTTGAATAACCCCGCGTCGCCGGCCGAACATCGCGAACGGATCATCACCTGCCGTTCCCACGCTCGGGCGTCGGTCTTGTAATACCGCACCGTGTCGGGCAGCGAGGCCGCCAGCGGGCCCAATGTGCCGTGCGGGCGCAGCCGCACATCGACGCGATACGCCGTGCCCTCGACCGAGTGCATGCCGATCAGCTTGATCGTATATTCGGCAAGCTTTACGAAATACTCGCGATTGGTCACGCCGTCGCGCGTGCCGCCGGTCGTCTGCCCTTCGTCCGAATAGAGAAAGACGAGGTCGATGTCAGACGAATAATTAAGCTCGCGCGAGCCGAGTTTTCCGAGCGCGATGACGCAAAATGACGACTCGTTTCCCGCCGCACCAAACCGCTCTGCGATCTCGGCCCGCGCCATTGCGAGAGCCGTTTCGAGAGTGGCGTCGGCGAGGTTTGATATCTCTTCGGTGATCTCGGCGATGGTCGCCAGACGGCGAATGTCGCGCAGATATATTCGCAGCAATTCCCGCCGCCGAAACCGCGTGAACGTCACCTGCGGATCGAGCGTCGGGTTTGCCGCCGCAAACCGCTTCAGCGACCCGACAAGCACGTCCTTGTCCCTTACGGCCGTCGAACGCCGCTTATCATCCAGCCACCACAGGTACTCCGGCGTCTGCAGCAGCGTGGTCGCGAGCAGCGGACTAAATGCCGCCAGCGTCGCGGCATCGGACAACAGCGCGGCATTCTTCACGAGCCGCGAATGGTGCTCAGGATGCTTTACTTGCCAGGTCCTCGATGAACCGCCGTGCCGCCCCGCTGTCGGGCAGTTCGGCGATCAGTTTTTCCATTCCGTCGGCCACGCGTTAGAATCTACACCCGTGAGAAACGCCGAACAAATCACGCGACTTACTTTCGAGGTCGAGCCAGCCGCTCACAAGCAAAAGCTCGCCGAGTTTCTGTTTGAGAAACTCTCGTCCCTCAGCAAAATGTACATCCGCGAACTGATCCGCGATGGCCTTTGCGAGGTGAACGGCGTCCACGAAAACTCAGGCTATCGTCTCACGCCAAACGATTTTGTCGAGATCGAGGCCGACCTCGCCCGCGGCACCGCGATGCAGCCCCAACAGATCGATCTCGACATCGTCCACGAGGACAACGACCTCATCGTCGTCAACAAACCCGCCGGCATGCTCGTCCACCCGTCGCACCGTGAGAAGACCGGCACGCTCCTAAACGCGCTCACCTACTGGTTAAATGCGGAGTGCGGAACGGAGAATGCGGAATCGCCGACTAAGAATTTCGCACTCCGCATTCCGCATTCCGCACTTATACGTCCCGGCCTCGTTCATAGGCTCGATAAGAACACCTCAGGCCTGATCGTTGTCGCCAAGAACCCGACAGCCCACAGACATCTCTCAAGAAGCTTCATGCGAAAACAGGTCGAGAAGCGCTACATCGCCCTGGTCCAAGGCATCATTACCGACGACCACGGCACGATCGACGCGCCGATCGGTCGCCACGCGGACCTCAAACACTGGTCCGTCCACCACGAAGGCAAGCACTCCATCTCAAACTACCGCGTGGTCGAACGCCGCACCGACACAACCCTTATCGAGCTCGAACCCGTAACCGGCCGAACAAATCAGCTTCGCATCCACTGCGAACTCATCGGCCACCCAATCGTCGGCGACACCCGCCGCGGCGGCCGCCCATTCGCCCGCCTCTGCCTCCACGCCCAAACCCTCGCCTTCCCCCACCCGGCGACCAACAACATCATCCGCCTCGAAACACCTATGCCCCCAGAATTCACCACCATCTGACCACTATTCACTATTCGTTATTCGTTATTCACTGCCCCCGCGCCCCATTTCGCGTAAACACAACCTATACCGTGCAGAAACGCCGTCTCCGAAAAACCTGCGTATCTGTGTAATCCATTGAACACACTAGGATTTACCGCCTCTGGTATGCTCATTGCGAGTCACACAGGCGAAACATCTATTTTGGATGGTTTTTACTTTCAAGGAGGAAAGCAATGAAGAAACTATTTTCGACGTTTTTAATGGCTACAATATTTGCACTTATCCCGGCAGAACTCACGCCGGCGGCGCCTGCGCCAACTGCGCCGGCCGCGACCGAACTCAGCAGTTTCAAGCCCTGCCCGGCAGGCACATATCGCGTCAAGAAACGAACGCGTCGCGGACGCAGGATCGTTAATTCCCTGATCGCGGGTGGAGCCGGTGCGGCCCTCGGCGCCGGTCTCGGCGGCAAACGCGGAGCCCTCATCGGCCTGGGTGTCGGCACAGGCGGCTACCTGACCTACCGCTACATCAAGACCCGCAAAGGCACCTGCGTACGCCGTTATGTAAGAGGCTAAAGCAGTGACAAGTGACAAGTGACGAGTGACGAGTCACAAGTGACTTGAAAAAAATACCGCAGCCGGATCCATTCCGCTGCGGTATTTTTCCGCCCACTTGTCACCTGTCACTTGTCACCTGTCACGATCCTTAAAACCAGCATCGGATCGTCGCCCATCATCACAAGCTCCGTATTCGGGAATCTCATTGTCTTGTCTATCGCGATGCGGCACTGTTTCAACAGCCGCCCGGCACGCACGACGCGGATCTTGCGGTCGCGGCCATAGCCGCGCGTCGGGAAAAAGTTCCTGTCCACCGCCCGCGGGAATTTCACGCCGATGATGCGCGTCGTCGGGTTGTAGAGCAGCGTCACGTTGTACGGCCTGCGGATCGCCGACCACGCGGCGGCGTTCATCGCGATCTCGCCGCGTTTGTTGATCGACACATACCTGCCCCGCCGCACCCGCACCCGCCGCTCGCGTTGCTCAACGATTAGCCATTCGGGGGTGAAGTCTTGTCTCATTTGACCTGATTAGACAGAAAGGCCGCCGTCCTAGTGCGGCATAGCCGCCAGAAGCGAACCCCTCCCTACCCATTCACCATTGCTCACCCATCGGTGCCCTTCCTCATCGTCGGGCTGCGGACCCCGCGGCTGGCGATGCTTATTGGCACGGCGGTGGTTATGTCGAGAAGCATTACACCTTTGTCGTTAATGCGGACGTGGGCGAAACGCATCGTGCGTTCGGGGAGAATGTCGAAGAATCGACAAAAGGGGGCGGCGGCGATCTGGCGGTAGCGGTATTTTGGCATTATCGGTGTTATAATGTGTGCCGTTATGGAGAAGGCTCTCTCGCCAGAGATCATTGCTCTGCTTGAAACCTATGCCAGGCATTCGGGCATGTCGGTGGACGATTACGTTCGGAGCCTTTTGCCGTCCGAAACTGACCTTGGTTTGGCGGCCAACGGGGATTTTGACTCCGACATGGAATCGTTTGCCGACGCATCCGAGCCCATTACGCCCTACGACGGCTCCTACTCTCGCGACGACATTTACGCCCAGCATGATTGATGGCTTATCTCGTCGATACAAACTGCTTTCTCCGTCTTGCCGAACCAAACAGCCCTAACAGGAAACTTGTCCTCAATGCGCTAAGAAAACTGCACGCAGATGGCGAAGCTTTGTGTTTTACGCCGCAGGTATTGGCGGAATTTTGGAACGTCTGCACACGTCCGGCCTCCGCCCGTGGCGGCCTTGGGCTTTCGGTCGAAAGCACGGAACGCAAGGTCAAATTGATCGAAAAACACTTCCGCCTGCTCCCAGATAATCTCGCCACTTTTATACAATGGCGTCGCCTGGTTTCGGATCTTAAAGTAACCGGCGTCCAGGTCCATGACACTCGCCTCGTCGCCTCGATGGTCGGCCATAATATCTCGCATCTCATATCCTTCAACGACCGCGATTTTCGAAGGTACTCGGAGATCACTGTCATGAACCCCACAGACATCTAGACGGCCCCCCGCGACGCGGAACTTTTCCCTATCGGCACCGCCGTGGTTATTTCGAGGAGCATTTTGCCGGTAGGGGTGACGCGGGGGTTGGGGAATAGCATTGTGCGTTCGGGGGTGATGTCGAAGAATCGGCAAAATGGGGCGGCGGCGATCTGGCGGTAGCGGTATTTTGGCCAGTTGGCGGGCGTCTTGGACCGGGAACGCGTTGTGAGCGTTCGGGTCGCGGCGGGTAAGGCTATGGTGGCGGTCTCGGGCTCGAAATGGAGTTCGACAGCCTCGGGGCTGCCAAAGATCTCGTACGCCTTTTCGTTCATACGCACCCGCCCCCGCGGATCAAGCGTCACCCGCGGCCTGCCATCATGCTTATTCCGGTTAGGCGACCCCTGAAATGTCTGCCACCGGCGATTTTCGTCGTTTGCGTGCATGATTTTGTCTCCTGTGGTGGTTTTGGGTCTTGTCACCTGTGACTTGTCACTTGTCACGCTCTTGTGTATCACAGATGCAATGACTTGTCAAGTGGTTTCTCTATGGGCGCGGTGAATTGCCGTTGGCTTCAGCCAACGGTTGCGGCCAGAACAACAGAACGGGCTCTAGCCCAAATCGCCGCGCAACCGTTGGGCTAAAGCCCGAATCAGTGGACCGCGATCCGTTCGCTAAAGCGAACGGCAATGCAGCGAAAGGCAAGTTAGCGAACCTCATTCATCCCTCATCCCCCATCCTTTTCCCGGATGGAACCACCGGACGGACGGAAGGAAGGGTTGAAAGGCCGTGCGTCACAAAAACGGTCCGTTTTGCATGCGCGTGGGTCATACGAAAATGCATTTGGTCATACGATTCTGCGAGTTTAGGGACGCGCGTTCCGGTTTTGCCTTTTGCCTTTTTACTTTTGCCTTTACCATTTGTGATAAGCTATCCGAATAACCCCAGAAACCGCCGCTAATTACTCGTTTCATATCTTTTTTAGCGATGGTTTTATAGAATCCGAGGCTGGAGAATTTTTTTGTCATGACTGAGATATCGATACCTTCAAACATCAGGAACGAGGAACTGATCAAGTTCGTCAAAGAGACCGTTGAGCTGTGCAACCCGGCGAATGTCGTTTGGTGCGACGGTTCGCAGGGCGAGTACGACCGTCTGTGCCAGGAAATGGTCGATGCCGGGACGTTTATCAAACTGAACCCCGACAAGCGGCCGAATAGCTTTTTGGCGAGGTCGCACCCGTCGGACGTCGCTCGCGTCGAGGATCGGACCTATATTTGTTCTCGCGCTAAGGGCGACGCCGGGCCGACCAACAACTGGATGGCCCCGGTCGAGATGAAGGCCATTCTCAAGAAGAAATTCGACGGCTGCATGTCGGGCCGCACGATGTACGTCGTGCCGTTCTGCATGGGCCCGATCGGCTCGCCGATCTCGCAGTTCGGCGTGCAGTTGTCAGATTCGCCCTATGTGGCGGTCAACATGAAGATCATGACGCGTATGGGCACCCATGCACTCGACGCGCTCGGTGACGGTGAATTTACCAAGTGTTTGCACTCGGTCGGAATGCCTTTGTGCTGAAGGTCAGGCCGACGTCGAGTGGCCCTGCTCGCCGGACCCGAAAGATAAATATATTGTTCACTTCCCTGAAGAAAATTCGATCGTCTCGTACGGTTCCGGCTACGGCGGCAACGCTCTTTTGGGCAAGAAATGCCTCGCCCTGCGTATCGCTTCGACGCTCGGCCGTGCCCAGGGCTGGCTCGCCGAGCACATGCTGATCGTCGGCGTCGAATCGCCCGACGGCAAGAAGGATTACGTCTGCGCGGCGTTTCCGTCGGCGTGCGGCAAAACCAATTTTGCAATGCTCATCCCGCCCAAGGCTTTTCAGGAAGAGGGCTGGAAGATCACTACCGTCGGCGACGACATCGCGTGGATCAAACCCGACGAGACCGGCAAGCTCCGTGCGATCAACCCCGAGAACGGATTCTTTGGCGTCGCTCCGGGCACCAACTATTCGACAAATCCCAACGCGATGGAGTCGATCAAGGAGAACACGATCTTTACGAACGTGGCCCTGACCGACGACGGCGACGTTTGGTGGGAAGGCATGGACGGCGAGCCGCCGGTGCACGCGATCGACTGGCAAGGCAACGACTGGGCTCCGGGTTCTGAAGCCAAGGCCGCCCACGCGAACTCGCGTTTTACGGCACCTATAACTCAGTGCCCGGTGGCGGACGAGAACTTCGACGACCCCAAAGGCGTGCCTGTGTCGGCGTTCATCTTCGGCGGACGCCGCAACAGCGTCGTTCCGCTCATTCAGCAGTCGTTCAACTGGGCGTTCGGCGTTTACATGGCCGCAACGATGGGCAGCGAGATGACCGCCGCCGCATTTGGCAACATCGGCGAGGTCCGCCGCGATCCGTTCGCGATGCTGCCGTTCGCGGGCTATCACATGGGCGACTACTTCTCGCACTGGCTCAACTTCGGCCGCCAGCTGCCCGATCCGCCGCGTATTTTTAGCGTCAATTGGTTCCTCAAGGACGAAAACGGCAAGTTCGCGTGGCCCGGCTATGGCGAGAACATGCGCGTCCTAAAATGGATCGTCGAAAGATCACGCGGCGTTTCCAAGGGAACCGAGACACCGCTCGGGTGGATGCCGCGTTATTCGGACATGGACTGGCGTGGCCTTGATTTCACCGAAGAGCAGTTCAAGGCCGTCATGAACCTCGACCGCGACATGTGGCTCAAGGAGATCGCGATGCATGACGAGCTTTTCTTCAAGCTCTATGATCGCCTGCCAAAGGAGATGACATTTATTCGCGAGCTTCTGGTCTCTAACCTCTGGCGTTCGCCCGAGCTAGGCCTCGCGGCTCCGCGGCCCGAGGCAACTGAGGCAGTTAAGGCTGCAAGCTAAGTCAAGATCTACCTCATCGCAAGGCGGTCCGAAGGGCCGCCTTTTTTCGTAAGCGGTGCAGCATTTTTGTTATACTGTCTCGCATCAACTAACCAAGAGAACAAATGAAAAGAGCACTTATTTCGACTATCGGCGTCTTGATCTTAAGCCTTACTACCCTGGCGCAGAAGGATCCGACGTCGGCGGCCGCAGCTCAAACTCGTTGAGACCGCACCAGATTTCACCCTGAGCGATACGAATGGCCAAAAGGTCAAGCTCAGCGATCTTCGCGGCAAGCATAACGTCGTGCTCGCGTTTTATATTTTCGCCTTCACAGGCGGCTGAACGAAGGAACTCCAGGCGTACCAGGCTGGTATCGCCAAATTCGAAGAAGCGAAAACAAAAGTTTTCGGGATTTCAATGGACTCCCGATTCGCAAACAAAGCGTACGCCGAAAAGATCGGCATCACGGGCTTTCAGCTATTGAGCGATTGGGGCGGAGCCGTTACCAAGCAATACGGCCTGTTCAATGAAGCGGGCGGCTACGGAAAACGCGGTACATTTGTCGTCGATAAAGAAGGCAAGATCCGACAGATCGTGCTCGACAGTATGGCCATCGACCCGACCAGTCCGCTCGAGACCTGTAGTATTATGGAGAAAAAACTAGTTGTAGCCCCGCCAAAACTATGACAAATTACGCACCTTGCCCATTTTGCGGCGTCGCGAACGCCGAGAAAGTTAAGTTCACATGGTGGGGCGGCCTTCTCGGCCCAAAGATCTTGTCGGTCGTCAAATGCCTTTCGTGCGGCAAGTCATACAACGGCAAAACCGGCAAAGATAACACGACTAACATCGTCATCTATTCGGTGATCGTAGGTTTGGTTGTGCTGGCGTTTGTGGTGGTACTTTTTGCGGCGCTCGGTCTATTGCTGTTCGCGACGCGATGATCATCGCAGGTCGTCGGTATCAAGCGCCTCGGCCCGAAGGTCGCCGTCGGCGTCCTTGACCAGTATCTCGATACGCCGCTCAGCGTTAGTCAGCCGCTCGCGGCAGGCTCGTGACAGGTTGATCCCCTTCTCAAATAGTTCCAGGCTCGCCTCGAGCGGCAGGTCGCCGTCCTCGAGTTTCGTGACGATCTCTTCGAGTTCAGCCAGCGAGGCTTCAAAGGTCATTTCCATCTATCTCACCAGTTCCCCGGCCCGCCGCAGCAGGTCCGCAAGATTGCCGACGCCAAAGGTCTCGGCCGCCTTTTTCGTCAGGCCACGCGTTGCAAACTCCATCAACTGCTGCCCGATCGTCCGGGCGATGTCGGTCGCCAGTTCTTCATCGTTGATACCAACGACCTTCCAACGGTCGCCGAATTTACGCATCTTCAGCTCAAGCCGTTCGTTCGACTTGCTACGTACGATGGCCGTGTCGCCGGTCGTTTGGATATCGAGATATCGCCCCGCTCCAACGACCATCATGAAGAAAGGCACCCGGCCGTAGCGTTCAGTGCGGTCGCGAATGACCTGAGCTATCTGCCCTCGAGCTCGGTCCTTGACGGCGGGCATCAGTGGCTGGGCGATCTGTGCCATCTTATCGATGACCGGCTGCGGGACATTCCGGCCGTACAGTTCGACCGCTTTTTTCAATATCTGCGGCATGAAATCATCCACGACCGCGTCGATGTCGATGACCCCGTTGATCGTCTGCTGATCGTCGCGTTTGGCCGCGTCGACCAGCAACGCCAACGCGTACTGCGGCTCGTCCGTCAGGCTTTGATAATAAAGCCACGTCGCGACGCCGCCTATCAGCAAAACTCCAGCCACTACGGTGGCCATGATGCCGAGGATCTTTCCCGCACGCCGCTTGGGCCGAGGCACGCTTTCGAACGGCGGCAGAGGTGCCGGCCGCACAGCCTGGACAGGATCGTTGTCAAGATAAACGCGAAATTCAGACATCAAACTTCAGTGGCCGTGACCTCGGCGTCCAGTTTCCCATGCTCGAGGCGTATTTTCAATTTATCGCCCGCGTTGACCTGTGCGGCGTCACGCAGCACGCCGCCGTCCGCGGTCTGCGTGATCGAATAGCCGCGAGTCAGCACCGCGAGCGGGGAAAGTGCGTTCAGTTTCGCCATATTCTGTTCCAATCGTGCCTCGCGCGCCTTCATCGAACGCTTCACCGCCACGTCGGCCCGCTGAAATGCGGTATCGACCCTGTGGCCGAGCCGAGCGGCCCTGGCTTGGATGGCTGCGGGAGTGAACTCGGGATGCCACGTTGCTGAATCGGTCCTTTGCCGCCCGTACGCGGTCCTCAAAACTGCCCTCTAATCCCGCACGGGCCTGTTCGAGACGCAGATTCGCCTCATAGATCCGCCGCTCGATAAGATTCTGAACACGGTCCGCCCCCGACGACAGTTCCCTGACGATGTCCTCTTCCCTCGCCGCGACCATCTCGGCCGCCGCCGAAGGCGTCGCCGCACGTAGGTCGGCGACCATGTCGGATATCGTCCAGTCGATCTCGTGGCCCACAGCCGAGATCACGGGAATTTCACTCGTACGCTATGGCCCTCGCCAACGCCTCGTCGTTAAACGCCCACAGGTCCTCGGCCGAACCGCCGCCGCGACCGACGATCAGCACGTCAAGCCGTTCCGCATGCCGGCAAGCGCGCTGTTGTAGCTGTTCAAGCTGCCTCGACTGCCCTGCGAATGCTGTCGGCCGCCCCTTCGCCCTGCACGAGCGACGGTGCGAGCACGATGCTCACCGACCTTGCCCGCCGGGTCAGGACGTGACAGGATGTCGTGAAACGCCGCGCCCGACTTGCTCGTGATCACGCCAACGCGTCGCGGAAAGAAGGGTATCGACCGCTTCAGTTCGTCGGCAAACAGCCCTTCGCCGTCGAGCCTTCGCCCTGATCTGCTCAAAAGCCGCACGCAACGCTCCCTCGCCCGACGGTTCGAGCGATTCGACGACGAGCTGGTAGCTTACCGCTCGCCTCGTACAGCGTGACACGCCCCCGAATACGCACCGTATTGCCGTTCTCGGGCGTGATATCTGATCTTGTAGTTCGTGCCCTTCCAGCAAACGCACTTGATCTGAGCGTCGCCGTCGTTGAGATTGAAATACCAATGCCCCGAGGCCGCCCTGACGAAATTCACCACCTCGCCCTCGACCCAAACGCTGCCGAACGCACGTTCCAGCAACGCGCGCACCTCGGCATTCAGCTCCGAAACGCTCAACGGCCGTCGTTCGCCCTCTTCAAACAATGTCCGAAATAAAGGTTCGTCCAAATCGGTTCAATTTGAACACACAAGCCGCTCGTGTTACAAAGAAGGGTAAATTCACTATCCACGGTTCACTAAACGCGTGTCCGACTATCGGTGCATGAAAGCTGCGCCTGAGGGACAACTTCGGGCATGTGCGTCGGAGCGGGGAGAAAGGAAAACAGCCGGATTCAGAACGCAACCGGTCGTGCGTGGGATGTTCGCCGCCTTTATTGTGCGGCGACGACCGAGGTGACGGTCGCGAAAGCGTTTTCGCGTTTTGACCTGATCTTGAGACGCGGGCTGACGCCGGGGCCGTTCGCGGCTGTATCGGAGCGGAATGTGACCAGATACGCCGAGCGCATTTGTTGGACGATGTCTTCGTAAGCCTGCTGGATCTGGGCGATCTGCGTTATCGGATAGTAAACGCCGCCCGAGATCGCGGCGAGACGTTCGCCTTCGCCCTCGCTTTTGGCCGAGAGGGACATGTATTTCATCCGGATCGGATCGATCGCCTGGCCGGTCGCCGCCGCCGCGATCAGGCCCGACGGAACGTAGAGCGGATAGACCAGGGCCCCGCTCTCCTGGATCGACCCGACGAGCGAATCGAACGCCAAAAACGACCGGTTGTCGTCGCCGTCGGTGAGAATTACTACCGCCGAACGCTCGCCTTTGAGCGGCCGCAGCGTGTCGGCGATCACATAGGCCAGAGCATCGTAATACGCCGTCCCGCCGCCCGCGTCGAATGTGTCGAGGCTCTTTGAAAGTGCCGTTTTGTCGGTCGTAAAGTCGGCGAGCTTCTTTATGTCCTCGTTAAAGATCACTATGGAAACGCGGTCGCGTTCATCGACCGTTTCGACAAAGTTCCGGGCCGCTTTGCGGATGAAAGTGACGTAATTCTCGACGCTGCCCGAGACGTCGAGCAGCAGCACCAAATTCACCGGTGCCGTCGAACGCGTCACAGTCACGATCTCCCGCGCGACGCCGCCCTCCGTTACCTCAAAGTCCGCCGCCTGCAGGCCGTCGATGGCCCGGTTCTTCACGTCGGTGATGCGGACCGAGGCCGTCTTTATCGCCGCCGCAGGTGCATCCAGCGGCGAGCGACTAGCCGCAAACGTCGGCTCACGCCTGATCGGCGGCAGATTCCGGGCGTAATCGCCAAAGTACTTAGGCGACGCCCGCCGTATCGCCTCCGTCAACAGGCTGTCACCGCTGCGAACGATCGCCTTTGCCGCCTCCGTCAACGGCCGCTCGCGCAGGTCCGACATCACCTCGCTCGGCGGCACGTTCAGCAAAATAATGCCGCGGGCGGTTGTAAGATTCAGTTCGACCAACCGGTCATTTTTGCCTTTTTCCTTTTTACTTTTGCCTTTGCTATCCGTAGGATAGCGACCCTTGATCTCGAATCGCCCGGCGCTCTTCTCCTTAACTTCTTCGATGTCAAAGTCTGCCAGGTATCGCGGCTTCGATTCGGTCCAGAGGAACGAGTATTTCAGCTCGTCAACAGGCACGTCCGTCACGATCGTGCCCGTGTCCGTCACGGCCTCGACCGAAGCAAAATTGCCCGCGACCTCGATCGCCCCGGCCGTCGTCTGGACCTTGACCTTCATCCGCTCGGGCACTGACAGAACGATGTCGATGCGTTTGTCCTTTTCGGTCGGAACGACCGTTATACGGCCCCCGGCGATCTTTACCTCGGCCTCAGTCACGGGCCCCTGCGAAACTACCGTAAGTGTTGATTCCACAGGACGTTTCTTCATCTTTGCGAGGAACGGCGGTGATCGCCACGCGGCCATAATTGTTGGTTATGGCCAGCGTTCCGCCCTCTTTCAGGTCGAGCGTGCGCGTCTGTGCCACCGCGGTGAGGGCCGCTGCGCACACCAAACAGATTGTCACGAGGGATCGCTGGGCGGAAAGGTTCATCTACTCGGATTGCTCGAAATTCGTCCCGACTGGATCAGGCGCTGCCGCACCCGCTCCTGCCACTTCTTCTTTGGACGCCCGTCGTCGTCAAAGCGTTCGATGAGATCGTTCATCGATTCGCCGCCGGCGAGGCGGGTTTTCAAATAGAGCAATGCCACTATGATAGCAGAAAAGGAAAATACGATGATCTGCATCGGCAACCACAGGATCTGGATCAGCGATTCGAGCAGCGTCCGCCGGACCCGCGAACGCATATCCGTGTCCTCGACCTTTACAGTTGGAGCCGTCGGGCTGTTGATGCTGAAATTGAACCAATCGTCCTTCTTGTCGGCCTCGGCCGGCGCACCGGCCGGCGGCTGTTCCTCGGCCCCTGTCTGCTGCGATTCCGCCGCCGCCTTGGGATCAAGGGCTTTTGCCGTGATATTCACCATAAAAGAAATGCTCCCGGCGATGATCCCTGGGATCAGGAACATTATTAGGATCGCTCCCAGCGCGGTCGCGAAAGATCTTTTGACCAAGTGCCGCGACCGCCGGAGAGCGGCGACCACGCCTACATTTTCGAGCATCACGACGGGTGGGACCAGGATCCATCCAATATATGCATAGAAGAATCCGAAAACTGCAGAGCAAAGTGCTCCCAACGCTCCTGCGATCGGGATCGCCTCCCAAGTGCCGGTCATGGGATATAGGATAAAAGCCCCGAGCGCAAATGCCGCTCCGCCCGCTATGCCAAAAAGTCCTGCCGCCACGAATGGAAGTACTGCGGTCAAGACCGCCGATCCTGCTATGCGCTTCCACTTGAGCCGGGCCTCCTTGAGCGCAGGACGTACTCGAACGGGCCTGAGCGGTATCGACAGGTATTGGATAGTAATCCACGCTATCGTCCCGATGATCAGGTTTGTGCAGAACGCGCTCTGCAAACGACAAGGCAAGCCCGACCGCTCCGAGGGCGGCTCCGCTCGCCGTATCGGAAATCATTTCACTCACCTTGAGAAATGACAGCGCGAGCATCGCCAGCGTCAATACGATCATCGGCAAAGAGAAAAACGCTGATACAGAAACAAACTTGACCAAATGCTCGCTGTAGATGACCATCGCCCGCCGCAGCAGGCCCCAGATGCCCTCAGACCGAGACCTCAACTGGCTTGCAAACGCCTCGGCTGTCTGCGGCCGGTTGTTTGGGTCCTTGTCGAGGGCCGAGTGGATGGCCCGCTTGAGCTTGCGGCGCACCTTGCGGGCACGCAGTATCGGCGGCTCGACCGTTTTGTGCGCCTCCATCACGTCCTTGAAATCACCTTCGAACGGCGGACTTCCGGCCAGCATCTGGTACGCGATCACACCGAGGCTATAGATGTCCGAACGCGGATCGAGATGTTCGCTGCGGCATTGCTCCGGCGACATGTAAAGCGGCGTTCCGAGCACCGCCCCAACGCGCGTAAGTTCAGAGGAACTCTTTGAATCATAGAGAGTTCGCGGGACGGCGGTTTCGTCGGGATCAGACCCTTCCGTACCCGGCTCAGAGATGACCTTGGTCCCTATCGTGTCCTGATCGGCCTGCGGCTCGTAGATCGCGGTTTTCTGCTCGCTGGCGGCCGGACTGAGTTGGACGGTTGCTCCGTCAGTAGCCGCAGCCATCGTTCGGCCCTCGCCGACATGAGTATTTGAGGCAGCCGGATCGGCCAGCGTCCCGCTATCGCCACCACCTAGAGTAGTGGTGCGGCTGTCAACATGGGTCGGCGTCCCGCTGATGTGAAGGCCGCCCTCGGCTCCGTTCGCCGACGCCTGCTCTTCGAGCTTGGCGATTCCGAAATCGAGGACCTTGACCGTATAGCCGCCACGCTGGTTTGGCTCGAGCCAAATGTTGTCAGGTTTGAGGTCGCGGTGAATGATCCCTTGGCTGTGTGCTTCGTGGATCGCCGAGCTGACCTGCTCGATAATATCGAGCGTCCAGCCGACCGGCAGATTCTTTTCCTCGTCCAGGATCTCGCCGAGAGTGCAGCCGTCGAGGTATTCCATGACGAGATACGCGACTTGGCCGTTTCGAGTCTCTGCAAAGCCAAAATCCGTTACGTTTACGACATTCGGGTGCCGCAAACGTCCCGCCGCACGCGCCTCGCGTCGAAACCGCTCGATGAATTCCGCCCGCTCCATGTACTGCGGCGCGATGACCTTGATCGCGACGGGTCGCTCGGTGCCGAGATGCATCGCGAGATACACGGTCCCCATCCCGCCGCGGCCAAGCTCACGCATCATTTCGTATTTGCCATCCAGCACCTGGCCGGATAGATCAGGGCATTCCATCATCGCGATTTAAGTGCAAATCTAACCGCTTTCGAGCGAGTATTCAAGTATCTTACGCTTGAGTCTACAGCAAAAAAAGGACGAGGTTGTTAGCCTCGCCCTTTTGATGATGTCCGCTATTGCGGAGCGTGTTAGTTTGTCGGCAGATCGTCAGGCAGTGCAATGAAGTCGAGATCGGCGATGTTGTCGGTCAGGTTGATGACGCGGCTCGGCATCTGGAAGAAGTACCGCCGTCCCTGCACCGTTATCACATACGTCTCGCCAACACGCAGGTCGTCGAACGTGTAATAGCCGAAGCTGCCCGTCTGGACCACGCGAGGCTCAGGCAATGAGTTGCCCGTGACCGATACCATCACATTGCGTATCGGACGCCCGTCGGCCGTGAGCACGCGTCCACTGACAGACGCATTCGCAGCCGTCGATGTCAGGAACTCGAGGCCCCAGCCGCCCGTGACGCAGCCCGAGATAGCCTCAGGTGCACGCAGCACGCCCGCATCGTCGCGGATGTACAGGTTCCACACGCCGTTGGCATTCGTTCCTCCGAAGTTGCCAAAGAACGTCTGTGTGCCCGTGCCGCCTATCGCGGTGCCCGGCTCTGAGTACGGTCCCGCGGGTGCCGCGCCCGGGAAGTTGGTCACTGGCGTCTCCCAGTTGGTCGGCTCGAAGTTACCCGTCACGAGCGGCCCTGAATTCGGCAGCACGCCCGGACCGACGTCGCGCAAGCTCAGCGTGATCGGGTTTCCGGCCGGTATCGCTATCGCTCCGCCGGCGTCGCCCATGATCACGAACTCCTGCCCTCCGGGTCCGACAAGCAACGCATCGATATGGTCAGGAACGTCGTATGACAGGTCATACAGCGTCACACGCATACCAGCGATCGATGCCGGCCCGCCCGCTACCGTGATGTTCGACGGATACACGTCCGACGTGCCGCCCAGCGTCACGCACATCGGATTCGCGTTGCGGAACGCTGACGCCGTGTCAATGATGTTCAGCACCGCATTCTGCACCTCAGGCTCAGGTGCATCCCCCTCGCCAGGCCGCGTGAACGCCCCGATAGCGTTAGATTCACCGTCTCCGTCACCTCCGTCAGACGTGTCGCCGAAGCACGGAACATTAAACACCTTCTGCGTCTCTGTCGGATTGAACGTCAGGTTCGTGTTCACGTTGCCGTAGTCGATACCCGGCCCCGGTGCAGCTCCGCCGACGGCAGTACCGTTCGACGTCGCCACATTAACCGTGTTCGTCCCGGCCGTACTCCCGTTACGTACCACCGTTATCACACCGTTCATCGACTCGTTACAGTTGTAACTCGACGCACTGAACCGTATCTCAGGCGTTCCTGTAGGTGTCGGCGACGGTGTAGGTGTCGCACTCGGCGTCGGTGTAGGCGTCACGCCCGGCGTCGGCGAAGGCGTCGGACAGGCCCCGCCACCAGTGGTGAGTTGAACAACGGAGAAGTTACCCGCCGATCCTGATGTTCCCGTATAACTGCCCGTCCAGGCAGCACTGAAATCGGTGAGGTATCCCGCAGTCGACGTTGTTAGGGCATCTACGCTCTGGCTTGTACCGGCCGACGTGTCATGGCGCATCTCTATCAACAGATGTCCACCGGTGTAAGTCCAAGGTGTATTGAACGCTATATTCGGCCCAAACACGTTGGGACTGCCGCCCGACGGATACGAACCCGCAGGGATCGTGAGACCGCCGGAACGCACCAACGTCTGGGGACCGACTACATTATTTGCGAACGTCAAGCTCCGCAATGCCGGATCGACACTGCCGCTTAGACGGATGTCGTAATTGGCATAAGTCGTGTCCGCAGCCGGCCATGGCGTCGTTGCCGTAGCCGGGATACGGAATGTCATTCCGGTCAGTTGCTGACCGACCAGACCAGTCAACTGATTTTGATGAATCAGAAGCTGGTAAGTACGCGCCGCGTTTGCTAACGGGCCAGTGAATGCACCCGTGCCCGGCGTACTCGTATAAGCCGGTGGAACTACCTGCAAACCTCCGCCCGGCACGCATGTCGGCGATGGAGATGGACTCGGTGTTGCACTCGGTGTCGGACTAGGCGTCGGCGTCGGTGATGCTGGAGGAGGAGTAGGCGTTCCGCAGCCTCCGCCGGCTCCTGCATACACGACATCGTCTATTCCGATGAAGTCAGAGTTGACTCCGCTCGGTCCGCCGTTCGGTACGTTGTAGTTGAATGCGAACCTTCCTGAGGTAGCTCCGCCCAAGCCTGATACCGTACCTGTGAACTGCGTCCACACGTTCGGATATCCGGCCAGGGTCAACCCCTCGTTCACGCTCACAAGCACCGTCGTGAAGTCCGCCGCGTTCGTGCTCGCTCCATTTGTGCTCATCACCAGACGCATGCGGTCAGGGAACGCAGGTGCCGTCACCGTCCTTGTCCAGAACGTGACCGTGTCACCGTTGTTAAGCGTTACCACCGGGCTCATCAGGAACGTGCTGATCGCTGACGTTCCCGATCCGTTGTTGAAGTTCATCGCCGCATGCTGGACACCACCATGCCGCAACCAGCAGGTTCGACCCGAATACTCCGGTCGTTCCGATCGGTGCACTCACGTTCAGTGCGTGCCAAGAGCCTGACGCAAGCGTCAAGGTTGCTCCCGGTGATGCGTGGTTCGGCAGCGGTGCCGCCGTCGGCAACCCGCTCTCGAATGCTTCACTGAACCCGCCTCCGCCGCCAGGCGTACACGTCGGCGATGGCGATGGCGTCGGATTCACACTCGGCGAAGGACTCGGTGGAGGCGTCGGGGTTGGTGTTGGCGTTGGTGTCGCCGGCGGTGTCGGACTCGGCGTTGGACATCCGCCGCCTCCGGAACTGCCGCTGACCTTGAATGGGAAGTCCTGAGGAAAGTCCGGCGCCGTCGCAGGGTTTCCTGTATCGATAGCGTCGGTCCATGCCGTACCCGTAAACTGTCTCGCGTTCCAGCCCGCCAACCCACGTGTTCCCACGATCGTGGTAGAAGGTGCAAAGTGTGCAGTCGTCGTACCGATCCGCGTATTCCAGTCGATCCAGTACGTGCCCGGCCCCAGTACCTGTGGAGGGGCCACTCCCAAGTTAACACGCCATATGCGGCGCGTCGTCCCCGGTGCACTTCCCGGCGGCGGAGCCACGGTATTGAATATACGGAACAACAGCGAGTCCGTCACCGTCGTAATGCGGTTCGTCGCCGTGTCCCCAAAGATCACTGCCGCCCCCGCATCTCCGGGCCGGCCGTTCCAGATCTGCAGCGTTCCCGCCGCGAACGGATTCGTCGCCGGACCGCCGGTCTGATACGCAAAGATGGCCACCTCGTCAACTGTCCAGCTCTGCCCGGCCGGTACCGTGAAATCATCCGCACAGCGGAATACGGTCGCGGTCACGGAACACGAAAATCCGGCCGATGTGTTCGCCTGCGTGAGGTCCCCAGTCGGATGTTGTGCCTCGCTCCACTGTGCCCCCGCCGGAGCCGCAACACCGCTGTCGGTAGTCGCTCCCGTCGCGAGCCCGCCGTTGTCATGAAGCAGTGACGACGGTGCGCATGTCGGCGATGGCGACGGCGACGGCGTCGCTACCGGAGATGGCGTCGGTGTCGGTGTTGGCGTCAGTGTCGGTGTTGGCGTCAGTGTCGGCGTCGGTGTCGGCGATGGCGTCGGCGATGGCGTCGGTGTCGGTGTCGGGACCGATTGGGGGTTCATTTTTGCAATATTACCTCCGTTACCAACAGCCCAGCCAACAGGACAACTACCTGCTATGACAAAATCAATATCCTGAAATACAGCACCAGCTTGTGTATGAACAATTGTCCAGGCACTAGCGCCTTGATCTGTAGATTTATAAATATTTGCATTACTTCTTAAAGCCCACCAATCAGTTCCCTCTCCTTCAAGCCCATCAATGTTTCCCGTTGTACCCGGGGAAAGGGTTGCTGAATAAGATGTTCCACCGTCTACTGATTTAACCATAGCAGTACCACCTGCTAATCCTAATCCTGAAGCGCCAGTGCTATTAAAATGAACTGCATAAGTATTAGCTGTTCCTGTCGTAGCAGCAAATGACCATGTAGCTCCTAAATCAGGTGAATGGTAAACTCTTGTATTATTTGTTCCGAACCATATATGAGGTCCTATGATCAGGAATGAATTATTCCACCCGGCTTCTGTTCCAACCTGAGCTGGTTCTGTTGCCATTCTTGCCCATGTATCTCCACCATCTGTAGTTTTTAATATTGTCCATGTACCACCCACAGGATCTCCTACAGCGTATCCTTCTGTTGGAGAGATCATTTGAATAGCGTCAATAAATCCTCCGGCTTGAGTAAATACTTGTGTCCATGTAGTTCCACCGTTTATTGTCTTGTAAATAAATGTAGCGGCAGGAGAAGTCGTACAAAATGCAGTATTACCATCCACTGCATAAATATTAAAAACGCCACCGACAAGTCCAGTACCGGTTGCATCTGTCCAGTTTGCTCCTCCATCTAAGGTCCTTCTTACTGTTGGTCCAGCACCCGCTGTAGTACCCGCTGCCCAGCCAATCTGATCAGATACAGCCGATACCGTTAAAAGCTGATTTGTAGTTCCGGAAGTTTGTGGTGCCCAGGCAGTCAGGCAAACGCCGTCCCCGGCATCCTCATTCGTGGCCGCCTCGCCCGACGTGATTAAACCCAAGCTGCTCCACGGGGCCGCAGCGACGAACGTCGCAATTGCTATCAGCGCAGTGGTTAACAGAACCGCACGCAACGATTTCTTTGATCTGGACATTATCCTCTACCCTCCTCTAGGTCTGGTGCCGTTTACAATATACCGGCGGCAAATCGTAGGCGAATTCGTAATTCGACAATTTGGCGCACACGTCTTTTAACTTCTTGATTCGCGATGATTATATGCCTTTGTGCCGAAGTGTCAAGCCCAAATTTGCCGTCCAGGCTTGATAAACGGCGGACGATGTTCTACACTTTCGGCCATCCGCTTAACGGAAGTTCGGTTTGAAATTAATATCGTTGCACTATTGCAACGCTATTGCACTATGATCGGCTCCATGGTAGTCTGAGCTTAGGCTGCTGCCGTCAGGAGCGAGCAAAATGTTTGGAGAATCACCACAAATGAATATAGATAAAGGAAAAGCGATCGAATCGGCACTGCTGCAGATCGAGAAGAAATTTGGCAAGGGCGCGATAATGCGTCTCGGAGAAAAACCGCATGAGGAAGCCGGAGCGATCTCAACCAACTGCCTCAGCCTTGACGCGGCAATAGGCGTCGGAGGCTTTCCGCGGGGCCGCATCGTTGAGGTTTATGGCCCCGAAAGCTCGGGTAAGACGACACTCGCATTAACGGTCGTCGCATCGGCACAAAAGACCGGCGGGATCTGTGCCTACATAGATGCCGAGCATGCGATGGATCCGGAATACGCAACTAAACTCGGCGTAAACATCGACGACATGCTGATCTCGCAACCCGACTCGGGTGAACAGGCGTTAGAGATCGCCGAGACGCTTGTGCGTTCGAACAGCGTCGATGTGATCGTGATCGATTCGGTGGCGGCTCTCGTGCCTAGAGCCGAACTTGATGGCGAGATGGGCGACAGTCTGCCCGGCCTTCAGGCCCGACTCATGTCACAAGCGCTGAGGAAGATCACGGCGATCGTCGCGAATTCACGCACCTGTTTTATCTTTATCAACCAGCTTCGTGAAAAGATCGGTGTATTTTTCGGCTCGCCTGAGACGACGACCGGCGGCAAGGCGTTGAAGTTTTACGCCAGCCTGCGTCTCGACATTCGCCGCATCGGTGCGATCAAGGACGGCGATCGGGCAGTCGGCAACCGCACCCGCGTTAAGGTAGTAAAGAACAAGTGTGCGCCGCCGTTCCGCGAGTCTGAATTCGACATTATGTATGGCGAGGGCATCTCGCGCGAGGGCGACCTTCTCGACCTCGCTGTCAATCACAATATCGTCGAAAAAAGCGGCGCGTGGTTCTCATACAAAGGCGAGCGGCTCGGCCAGGGCCGCGACAACGTGAAAGGCATGCTCAAAGAGAACGCTGACCTGCTAGAGCGTATCGAGGCTGACGTCAAATTGGCCTTGGGCCTTACAAAGACCGAGGCCGCCGCGGCCGCTTAGCAGCGACTTAAGTTCAACAAAAAGAGCACGCAATCGGACCGACTGCGTGCCCTTTATCTTTTAAGTAGAGTACTTACGGCTTGCCGCCGAGTTTTCGGTTGCTCTTCATCATAGGCTGTGAACCGTTTGCGGGCGGTTGGGCGTTCGACTGATTCAGCATACGACGGATCTGCTCCTGCGACGGAATCCCCGGCGTCGGCGTCGTGCCGGGCTTTAAGCCCTTTTTTAGCTCCTTTTCGCTTGGGATGCCGGGCGTAGGCGTTGTTCCCTTCGGCATGGTCGTAACGTTTGCAGGAATGCCCGGAATCGGTGTGCCGGTCATCGGGAGCGGCGTCGTCGATAGGCCGGGCGGCATGTTTGCCGGATCGATCTTGATCTCCTGCGGAGCGATATTAGCGTTGGTCGCAGCGGAGTTGGAACCGCCACCACCGCAGGCCATGCCAAACGACGTAAGTGCACAAATGGATAGAATTAGTAATTTATTCATAATAACTATTTCGCGATTATAACCTGCGACCAGGGATTCAACAACGCTACGCAGAGTGTCGATTTGACATAGTAAAACCGCTTATTTACACTTACAAATTCGCGTCCGGTCACGTATCAGATGCGGCGCGGCCAGGTAGCTCAGTTGGTAGAGCAGCGGACTGAAAATCCGCGTGTCGGCGGTTCGACCCCGTCCCTGGCCACCACTTTCCTTTTTCGATAGCTCGATAATCTCTTCTCCCATAGGCATTTGCGGCCGGCTGCCCGGCGAGGAGGACGATCATGATCACACGGCTGGTACTTATTCTTTGCTTGACCACGGCCCTTTGCACGGTTGCGTTCGGTCAGGACGATGAGCGGGACGTCCACATCGGTCTCAAGGCCGGTATCTCGCTGCCCAATCTCAGAGGCGGCAGCGACCAGGAGATCACAAAAGACTATAAATCCAGGCTCACGGCGAATGTCGGTGGGTTTGTCGATGTAGGGCTGACACGCAACTTCTCGCTGCAGTTCGAGGTCGATTACGCTCCGCAGGGCGGCAAGCGCAACGGTATTCAGCCAGTAACGCAGCCGATCCCGGGGCTTCCGGCACTGCCCGCGGGCCAGTATTATTTCGCGAATTTCAACAACACCGCAAAGCTCAATTATCTCGAGTTTCCTGTGATGCTAAAGTATCGGGCACGCAAGCAGAAACGTGTTGGGTTCTACGTCAACGGCGGGCCGTATTTCGGCTATCTCCTCAAGGCCACGACCGTGACCAGCGGCACCAGCCCGTTGTACCTCGACAACGCCGGCACAATGCCGATCCCCGGCTTTCCGCCGATACCGTTTGACGCCAAGACCGACGTCACCGACGACCTTAACCGCTGGAACGTCGGCCTCACCGGCGGCGGCGGATTGACCTTCAAACAGAAGGACAACTACTTCTTCGTCGACGGCCGTGCCGCCTACGGACTGACGACGCTCCAGAAGGACACCATCAACGACGGCAAAAGCCGCACCGGCAACCTCGTGATCTCGTTCGGCTACGCGTTCAAGGTCAAATAGCCGCACCCGACGTCCGGTTCAGAATCGGTTTGGGGGGCGAAATGGTCTCTTCGCCAAAAAGGGTAATACGTACCACATTTTTCGCATAAGTTTGTTCGAGTAGACTGAATTTACTGCCTTTCGTCGTCCGCTTGGGCCTTCGTCGCGGCTAAATACCCTCGATTGGCAGAAGGTAAACCCGAGATTGGTCGAAGGTCCGCAGGCACAAATTTCCGGTCAAATCACGCTCTTCACCTTATTCGCTCACGTGGCCGCTTTCATCTGATCGGTAATATTGGTGATGACGATGATTTGGGTTGGATCCATTGCGGTGGTGCCGCCTGTGCAACCAACCACCGTGATTCCCGCCATTACCCTCAAAAAATGTTTGCGATCGCAAGCCTGACCCGATTTCCCCGAACTCGTCCCTTTTTCTGTAGCTAAATTGTTATCGAGGTGTATACTATTTCCAAATTTACGTTTTCAGACCAATCTTCTTTGCTCTCGATGTCGACCCAACCAAGGTTCTTCTGTCGAACGCGAATTGATCATGCAGGCAGCGGCCCGGTGGCAGCGGGGTAAGGGAATCACCAATACGAACCCAGCCCGTATTGCGGCCGATCTGACAACCAAAAGGAGATTATTCGAAATGTTGAGTTTTTCTTTAACTCGGTGTAAATCGGTGTTCGGGATCATTCGCGTTCGTGGACTTCTAGCCGTGTTCGCGATTTTTGTTTGTATGTCGGCCGCACTAGGCGTTCAGGCACAAACGACGGAGTTTACGTATCAAGGCAGCCTGAAGAACGCCTCTTCGCCGGCGACGGGCAATTACGATTTCGAGTTCGCCTTGTACGACGCCGTTTCGGGCGGGTCGCAGGTCGGCTCGACGTTGACGCGAGCAAGCGTCGCAGTCGCGGATGGGAATTTTACGGTCAAGCTCGATTTCGGAGGCTAGTTCCCGGGGGCAAATCGATTTCTTGAGATCCGCGTCCGCCAGACGGGCGGCGGCGCGTTGCACGCCGCTGACCCCGAGACAAGCGGTGTCGAGTGCACCTTATTCAGTAAAGAGCCTGAGTGCGGACACGGCGGCTAATGCAGCTAACGCGACAACGGCGGCCACCGCGGCCAACGCGACGCAACTCAACGGGCAGACGGCGTCGTTCTACCAGGACGCGACGAACATCAACGCCGGGACGCTGAACGCGGCCCGTCTGCCCGTGCCGCTCACGCTTAGCGGGACGAGCGCCACGCACATCATCCGGGGCGACAACGATTCGACAGCCGTTGGCGCCGCGGGCGTCTTCGGCACTGCCATCGGCAGCAGCGGCGCCACCTTCGGCGGGCGCTTCGACAACGGCAGCACGGACGGGTTCGGCGTCTACGGCCTCGCCTACAACAACTCCGGCCAAAACTACGGCGTTTACGGTAAGAGCTTCGGCTCGTCTGGGGCCGGCGTCTTCGGCTCCAGCGGCAGTAGCGGCGCCACCTTCGGCGGACGATTTGAGAGCAACAGCACGAACGGGACGGGCGTCTTCGGCAGGGCAGGCTGCGGCACCGGCACCACCGTCGGCGTTTACGGTCAGAGCATAAGCTCCAGCGGGATCGGCGGCTACTTTATCTCGCCCGGTGTCGGGCTTCAGGCCGAGAGTTCCGGCAACGACGCGGTATATGCCCGCACTAGTGCGGCCGGCAGGTCAGGCGTATTTGGCTACAACACTGCAGGAAGCGGCATTAATTACGGCGTGGGCGGCCGGAGCGAGAGCCCATCCGGGTTCGGCGGTTTCTTCACTTCGCCCGGCGTGGGCGTTCGAGCGGAGAGTTCCGGCAACGACGCGGTGTATGCCGTCGCCAGTGCGGCCAATAAGACAGGCGTATACGGCTACCACAATGCAACAAGCGGCACTAATTACGGCGTGGGTGGCCGGAGCGAGAGCCCATCCGGGTTCGGCGGCTTCTTTTCTTCGCCCGGTGTCGGGCTTCAGGCCGAGAGTTCCGGCAACGACGGGGTGTATGCCACCACTAGTGTGGCCGGTAGGTCAGGCGTATACGGTATCAACACCGCAACAAGCGGCCTCGCTTACGGCGTGGCTGGCATTTCCAACAGCTCGAATGGGCGGGGCGTCTTGGGACGCGTCACCTCCCTCGGCGGCCCCACCAACGTCTATGGCGTTTATGGTGATGCTAGCGGTAGTTTTGGCTTTGGTGTCTACTCCTTGGGCAACACGGGAGCCACGGGCACCAAGCAATTCCGTATCGACCACCCCGACGACCCGGAGAACAAATACCTGCTCCATTATTCGAGCGAGAGCCCGGAAGTTATCAACTTCTATTCGGGCAAGGTAATGCTCAACGCCGAGGGTGAGGCAGTGGTCGAACTGCCCGCGTACTTTGCCAAGATCAACAGGGACCCGCGCTACATGCTCACGGCAGTGGGCAGCTCCGATGCCCATGCTGCACGTGGCCAGGGAGATCGACGAGGCCGCCCTGAGTGCCGGCGCGAAGGCAGGGCCGAACGATCCAGCACCCAAATGCACTTTCCGTATAGCGGGCGGCGCGCCCGGGGCCAAGGTCTCGTGGCGGGTCGAAGCCGTTCGCAATGATCTGTGGGTCCGCACAAAAGGCACGGCCGTCGAAGTCGATAAGGTCGGCACCGAGAAAGGCACCTATCAACACCCCGACCTGTACGGCCAACCGCCGGAGAAGGGGATGAACTACGAGGCGCCGAGGGAACGTAAGGAAGTCGGGCGGCGAGCGTAAGGAACTTCCGGAACCGCCCCGGCGTCCCTAACGCGTCGCCGAAGTCGAGCCTTTGCCGGTTACAACCATTAACAAAGGCGAGATGTAACGCATGAAATGCGAGCGCGAAAGGCAGAAATCTGCCGACAATAAAGAGGAAACAATGAAAAAAAATCTTAAAGGTCTGATCTCGATCCTAATATTGGTCTTATATTCTTCGGTTATCGTGTTTTCTCAG
This sequence comes from Blastocatellia bacterium, assembly GCA_963716755.1. Classification (GTDB taxonomy): domain Bacteria; phylum Acidobacteriota; class Blastocatellia; order Pyrinomonadales; family Pyrinomonadaceae; genus OLB17. The sequence goes on from CAVQUD010000002.1 coordinate 330,594, forward strand.
ACAACCGAATTTACATACCAGGGACGTTTGTCAAATGTATCGCCACCCACCAGGGGCAATTCGGTACCCGCGACGGCCGATCCGGTACCCGCGACGGGCAATTACGACTTTGAATTTGCCTTATTTGATGCCGTTTCGGGCGGGTCGCAGGTCGGTTCGACACTTACACGGGCAAGCGTCGCGGTCGCGGATGGGAATTTTTCCGTCAAGCTCGATTTCGGTGCCAATTTTCCGGGAGCGAACCGTTTTCTCGAGATCCGTGTCCGGCAGACGGGTGGAGGTGCGTTTACGCCGCTCGCGCCGAGGCAAGCGGTGAATAGTTCGCCATATTCGATCCAAAGCCTTACCGCGGCCAATGCCGCGAACGCAACGAATGCCACAAACGCGACCAATGCAACGACTGCGGCAACCGCGACCAACGCCAACCAACTCGGCGGACAGCCTGCGTCGTTTTACCAGAACGCCGGCAACCTAAACGGCGGCACCCTCGCCGATGCGAGACTCTCCACTAACGTCGCCTTGCTCACGGGCACCCAGACCTTCTCGGGAGCAAAGACCTTTTCCGCCACCCCGACGGTCTTCAACGGCAACGTCGGCATCGGCACGGCCACACCGACTTATCCGTTCCACGTTGTCGGTTCAGTGGGATCCGGAGGAAGCGAGGGCGTCGCCGAATTCGGCGCCCCTGTCAACGACACCGGTGTCAGGATCAAGAACACTGCCGCGAACGGCCGCGCGTGGACGCTATTTTCTTCGGGAGGCACAAGCGGCCTTTGCCCGGGGTGCTTCACCGTCTACGACGCTTCCATCTTTCAACCCAGGCTAACAATTGATACAAACGGCAACATCGGCATCGGCACCCTGCCGGCGGCGAAGCTTCACGTCGTCGGCAACGGCTTGTTCACGGGGAACCTGACGGTGAGCGGCACTCTTAATGCAAATCTCCCAACAGGAAGCGCGAGCTACATCCAGAACGGTACCAGCCTCCAGGCAGCGAGCAATTTCAACATAAGCGGCAACGGCGTTATCGGAGGCAACTTCGGTGTCGGGACGACGGCTCCGACTGCAAGGTTTCACGTAGTTGGTGACGTGCTAGTTGAGAACAGGTGGCGGACGGAGACAACGTCCTACACTCCGAACTTGATTGGTGGTTTTCTGGGGACGGGTAGCAGCGGGGCAACGCCTGGCAATCGGGTGACGGCGGGCGTTGTCGGTGCGAACATTGGCGGTGGCGGCTTTAACGGATCAATTCAGTTCCCCGGCGGCCTCACCCTCCTTGGCGACAACAGCAACAGAGTGACCGACTGGTTCGGGACCGTGGGCGGCGGTCTTAACAATCGAGCCGGAAATGATGATGTCCAATTGGACAATGCTAGGCTTGCGACCGTGGCCGGAGGTTTCAACAACAAGGCAAGCGGCAATTCTGCAACCGTGGGTGGCGGCAAAGATAACACCGCCAGCGGCAATTCTGCTACTGTGGGCGGCGGCGCTCGGCAACATCGCCAGCAATGCCTATGCGACGGTAGGTGGTGGTGGCCAAAACAACACCGCCAGCGGCGAGAGCTCGACCGTGGGCGGCGGCGCAGGCAACGCCGCCGGAGCCATCAACTCAACCGTGGGCGGTGGCGCAGGCAACGCCGCCGGCAGCGAAAGTGCAACTGTCAGCCGGCGGCCACAACAACACGGCCACCAACTTGAATGCAACCGTTGGTGGCGGCAAAGACAACACCGCCAGCGGCTCTGATGCAACCGTGCCGGGTGGTAGCACTAACACTGCACTCGGCAATTTGAGCTTTGCGGCAGGGTTTCGGGCCAAAGCAAATCACCAAGGATCCTTCGTCTGGGCTGATTCGACCGATGTCGTTGTTGGTGGAACCGATTTTGCTTCCACCGGTAACGACCAGTTCCTTATCCGTGCATCCGGTGGTGTTGGCATCGGCACGAATGCACCGGCTGCAAAGCTGCATGTAAATGGCACGATCCGACTCGATACACTCGGAGTCGCGGGATCAACGCCGCTCTGCCACAACGGCTCGAATCAGATCGCGACGTGTTCGTCGTCGGCTCGTTATAAATCGAATATCAGTTCTTTTAGCCCAGGCCTTGAACTGATCCGCAAACTTCGCCCGGTCTCATTCAACTGGAAGGACGGCGGAATGTCCGACATGGGCCTCGTCGCCGAAGAAGTGAACGCCGTGGAGCCTTTATTGACCACGACCAACTCGAAAGGCGAGATCGAAGGCGTCAAATACGACCGCGTCGGTGTCGTCCTTGTCAGTGCCGTTCAGGAACAGCAGCGGCAGATCGAGAAACAGCAAAAACAGATCGAACAACAAAGGAAACAAATCGAAAGTCTAACGAAGATCGTTTGCGCAACGAACTCAACGGCGGACATCTGCCGACAATAGCGAGGTATCAATGAAAACAAATCTTACAGGTCTGATCTCGATCCTAATATTGGTCTTATGTTCTTCGGTGATCGTATTTTCACAGACAACCGAATTTACATATCAGGGCAGTCTCCGCGACGGGGCGAGTCCGGCTAGTGGAAATTACGATTTTGAGTTTCTGCTGTTTGACGCGGCGGCGGGCGGGATGCAGCTCGGCTCGACGCTCGCGCGTAATGCTGTTGCGGTAACGGGTGGCACGTTTGCCGTCAATCTCGATTTCGGCGCCAATTTTCCGGGAGCGAACCGTTTTATCGAGATCCGCGTCCGCCAGACCGGCGGTGGAGCGTACACGCCGCTCGTTCCCCGCCAACAGGTCAACAGCACGCCGTATTCGGTCAAGGCCGTCAATGCGGACACCGCCGTCAACGCAACAAACGCTACGATGCTCGGCGGATTACCAGCAAGCGGCTATATTCAGAACACAAGTTCGCCGCAGGCCGGAAGCAATTTCAACGTCAGCGGCAACGGTACGGTCGGCGGCAACCTCCAGGCAAACCAGAGCCTCACCTTTGGCACGGTACTGACAAATCAAAACGACACTCTATTCGTCGATCCGGGTGGCCAGTTGCGTGCTACGCGCTTGAGTGTGGGACAGCCAATGGCAGAGGTCTTTGCTGTTCAAACCAACGGGAATGTCAATGCTACGGGGCTGTATCTAGCTGGCAACACGATCGCGGCAGGCAACAATGTTGCGAGTGTCAACGGCAGTTTGACTGTCACTGGAAATTTCGTTGTAACCGGCTCTAAGAGTGCCGTCGTTAAACTTGCGAATGGCCGCGATGTTTTGCTCTACGCGATGGAGAGTCCCGAGAACTGGTTCGAGGATTTTGGGACTATAAAGCTCCGTCGAGGCCGAGCAATTGTTCGAATAGATCGGACATTTGCCGAAACCACTAATGTCGGCGTTCCCTATAAGGTTTTTCTGACACCGAATGGCAACTGCCGCGGCCTTTACGTTACACGAAAGAATGCCAGCAGTTTTGAAATTCGGGAACTTGGCGGTGGACGGTCGAGTGTCTCGATCGACTATCGGATCGTTGCCCGTCGAAGGGGATATGAGAAAGAACGCTTTGCTCCAGGGCCGCCGATGAGGCCCTGATTGCCCGGGAATGCACCTAACCTTTGTGCAATGGTTTGCAGATTCGAGAATTAGTTATAGGAGTCGTTATGAAAAAGTTGATCTCGGTAATTGCGTGTTTTATCGCTGCAGTCTTGATGGCTGTCACGGTCCGGCCACAATCAGGCGGGACGTTTACGATCACAAAATCAGTGATCGCAGGCGGCGGCGGTGCCGCGAGCGGCGGCATCTTTTCGGTCAATGGAACGATCGGGCAGTCGGTTGCCGGAACCTCATCTACGGGGGCAGCTTTTAATCTCATCGGCGGTTTTTGGGGCGGCGGATCGGTGGCGCCTCGGCGAACGCTTTTTGACTACGACGCCGACGGCAGGACAGACTTCTCGGTGTTCCGACCGTCGAGCGGAGCTTGGTATCTGCAGAGATCGACTGCCGGTTTTCAGGGGCTGCAGTTCGGGGCGAACGGCGATAAGTTGACGCCGGCTGATTTTGACGGTGACGGGAAGACGGATATCGCGGTATATCGGCCGTCGGCGGGGACTTGGTTCATATTGAAGAGTGGAACAGGAACCGTGGATTATCCGGTGTTTGGGGTGGCTGAGGATCTGCCGGCTCCGGGCGATTATGATGGCGACGGGAAGGCTGATCTGACGGTGTTTAGGCCGTCGCAGGGGACCTGGTACCGGCAGAATTCGTCGAATGGATCGTTCTTTGGGTTTCAGTTTGGAGCGAACGGCGATATCCCGACAGTCGGCGATTTCGACGGCGACGGTAAGAATGATCTCGGCATCTGGCGGCCTTCGAATGGAGATTGGTACAACATCCGCTCATCGAACGGGTCGGTGTTTGGCGAGAGGTTTGGGCAGACTGGCGACAAGATCGCACCCGCGGATTATGACGGCGATGGGAAGACGGACATTGCGATCTACCGGCCTTCAACGGGGCTGTGGGTCGTGAGGAATTCGGCGACGGCGACTTATTCGTATTATGTGTTTGGCGCACCGAGCGACATTCCGATATCAGGTGACTACGACGGTGACGGTAAGGCCGACATTGGAGTCTGGCGGCCTTCGGATGGAACTTGGTACATACAACGCAGCGATAACGGGCAGTTCATCGTGTTCCCGTGGGGGCAGAATGGTGACAAACCGACGCCGAGTGCCTACGGCAATTGGAAGAAATTGGCCGAACACGGATAAACGGATAGAACGGAAAACTGAAGGATCTGAAGGCCTATCCCTCGCCGTTCTTCCGTTTTCCGTGTTATCAGTTGGCGTGCTTTATCCTTTCGCTATGGAGCCGTTGGCTAGTTTGATCAGGCCCGTAGGGGCTGGATGAGTTTGTGGGGCAGACGCATCTGGTCGGTGAGGGGAAACCGCTGCGGTTAGCGATCGAGCAGGGGCATGTGTTCTCGTTCCTCCTGTGGGGGCCGCCGGGGACGGGCAAGACGACCTTGGCACGTATCTATGCGAATGCGATAAATGCTGAGTTTCATGAGCTTTCCGCTGTGTCGGCGGGTAAGGACGATATACGGAAGCTACTCGGGGAAAGTAAAAAGGAAAAAGGCAAGAGGCAAAATGAACAGGGCGATCTCGAATTACAAAGCCCCAAGCCCGAAGGCCAAAGACCAAAGGTCCTGTTTCTTGACGAGATCCATAGATTCAACAAGGCGCAGCAGGATTTTTTGCTGCCGTTCGTCGAGAGCGGCGAGTTGGTGCTGATCGGGGCGACGACTGAGAATCCGAGCTTTGAGGTGATCTCGGCACTGCTTGTCGCGCATGCGCGTGTTTGTGCTGAACGAGTTCGCGGCTGACGAAATGGCCGCGATCATCGACCGGACAGGGCAAAAGCTCGATAAAAAGGCCAAGGATTGGCTCATCGAGATGGCCAACGGCGACGCCCGCCAGGCCATCACGATGATCGAGAACACGTCGGAGCTTTACGACAAGATCACGGTCGAGACGCTGAAAGAAACGCTTCAATCTAAATTCCTCAGATACGACAAAAAGGGCGAGGAGCATTACAACGTCATCTCCGCGTTTATCAAATCCATGCGAGCCTCGCGTCCGGACGCCGCTATCTACTACCTCGCCCGCATGCTCGAATCGGGCGAGGACCCGAAATTTATCGCCCGCCGTATGGTCATTTTCGCGTCCGAAGACATCGGTCTCGCCCAGCCGACGGCGTTGGTAGTGGCGAATGAAGTGTTTCGCTCCGTCGAGACCATCGGCCTGCCGGAATGCGTGCTCAACCTCGCCCACGGCGTCGCGTATCTCGCCAACGCAGCCAAGGACCGTTCAACGACCGAGGCGATCGGCAAGGCTATGGAAGACGCGAAAAAGTTCGGCAACCTGCCCGTCCCAATGAAGATCCGCAACGCCCCCACGCGCCTAATGAAGGATCTCGGCTACGGCAAAGACGAGGGCAACGACCCCGAAGGCGATCTGATGCCCGAAAAGCTGCGCGGGCGGAAATATTTTGGCTAGTGAGGTAAACGCTCGCGACGCTTGCCAAGCCAACGGCCGCGATCGAGACTCCATATCTGAGGGACTTTGAAACGAAATCTCGTCCGGTGGTATTCCCCTAAGTGAGCCGCTTCTGTAAAAGTTCGTTCAGCTTGTCGGTCCCGACCCGTTCCTGTTCCCACGTATCGCGGTCGCGGACCGTGACGGCGTTGTCGGCTAGGGATTCGTGATCGACGGTGACGCAGAAGGGTGTGCCGATCTCGTCCTGGCGGGCGTAGAGTTTGCCGATGCCGCCGGTGTCGTCGTAAACGGCGCGCATCGAGGGTTGGAGGTCGTGTTTGAGGCGCTTGGCGAGCGTGACGATCTCGTCGTTATTCTTTGCGAGGGGCAGAACGGCGACCTTGATCGGCGCCATCTCTGGCTTGAGTTTCAGAATGACGCGGGTCTCGCCTTTGTCGTTGGTCTTTTCGGTGTAGGCGTCCATCATCACGGCGAGCAGCGTGCGGTTTACGCCTATCGATGGCTCGATGCAGTACGGATAGAACCGCTCGTTCGTCTGCGGATCAAAATACGACAGGTCCTCGGTCGTGTCCGGATTTATGCGTTTGCCTTCCGCGTCCTCCGGCTTTTTCGAATGGACGCGCAGGTCATAGTCGGTCCTGTTCGCAATTCCGAGCAGTTCGTCGAACTGCTTGTCCTCGTCCTCACGCTCAGGGAAAAAGCGATAAAGAAAATCGACCGTTCGATCCGAATAATGAGCGAGCTCATCGGCCGTTTGCTCGTAGTGCGTGATGTTATCGCTCGATATACCAAGCGACGCCAGCCAAGCGTCGTAAGCGTCGATCCATTCCTGGTGAATTCGCGGAGCGTCCTCAGGACGGCAAAAATACTCGATCTCCATCTGCTCGAATTCGCGAGTTCGAAAGATGAAATTCCCCGGCGTCACCTCATTGCGAAACGCCTTGCCGATCTGCGCAATCCCGAACGGTAGCTTCCGGCGCGACGTGTCGAGGACATTCTTGAAATTGACAAATATGCCTTGCGCCGTTTCGGGCCGCAGATATGCCAGCGCCATCGGATCGTCATCGTCCGAGGCCGCCCCGACCGTCGTCTTGAACATCAAGTTGAACGCCCGCGACTCGGTCAAGTTTGTCGAGCCGCAGTTCGAGCAAACAAACTTGTCGGCTGCGTCCTTTTCGAGCTTGTCCTCGCGGAGCCGTGTCTTACAATCTCGACAATCCACGAGCGGATCGCTGAACGTGTCTTCGTGGCCGCTGTATTTCCACACCAGCCGGTTCTGAATGATCGACGAATCGACGCCCTCGATGTCGTCTCGTTCGTAAACCGCCCACCGCCACCAGCTTTGCTTGATATTATTTGCCAACTCGACGCCAAGCGGCCCGTAATCCCACGACGATCCGAGGCCGCCGTAAATGTCAGACGCCGGATAAACAAATCCGCGGCGCTTACTTAAAGAGACGATGGTTTCGATGTTTGGAGCGGACATACTTCAACTTGAGATTAACAAAAAGCTTGATTCTACAAGAGAGACCGCTTTTGTTCCAATAGGATAATCCTTCATTGATCAAGCTGATAATATTACTTGAGTCTTTTCCAATTAAGGCCCATTATTTATGAGTGAGCGCGTTTGAGATCCTCGGCAATATTGAAAATATTGAGATCATCGCCGTCGAAAGTCGCATCCGAGACATCGAATGGTTGAGAAAAACCTACGGAAGCGGCCGTTGGCGAAAACTCAGGGGATTTCGCGCGCATCCGTTTTGTTGATGACGGGGAAGAGTTTGAAGCTGAGCTTCACTGGTACGAATCTCATGGCATCGGCAAAGTCGAAATGAAAATCAAAGAACTGCTCGATTAGGTAGAAGTAAGAATATGAAGTTCGCGATCTGTGTAAAAAACGACGAATATCCGGCATCTCTTCAGTTGTGGAAAGTCTATCGGATTCTCCCCGACGAAAAAGGTGCACGGCATAACATGGTCAGGGTCGTTGACGAGTCGGGCGAAGACTATCTATTTGCCGCTAACTATTTTGTCCCCGTAGAATTGCCGCAAGCCGTCGAGTCCGCCCTCCTCGCAACCGCCTAGACAATACTTCCGACGAGGTCATAGTCGTGGGCCTCGGTGATGCGGACGTTGTAGATCGCGCCGATCTCGGGCTTGAGGTCGTCGGGCATGTCGTTTATCAGGACGTAGCCGTCGATCTCCTGCGTTTGACCCTCGAAGCGGCCCTGAAAGAGCAGGTCCGATTCTTGTGACAGGCCCTCGAACATCACCTTATAGGTCTCGCCTACCTTGGCCTTGTTGGTTTGCTTGCTGATCTTCGCCTGTTCCTTCATCAGGCGGTTGCGACGCCCTATCGCGACTTTGGGATCGACCTTGTTTGGCAGATCGTACGCCGCTGTGCCTTCTTCGTCGGAATATGTGAAGACGCCGACGTTATCGAAACGGCAGTTCTGCACAAAGGCGATCAGCTCCTCGAAATCCTCGTCAGTTTCGCCCGGAAAGCCCGTGATGAACGTCGTGCGTATCGTGATCCCCGGAACGGCGTCGCGGACACGCTGTATCAGCCGTTCGAGCGAATCGCGCGTGCCGCCGCGTTTCATTAGTTTGAGAACATTTCGCGACGCGTGCTGCAGCGGCATGTCTAGATACTTGACGGCCTTGGGCGTCTCGGCGATTGCTGCCAGGAACGCATCCGAGATATGCGTCGGGTACGCATACATCACGCGGACCCATTCCAGTTCGTCGATCTCGCCAAGAGCACGGATCAGGGCTGCCGAGCGCATCGACCTCGCCGAGGTCCTCGCCGTAGCGTGACGAATCCTGAGCGATGAGAACGACCTCTTTTACGCCTTGTTTCGCGAGCATTCTCGCCTCTTCGACTATCGAACCGAATCGCCGCGACCTGAATGAACCGCGCATCGACGGTATGGAGCAAAACGCGCACGGCCGGTCGCAACCCTCGGCGATCTTGATAAAAGCTGTGTGCGACTGAGTCGCACGCATCCGCGGCGTGTATTCGTCGTAGAGATATGTCGCGGATTTGTTACCGATCGGTGTGATCGTCAGTTGTTTTGCGTCAAACTCATCGTCCGCCGCCTTGAGAATTTCATTGACCTGCGAAGTGCCGATAAACGCATCGACCTCGGGCAGCTCCTTCATCAGGTCGTCGCGATAACGTTCGACCAGACAACCGGCGACGATGACGCGTGTGGCATCGCCCTCGGATTTCCAGCGAGTTGCTTCGAGGATCGCGTCAATCGATTCCTGTTTTGCGGATTCGATGAAGCCACACGTATTCACGACGACCGTGTCGGCCTCGTCCGCGTTATTCGTTATCTCGTAGCCGGCCTCGGCGAGCTGGCCCATCATTACCTCGCTATCCACGAGGTTCTTTGGGCATCCAAGGCTGACAAATCCTACTTTCTTCATAAGAGCCGCAAACCATTGATTGTAACAAGCCGCAGCCAGAATGTAACAGGGCCGCCCGATTCGGACGGCCCTGAGACTTTATCGGACTGATGTCGCGCTAAGGCATATTCACCTCAAGCCGCGTAGCTGATGCAAACCCGGCGGTCTTGCCGTCCTTGGTGATCAGCGTAACCTGTGAGCACTTGAACTCATTGCACGACTGATAGATCTTTTGCAGATACTCCTGCCGCTTTTCCTTCGGCAGAGCGTCCCATGACGGCTTAAGCAAGCCGTAAAAGATATCCTGACTGACCTTGCCTGTCTTAATGTGCTCCTCAAGGAAGTTGCCGGAAACCGATATTGCACTCACCTCCGCCGTCGATATCTCTTCCTCCGCGGTGTTAGCCCACAGCCAGACGCCGATCGAACCAAGTACCAACAGAATGCTGATCATCAGGAACCACTTGTTGACCGAACGGACATCATCGACGATCTTTTGAATGAACGGCGGCCGATTTGTCGGCACGACCGCGACCTCGGGCGTCGAGTCAACCCATTGTTCCTGACGACTCTCCACAACCGCGGGCAGAGGGATGGTCGCCTCTTGCACCGGCAGGTGCACGGGTGGATTTCTTAACAGCTCGACCAGATCAAGCGTTCTCGCGGCTGCCTCAGAGACCGAGTCGGCGTGGACGTCACCGTACTTTGACTGGAGGCTCTCGTCATCCATTTTTCGACGTTCCCGCTCGATCAGGTCGACGTAAGCGTTGCCGATGCGGACGTTGCACTCGATCGCGGCGGCGGTAACGCTGGGAGCAAAGAACAGCTCACTAATGCTCTCCTTAAAGAGCTTAAGGCGCCCGAAGAAATCGCTCTCGATCAACTGATCGAACGCCGACGCATTCTCAGCCTCGGTGGCCAGGTCCTCGAAGCTGAGAGCCGTCAGCATCACGTTAGAATCGTCTTCGTTAACCTCATAGAGCGATACGCTCGACCACTCGGCATAAAGCGTTTTGATATGATTCAACGCTTCATCACGCTTGAAAAGACATTTCCGTTTCTCATTCTCGACCGAACGCGAGAACAACCTCGTGATGATGAAATCGAATTTTGCCCTTACCGTCTCGTTATACGGCAGATTCCGATAAAAGCGGGCCAGGCCCAGCATGGCCTGTGAGCTAAGAGCGGGTTTTGAGTTCTCGCAGTACTGCCGAAAGCTCGACACCGGCATTTTGTTGTCGCGTTCCGCCAGCGCGCTGCACCACACCTCGGTTTCCTGCATGAGCGCGAACTGTGCCGTTTTATGCTCTTCAGAATCGACACCCTCGCTGACGGTCAGAAACGAGTTGAGCGCCTTTTTCGTATTAAAGTCGTCAAACGACTTCGGGATGACCTTCATGTACTCGCGCTCGACACCGGTGAGCACGTGCTCGACCATCTGCAGGCTCGAAACCTCTGCGATGGCTCGCTTTTGAAAGAATTGCGGGCCGTTCTTGACCTTGATCGGCGACGCCTCGGCATGAGCGACTTGTGCAGTCGGTTCCGGCTCGATCGCGTCAACGTCGTCTATCTCCAATACGGGCGTGTCCGGCGCGGGCACGGCCATTTCGAGGACGATCTCTTCCTCGGGTTTGTTCGGCTCGTCGGTGATCTCGATCTCATCGGGCGATGCTTCGGCCATTGCCGGGCGACCGTTATCGATGACGGTTTTCTCGAGCAGGTTCTCCTCTTTCAGTTCGACGACCAGTTCTTCGAATACATTCATGGCGGGCACTCTTCTCGGGGCGGGAATTCAATTGGGAGGAATTAGGGAGACTGGTGGCACTTTTTACGGTAGTACCTGCCGGATCTCGCCGGATTGCGTGATCTGGTAAACATAGACCACGCCTTCACCGGCCACATTTCGTGTGGCGGTGACCGTGTAGCCGTTTCGCAACTCGGCGTCAGTCGGGCTGGCAGGCGTCATTGAGAGAATGAATTTGCCGCGAGTCACCTCATTTCCGGAATTGGTGCCGATCGCGCTCGCTAGTAGATTGTTGATCTCGGTGATGCGGCCAAAGCGGCTGTTTTGCGAAAAGAAATTGACCTGCGTTGACGCAACGGTACGCATTGTCGCAAAGGTATTGCCGTTCTCTGACGCTCGAAGCGCCTTCTGCAGGTGCGGCACCGCGATCGCGGCGATAATGCCGATAACAGCACACACGATCAACATCTCAACTACCGAAAATCCAAGCTCCCTCTTGCGTTTCATTCGTTTCACCTCAACTCGATTCACTGGCCAGAGTGACGGTTTTTGTCACCTGAGGCCTGACAACAAACGGCATCAGGCCGATGTGTCAACTGGTTCGGGCGGCATTTGGTCTTACTTTTACGGCACTTCTGGTTGCAGCCCGCACTTCCAAGCCCATTTATTAGCAAGGTTTGTGCCACGCGAGGCAATGTCGCCCAGAGGCCGTAAAATGGCCGCGAAAAAAGGGTGTTTGTTTTTCCGCCGAATTTTATTACACTACCAACTTTGTCATTTGGAACGTCCCACCGACCATCTTGACCGAAGCAAGGTAAGAATTGAGCGCGATCATCGAGAAAAACATTGAGACGTACGGCATCGACGATTGGGGTGCCGACTATTTCGGGGTAAATCGAAAGGGCAATCTGATCGTACGCGCCCCTGAGAACGAGAGCCTTACCGCAGACGTCAAAGAGATAATCGACGACCTCAGGAAACGAGGCGTCAACACGCCTGTTCTGCTTCGCTTCCCGCAATTGATCTTTGGCCAGATCCGCAAACTGCAAACGGCCTTTCGCAAATCCATCAAGGAATTCGAGTACGAGGGCGGCCACCTGTGTGTCTTCCCTATGAAGGTCAACTCGAATCGGGCCGTCATCGAGGAATACCTTCGCGAGGGCTCGCGGTACGGTTTTGGTCTCGAGGCCGGCTCAAAACCTGAGCTCTACGCCGCGCTAGGCCTCGATCAGGCAAAGGACAGCCTCCTCGTGCTTAACGGCTTTAAGGACCGCGACTTTCTGAACCTGGCCTTTGCCGGGGCCCTGGCTGGCAAGAATGTGGTCATTGTCATCGAGAAACTAAGCGAGCTTGAACACACACTCGATATCGCCGCCAAGATATCGGCCGAGAATCCCGACATGCCGATGCCAATGATCGGCGTCCGCGTCAAGCTCTATTCAAAGGGCTCAGGAAAGTGGGAAAAATCGGGCGGCGAAGCAGCAAAATTTGGCCTGACAACAACCGAAATACTCGAGGTTATCCGTCTGCTGCAGGAAGCCGGGCGCATCGACATGCTGCGGCTACTGCACTTTCACATCGGCTCACAGCTCACCGATATCAAGCGGATAAAGAACGCGATGCGAGAGGCAGCGCGGACGTACGCCAAGATCCGCAAGATGAAGATCCCGATCGAGTATCTCGACATCGGCGGAGGCATGGCGGTCGATTACGACGGTTCGAGGACTTCGTTTGAATCCTCGGCGAACTACAACGCCCGCGAGTTTGCCAACGATGTCGTCTACATCATCAAGACCGTTTGCGACGACGAGACCGTCCCGCATCCGACGATCATTCAGGAATCGGGCCGCTACCTGTCGGCATATCACGCGATCCTGGTCACAAACGTCCAGGACGAGATCGAGACCGTCGTCGAGGACCTCGTTCCTATGGAAATGGATCGTGACGACCCGCAGATCGTCCACGAACTATTTGACCTGCGCGACACCATCAACGGCAAGAACTATCGCGAGTACTATCACGACGCTCTCGAGCATCGCGAAGAGCTTTTCACGATGTTCAATCTCGGCCTCCTGACTCTCGAGTCAAAGGGAAAGGGCGAGGTACTGTTCTGGGATATCTGCGAAAAGGCCGATCAGTTTGCTCAACAAAAGAAGTATGTTTCCGAAGAATTCGACGACCTACGCCGCCTGATGTGCGCGAAATATCTGACGAATTTTTCGGTCTTTCGATCGATGCCGGACAACTGGGCCCTGGAACAACTTTTCCCGATCATCCCGATACATAAACTCAACAAAAAGCCTACGGAATATGCTACGCTTTGTGATATAACGTGCGATTCCGACGGTATTGTCGACAAGTTTGTCGACCTGCATGACGTCAAACCCGTGCTGGAATTGCACAAACTCGTGCGCACTGAGCCCTACTATCTGGCGATGATGCTGGTCGGTGCTTATCAGGAGGTAATGGGCAACAACCATAACCTGTTTGGCATACCGCACGAGGCCCACGTCTTTATCGGAGACGACGGTTACATTATCAGGAAGGTCGTTTATGGTGCGACCCTTGGCGAAGCGGTATCGTCAGTGAGATTCGATCCCGGCGCGTTGCACGACACGTTTAGAAAGTCAGTGCTTGAGCGGATCAAAGAAGGCCGACTGTCTAATACCGAGGCCAGCAAGGTCATAGAGTTTTACGAGGGTCAGGTTGAGAGTTATACCTATCTGACGCCGAATGGAAAATAGCTAACTTATTGGTGGAAAATAACTTATGGTTTCTCAGAAGAAGAATAAGGCTTCGAAGTTTCTGACCGTTCCGACGCGGCCCGTTCCTATCGATCGCGACCGTTCGGTCGCAGGCCTGCTTGAAAAGATGGAAGGCGCCGGCTTCGGTGCCCGTCAAATGGCCGAGGCACATCGGATCTGGCTCGATATGATGGACGACAACTCGACCATCTACATGTGCGGATCTGGCAACCTCATCACGTCCGGTATGCGGCGATTGCTTGCGTATGTCATCAAGAACCGCTTTGTGGATGTTCTAGTGATGTCGGGAACGGTGCTTTATCACGATATTCACGAAACGCTTGGCCGGAATCACTTTCAGGCACACCCAAGCATGAACGACGAAGACCTCGATGGCGTCGACGTCCACCGCATCGGCGATGTCATGGCTAACCGTGAGGAATATCAGGAAGCCGACGAGTGGATCGGCAGCGTCGTCAATCAGCTGGAGCTTAGCCGCTCGTACTCGATGCCGCGAATTTCTCCTGCTGCTCGGACGCGAACTGTCAGAGATCGCTCACGAGGACGGCATCCTGACGTCGGCCTTCAAGGCTCGCATCCCGGTTTTTTGCCCGGACCTGCCCGGCTCCGAGATAGCGATAGGCATTGCCCGTGCGAAATTCGATAAGAAGATACAGATCGCATTCGACACTACGCAGGACACGATGGAGATAATGAGCATCGCCCAGCGTACCCGTAACTCGGGCGTTATCACGCTCGGCGGTGCAGGCACACAGCACATGCTCAACGTGGGTGAGATCTCGTCCTATATCACCCGCACGACGCCGCGCGGCCATAAATACGCTATCTCGATCTCGAACGAGCTTGCGTCGCCCGAGGTGCGTACGCCGTCCTATAACAGCGACCATCCGTCGGTCTTTGGCAAGCTGCTAAAGAACGCGACCACGGCCCAGGTCGCATGCGACCCGTCGATAGCTCTGCCAATGATCATCACTGCGTTATCTCAAACCGCAGCGAAGTTCCTGAAGGGCCGCAAACGCCCGACATTTGCCTTCTCAGGCCGCGAGATGAGTATTGACGTCCCGTAGGAATTTGCGATTTGCGAGTTTCAATTTGCGAATTCTTTGGAGATCGTAAATCGCAAATCGCAAATCGAAAATTCCATGAGCGAATCAGCCAACCTTCCAATAAATTTCGGAGGTATCGACGAGGAGCAATATTCCTCGTTCGATGCCGCGCGCGTGTTGGTATGGCCCGTATCTTACGAGGGCACCGTTTCGTATGGAACCGGCACCGCCGCCGGAGCGATGGCCATTGTTAACGCGTCGCGCAACATGGAGCTCTACGAAGAGGAGACGGATACCGAGGTCTACAAGCTCGGCATCCACACATTGCCCGAATTCACGCCCCGCGATACGCCCGAAGCGATGATGTCGGGCCTCTACGACCGGACCAAGGAGCTGCTCGAAACCGATAAGTTCATCTGCATGCTCGGCGGCGAGCATTCGATCTCGGCTCCTGTGATACAGGCCCACAACGAGAAATTCGATGACCTCAGCGTGCTGCAGATCGACGCCCACGCGGACCTTCGGGATACATACGACGGCACGCCGCATTCTCACGCATCGATAATGGCCCGCGTCGTCAAAGACATGCGCATTCCGTCAGTCCAGGTCGGCATCAGGTCGATCTCAGGCGACGAAGCGCGGTCATTGAAAGACGGACTGCCGACAAAGGTCTTTTGGGCACGCGACATTGTCGGCCGTACCGATTGGATCGACGACGCCATACATGGGCTTACTGATAACGTCTACCTGACGATCGACATCGACGGCCTCGACCCGTCGATAGTGCCAACGACAGGCACACCCGAACCGGGCGGATTAGGTTGGTACGAGACTTTAACTCTTATCCGCAAACTTGCTGAAAAGAAAAGAGTTGTCGGCATGGATCTAGTCGAATATTCGTACTTTGAAAATTACGATTCACCGGCGTTTCTGTGCTCTAAGCTGGTGTACAAATCTCTCTCCTACATATTCCGGGACGCTGCCCCAAGACTTTCTTAGTTCCGTGTTTTTTTCGAACCAATCCACGCCGCTCTTCGTTAAATAAGCTTTAGTCTGGAGTAGTATATAGATATGATTCGCAAGTCAATTATTGCCCTTACGCTTACATCCGCAGTTTTGATCACAGGCTGTAACGGCGGTCTCTTTACCGGCGGCGAAACGCCGTCAGCCAATGTGCCGCAGGCGCCGGTTCAGCCTGTCGTCGTCGAGGGTATGAGGACCTCGTACGCTGACATTGTCGAACGCACATCGCCCGCCGTCGTCCGCATCGAGGCTGATCACCGCGAAAAAACGCCGACCCGCGGTCAATCGCCGGGAATGGATGATTTTTTCCGCCAATTTCAACAGCCGCAGCAGAATCAGCGCCCGCCGACCGAACGCGGCGTCGGCTCGGGCGTTTTGGTCTCTGCTGACGGCTCGATCCTGACCAACCATCACGTCGTCGAAGGCGCCGAAAAGATCACGGTCCTCATGAGCGACAATAAATCGTTCAAGGCCAAGATCGTCGGCTCGGATCAGCCAAGCGACCTCGCCGTGCTCAAGATCGAGGGCGAGAATCTCCCCTTTCTGACACTTGGAAACTCGGACACAGTTCGTGTCGGCGATATCGTGCTTGCTATCGGCAATCCGCTCGGCATCGGCCAAACAGTTACGGCAGGTATCATTTCGGCAAAAGGCCGTCGTACGGGCCTGAGCGACGGCAGTTTTGAGGATTTTCTGCAAACCGACGCACCGATCAACCGTGGTAATTCGGGCGGTGCATTGGTAAATCTGACCGGCGAACTGATCGGCATCAATTCACAGATCCTGTCTGGCGGAGCGGGCGGCGGCAACATCGGCATTGCGTTCTCGATACCGTCAAACATGGCCCGCAGCGTAATGGACCAGCTCATCAAAGACGGTAAGGTCCGCCGCGGCATGCTCGGCATCAACATCCAAAACATCACCGAGGACACCGCCGAGGCATTGGGCATAACCGAAAAAAGCGGCGTTCTCGTGAGCAATGTTCGCCAGGGCAGTGCTGCCGAGAAGGCGGGCGTCAAACGCGGCGACATTGTCACCGCGATCAACGGCGAGAAGATCGACGACAGCAACGTCCTCAGAAACAAAGTCGCCGGAACGCTGCCGGGCACCGAGATCAAACTGACCATCGTACGCGACGGTAAGTCGCAGGAGATGACGGCGACGCTCGACGAATTCAACACAGGCGATGAAAAGGGCAGCACGCCCGGACGCGATGACGGCGACGGCTCGACACCGAAAGATCAGGGCGGGAAGCTCGGTCTAAGTCTCGAGCCCGTAACGCCGGAAACGGCTCGCCGGTTGGGCTTGGAATCCGGGTCCGAAGGTGTCGTTGTCACCGAGGTCGACCCCAACGGACCCGCGGCCGATGAAGGCGTCACCCGAGGTGACGTGATCCTAGAGATCAACCGGAAGCCCGTAAATTCGATCGAAGACGTGCGGTCAGCCCTCGATGCGTCAGGTGACAAGCCGGTATTGCTGCTCATCTCACGTCGCGGCCAGACGATCTATCTGACAGTAAGGCCGAGCTAGCTTGGTCGGC
Organism: Blastocatellia bacterium; assembly: GCA_963716755.1. Classification (GTDB taxonomy): domain Bacteria; phylum Acidobacteriota; class Blastocatellia; order Pyrinomonadales; family Pyrinomonadaceae; genus OLB17. The sequence goes on from CAVQUD010000002.1 coordinate 348,134, forward strand.
AGATCCGCATATATTGGCCGCCTTATCGGCGGCCTTTTGTTTTGTCGGGCTTTGTGGTACAACGTGCGATATGTTCGCCAAAATATACCTTGCATTGTTCGCGGTCTCGGCCGCATTGATGACGTTTTTCACCTGCTATTCATGCAGTTGGCTCAAGAGCGTCGGAGCACCCGCAGCGGCCGTCGTGGGTTATGAGTTTCACGCTGGCCTTGCGTGGAACGCTCTGGGCCTCTGCCGCGATTCGCCTGGCTTTTCCTTGGCAACGCCGTACTCTGGGCAAGCGGCAAGGCCTGGGCGATGTGGACACTCGTTCGTCTATTTCGTCAGTTTTTATCGTGCTCAGCGTAGCGTTCTGGCTGGATCCCGCGTTCAGGGCAATTCCGCACGTTTCAAGCCCTGCCTACTGACGGTATCGGATGCAGGTCGGCCCCATTGTCGCGGCCATGCTGATCGTGCTGTTGGCCGCGATCGCGTTCTTTGACCAGTTCATCATCATTCGGCTACGCACAAAGACCTTTGGTGCACCGGCGGCAGTTGAGGAACCGGCTCCATCTGAAGAAAAACCCGCCGAATAAACAAAAAGCCCACGGAATTATCCGTGGGCTTCGTCATAAATGGTCGGGACGACTGGATTCGAACCAGCGACCTCTCGCACCCCAAGCGAACGCGCTACCAGACTGCGCTACGTCCCGAATCGTCGAGTTTTAGATTAGGTTTCCGGCAAATCTTTGTCAAACTTGCCGTCCGTGAGCAGTTATTGAGACGCTTTAGGCTTCAGCATTTCTCTCAATTCCAACAAATGGCCCGCGATGGCCCGAATGGCTTCCTTTTGGTCGCCGCTTATGCGTCCCGATGGCTCGATTGACGTCTCCCCGTCATCGTACGCGTCAAATAGCGTCGGAGCATTATTACCGTCGCGGTGCGGCGCGGTCGTGGCCTCTGCGGGCTTCGACCGACTGCCATCGCGGCTTTCGCTCTGGAGCTTCTTGCGAGCACCGGCGATGGTGAACATCTCTTTGTAAAGCAGCTGCTTTATCCTGAGCGCCATCTCGACATCGCGGCGTCGGTAGCTCCGCTGGCCGGATTTGTTCTTTTGCGGCGAGAGCATCGGAAACTCGGTCTCCCAATATCTGAGAACGTGGGCCTGCACGTCGAGGAGTTCGCAGACCTCGCCGATCTTGAAGTAGATCTTCTCAGGTATCACTACAGGTTCCTGTGCCATATATCGCGCCGCCGTGTTAAAGTTTCTTGTAAAAGCGTGACGCTTATTCTATGTATTTAAGCAAGTTGTGTCAATCAAATGCGAAGTGAATTCGACTTCATAGATCACATTCGCTCGCGATACGGCCTTCGGCGCATCGGCGACGACTGCGCGGTTCTGCCTAAGGACGACACGACCGATATGGTCGTCACCGCGGACCTGTTGGTCGAGGACATCGATTTCCGTCTCGATTGGACAACGCCCGAGTTTCTTGGCCACAAAGCCCTCGCCGTATCGCTCTCAGACGTTGCCGCGATGGGCGCAACGCCGAGATCGGCACTTCTTTCGACTCGGCGTCCCCCAAAACCTGTGGAAAACCGACTTTCTCGACAAGTTCTACGCAGGATGGCACGAACTCGCCGAAAAACACGCCGTCGAACTCGTCGGCGGCGATATTTCACGTTCACCGGACAAATTCTTTGTAGATTCCGTCGTTTTTGGCGATGTTCCTAAAGGAAAAGCAGCATTTCGTTCGGGTGCCAAGCCCGGCGATCTCATATTTGTAACCGGATTTCTGGGCGGGGCGGCAGCGGGACTTGAAATACTAGAGGCAGGCCACAAATTGTCCGCCGACAGGTCTGTCACAGAGCGACATTTACTGCTCAAACAGCTTCAACCAATTCCACAGGTCACCGCCGGTAACCTGCTGAATAAATACAGCTTACCGACATCGCTCATTGACATCAGCGACGGTCTGTCGTCGGATCTCACTCACATTCTAGAATCAAGCGGCGTCGGTGCCCGCCTGACGGCCGAGACCATACCTATTGATCCGGCGATCTTTGATTTCACGCAATTCGCCGGCCGTGAACTCGAACTTGCCCTGAACGGCGGAGAAGACTTTGAGATGCTCTTCACCGCCAAAGCTGAGAAAACCGCGGTCGCCCTCGATCTCGGCTTCCATCAAATAGGTGAGATCACCAATAATGCGGGACGCCTCGAACTGGTCGGTGAGGGTCAGGTCCGATCGCTCAAACCTCGGGGTTATCGCCACTTCTAGGGCGTCATGGTGGGGTTAGATGTGGTTTTGCCGGCAGGTAATATTCTCGACCAATTAAATGGATGGGCTTAACTTGGCAATGGTCGCTTTAGAGAATGTAACCAAACCGTATTGACCTGCATTCACTACGACCTCATCTTTAGTGGAATGCGATATCAACGGCCCGCGCTTTCGCTTCATAACAACCAAGAAGCGCCATACCACCAAGACCAAGTACCGGTAGAGGAAAGAACGCGTATCCCGAATCAAAGTTAAGCATCATCGCGACGCCCCCAATTACGGACAGCAGAAATACCAGAATGCTGATTCCTGCGAGGATGGCCGCGAGCCGGTATCGCCCCCAGCATGAGTTACAGAATGGCAGATCGATCCGGTGTTGGCCGGCGGACAACGCGATTACAATAAGGCCAAGTAGTGGATTCAAGATACAACTAGGTAAGCGTAGATAGGAATGTGCGAGTATGAAAATGAGTGTGACTCGACTAATCCGTCACTGTTGCATCTTACGCACAAAAGCGGGTGATCGTAGTCGTCCTGCGGCGGAATAGTTAACCTTATAGGAGACCGCGCCAGGAGAAAAGTTTTGGAAGTTCGGATGGCTCATTGCCTTAAGACCTTGTCGGACACCAATGCGGGCCCTACATCTGAGTTTAGACGATAGGTCATTAGTTGTTCAACAAATTTGTTTTCTTCGCTAGACTATTTGCTGTTGTCCCTACAATGCGTGCCTAGTGCATAGATTCCACTTGCGTTTACGCGTATTTGGTATTAAATTACATCTGAGAAAAACAGTAATGTCTGTACTGACCGCACGCGTATTGCTCCTGAATTTTTCATACGAGCCGCTTGGCACGGTGGGCGTGGCGCGCGCTGTGTGCTTGTGGTTTCGCGGGGCGGTGTTTGTTGAGGAGAATGACGGCGACAATGTCCTGCATTCGCCCTCGACGACATTCCCGGTGCCCTCGGTAGTGCGGCTGCGGCATTATGTGCATGTACGCCGCAACAATCGCGAAACGACGATGAAACGTGCTCGCATCTACATCCGCGACCGTTATCGCTGCCAGTACTGCGGCGAGCACCGGCATGCAAAGGACCTGACGCTTGATCACATCTTCCCGCGTGCACAGGGCGGCGAATCGACCCCGCAAAACCTCGTGACCGCGTGCGTCAAGTGTAACCAGCGTAAGGGCAACCGCACGCCCGAGCAGGCGCGAATGCCGTTGCTGACGTCGCAAAAACTGCTTCGCCTCGGCCTCGACCACGTTCTGCTCTGTCATTACGCCGAGAACCGGCCCGAGTGGCGAAAGTATTTGTTCATGGACGACATTGCCCCGGAGGCAAACGTCATGGCAGCATAATAGCTGACAAGTTATTGAACAAACGCGATCGCGGGCCAAAAACCCGCGATCGCTTTTTATTGGCTTTGATAAAGTGAGGATGAATAAGATGAGATTTAAGGATGAAGAGGAAATAGCCGAAGTAGTGCTCGGCTTTGAAGACGCAACGATCAGTCGGGACGCGTGGAAACACGCCGAGCACCTGACCGTAGCATTGCATTACCTAAACGTGCACGACATCGAGACCGCGACCGAAAAAATGCGCAGTGGCATCTTCAAGCTGCTCGCCGCCTTTGAGGTCGACCTGACCAACGAGATGCCGTATCACGAGACCTTGACCGTCTTCTGGATGCGTACCGTCGCGGACTTTAACGCCTCAAAGAACGGTGCGGGGCTGCTGGAGAAGGCAAACGAGCTGGTGGCGAATTATGATAAGGACTATCCGATGCGGTTCTATAGCCGGGAGTTCTTGTTCTCGGATGAGGCGAGGGCCGAGTTTGTTGACGGTGATCTGCAAGCGACCTTTTCGGAATAACTGATAACTGATAGCTTATAACTGACACTCTTATGCTGCGTTTCTTTAACACATTGTCCCGCCAGGTCGAGAGAGTTTCAGCCGCTCGAGGATGGCAAAGTGCGGTCTGTATATCTGCGGGCCGACGGTCTGGAATTTTGCGCATATCGGCAATTTTCGCACGTTTATTTTTGGCGATATTTTGCGGCGTTATTTGAAGTTCAAAGGCTACGAGGTGACGCACGTCTTTAACCTGACCGATGTTGACGACCGCATTATCAATGAGGCGACATGCACGGAACATTTCGATCGATGAGTTCACGGCGCCGTTTATCTCAGTATTTTTGGGAGGATTTTGAAGCGCTCGGCAACGAGCGGCCCGAGATCACGCCGCGTGCGACCGAGCATATTCGCGGAAATGATCGACATCATCTCGACGCTGCTCGCGAATGGCCACGCGTACGAGTCGGACGGCTCGATCTATTTCCGGATCACCGCATTTCCCGAATACGGCAAGCTGTCAAAGATCAGCTTCGAGGGCAACATCGCCGGCGGCTTCGGAGCGTGTCGACACGGACAAGTACGATAAAGAGGACGCTCGTGATTTCGCCCTATGGAAACTCGTCGGCCCGACGGACGAGCCAGGCTGGGACGCTCCGTTCGGACGCGGCCGTCCGGGCTGGCACATCGAGTGCTCTGCGATGTCGATGAAGTACCTCGGCGAGACCTTCGACATTCACGCCGGCGGTCAGGACCTGCAATTCCCTCATCACGAGAACGAGATCGCCCAGAGCGAAGGAGCGACCGGCAAGCTGTTTGCGAAATACTGGATCCACAGCGAGTTTCTCAAGATCGACGACGTTACGATGTCGAAATCGAAGGGCAATTTCTTCACCTTCCGCGACCTACGCGAGCAAGGTTACTCGGCTCTCGCGATCAGGTATCTGCTGCTGTCGGTTCCCTATCGTAGGCAGTTGAATTTTACGTTTGAAGGATTGCAGGGAGCGGAAACGACGGTGGAACGGCTCCGGAACTTTCAGGTCGGTTGTTGCGAATGCAAACACGCAGGCTGGCAGCCTGCGGTCCGACGCTGCCGCGACCGCTCTCGCGGCATTTTGAAGCCGCGATGGACGACGACTTTAACACCGCCGCCGCACTCGCTGCCGTTCCACGATATGGTCCGCGAGGTAAACACGGCCATGACCGCCGACGGCCTGACCGCGGACGAGCAAGCGGCCGTCCTCGACGCCATCGCCAAATTCGATTCTGTCCTCGGCATCTTCGGCCCCGAAGACGACCAACTGCTCGACGCCGACATCGAGGCCCTTATCGAAGAACGCCAGCAAGCCCGCCGCGATCGCGACTTCGCCCGCTCCGACGAGATCCGCGACGACCTCGCCGCACGAGGAATCATCCTCGAAGACACAAAAGACGGCGTGCGGTGGAAGCGGAAGTAGCGGCTATTTTTGTAAGAGAAACAAAGCCGCCGTTTCGATGCCGGCCTTTACGCTACGCCTTTCAGTGATCCGATAACCACGAACAAGAAAATGCCTAAGCGGCGGCTCGCTCTCGGAAACAGAAGACGAGCGAAACGCCAGCCACAGCGTCGGCTCATTCAAGTATCAAACTCGACGGTCGTAACCGCTGTCGAATCCTCGCGGCAGAAAGTACGCCCTGTCCTCTATTGACGTCCGACGCCCGACAGCTTGAAGACCGAAATGCCGGGATCACGCGCGAGCAAACCACGCGTGATAAGCGATCAGATGTTCAGTCGTGTAGATCGTTGGACGTGTCCTCAGACGACATTCCGTTCAAGCGTTCCCACGCGCACCACGAGTTCTCCGGCACTTCCGACCACGTGGAGCAAACCGGCATAACCACGTGCCAAGAACGATGAGAGTCATCGCTCCGATCGCGAAGTCCGTTTATCCCCCGGCGACGCGACGGCGACGCGAAAAATATGCACGGAGCAAATACGATTATCAGATGTCGCGTTCCCCATATCGAATACGGCAGCATGCCAACTTGCGATCAGACAGAGCCAAACCGGCAGTTTGATGAACGAGAGCAAAACATAAAGTGACGTATCGGCTGTTCTCTTAAAGATCGCATCAGATAACAACGCCGATCGCGCCGATCATGATCCCGAGCAACGGCAGTGAAAGCGAATAGATCGACACCGGCTGTGCCGTGCTGGTTTGGCAAAGAATGGTTCGACGAGATTCAGGACGAACTTGCCGATCTCGACCAGCCCCGGCCGCGACATCCAGCCGATGTTCTGCGAAAGTGCCGAGCCACTGCGAGAGGCCATAGATTACAGCGATCAGCCACGGCAAAAATGCCCCGACGGCGATGCCGAACATCACCGCCATTCGCCGCCACTTGATCCGCTGAAACCACACTATCAGCAGCACCTCGGTCACGATCACGAACCAGCCAAAGTAGTGCGTGTAGATCATCAGCACGTTGACGATCACCAGCGGCACAAAGCTCTTGCCCTTGACGAAATACCTCGCGAACAGCCACATCGAGAACAGCGACAGGCACATCAGTGGGGCGTACATTCGCACCTCTTGCGAGTATTTGATGAGCGACCCGTTGACGGCTAACAGGAACAGGGCGAGGAGCAGTGTCGATCTACCGATCTTCAGTTCGTCAGAAAGTCGCAGGAACGGAAACACGGCGAGGACCGACCAAACGACAGGAAACAGCCGCAGCCATAGCAGGCCTTCACCGCCGGCGGCGATCCAGATTTTTAACAGGACGTAAAATAGCGGCGGATGTATCAGGTCGAGGGCGACAAAATTCAAGATATCGCCCCAGCCGTGTTCGGCCGCATGGATGCTGAATATCTCGTCAAACCACAGGCACGCATCCGTGAGTCCCCACAGCCGGACCGCAATGTAAAGAAGGATTAGCCACGAATGCACGAATAGGATCTGCATTCGTGCATTCGTGGCTATTCTCGGCATTCGTCACCTAAGAGCAGAGTTCGCCGCCAATGCTCGTGTAGCAAAGTTGGACTTCTTTGAATGTGTGCGTGTCACGGCAGTATGAGAGGCAGCTTGAGTAGGGCTTTGAGTAGATGTGAATGCTCACGGCACGCTCATCGTATTTTGTGAGATTGAGGACCTGATGGATCGGTTCCTCGAGCTCGACCTTGGCGGCAAGACAGTCCGACAACTCAAAACGATTGGTCTCGCGCAGTCGGCAATAAGCGCGGGATTCGTCGATCTCCTCAACCGCAAAATTCTGTCCGCTCAGCCGCCCGACGGGCACCATCATCCAGCACTTTTGGTCGGAATGGTCATGGACGGCTGACGCCTGGCCGCGTTCCCAGCAAATCGCCATCACCTCAAAACGATCATCTTTATAGATGAGGTTTCGGGTGTAGAAATCGGGATTCCAGTGAAAGTACCGCGTTATCGAATCGACCTTAACGGGATTGTCGCCGAGGAATTGATACACGCCATCACAGGTAAAATCCTCGTCCGGAATTTCCTTAAGCCCAGCGATGAGATGTTCGACCTTGACCATTATTTGACGAATTGTAGCACTAAAACAGGCCGCGATAGTAGGCAGCCTTGCGGTCCCGCGTCAGGCATTTGGCGTCGCTGAGCGGGTCGCCCGTGTCCTTGCAGCACGGATTGAGCCGCGAACATGAGAGCCCAGTGAACGCTAGGCGGCCTAGCGTATTCTGCCCCGAGGCCGACGGATGAAAGCAATCGCAGCACGATAGCTGATCCGTGCTAAACCGGTAGAACCACGCGGCATCTGAGTGGAGTATTGTTGTCCCCTCGGCCTTTACCGCACCGCCGACCGTCTGGCCACCGACCATCATCCGGGGCGATGTTCCGCCTATCGGGACCGCATCGTATTCCGCTGCGACGGTGCGAATAATATCGCGATAGCCGCGCATCGTGTTGTACGAATCGATCACACGTTGGTTTGAGCAATCCCGTGTCAACGAGCCACAAATATTGACAAAAGTCCATAGCAGCGAGCACGAACCGCCGAGCTGACAGTTCGATTTTCCGCCGAAATTGCACAATTGCGAAACGCGAACCGGCGACATCACGCCGACACGCGTGTTGCCGATGGTGATGAGCACGTCGAGCCCTTTGCGCAGTTCGCGTTCGAACGCATCAGGCCGTGTCTTGCAGTAATTCGTTGGATCGAGATCGGTACTCGAACACGACGCGCTGGTTTTCGCGATCGTCCCCGAGCAGTTGTCGTTGTGGCCTAGAAAGACCACCGCCATCCGTTGAGCGGGCACCGATTGAAGATAAGTCTTGACGTTCCCGGCCTGCAGCACAAGATCTCGCACCAACGTCGCGCCGGATGCCGCGTGGTTCATGGGCGGCGCGATCAACTGCGTCCCAAGAGCGCACTCCAGCCGCTCAAACACGCTGAATACGTTCTCAGGTCCCGTGGTGCACAGGTTAACGCCATGCGTATCGCTGGTGAGCCAGTTGTAATTCTCCTGATCCCCATTCGAACACGGCGACACGCTCGATGCGTTAAAGCCCTTCGAGATGCTGTCGCCCATCACGTCGATGACGCTGATATGTGCCTCCGCTCGGGCCGTCACGGCGCTGAGCAACAACCCGAAAGTGACTGTCGCAATCATGGACCGGTGTGGTCGCATCGTGATCTCTAGATGAGTCGGGCTATTCTATTGTGCTTTCTTAAGGAACTCAACAAACTCGGCAACATTTCTCGTCAGCCCCGGGAACGTCGCGACCGCCTTGCCGTCACTGTCCATGATCGCGTAGAACGGCAGTGCGACGGTGCCAAACATGTCCTGTTCCATCTGCTGCTGCCGCTCGTAGACCTCGCCTTCGCCGTCTGTGTAAAGCTGCACGAGGACGAATTTCTCAAGCCCGGCCCTGACCTCGGGTTTTGGAAAGATGTTGGCCTCCATCCATCGGCAGTTCGTACACGTGTAACCCGTGAAATCGATAAACACGCGCTTGTTCTCGGCCTTTGCCTTGGCGAGTGCTCCGGGATAATCGTCCTTCATCCACTTCGGCTCGTTCTCGCCCGCACCGAGGAACCTGGACGACGAATTGCCGAGGTCGGGCGGTAGGAATGATTCAAGCTCACCTAGCTTGGCACCAAACAAGCCCGTTAGCAGATAGAACGTCACCGCCAGCGTCACTACAGCCGAGAACATCCTCAACACGCCGAGGCGTTCCGGTTTCGAGTCGTGCGATAACTGGAATTTGCCCAGCAAATACAGCGTCAGCACAACACCGATCGCGATCCAGACCGCGAGTACGACGTCGCGCGTGAAGATGCCCCATTTCCATACGAGGTCGACGTTTGAGATGAACTTCATGGCCGCCGCGACCTCGAGAAAGCCCATCGTGACCTTGACCGAATTCATCCAGCCACCGGCCCGAGGCATGTGCGACACGAGCTGCGGCACGAGCGCAAGCACGAAGAACGGCAGCGCAAAAATGGTCGAGAACGCGAGCATTCCGATCAGCGGCATCTGCCAGTCGCCCTGCGACGCCGAAACGAGGATCGTCCCGACAAACGGCGATGTACACGTAAAGGACGTCAGCGTAAACGTCAGCCCCATCAGCAGGGCTCCGACAACGCCGCCGCCCTCGCCCTCTTTGCTCCGCGTGAGGCTGTCGAGGCTGGTCAGAACGCTCGTCGGGATCGTTATCTCATAGGCGCCGAACAGGTTGAATGCAAAGAATAAAAAGATCGCCGTGATCAACAGATTGATCCACGGATTCGCCGCAAACAGGTTGATCCCCGCCGCCCCGACAAAGATCGCAAGCAGCATTCCCAACAGCGTGAACGTCGCTATTATCCCGAGCGAATAAATGAGTGCGAGCTTGACCGACTTTGCGCGGTTCCCTGCTGCGTGATTCGTGAAATACGAGACGGTGATCGGTATCATCGGGAACACGCACGGCGTCAGCAGCGACAAAGCCCCGAGCGTGATCGCAAGCCAGATGAACGGCCAGAGGTCGGTTGGCTGTTGGTTATTCGTAGTTAGGGGGCCCGGACTCGATACGGACGGCGACGGCTCGGGCGGCGAGCTAAAGATGCTCTTGACGACCTCGGCTCCGCTCGATGAGACACGAACCGTCCGGGCTGGAAGACATAGTCTGTCGTTGCACACCTGGAATCGAACGTCGATCGACATCTCATCGGTGGTCGTGTCCGCCGTTGCCTTGACCGGTATCTTGAACGTTGCCGTTTCGGTGAAGAACTTTGTTACGAGTGCCTTTCCGTCGAGGCCGACAAACAACGGATCCGGTTTAACGGTCGGCTTCGGCGACTCGATCTTGCCCGCCAACTCGAACGGCTTGCCCTCGGTGACCGCGATCTTTGTCGCATACGGCCCGCCCGGCGGCTGATCCGTAGCGTATAGCTTCCACCCCGCGTCGATCGTGACCGAGAGATCGGCCCGCACGGCCTGCCCGGACTTAATAGCCTTTTCCGACGCGTCAGACGACAAGCTCCACCGCGTCGGATCGTCCTGAGCCAGGACGGCCGTCGTCGAGAGCAGTAAGGTCAGTAAAAGCGGGAACAGCTTTCTCATCGGGCGACTAAAAGGAGAATATACCATTTCGTTCGAACATTTCGCGGTGGAGCTGGCACTTTGGCGAGATTTTTATTGACTTTTATCGTTGGTTATGCTACATTCTTGCATCAATGCAACAAGTAGTGGAACAGATCCGGTTTTTTTCGCGAAATCCATGGAACACACCCAAAAAACGCCAGTAACTATAATCTGCTCAGTTAGTTACAGCGTTCCACCCAGGGGTGGAACAGAGGCGGAACAGACCGGAACAGAAGCGGAACGCGCGAATGCCTGGATTTTTGCAGTTTAACTGAGCGTCACCTATAATATTGTGTTTTCGCTAGTTACGGAGGAATCGAGTTTGCCCAAGACAGCAACCCGCCAAAAACAGTCAGCCAAGGCCGCCAGGACATCGGCGAACGGCGCCGGTAACGGCGGTGATTTTGTTGACGTTGAGTTGGCAATAGCCGAATACAAGGCCCGCAAGGATTCGCAACTCGAGGCGATCAAGAAAACCGACGCCAAGGTCCTTCGCGAGATGCTCTATCAGATGGTGCTCGGCCGGCGTTTCGAAGAGAAATGTGCCGAGGTCTATCGAATGGGCAAGATCGGCGGCTTTTGCCACCTTTACATCGGTCAGGAGGCCATCGGTGTCGGTTCGATGATGATGTTGGAGCCGACGGATATGGTCATTACGTCATATCGCGACCATGTGCAGGCGATGATCAAGGGCATCAGCCCGGAGGCGGTGATGGCCGAGCTTTTTGGGAAAGGGGGCGGCTGTGTGGGCGGCAAAGGCGGCTCGATGCACATGTTTTCGAAGGAGCACGAGTTCTACGGCGGCCACGGCATCGTCGGCGGCCAGATCGGTGTCGGCACGGGCATGGCGTATGCCGCCAAATACAAGAACTCGGGTCAGGTCGTCCTTTGCTTCTTTGGCGAAGCCGCCGTCAACCAAGGCATTTTTCACGAATCGCTCAACATGGCCCAATTGTGGAAACTGCCGATCATCTACATTTGCGAGAACAACCAATACGGCATGGGCACCTCGCAAAAACGCGCGATGAGCATCGCGAGCATTGCGAAAAAAGGCGACGGCTACGGAGTCGCGAACGAATTCGTCGACGGAATGGATGTCATGGCCGTCCGCGGTGCGGCCCGCCGGGCCATCGAGCGTGCTAGAAATGACGGCCTGCCTACGCTTCTCGAGGTCCGTGCCTATAGATACATGGGTCACTCGATGTCCGACCCCGGCAAATACCGAACCGCCGACGAGATCAAAAAGTACCAGGAACGCGACCCGATCGTGCTGTTTAAAGACAGTCTGAAAGCGGCTAAAGTATTGACGGATAAGGATTTTGAGACGATAGAAAGCGAGGTCGCCGAGGCTGTCGAGCGAGCAGTGAAATTCGCGGACGAGAGTCCGCTCCCAGATGAGAGTAGATTGATGACGGATGTGCTTGTGTAGACGAGATGCCCTATCGAATACGCATTGAATCCCGGGCGCATAAGGACCTTCGTAAACTGGAAAGACGAGACAGCAGACGGATAGTCGAGGCTATCGAAAGACTTGAGAACGACCTCGCTGGTGATGTTAAGAAGTTAACGGCCCACTCACCCGGATATCGACTCAGAGTTGGTTCGTTTCGGGTCTTGTTTGATGTCGAAGACGATGAGGTAATCATTCAGCGAATTAGAGATCGACGCGAGGCGTACTAGTATGACAACCTTGGATCTACATCCGGATTTTCTTCCGGCCACCGGCAAGCCGCAGTTTGCGGTATTGCCTTACGACGAGTATCTCGCCCTTAAAGAATGGCTTGAAGACATGGAGGACTTACGGGCCCTCGAAAGTGCTCGGAAGGAAAATGAGGGCCAGCCTAGTTACACCCTTGACGAAGTTAAACGGGATTTAGGACTGGACTGAAGATGGCAATATTAACCATCCGCGACGCCCTGAACCAGGCGCTTCGCGAAGAAATAATCAGGGACGAGAACGTCTTCGTCATGGGCGAAGAGGTCGCCGAGTACGATGGTGCGTATAAGGTCACGCGCGGACTGTGGAAGGAGTTTGGCGACAAGCGCGTTGTCGATACGCCGATCACCGAGCTTGGCTTTGCGGCCGTCGGCGTCGGTGCCGCAATGGCGGGCCTGCGTCCGGTGATCGAGTTCATGACGTGGAATTTCTCGATCCTCGCCGCCGATCAGATCATCAATCACGCGGCAAAGATGCTGCTACATGTCGGGCGGGCAGTTCAAGGTGCCGGTAGTCTTTCGCGGGCCGAACGGTTCGGCGTATCAGGTTTCGTCGCAGCATTCGCACGCGTTAGAGGCGATGTATGCTAACTTCCCGGGCCTGAAGGTCGTGATGCCGTCGACCGCTGCGGACGCAAAAGGCCTGTTAAAATCAGCAATTCGCGACGACAATCCTGTGATCTTCATGGAGCAGGAACGGATGTACGGCCTCAAGGGCGAGGTTCCCGAGGACGAGGATTTCACCATCCCGCTCGGTGTGGCCGATATCAAACGCGAGGGTAAGGACTGCACGATCGTCGCCCGCTCAATGACCGTGCCGCTCGCCTTGCAGGCCGCGGAGCAGATACAGAACGAGTTCGACGTCTCAGTCGAGGTGATCGATCCGCGTACGATCAAGCCGCTCGATATCGACACGATCGTGAATTCGATAAAGAAGACCAACCGGCTTGTAATCGCTGAGGAATCGCACGAATTTGCGTCGGTCGGGGCTGAGATCAGCTATCAAGTGATGGACCACGCGTTCGACTATCTCGATGCTCCGATAAAGCGCATCTCGACGGCAGAGGCTCCGATGCCGTACGCTAAGAATCTCGAGGCCGCCGCGCTGCCGAGCGTTGACAAGATCGTCGCGGCGGTGAAGGAGGTCTGTTATTTGTAAGATCAACATGAGATACGTGCAGACGATATTTTGTGCTCTGTTGATGACTGTATTTACAGTCCCGGTTTTTGCCGATCAGGCGGCGTGGGTCACACGTACACAGGCCGCAAGGGCACTTGAGATCCTCGCCCGGCATGAGGTCATCAAGCATTATTGTGCTCCCTGCGGCGACAAGCAGGCCGTTGACGAGAGGATCAACTCGATCGGTCTTTTCCCGATAGAAGGTGAGAATTACTGGGAAATACGGATCAATGATAAAGGGGTCGACCTGGCATACATTTATTTCGAAGAAAAGCCGGGCAAGTGGCTGAATGTTGCGATGAAAGCCAAGATCGATGTCGACCGAGTGCCAAAAAAACTACCCTCATCGCTTTTTGAAGTAGGACATTGACCGATCGATATGGCTGAAAAATTCTTAATGCCAAAGCTTTCGCCCACGATGGAAGAGGGGCAGATCTCTCGTTGGATCAAAAACGAGGGCGACGCCTACGAGGCCGGCGAAACGCTTGCTGAGGTCGACACCGACAAGGCGACGATGGAGATGACCGCCCTGACAAGCGGCACTCTCCTTAAGATCTTGAAGGCTGCGGGCGACACCGCTGCTCTCGGCGAGGCCATAGCGATCACAGGTCAAAAAGGTGAGGACATCTCGCAATTGCTCACCGAAAGCACGCCAGTTGCCGCACCAAAAGCAGAATCGCCTGAATCAGCCGGTGGCAACGGCACCAAGCTAGAACAGCCTCAACCCGAACGCGCTGCCGCCGCGCAGGCGGAAACTCGAGCAGTAGCGAGTGTGCCCCAAGCAGCCCCGGCTCAACAGGCGGCATCCGGCAACGGCCGCCTCATCGTCTCACCCATCGCTGCCCGAATGGCCGCGGAGAATAATCTCGATCTGCGAACCGTATCGGGCACCGGTCCCAACGGACGCATCATCAAACGCGATATCGAGACAGCTCTCGCGAGGACGGCAAAGTCCAAAGACCGAAGGCCAAAGACGCCTTGACGTTCACGTCATCTACGCAGGTCGGAGCGGCCGGATATCGAGACGAGCCGACCTCGCAGATGCGACGCGTCATCGCGAGCCGGCTTGCAGAATCGATCGGCCCGATCCCGACGTTCTATCTGACCGTCGAGATCGAGATGGACAATACGCTTGAGCTGCGAAAACAGGTGAACGGGACAATTCCCGAGGACCAAAAGATCAGCGTGAACGACATCATCGTCAAGGCCGCGGCGATGGCATTGACCAAGCACCCGTTCGCGAACTCGTCATATCAGGACAAGACGATCCGGTTCTACGATCAGGCAGATATCGGCGTCGCCGTCGCAATAGATGAAGGGCTGATCACGCCCGTCGTTCGTGGAGCGAACTGCAAAGGGCTTTCTCGAGATATCGGCGGAGATCAAGGACCTCGCGGCGAAGGCGAAGACGAAAAAGCTCCAGCCCGACGAGTACACAGGTGCGACGTTCTCGATCTCTAACCTCGGCATGTTCGGCATCAAGGAATTCACCGCGATCATCAATCCGCCCGAGGCCGGAATACTCGCAGTCGGCGCGGCACAGCCGACGCCCGTCGTGCGCGACGGCGAGATCGTCGTCCGCAGCATCATGAATGTCACGATGTCCTGCGACCATCGCGTCGTTGATGGAGCGACTGGTGCTAAGTTCCTGCAAACGTTCAAGCAAATGCTAGAGCAGCCTGGCATGATGCTCGCCTGACGTGGATAACGGAGCGTCAGACACAAAGGAAGAATCGGTATCGCCGCTATTCGCGTTGATCCCGGCTCAGGTCCTGTTCGGCTCGCTTCCGGTCATCGGCAAGGTCGTTCTCGCGGTCATCCCGCCGTTCGCTCTCGTCGGCATCCGCGTCGCGATCACGGCCGCTATACTGTTCGTCATCCAACTTTTTCGCAGACGCATTTGGCTCAAGGAAAAGGGTGACTATTGGCGATTCGCCCTTCTCAGCCTCTTTGGTGTCGTCCTCAATCAGCTTCTGTTCATATCAGGTCTCTCACTGACCAAGGCATCGAACACTTCCCTGCTTGCCGTACTCATTCCCGTCTTCGCTCTGACCGTCGGTGCCCTTGCCGGCCTCGAAAAACTGACCTGGAAAAAGGTGGCGGGCATTGTCTGCGCAGCCGTCGGGGTTGTGCTGCTCATCGATCCGCGAAAGGCCTCCTTCTCGTCGCAAACAACGATCGGCGACCTGATGATAATCTTCAACTGTCTCGCCTACGGCATCTACGTTGCCACGTCGCAAAAGGTCATCGTGCGTAATGGCACGTTTCGATCGATCATGTGGGTGTTCATTTTTGCGAGCGTGATCTGCGTGCCGCTTGGTGCATTTTCGCTCTCTGGGGTTGATACCGCAGCCGTCAGCACTGACATTTGGCTGATTGCGATATACATCGGCATCGGGGCAACCGCCGCCCCGTATCTGCTCAACGCATGGGCATTGTCCAAGGTGAATCCGTCGACGGTCGCCGTGTTTGTTTATCTACAGCCGCTGATCGGATTTCTGCTGGCGGTGATATTCTTGGGCGAGACCGTTGATGCCATGTTTGCAGTCTCGGCCGCCCTCATCTTCGCGGGCGTTTATCTCGTGACGAGGAAGTTTGTTCCGGCTGAAACCTAGGATTGCTTTTTTCGTAAATACCGCATCTAATCAACACGATGCCGACCCAGATAACCAGAGATGACAGTGCCCCCGGCGGGCACACCGCGCTTCGCGTCGAGGGCGAGATGTTTCGTGACGACGCCGCATTGATCGAACGGCTGGCGAACGAGATCTTCGAGGAAAGTCGGACAACCGTCGTAATTGACCTAGCCGATCTGGACTTTATGGACAGCGAAGCGGCGTCGATCCTGAAACGGTTACAGGACACGCGCAATGTGAAGATCGAGGGCGTCGAGATCTTTCTTCAGTCGGCAGTCGATCTCGCTGAACGCGTTTGATCAGCCGTCGATCAGTTTCCATATCGCCTCGGCCGCGCGTTGTGAAGCACCACCCTGACCAAGGGTTGCGGTTGCCTTTTTCAGTTCATTCCGCATTGCACGATTAGCGGCTGGCTCCATCAGCCTTTCAAGCTCATCGGCTAAGGCATCTGAATGAAGGTCATTCTGGATCAACTCTGTTGCCAATCGCCGGCCTGCTATCAGGTTGATCAAACCGGCATGCGGAACATTCACTAGCGGTCTCAGTAGATAGTAATTCAGAGCCGCCGTCGTGTAGACGATCACCATGGGTGTTCCGAGGATCGCCGTTTCGAGCGTGGCAGTCCCACTCGCGACAGCTGCCACGTCCGAAGCCGCAACAATGTCGTACGTCCTATTCACGACGACACGCAAGTGCGGCAGATCGACCTGACCGACTTTTTCTAAAGTCGAATTGATAAGATCGAGCTTCCCTTCGTTTACTGCTCCGATCAGAAACTGCGAATAGGGCGAACGTCGTGCGACCTCGGCAGCGGCCTGAAGCATCGTCGGCAGGATCAACTCGATCTCTTGCCTTCTGCTGCCTGGCAGTAATGCGACAACAGGCCTCGTGGCGTCCAAACCCAATTCGCCGCAAAGCTCCTCACGCGAGGCTCCGGGACTTACCTCTCCAACCAACGGATTCCCGACGTACTCGACATGATCGACCCCGTGCCTGGCGTACCAATCCTTCTCGAACGGAAGGATCGTGATGAGTAGGTCCACGTATTTCTTGATGAGGCGAACCCTATATTTTCGCCATGCCCAAAGCTGCGGCGATACGTAGTAAGCCACTTTCATACCGCGGCGCTTGAGCGAACGCGCGAGCCTTAGGTTAAAGTCCGGAAAGTCAACGAGGATGACTAATGAGGGTTTTCGCACGACCGCCGCGTCGATCAACTTCCGCTTAGTCCGAAGGAACATCGGCAGCGATCGTCCGATATCAACCAGCCCCATGATCGCGAGGTCGTCTGCCCGCACGACAGCCTCGACGCCTGCATCTCTCATTTTTGGACCGGCCGCCCCAAAGAAGTGGAATCTACGCCAATCCGTAGCGTCATTAAGCGATTGGACGAGTTTCGCCGCAAGCGCGTCGCCTGACGCCTCACCCGCGACGATCATTATGCCGTTAGAATTGCCCATCAGTCTGTCGTAACCGTCCAGCACTAAATGATATATCCCTTCCGCAAAATGACAACTGTGGCGTGTAAGGCGGCATCAAAACCGCTGGAAAAGAGTAAAAGGACGAGCATTTCAACCATAGGGTGTTTGCACAACAACGTCCTTGCACCTAAAATTGATTGTTTTGGACGTGGTTTACACGTAGTTCGCGTCTTTACGATCGGATTGTTTTTCTTGGAGGAGTCTGTGACGGTTCGCCGCAATTTTCTTTTATTTTTGCTCACCTTCTGCCTTCTCGCGTCTGTCGCAGTGGGCCAGGTTGAGTCCGTTATCGGACAACTTTCAAACTCGGGTGCTGAGTCGTTCGCCGGCGCGATCAGCGGTGACGGCAGGTTTGTCGTGTTTGAGTCGAGAGGCAACCTCGCAACCGAGAATCCACGTAACGCCGACAACAACACCGAGATCTTTCTGTTTGACTACGCCCAGCGGCGTATCTACCAGATAACTGATACTAAGAGCGTTTTGTTTGACACGACCTTGCCGCCGACCTTCGATAACATCCGCGTCGATATTGTTAATACACGCCCTGTCATAAGTGTTGACGGCCGGTGGATCGCATTCAGCTCTAATGCGACTACCTCGCGCCCGTCAATGCCTGACGCGACTAATCCGGGCCTCTTCGACGGAAACTCCTACACGTCACCTACGCCGACACCGACACCGACACCGAGTCCGAGTCCGACACCAACGGCCTCTCCGACAGCAACTCCAACGCCGACGGCAACACCGACACCGGGAGCAAATCCGCTGACCGAAGACGGGAATCTCGAAATGTGGCTGTACCAGATCCCTGCCTACCCGACGGTCAGCAGCCTGTCGACAGGCGACGAGATCGCGGCAGCCAACCTCTCGGGAGGGGCTTTTACAAGAGTTACAAATACACTGCCCAGTCAATTGCCGCGTGCTGGCACGCCGACCACGGGCGCGTTCGTTGCCGATGACAATCACGATGTCTCCATTAGCGACGATGGCAGCATGATCGCTTTTGGATCGACCCGCGATCTGGTCCCTTCCGTCGGCAATCCGCCGCCCCCGCCGCTGCCCGGCGAGGACAACGACGAGATCTTTACGTATGTTAGGGCGACCGGGACGTTGAACCAGATAACAAAAACCCCGCGCGGTCCTATATCGGATCCGATCTACAACAAGCATCCGACGATCGCGGGTAACGGCTCTCGAGTTGCATTTGTCAGCACGGGCGACGATCCGATAGACGACCCGAATAGCGCAACAAATTTTGACACTGGCAGCAATCCGGACACCAGCCGGAACGAAGAGGTATTTTACGCTGATCTTGCTAACGGCATGCCAACCGGCGGCCGCCAGATCACGACCACAACCCCGACCAATCCGGGCGATGTGGTGAATATATATGACTTTGGTCGCCGGATGAGTCGCGACGGACGGTACATTGCTTTCGATTCATATGCCGATCTGGCAACGACACCGAACGGAGCCAACTCGACGGCCTTCGCCACGTATTTATACGACGCGACGGCTAACAGCTTTCGGCAGATAGGATTGCGGAGCGATGCCGACGCCGGTGCTTTTGGAGGCGACGTCCAGCGTTATCCTGCGTTTACAGATTACGACGTAACAGGCACGCCGGCAACGATGGTGCTTGAAACGCGAATGAACATTAAGGCCGACGGGGCGATCCCGACGACCGCGGCCGATGGCCTCAATCCGGATGAGACACGGCCCGCTCAGTTGTACTCGTACCCACTGAACGTGCCGGCGGCGAACGCGATCTTCACGCGATTGGCCAAGTTTCCGGCGGCGGAGTCGTTCATTGCATCAACGCAGTTGATCACCAGCGACTCAATTCGCCGAATGGCCTTTAACCTTGGTATTACCGAACTCGGCACGGGCAATCCTGATCTCCAGTCTGAGGTGTTCTACTTCCTACGGCCAACGGTCAATGATACGACTCCGGTCACGATAGATCTAGCGACAGGTGCGAGCCGCATGTCAGTTGAAAACGCCGTCGTGCCGAGCCCGACACCGACGGTGGCTCCGAGTGCGACGCCGACACCGTCGCCTACGCCATCACCGACACCATCGCCTTCTCCAACCGCCACCCCGACGGGCACGCCTACGCCTAGTCCGTCACCAACGGTAAATCCAACGCCGACACCAGTTACACCCCCTGTGGTGAACGGTATTTCGCCGGGCATGATCGCGATCCTGGACTATCAGGCTGGCATCGACCGGCCCATCGCTGCACGGACAGGGGTTGGATCGCTCCAGCGAAGCTTTACTTTGCCGATCGAGCTAAGCGGCGTCTCGATGACCATCAACGGGGCGGCCTGCGGGCTGAGGGCCGTAAGCCGGCGGCGGATCGAATTTGTCGTTCCGCCGGGATTGCTCCCAGTAGTCGAGGGGACGCGTTATCCGCTGGTGATCAACAATAACGGCACGCAAATGAAAACCTCGGTCGTGATCGTCCCGGCACGACCCGACATCTTCAACACCGAACTGCGTTACGGCCCCGGTGGCCGTGCTGCGCTTGTCAACGTAACAAACACCGTCCATACGACTGAGCCATTTGTGATCAGGACCATACAGCGAAAGGGCAACCGTCTCGGCCCGAGCGTTCTGCGTCTAACCCTGACCGGAATACAAAACACCGGGCCCGGCAGCCTGTCGATCAGGATCCGCGACTCGGTGATCAGCTCAGATGCCGCTTCGATCGTCGGCGGTCTTGATCGCGCCGGGCGTTTATACTGTCGATTTTGAATTGCCCGCGGCACTTGAGCACGCCGGAGACCAGCCGATCGTCGTGACGGTAAACGCCGGCACGAATTCTTATAGTTCGCGACTCGACGACACAGCGGCGCGACTCTTCATCCTGTGACGTAGCGGTTCTGCGCGTGATAGAATAATCGCTTGAATCGAGTAAGATCTATTTTTGGAGAACGCACGGCCCGTTAGCCGTTTTATTGCGCTTGGGGCGGACCCTGATAACTATGTCGGGAAAAGATGTCAGTACAATGAAGATCTCGTCAAAAGTATGGAAAAACGGCGAGTTTATCGATTGGGACGACGCTCGCATACACGTGATGTCGCACGTGGTGAATTACGGTTCGAGCGTTTTTGAGGGCATTCGCTGTTACGAGACGAGCAAGGGTTCGGCCGTATTTCGCCTCAGCGAACACATGCAGCGGCTCTGCAATTCAGCCAAGATCTATCGGATGGACTCGAAGTTCAGCCGACAGGATTTCTGCGATGCCACAGTTGAGTTGATCCGCCAGAGCGGGCTCGAACATTGCTACATCCGCCCGCTCATTATGCGTGGGCTGGACGAAGAAAAGCCCGCATTCGGCGTTAATCCGTTCCCCAATCCGATCGATTCGTACATCGCCGTTTGGCAGTGGGGCAAATATCTCGGCGAAGAGGCTCTCGAGGCCGGCATCGATGTGTGCGTTTCGAGCTGGTCACGGATCACGTCAAACGCCATGCCCGCGATGGCCAAGGCCGGTGCGAATTATATGAATTCGCAGCTGATCAAGATGGAAGCCCTGCTCGGCGGTTTCAGCGAGGGCATCGCTCTCGACGACCGTGGTTATGTCTCTGAGGGCTCCGGCGAAAATATCTTTTTGGTCAATGGCGGACGTCTTATCACGCCGCCGCTCGGGGCCTCGATACTGCCCGGCATCACACGCGACTCGGTGATCCAGATCGCCCGTGAGATGGGCATCGAGATCGTGGAAACTCAAGTCCAGCGAGCCGCTCTTTACCTCGCCGACGAGCTGTTCTTTACGGGCACGGCCGCCGAGATCACGCCGATCCGTTCGGTCGATAAGATCACGGTCGGCTCGGGCAAACGCGGCGAGATGACGGCCGCCATTCAGGAAGAATTCTTCCGCATCCTCGCCGCTGACCGTTCGGCCCCGGCCGAACAGCCTTGGCTCACGTTCGTTAACGCCGTCGATGAAAAAAAAACGGCAAAGGCCTGAGTAATTGACATCAGATCTGTCGAAATACGCACGAAACAGCCGCCAAAGCTGTTTCGTGTTTTTTATTTAGCATAGATCATGCCGGCCTATCGAGATACGATCCTGAACATAACGGTGTTCCTTTGCGGGGCCGTTGTCATGGTCTTTGAGATCGTCGGCTCGCGGATCTTATCGCCCTACATCGGCACCTCGACCTACACGTGGACCAGCTTGATCGGCGTGATCCTCGCGAGCCTCAGTCTCGGCTACTGGCTTGGCGGGCGAACGGCCGATCGTCGGCCTGACGTGCGAATGCTCGCCGTCGCGATACTCGCCGCGGGCGGTCTGATCGCCGCCACGGTTCTGACGAAGGACGTCATCCTCTCGCTCATCGCGGGAGTGGCGGTCGGCATCGAGATAAAGGCCGTGGTCGCCGCGCTCACCCTTTTTGCCCCGGCCAGTGTATGCCTCGGATTTGTCACGCCATTCGCGGTGAGGCTCAAGTTGAGATCGATCGACGAGACCGGTGGAACGGTCGGCCGACTCTATGCCTTATCGACGGTCGGCAGCATTCTCGGCACGTTTGCTGCAGGCTTTTTCCTGATCCCGTTCGTGGGCAGCGTGCGGACACTCTATTGCCTGTCGGCCCTGCTTATCGTGCTCTCGGCAATGCTTCTTCCGGCCGTGACGCGTGCTGGTGTCGGCGTGGTGGTGCTATTTTTCATCAGCGTCGCGGCGAACGAAGCTCAGGTTTACATTCTCCGCGAGAGGAGTTCGCTCTACGATATCGACACCGAATACAGCCGCGTGCAGGTCTTTGAAATGAACGATCACGCGACCGGACGCCCGATCAAGGCGCTCGCCACAGACCCGTATTCCGTTCAATCTGCGGCATTTACGGACAGCAACGACCTGGTGCTGGCCTACACTCGTTACTATCACCTCGTAAGGCATTTCAGGCCGGGCTTCCAACGCGTGCTGCTGATCGGCGGGGCTGGATATTCGTTTCCGAAGGAGTATTTGCGGACCTATCCCGACGCCACGATCAACGTCGCCGAGATCGATCCCGGCATGACCGAGATCGCCCGGCAGCACTTTTGGCTCAGGGACGACCCGCGGCTGAGGATCCTCCATCAGGATGGGCGGATGGTCGTAAACGAAGCATCGACAGGCGCTTACGATGCCGTGTTGATGGATGCTTTCGGCTCGCTTTTTAGCGTTCCGACGCACCTTACGACCCTCGAAGCGGTCCGCGGATTTCATCGAATTCTTGCCGACGACGGCGTTGTGATCTTGAACCTCGGCTCGGCCATCTCGGGCGACGCGAGTCGATTCCTACAGGCTGAGTTGGCAACCTATCGCGAGGTCTTCCCGACCGTGCTTGCGTTCAAAGTCAACACCGCCTACAGCGATGAACGTCTGCAAAACATTGTCGTAGTTGCACTTAAATCGCCCGCCGAACCGTCGTTGACATCGCCAGACACGTTCATCGCAGGGCTGTTGGCGAATCATCACACAATGCCGCGCGACCGATCGCAGCCTGGTCCTCACCGACGACCTCGCACCCGTCGAGTATTACAACTCGATCGCCCAAAACATCTATCTCGGCTCGCAGCGATAAGCGAATAGCGACTAGCCCGATTTTCAAGGTGCCCTGTCGGAGCATTTTATGGCGATTGGTCGAATGCCCGCCCGGAGTTTGGTAGAGGTAATCCCCCGATTGGTCGAAAGTCTTTTTTCGCCCAAAAACGCTTGCGCGTCCGCCGTCCCGCACGAAAGTACACCCAACGCCGCTAACAACGACGACGCCATCAACAACGGTAAATTCACTATCGCCTGCGACCACCGGCGGATCCGCCAGTAGCCCTGCCGCCCGCCGCGTCGGGTGCGCTGCGGCGGAGGCCCTGCCCGAATTGTTCGGTGCCGAACGAGCCGATGCCGTTTAGGCGGAAGCTGAAGACGAATTTGTTTTCTTTGCGCACACCGACGTTGAAGGTGTAGTATTGGGCGACGATCGAGCAGCAGTCGTAGGCGTAACCTAGTGTTACGAGGGAACTTATCATCGCCGACTGTTTGACGGCGCGAGGGTTTTGGAAATCGAAGAAGAACGAGGTGCCGCCAAAGAGGCCGCGGTCGCGGTTGCCGACGAAGACGGACGGGCTCCATTGCGAGCCGCGGAGCGTGCCGGGCTCTTTGCCCGCTGGGGTTGCGTACTGGGCGAGCGACGGCATCAGCGTGACGGCACGCGTGTAGTAGAAGGTCTGGAAGAGTTTTAGCAGCGGTCGATCGTAACCGACGGTTGCCGAGACCGCCCGCAGCCCGTCGCCGGTCAGGCCCATGTCGAGTCTCGAATTCACAAATACCGTGCGAAGCGGCCGATAGGTCGCATCGATGTTGAGCGGCGACCAGCGACGCGGCACGCCGCCAAAGGTATAAAAACTGAGCGCCGTTATCGGCTCGATCTGATTTCGTCGTCCGGGGACGAGCGCGCCGCCAAACGTCTTGTCAAAAAAGTACTTCCCTCGGACCGAAACCGTAAAGATCTCATACGGCTGCATCTCGGCGGGCTTCTTTGTCTCGCGGTCAGGCTGCCGAAGCAGAAGTTCCCTCGCCGCCCCGGTAACTGCCTCACCGTATCTTCTTGTGTAAAAACGATTTATAACGCCATATTCGATCTCGTTCGTATTCGATATCGTGTCAACCTGATCAAAGCGGATGATGCGGTTAAAGTTGTTGACGCCGCGCACGAGGCGATACGTGAGGTAAGGTTCGATGACGTGGCGGAATTTGAATGCGTTGTCCTTAGCGTAAAAGTTCTTGGCCAAGGCCACCGGGCGAACGTCGAAGGTAAACTCACCGTACTTTCGCGTTAGATCTCGGCTCACGACCCGTCGCATGTCGTCAAACGAATCTGAGTAGTGCGTCACGCGCGCCGCCCCCGTCGCAGTGAAGTTAAAATACTTTGTCGAAAGCGGCAGCGTTACCTGAGGATATATGTCCATTCGCCGTCCGCCAACGGGTGTGATGACAGGGTCAGCACCAGTGGTCGTACGGTACAGGTTAAGATCGGTCACGACCTCGCGCCGCGACACGCCCTCAAATGCGGCCCGGTACGAGAAGTAAATGCCCTTTAGGAACGACGGCATCGTTGGCCGCTTCTCAAAATGAACGCTCGGCAGATTGCGGGTGCGCTCACGCACGTTCGGGATCGATATCTCCTGATTTCGGGCAAGCAGGTTAAGCGTATAAGCTCCCCAACTGCGGTTGACGAATACCTGGGACACCTCGATCGGCGAAATGATCTGCTGCACGCCGTCAGAGAATTCCTGCCGAAACTCGATGTTCGACGTCAGCCGAACGTCAACGGCCGCCGCAAAGCCATTCTCAAAAAAATGGACGCCGTCGGCATAGACCATCGATCCGCCCAGGTCCGGGTGGGCCGCGTCGGCTTTCGGGCCAAAGATGCGGTCCTGTACGGCGTAAAAGCCAAAGTTCAGATACGACCGCGAATTCAGCCGCGTCCGGACATCCGCTCCATAGCCGATCCCGCGTTTCGAGTAATAATCCAAGCGAAATGTGACGTCGGCTGAGTCACCGAGCGTCTGGTAATACGCGTTCGAGATCCGCAAGCCCTTGCGGCCCGAGTACGAGGCCGACGGCAGCAGAAAGCCCGAGGCGCGATCCTTCTGATTGATCGGTATCGACGCAAACGGGACGATCAACAGCGGCACGTCCTTTATGCGAAACCGGGCGGCATTTAGCCGCAGGCGGTCGTTGGTCTTGATCCGCGCACGCTTCGCGGTAAAGCTCCACTTGGGCACCGCCTCTTCGCAGGCGGTGAATTTGCCATCAGTCACGACGATCTCGTTGGGGCCGACCCGCTCGACTCGCTCGGCCGTGAAGTAGATCACCGTCCCGTCTTGGGTTTGATTGGTGAAACCGGTCGCGTCCTCAAAAACGCCGAGCTTGGTCTTGTAATTCCAGAGAGCCGTCGCACCCGGTGATCCGCTGATCGTCGCCCTGGTCGAATATCACGCTTCCCTTCGCCGAGATGCGGCTGTCCGCCTCGTAAACGGTGATCTCGTCGGCCTGTAGACGATAGACCCCGTAGCGGACGTCGACATTCCCGATGTGGCGGATGATCCGCTTCCCTTTCTCGCCCTCGACCGTCTGCCGTTCGGAATAGACGACGAGCTCGCCGTCGCCGCCCTCCGCTGGCGGGTCGTTCTTTCGCGGTTTTGGCGATGCGATGCTCTGCTCGGCCGAGACAGGGTTGATGTTTGGCGTGTCGGTGATCGGGTTTGAGACCTGACGTTCGACGGGGTTTGTCTGCTGCGCGGAGATCGTCAGGCACAACGCGGTGCCGGCCAGGAGGAGCCCCAATGTTCTGATAAACCGCATCGGATCAACAAGATAATTACGATGCTAACACGCTGCGGCTTTGCGGGTGAAATGACGCGTATTATCGGGCCGTGAGCTCAAGGACAAAATGATCGCCACCCTCAATGCGGGTTATGTTTCCCGCGTTGTATTTGTCCAGAAAAAAAGCATTGCCGGGATATGCGGTACCGCGGAGAGCGCCGTCGCCGCTCATCTCGCTCTGCGC
This sequence comes from Blastocatellia bacterium, assembly GCA_963716755.1. Lineage (GTDB taxonomy): Bacteria > Acidobacteriota > Blastocatellia > Pyrinomonadales > Pyrinomonadaceae > OLB17. The sequence goes on from CAVQUD010000002.1 coordinate 374,407, forward strand.
GATCAGTTCATCCGGAAACCACGGCTCGGCGGCCAAGGTCGCGTTCTGCCCCGCACCGTGAGTCTGAGCGTCAGCGACGACCTTTTCAGCGATCTCTTTTGTGAAGAGAAGAACAGCGACCACCTTCTTTGACGCAGGAAACTCCTTCCAAACAACGTCCTCCGTCTCGTAAGGAACATTCACTAGCAAGCTGAGTTCTTCGACATTGCTACGGGCCGCTGAGGTGTTCTGGTTCGACGTGTTTACGGCCGACGGGGCGCGCGAATTCGCTTTCTCGTCGCGCCCGCCGACGCAGCCGCACAGCAGGGTGCAGGTCGCAAAAAATGATAAAATAGCCGCAGTTCTAAACACGATAGACGTTAAAATCACCTTACAGAAATACTATGCTTAAATCAAAGACAGCCCCGGCGACCACTGCCCACGCGGACGTTGAACGGTGGGAGAATGAGACGCTCGCGCCCGTGCTCGAACGCTCGCCGGAACGCAAACCTGCGTTTGAAGGCGTCAGCCTGGAACGAGTCGAACGGCTTTATACGGAGGCTGATGCAGACGGAATCGATGTCGGCTTCCCCGGCGAATTTCCATACAAACGTGGCATCCATCCGACGGGCTATCGCGGAAAATTATGGACGATGCGTCAGTTTGCCGGCTTTTCGTCACCCGAGAAAACAAACGCGCGGTTCAAGTATCTGATGGAGAACGGCCAAACCGGGCTTTCTGTCGCCTATGACTTGCCCGCCCTGATGGGCCTCGACGCCGACTCGCCGTTAAGCGAAGGTGAAGTGGGCAAATGCGGCGTAGCCGTCTCGTCGCTCGCAGATTTTGAGGTGCTTTTTGACGGGATCCCGCTCGATCAGGTCACGGTCTCGCAGACGATCAACGCTCCCGCTCCGATCTTTCTGGCGATGTATCTCGTGGTCGCCGAGAAGCAAGGGGCCGATTTCAGAAAGATCTCAGGTACGCTGCAGAACGACATTCTAAAGGAATACATCGCACAGAAAGAATGGATCTATCCGATCAAACCGGCGATGAAACTGGTCATCGACACCTTCGAATACACGACGAAACACGTCCCGAAATACAATCCCATCTCCGTCAGCGGGTATCACATCCGCGAGGCCGGGGCGACTGCGCTGCAGGAGCTGGCTTTTACACTGCGCGACGGCGTCGAGTACGTTCAATACGGCGTGGATCGCGGGATGACCATAGATGAGTTTGTGCCGCGCATCTCGTTCTTTTTTAACGCTCACAACGATTTCTTTGAGGAGATCGCCAAATACCGTGCCGCCCGCGTCATTTGGGCACGCACGATGAAGGAACGCTTTGGCGCAAAGAATCCGCGCACGATGCAGCTACGGTTTCACACGCAGACGGCGGGCGTTTCGCTTACCGTTCAGCAGCCGCTCAATAACATCGCCCGCGTAGCGATCCAGGCGCTCGCGGGCGTGCTCGGCGGCACACAATCGCTGCACACCGATTCGTACGACGAGGCTCTCGCACTGCCCACCGACAGCGCGGCGTTGATCGCTCTTCGCACGCAGCAGATCATCGCCGAGGAGACCGGCGTTGCAAATACGATCGATCCGCTCGGCGGCAGCTATTACGTCGAGTCGTTGACCGAGAAAATGATCGCCGGCTGTCTCGATTACTTTGACAAGATCGACGGCTTTGGCGGCATGGTCGAGGCTGTCGAAGCGGGCTTTCCGCAGCGCGAGATCCAGGAATCCGCGTATCAATACCAGAAGGCCGTCGAGCGGGGCGAGCAATCGATCGTCGGCGTCAACAAATACGCGATGCAGGGCGAGGTCTACAAGACCGACATTCTGCAGATCGACGAGACCGTTCGCGACCACCAGCTCGAGCGTCTGGCCCATGTAAAAGCCACTCGCGACAACGGCGCGGTTGCGGCCGCCGTGGACAAACTCAAACTCGCCGCCCGCGACAATACGAACACAATGCCGACGATCATCGAGGCGGTCGCCGCATACGCTACCGTAGAGGAGATCTGCGTGGCTCTGCGTGATGTTTACGGCATTTATGAGGAGCCCGTGATCTAAGTTGATGGACCGGCCGCCCTCGATAGTCACACCGCCGCACGTCACAACACCGCCGCTCGGCGATGTCGGCGAACGGCTCGCTGCTGAATTCCTGTCCGAACACGGATTTCGGATCGTCGTGACGAATTTTAAGGTCCCTGTGGGCCGTAACAGCAAGGGCGTGGCCGTGACCGGCGAGATCGACATTATCGCTCTCGATGGCGAGACCCTTTGCTTTGTCGAGGTCAAGACGCGGCGCTCTGCCGAGTTTACGCCCATCATCACAAACGTCGATCGCCGTAAGCAGCGGCAGATCACTCGGACGGCGCGTGTTTACCGCCGCATATTCAACCTGATGAACACGCCCGTCCGATTTGATGTCGTCACCGTTCTGATGCCAAAACATTCCACGGCGGAGATAGAGATCGTAAAGGACTTTTGGCGCGAAGACGACTTCCGCAAGCGCAATTGGAATTACTCGACCTGGTCGGATCGGTAGGCGTTTTTAACAATTCCTCATAAAAAAGAGGGCACGGGTTATGACCCGTGCCGTTCATGTTTTCACGTACCGACATACATCATGGATCGAACGCATCGAGCTCGCTGCCGGCGATGAAGTCGAGGTCGGCGATGTTGTCTGTCAGGGTGACGACGCGGGTTGGGGTCTGGAAGATGAAGCGCCGCTGGGTTACCGTGACTACGTACGTCTCGCCGGTTCGCAGGCCGTCGAACATGTAATAGCCGAACGATCCGGTCTGGAACATGCGTGGTTCCATAAGGCTGTTACCCGTGATGGTGACGGTGGCGTTGCGTATCGGACGACCGTCGGCTGTCATCACCCGGCCCGAGATGTAGGCGTTAGCCGCTGTCGGTGCCTGGAACTCAAGGCCCCATCCACCAGCGATCACGCCGGTCCCACCGCCATCCTGACGGACGTGTAAGGTCCACGTGCCGTTCGGGACGGTCAGGCCAAAGTTGCCAAACAGCGTCTGCGTTCCCGTACCGCCCGGTGCACTGCCAGGCTCGTTGTACGGTCCAGCAGGTGCCGGTGCCGGGAAGTTCGCAACGCCCGGTACCCAGTTAGTGGGCTCGAAGTTACCCGTAGCCAGCGGACCGGCGTCAGGCAGCACGCCCGTGCCGGGACCGGTGTCCCTAAAGCTCAGCGTCACTGGCCCGCCCGGTGTGTTGCCGCCCGCATCCGCCATAAGGATCATGTTCCTCACGCCGTCAGGGCCGACCAGCAGGACATCGACGTTGTCCGGATTCGTGTGCGAGTAATCATACAGCGTCACTCTCATCGATCCGATCACCGTCTGCCCGGACACTGTGATCGTCGATACGACCTCAGGTGCCGGTCCCGGTCCCGGGATCGGGATCGGGCCGGTATTCGGGAACTGCGTGGCCGTGTCGTTGATCGTCAGCACGGCCGCGCTCGGCGAGCCGAGATTGGCACCCGTCAGCGTCAGGTTGACCGTCTGGTTCGGGAACTCCGTCAACGAATCCGCACACATCGTCACATTGACTGTCTGCGACGTGATGGTCGGGTTGAACGTCACCATCTGATTGACGGAGATGTAATCAACACCAGCGGTACAAGCGGCACCGCCTGTGGCCGTGCCATTCGACGTTGCGAAGTTGACCGAGTTCGTTCCACTCGTGTCGCCGCTCCTGGTGATCGTGATCACAGCGACCTGCGACTCATCCTCGATGTATGTCGCAGAGCTGAACTGGATCGACGCAGGTGTCGGTGACGGCGTCGGGCTCGGCGTCGGCGTCGGCGTCGGCGTCGGTGTCGGCGTCGGCGACGGCGTAGGCGGTAGGCGTAGGCGTCGGAGTTGGCGTCGGCGTCGGTGACGGTGTAGGAGTCGGCGTCGGAGTCGGCGTCGGCGTCGGCGTCGGCGTCGGCGTCGGAGTTGGCGTCGGCGTCGGTGTCGGAGTCGGCGTCGGCGTCGGCGTCGGCGTCGGCGTCGGAGTCGGCGTCGGTGTCGGCGTCGGCGTCGGTGTCGGCGTCGGCGTCGGCGTCGGCGTCGGAGTCGGCGTCGGCGTCGGAGTCGGCGTCGGTGTCGGTGTCGGTGTCGGCGTCGGCGACGGTGTCGGTGTCGGTGTCGGTGTCGGTGTCGGCGTCGGAGTAGGCGTCGGTGTTGGCGTCGGCGTCGGGCTAGGTGTGACGAACGGTATGTTCACCGTGAATGTCTCCACAGTGCCCGTCGCAACGAAGTTTGGCCCGATGTCAGCCACCTGCATCGGCTGCACGACTATCTGATACAGTACCGTTGTCGGCAAAGTCCCACGTCCCGCCCGGCGGGATGATCCCGTACTGAGCGATACGCGGCGTCCCATTCGTGTTGATGTCCACCGTAAAGTACGCCGCCGGCACGTCGAAACCGCCAGGGCCCGTAACACGAATGTCGTTCCCATCGAGCGAACTCACGTTGATACCCGCATTAAAGCCCGTATCGGTGTACGTCACGTCAAAGAAGTGGATCACGCCGCCTCCGACTGTGATGTCCACCGAATTACCCACTGCCGTCGGCGGCGGATCGACCGGCGTCGGCGTCGGAGTAGGCGTTGGTGTCGGAGTAGGCGTCGGTGTAGGCGTCGGCGTCGGTGTCGGTGTCGGAGTTGGAGTTGGCGTTGGCGTTGGCGTTGGTGTAGGCGTCGGAGTCGGAGTCGGAGTCGGAGTCGGCGTCGGTGTCGGCGTCGGAGTAGGCGTTGGTGTCGGAGTAGGCGTCGGTGTAGGCGTCGGCGTCGGTGTCGGAGTTGGAGTTGGCGTTGGCGTTGGCGTTGGTGTAGGCGTTGGAGTCGGCGTCGGTGTTGGAGTCGGTGTCGGCGTTGGGGTCGGAGTCGGTGAGGCGCAGTCCTTTTGAAAAATGTAGGACGAGCCCTTGGCGCCGTCATCAAGGACAGCCCCGACGACCGCCGCGTCGCCGCTGATCGCTACGCTGTAGCCGAAGTAGTCACCGGTCGCACCGTCGGATGCGGTAATTTTTTGCTGCTGGCTCCACACCGTGCCGCTTCGCGTAAAGACATACGCCGAGCCCTTGCCGCCGTCATCACCGTAAGCCCCGACGACCGCCGTGTCGCCGCTGACCGCCACGCTGTAGCCGAAAGCGTCACTCGCCGCACCGTCGGACGCGGTCAGCTTTTGCTGCTGGCTCCACACCGTGCCGCTTCGCGTAAAGACATACGCCGAGCCCTTGCCGCCGTCATCACCGTAAGCCCCGACGACCGCCGTGTCGCCGCTGACCGCCACGCTGTAGCCGAAAGCGTCACTCGCCGCACCGTCGGATGCGGTCAGCTTTTGCTGCTGGCTCCACACCGTGCCGCTTCGCGTATAGACATACGCCGAGCCCTGGTTGCCGTCATCACCGGGAGCCCCGACGACCGCCGTGTCGCCGCTGACCGCCACGCTGTAGCCGAAATGGTCACTCGCCGCACCGTCGGATGCGGTCAGCTTTTGCTGCTGGCTCCACACCGTGCCGCTTCGCGTAAAGACATACGCCGAGCCCTGGTTGCCGTCATCACCGTAAGCCCCGATGACCGCCGTGTCGCCGCTGACCGCCACGCTGGAGCCGAAAAAGTCACCCGCCGCACCGTCGGATGCGGTAATTTTTTGCTGCTGGCTCCACACCGTGCCGCTTCGCGTAAAGACATAGGCCGAGCCCTTGGCGCCGTCATCACCGTAAGCCCCGACGACCGCCGTGTCGCCGCTGACCGCCACGCTGATGCCGAAATAGTCACCCCCCGCACCGTCGGATGCCGTCAGCTTTTGCTGCTGGCTCCACACCGTGCCGCTTCGCGTAAAGACATACGCCGAGCCCTTGTAGCCGTCATCACCGAAAGCCCCGACGACCGCCGTGTCGCCGCTGACCGCCACGCTGATAGCCGAATCGGTCATCCGCCGCACCGTCGGATGCGGTATTTTTCGCCTGCTGCGCCCACGTCCCCGTCCCCGGACACGGGCTGAGGACGATGACCGGCAGCGTCGCCACCGCCGACAGCGAAGTGCTGTCAGTCACAGTCAAGGTAAACGAGGCGTCAGCCGACGCCGTAACGGCATCTACATCCGCCGTCACCACGCCCATGCTGTCAATGCTAATACCGCTCACAGTAACGCCATTCACCGTCGCATTCGCCGCTCCGTTGACCGTAACGATCAACGTAGTCGCCGCCTGATCCGCATCACTGACATTCGCGATCGTCGAATTAGACGACCCCGCCCCCGCCGTCCTGACAACCGGCACCGACGAGATCGTCGGCGTATTCATCGGCGTGGGCGTCGGTGTGGGTGTCGGCGTGGGCGTGGGCGTGGGCGTCGGTGTCGGTGTCGGCGTCGGCGTCGGTGTAGGTGTAGGCGTCGGTGTTGGCGTAGGTGTCGGCGTCGGCGTCGGTGTCGGTGTTGGCGTCGGCGTTGGTGCTCCTTCGACGGTGATGACACAATCGTTGCCGGTTCCGCCCAGATAGGTGATCGTCGCGTTGAGGCCCGAGCCGCGGAAGTTTGCGATCACGAATCCCTCTGTAAGGCCTGTGAAAATACCGGTGATGCCGTCCATGCCGTCGTTTTCGACGATCGTGAATGAGTCGCTGTACGTCGGCGTATATGTGCCCGAGAGCACGAGCGATACGCCGGTGAGGTCGACGCCGCCAACGACATTCAACTGATCGTACTGCGTATCGACGGTCGTGCCGTTGATCGCGAGAGCGAGATCGCTGCCGAATGAAAGCGTGCTGGCCGTGACATCAGTGCCGGATTTTGTAGGTTTGACCGCAAACGGCGATGTGCCCGGGTCGAGCAGCAGAGTGCCGCCGCCTGTATTGATCTGGCCGCCGCTTATGACAACGTCGCTCGGCACTGACGAGATTCATCGCCGTGCTCGACAGGCGCGTAATATCGGCGCTGACGGTGATCGTGCCGCTGTTCTCAACGCCGATCTTGAGAGCAGGCGCCGCTATCGTGTCGAGTTCGGCATCGGTCAGCCCAAGCGCCGTCATCGAATCAGGCCCGCCGAGGTCGATCTCGCGGCCCGATGTTCTCGGGAGCGATCCGAACTGAGAACAGTTCGGTCAGAGTAACACCCGGATCCATAAGGATCGTGTCGCACCTGAATGTGATCGGCCCCGTCGCGCCGGACATGCTCGAGCCGGCTGGACATACTCAGCGTGGTCGAATTGACATTGATCGTTCCCGTGCCGAGCGTCGAGACGTCACTGGTCGTGTTCGGCGCGTTGACAGTTTCGCCGGTGACATAGAGGTTTCGGTTCAGCGGCAGAGCGATCGTGGAGTTAAGGTTGACGGTATCACCGTCAATGCCGCTCGTATCGCCGCCGGCGTCGAGGACAAACAGCCTGCCTTGCGAGCCGTTGTGGCTGGAAACATACAACCGGTCAGAGCCGGCAGCCATCTCGACACGCTGCGTCACAAAACCGGACGGAAGCGTAAAGACAGTGCCAAATGACGTGACGCCGTCGCCACTGAGACGCCCTGATGTCGGTCGCGGTAGCCACATAGACACGGTCACGCAGAGTATTCACAGCAATAGTCCTGCACCGACGCTCCGACCGCTGACCGATCGTCAGCAGGGTCGGTAAGGCAGGCGTACTGCCGTTCCAGATATTGACGACTGCTGCCCGAGGAGGCATAGAGCCTATTGGTGACGCCATTGACCGCAAGGAAGTACGCGATTCGACCCAAACGTGCCGTTCGTCGCCGGAACCGCCTCGTTGAGATAGAACGTGAGGCCGCCGGACGTGCGGCTGAAGTAGTAGTAGCCGGTGCCGGGTTGTAAAGGACGTTTGAGCCGACGGACAGGCCGCCCACGAATCGCCGTTATCGAGGCTCCCGCCTCGTTATACATATGGAATGTATCGCTGCATTGCGTACCGATGCCGAACGTGCCGTTGCCCGCCGCAATACTACCGCCGCAGCCAGTGATGCCCTCGGAGTCGTAGAGAGTGCCATCCTCGTTACGGATCTTCAGCGTGCTGCCAAAGCCGTTGGTCCCAGCGTAACGCCCGCTCGTCGTATCAACAGCGATGCCTGCCCCATCGCTTGAGGTAAAGTCAGAGGTCATTGCGGCGGGATTTGAGGCATTGACCCGCCGGAACGGGTTCTGCCCAAAACCGCTGCCGAGATAGACCAACGCGCCGTTCGGGTTAGAGTCGATCTGGTTGCCGGGATTGTTATTGCCGTCAACCGGATAGTCAAACGTGCCCAACTCCGTCATGCTGGTCGCCGCGTCGCCGTAGATATTGAGGTGCGCGTCAAAGCCGCTGCCGAGGCCGTTGACGTCGACCGTATCCGCACCGGTGCCCGGATTGACGGTGAGCGAGCCTGTCGGATTGGTGAATGTCACCGATTCGCTCAGGTTCGAATCGATCATAGTCATTCCCGCGATGGCCGGGTCGGACAGCGTGATCGTCTCGGCACCGCCGGTGAATGTGAACACGCGGTCAACCGCGTTGAGGTTGTCGGTCACGGGTTCGAGGCCCGTGTAGGTGATCGTTCCGTTGCCAGACACATTGACGCGGCCTGAGCTGGCGCTCTCGAGCGTGTGCGTGACGCTGCCAAACGGCCCACCGCCGGTCAGCACGAGTTTATCGCCCGCAGGCGGGATCAGCGGTTCGAGGCGTTCCATCACACCGGACGGCCGGATCTCCGCCGTTGTAGTTGATCGGTACGTTTATCGGACGCCGCTCAGATCGACCGTCAGCGAATCGTTGCCGTCATTCCCGTTAAAAGTAATGCTGCCGGTGATCGCCGACAACGGTATCGTGACCGTATTCGGCGGAACATTCGTCGTCCCCGCCCCGCCGTTCATCGTGTTGCCCGGATCGGTGATCACGAGGTTGCCCATGCTGCACGATATCGTGATGTTGTCAGTCGACATCCCGCCATTCGCATCGTTGATCGTCACGTTCCCACCCATCAGATCTACCGTCGTCTCAAACGCCGGCGTCGGCGTTGGCGTTGGAGTTGGCGTCTGCGTCGCTTCGAAAGAGCCAATGTCATAAGCGGAGTTTTGAGGGCGAGACACGCCTCGTTGGTCAGTCGCGGGAGCGCCATTCGGAGAGTTGAAAGTCACTCCATCAATCGCCGGACTGCCCGTGAGGAGGGCAAAGGTCTGGGTGGAACCGCCATTATTCGCGAGCGCGCCAAGTATGGGATTGGTACTGCTCATCGAGCCATCCGTTGAGGCCCAACCACAAGTTGTGCCATCGTCAATGTTGTTGCCGCCGTTGAGGATCACACCGAAACAATTTCCACCCGTGCTGTTGGCAACGATGGTGTTCTTGAGTGTGACAAAGCCGCTGCTCTTGTAGATGGCGCCGCCGCTGCTGCTCCCGCTGTTGCCGGAGAAGGTGCTGTTCGTAATAGTCAGCGTGCTTGAGTTGTTGTAAATGCCGCCGCCCCAGGTCGCGCTGTTACCGGAGAAGGTGCTGTTCGTAATAGTCGGCGTGCCGGTGGCGTAGTAGATGCCGCCGCCGACGCCCGCGCTGTTGCCGGTAAAGGTACTGTTCGTAATAGTCAGCGGGCCCGACGCGCTGCCAGAGTTGTAAATGCCGCCGCCCGCGTTGACCGCGCTGTTGCCGGAGAAGGTGCAGTTGGTGACCGTCAGCGTGCCGTCGTTGAAGATGCCGCCGCCGCCGCCCGAGCCCGTGATATTGCCGTTCCTGACTGTGACGCCGGAGATATTCACCGTAAATGCTCCGATGATATGAAAGACGCGATCCAGTGCGCCGCCATCAATGATGGTTGTGCCCGCGCCCGCGCCGGTGAGGGTGAGGTCACCGGTGATGTCCAAATCTCCGGTTGCCGCCGCGTCTTCGCCGGCACCGGCGATCGTTAGCATGTACGCACCGTCCGGAACATTGTCCGGAACATTGATCGTGTCGGCACCTGGTGTCGCGTTCCGCAGATGATCACCTCGCGCAGTGAGTTGACTACGTCGCCGGAGTTCACCACGTCGCTGGTCGTAGTCACCGTGAGACTGCATGCGGGCGACGGTGTCGGCGTAGGTGTCGGCGTCGGCGTCGGTGTCGGAGGGCGTCGGCGTCGGCGTCGGCGTCGGAGTAGGTGTCGGTGTCGGCGTCGGTGTCGGCGTCGGCGTCGGGATCGGGTCGATGTCCGTGGTCTCACTGTCAGAGTTGTTCGTTGGACTCGGGTCGGTCTCGTTGGCCGTTACAGTGCCGGTATTCATCACCTGAGTGCCGCCGGAGCCCGGATCGGCCGTTACGGTGATGCGAATGTCGGCGTATTCGCCGGGCGGTATTCGCCCGCCGGTGCAAGTGATCGTGCCCGTCTGGCCGACCGTAGGCGTAGTACAGCTAAAGCCCTGCGACGTGAAAGTCCCCGACTGGTTAAAGATCATCGGGGCCACGTGCGGCAGCGGCCCTGCCGGGCCTGGGAAGACGCGCGTAAACGTAAATACCGGCTGCACCGGCAGCGTGGACGACCACGTTCCGCCGTTCGAATGGGTCTTGGTCAGGCTCATAGAGCCTGTCGGCTGCGGGCCCGGCAGCATGACCTGTACATTCCACTGTTCTAATGGGGACCCGCCGTATGTGACCGTTATTGGCTGGACGCTCACGAGATTGAGCGCCACTAACTCGATGGGGACACCCTCAGGCGGCCCGCCGATATCCTCGAGCAGAGCGTGCCCGGACCGCCGGACGACAGTATCCGTGAACCCAAGGCTAGGCCCGCCGCAGCCCGGATCGGTTGTCGTGCCCTCATGCTTGTCGCCTGCCCCTGTGCCGAGGCCGACGGGGTTTGTACACGTGCCGTTGCCATCGTCGGTCGCCCCCGACGGCTGGCCGCCGAGCCATATCTGCCCCGTGAAAGGATCTGAGCCGGGCCCGAAGAATCCCGCCGGGATCGGCGGCTGCAGGTAGGTGCCCGCCGTCGTCGGCGGCACGCCCGGCGTCGTCTGTATCGTCTGATCGCCCGCGCGCGATATTCAGGTCGTAGGTGATATCAAAGAACGACACCAGCGGCGGCAGCGTATCGGTCACGGTGACACCGGTGGCGGTATTGGGGCCGTTGTTCGTGACCCTGATCGTATAGATGAACTGGTCGCCCTCGGTGACCGGATCGGCCGAATCCGTCTTGTTGACGGCCAGGTCGGTGGCATTTTGCGAGAATAAGCCGTGCACGCTGCGTGCCCCGGTCATTGTGACGACGCAGGTTCCGGTGCCCGTGCAGTCGCCGCTCCAGCCGAGGAACGACGCGCCCGAATCGGGCATTGCCGACAGCGTGACGACCGTCGGGGCGTCATACGTTTCCGCGCAGTCCCCGCCGCAGTAGATGCCGAACGGACAGCTCGTGATCGTCCCTGAGCCGTGTGCGAGACTGACAGCAGATGGGTCTGCAGCGTAAAGGTCGCCGTCACGCTCCTCGCCTCGCTCATAGTGACGATACACGTCCCCGTGCCGGTACAGCCTGAGCCGCTCCAGCCGGTGAACGTTGAGTACAGGTTCGGCGTCTGCCGTCAGCGTGACGGTCGTGCCTGCATCGTAGATGCCCGCGGACGCGCTGCCGCAGTTGATCCGGCTCAAGTCGTCGGTCACCGTTCCCGTCCCCGTGCCGTCCTTAGAGACCGTCAACACATACTGCGGCGTCGGCGTGGGTTGGAGTCGGCGTCGGTGTAGGCGTCGGAGTTGGCGTCGGTGTTGGCGTTGGTGTCGGAGTTGGCGTCGGTGTCGGGGTCGGAGTCGGAGCTATCGAGCCTTCGTAGGCGCCCTTGTCGCACGTCGAATTGACCGGACGTGTCGAGCCGCGTTGATCGAGATCGAATGGCGAGGTGCCGCATAGGTTCGTTCCCGTCGCGATCTGGTCGACGGCCGGGCCGCCGGTGAGCAGCGCGTGCGTCTGCGTCGAGCCGCCGTTCGATCCGAGTATGTCGAGCACGGTCGTAAAGACACTGGCAGGCGCGACCGTCGCGTCACCGGTCTGGCTAAACCCTGTGCAACCCGTTCCGGTGCCCGAAAGATTGTAGCCGCCCGAGCTGACGTCGGCGTTGCAGTCGGCGGTCGCGGAGGTAATCGCTCCGCCGCCGGTTCCGTTTCGGTTGCCTGCAACGATACTGCTGCTATAAACGTGTGTACCGCTGGCATGCCCTATATGCTCCGCCGCCTGCGCCGACGCTGTCGTTGTCGCTGTCCGAGGTATTATTCGTGATCGTGCTGTAACGCACTGTGGCCGGAGCCGCTTCCGTCATGATTCCGCCGCCAAACCAGCCCGCACTGTTGCCGCTGACGGTCGAATTATCCATCGTGATGCTGCCGTTGCTGGTAGCGGCGATGCCGCCGCCGGAACCACGGTCCCGGTCGTATTGCCGCTGAAGTCGAATTGGTGACGGTAACCGCGCCTCCGGCAAAAATGCCGCTGCCGAGCCTCCGGCGGCGATATTGCCGCTGACGGTCGAGTTGTTCATCGAGAGCGAACCCGTTATGGGCGTGATGTACACGCCGCCGCCTGATGAGCTTGTGGTCCGGTTGTCGCTTACGACCGCGTCATTCAGTGTCAAGGCCCCTGAGCGGCGATGCCGACACCGTTGCCGACAAGGTTGCCTCGCGAATGGTCATGTCACGGATCGTCACGGTAGAGCCGCTCAAGCACGAAGTCGTCGCTGCATCACGGAGCCGAGCAGAAGCAAGTGCTCGGTCGCTGCTCGCCATTGAGCCAGTAGCTGTAAGGTTTCCGGCGGTACCACTGCCGGTATCCGCTACGACCGTGGTCCCCGTCCCCGTTCGCGCGTGATAGCCACCCGTTTCGATCGGTTGAGTCGTCGCCCAAGCGTTGCGGAGCCATGCCGTTGGGAGCGTGGTAACATCATCACTACGGCCTATCCAATTACGACCATGATACGCCGGTAATCGCCGTACTGCAGTCAATCAGCACTGTGTAATGTCGCACGTTGTTGCCGGATGGAGAGCACTGCACCGTGCGGCGGTAACTCCCATTCCAATCCTAGGTCGACTGTTGCCGTACGTCCGAAAAATGCCCGCCTTATGTCCCAGCACCCGTATGAATAGCCGGCGGCCTTGTGCCGAACCGCCGCGGTACTACTTGCCGAGATAATCGTGCAGTGTTGCGGCGATTGAAGTTCTGCGAGTAATACGACCGATAGCTACGCATTACAGCCGACGCGACCCAATAACTGACATTGATCGGCGACCTCTATGCACCTGTGCCTTGTCGGTCACGTTTGTCGCATTTGTCCCAAATATCGACTCGATCGCCCATCCGCCGCCGAAATTGGCGGTGACGGTGACGGCTGCGATAGCGATGAGGACGAGGGAAACAGCGATAGGACGTAACGACGTGCGTCTGCGCGACATGGTTGGGCCTCCGGTTGTCCGTTGCCATACGCTCAGTCGATGAGAGGCAAAAGCCGACAGCGATTCGGCAATCGGGGATCAATAACGCTAATTCTTGGAAACTGAACAATTTTTGACTACTTTGCCCGCAAAGTCAAGCATTTTGAAGGCCCCGTGAGTGTCAAATATTTGTTAACCGACGCCGGCTCAGCGGCAAGCCGCAGAGTAGGGGACGAACATCCGCGATCCATGGGGCCGCTCGTCCCCTTTGTGTCTCAGGACAATGTGGCCGCGAAAGGTATGTTGGGCTATTATCTTGACGAGATCGCAACGATGCGGCCGCCGGATCACTTTCCAGACGGCCTCTTCCAGTTCGTTCAATAAATGAATGCTTTCGGCGTCGGAATGTCGCCATCCTTGCCGAACCTGGTGATCGTAAACGAGCCGTCGATACTGCTGCGAATGAACCAGATACCTCCGTCGGGACGGAATACAGAGATGTCCATGACCGTATCGCCATCGTAGTCCGCCGGGACAGGGATATCGCCGGGGAGGCCCCACTTGAAGTAGTAATAGTCGATCGCCGGGTCGTCGATATACCAGTAGGTCGTTGACGGCCTGTAAACTGCAACGTCGGCCCGCCCGTCACCGTTGTAATCGCCCTGCGTCGGCAGGTCGCCGTCCTCGCCAAACTTGAGGCCCACGAGGCCCTCACTCGACTGCAACATGTACCAGACACCATCAGACGGGCGGAAGATCCCGATGTCAGCCATGTCGTCGCCGTCATAGTCCGCGACCGCAGGCACGTCGCCCGGCTGGCCGAACTTCACCGCTCCGGAGCTGCGGCCTTCCGTACCCGAACCGCTCAATTCGATCCACCAGATGCCCTCAGACGGCCGGAAAACGGCTATGTCCGCTATACCGTCGCCATCGTAGTCGGCCGGTACCGGCAGGTCGTCGGGCAACCCGAACTGTTCGATCAGGAACGCCCCGTCCGAACTCCTTAGCACATACCACACGCCCTCGGCCGGACGATACACCGCGATGTCCGTCTTGCCGTCGCCATCGTAATCAGCCGGCGTTATGCGATCCGTCGAGATGCCCCATTGCATTGCCTTAAAGCCCGCCGTTGACTCCTGCAGATACCAGAACGTTTCTGACGGCCGGAAAACCGACACATCAGCCCGTCCGTCACCGTCATAGTCAAACGGCACGCGATGAGCCGGCGGCGGTGTAGGCGTCGGTGTCGGTGTCGGTGTAAGTGTCGGCGTTGGTGTCGGTGTCGGCGTTGGTGTCGGCGTCGGCGTCGGTGTCGGCGTCGGTGTCGGCGTCGGTGTCGGCGTCGGTGTCGGTGTCGGCGTCGGCGTCCCGACAGGCGGCGCAAACTGCGAAAGTGTGACGGTTCCTGTCGGGCTGTTTATCGTCACTACAAAGGAGCCTAAGCCGTCGGTGGTATTAATTCGTTCTCCACTGGCCACGTTGGCGAACGATCCCTGCAATGCAGTTTGGGTCGTGAAGATCGTGAATACGTCAGAATTCGCGGGAACGAACCCGTTGATAAGTCCAACCACCAGATCACCAGCCAGTGTTTGCGTACCAGCGTCGGTTTTGAGCAGCCAATCATATTGAGTTCCCTGTGTGGTTCCGCCTATCTCGAACGACAGCCTGGACGTCGCTCCAAGCGTCAGAGGCCCTCGGTAATCCAGACGGCCCGCCGACAAGCCGGGAGCAATGGTCCCGTCGTTGGTTAGCGTTCCACTGTCGATAAAGATATTGCCGTTGCCCTTGATCGTATGGTCCACGCCGTTGACGACGGCCTGGCTGTTACATAGGAGGTTTGCTACGTTGAAGGTACCGATCGGCGCGTTGAGACTTAGATCGCCGGTGCCCCCGAGCGTGCCCGGTGAGTCAAAACGAACCTGGCCGCCGGCCGGACTGGCGTTGGAATTCACGAGGATCGAACCATTATTGGTCATCCCGCTACCGGTAACCAACATAGTACTGTTATCGGGGATCTGCACCGCTCCGTTGTTTGTAACACCGCGCCAATCCGTAAGCACGCCCAGGATCCTGCCGCCGTTCGTCGTGTTAACGGTTCCGCCGATAAGCGTCGCAATTGAACCTGTGCCGAACTGCACGGTACTGCCGCTGCCGTCGGCCAGGAAATTACCGCCGCCGCTCTGGGTTATCGCGCCTTGTGCCAGCAACAGGGCGCCGTTCGTGGCCTTCATCGTACCGTTGTTTTGGTTCGCGGTACTGCCGTGAAGTATCACATGCAAACGGTTAGGATCCCCGGCTACGTTGGCGTTGACGGTGCCGTTGTTGATAAAGGTTCCACCTCCAAACCCATGAATGTCGCCGCGGCCTGTTATCGTGTGGCCCACGCCATGCGTCACGGTTAATGTCTGCAGGTTAACGACAGCTCTGTTAAAACCTATACCGTCGAGGTTTACCGTGCCGGTACCGCCAAGCTCGCCATTGCCGTCAAACCGCAGCGAGGACGTGGCATTCACGGGATCGGTCGAATTAACAAGCATGGTCCCATTGTTCGTCAGGCCGCTGCCTGTAACGAAGATAATGTTATTGCCCGGTATCTGTACCGTTCCGTTATTTGTAACACCGCGCCAATCCGTGAGCCCGCCCAGGATCCTGCCGCCGTTCGTCGTGTTAACGGTTCCGCCGATAAGTGTCGCAAGTGCACCTGCGCCGAACTGCACGGTACTGCCGCTGCCGTCGGCCAGGAAATTACCGCCGCCGCTCTGGGTTATAGCGCCTTGCGCTACCAACAGGGCGCCGTTCGTGGCCTTCATCGTACCGTTGTTTTGGTTCGCGGTACTGCCGTGAAGTATCACATGCAAACGGTTAGGATCCCCGGCTACGTTGGCGTTGACGGTGCCGTTGTTGATAAAAATTCCGCCGTCGTTTCCATAAATGTCGCCGCGGCCGGTTATCGTGTGGCCCGCGCCATGCGTCACGGTTAATGTCTGCAGGTTAACGACAGCTCTGTTAAAACCTATACCGTCGAGGTTCACCGTGCCGGTACCGCCAAGCTCGCCATTGCCGTCAAACCGCAGCGAGGACGTGGCATTCACGGGATCGGTCGAATTAACAAGCATCGTCCCATTGTTCGTCAGGCCGCTGCCTGTAACGAAGATAATGTTATTGCCCGGTATCTGTACCGTTCCGTTATTTGTAACACCGCGCCAATCCGTGAGCCCGCCCAGGATCCTGCCGCCGTTCGTCGTGTTAACGGTTCCGCCGATAAGTGTCGCAAGTGCACCTGCGCCGAACTGCACGGTACTGCCGCTGCCGTCGGCCAGGAAATTACCGCCGCCGCTCTGGGTTATAGCGCCTTGCGCTACCAACAGGGCGCCGTTCGTGGCCTTCATCGTACCGTTGTTTTGGTTCGCGGTACTGCCGTGAAGTATCACATGCAAACGGTTAGGATCCCCGGCTACGTTGGCGTTGACGGTGCCGTTGTTGATAAAGGTTCCACCTCCAAACCCATGAATGTCGCCGCGGCCGGCTATCGTATGGCTGGCGCCGTGCGTTACCGTCAAGGTCTGCAGGTTAACGACGGCGCGATTGAAGCCTATGCCATTCAGGTTGACTGTCCCGCTACCCATGAGCTGACGATCAGCGTCAAACCGTAATGACGAGGTGTTATTCACTGGATCATTAACGTTAACCAGGATCGTTCCGTTATTCGTGACGTCCTCTGTCGGCGCCAGCAGTGCCCCGCCCAGCAGATTGAGATTCGCCGTACTGCTCGATAGGTTCAGCGCACGGATCTGGAACTGGCTCGCAAGGTTGCATGCCGCCGGGATTCCGATCCCTACATCAAAAGTGCTGTTGTTCGGCACCTGATTTGTATCCCAGTTGCCCGCTGTCTCCCATGCGTTCCCGCCCGCCGCATTTGTCCAATTCGCGAACGGCCCGCCAGGTGTCGGCGTAGCCGATGGCGTCGGTGTAGGCGTCGGTGTCGGTGTCGGTGATGGAGTTGGAGTCGGAGTCGGAGTCGGAGTCGGAGTCGGGCCTGCCGCGCAGATGTTAAGCAACTCGGAGATGTTCGCCGAGTCGAGATTCGCTGTCACCAGATCGGGTTTGCCGTCACGGTTGAAATCATCTACCACGATGGAGGCAGGAGCATTCCCAACGGCAAAGTTAGTAGCGGTTCCAAAACTGCCTGAGCCGTTACCCAAAAACACCGAGACATTATTGGAGCCTTTAATTGCTACGGCTAGATCGGGTTTGCCATCGAGGTTTAAGTCTCTAACCGCGACGGAGTTAGGGCGTAGGCCAACAGTGAAGTTTGCAGCGGGTTCAAAACTGCCCGCACCATTTCCCAACAAAATTGAAACGTTGTTACTAGTGATATTCGTAGCAGTGGCCACAAGATCGGGCTTACCGTCAAGGTTGAAATCACCCACCGCGACGGAGGTAGGCCCGGGGGCAACGGTGAAGTTTGCAGCCGTCGCAAAGCCACCGGTACCGTTGCCCAACATAAGGGAGACGCTACTGGAGCCGTTGTTTGCCACCGCCAGATCGGGTTTGCCGTCAAGGTTGAAATCCGCCACGATCACGGCGTAAGGATCAGTCCCCACGTTGAAGTTTACCGCGGCACCAAAACTACCCGCGCCGTTGCCCAAAATTACGGATATATTGCTAGAGACCAGATTCGCAGTTGCCAAATCAGGCTTACCGTCAAGGTTGAAGTCACCCACCACCACAGATACAGGATCCGTCCCCACGTTGAAGTTGGAGGCCGTACCAAAACTGCCTGCGCCATTACCCAACAATACCGAGACGTTGTTGGAATGATAATTCGCTGTCGCTAGATCGGGTTTTCCGTCAACATTGAAATCCCCTACAGTTACGGAGAACGAGTTAGTCCCCAAATTGAATAAGGCGGGTGAGCTAAAACTGCCCAGGCCATCGCCGAGTGTCACCACGACAGATCCGACGAGGCTCGCTCCTGCAATGTCCTGTCTGCCATCAAGATTAAAATCGCCCACCGCAACGGAGTAAGGAGCATTTACAAAAGGGAAATTCGTCGCCGAGCCAAAGGTCGTCCCCGCACAGCCTTGCGTTCCGCCGCAGGTGTTGATCAGTATCGAGACGTTGTCGGAATCGCGGTTCGCCGTCGCCAGATCGGATTTGCCGTCGAGATTGAAATCGGCCACGGCGACGAAGGATGTGGTTGTACCCACACTAAAGTTGACGTTAGGCGCAAAACCGCCAGCCCCATTGCCAAGCAGCACAGAGACATTATCGCCAGTGTAGTTCGCCGTCGCCAGATCAGGCTTGCCGTCGAGGTTGAAATCGCCTACGGAGATGGAGTAAGGAGCGGAAGCCACGCTGAGATTGACCGCAGCTCCAAAAGTACCATTCCCGTTGCCGAGCAGCACCGAGACGTCTGCTGAAGTAAAGTTGGCTGTAGCCAGATCAGGTTTGCCGTCGAGATTGAAGTCCCCAACCGCAACCGACAATGGAGCTGTACCAACACTAAAGTTTACGGGCGCTCCAAAACCACCTGCACCGTTACCAAGGAATACTGATACGTTTGTACTGCCGCCCGCGCTTCCCACCGCCAGATCAGGCTTGCCGTCAAGGTTGAAATCGCTTGATACAATGGAAATTGGCCCGGACAGCATCGTGTAGTTGGTTGCTGCTCCAAAACCACCCGTGCCATTACCCAACAACACCGAGATATTCGGGGCGGCGAGATTCGCCGTCGCCAGATCGGGTTTACCGTCGAGGTTGAAATCGGCCACGACGACACCGTAGGGGTCATACCCCACGGTGAATCTTGCAGCCGCACCAAAGCTACCCAAGCCGTCGCCCAACAATACGACGACGCTAGGGGTTAGAACTCCGTTGAACAGGTTGCTCGTCACCGCCAAGTCGGGCTTGCCGTCCAGGTTAAAGTCGCCAGTTGCAATGCCGATAGGTCGCTCAACGACGAAATTCGTTGGAGCATCAAACCCACCCACACCGTTTCCGAGCATCACCGAGACATTGTCGGACGTCCTGTTTGTCACTGCCATATCGGATTTCCCGTCGAGGTTGAAATCGCCCACCGCGATGGAGAAAGGTTCGTCGCCTACGCCGAAATTCGTCGCCGGGTCGAAACTGCCCGAAGTGCACCACCCAGGTGTTGGCGTAGGCGTAGGCGTCGGGGTAGCAGTCGGCGTCGTTGCTTGAGATGGTGAAGGCGACGGGGTAATCCCGCCTGAGGAACAGGTCGCTGGAGCCTCAGACGAAAATTCGGGCGA
>CAVQUD010000003.1:0-100442 GCA_963716755.1 Blastocatellia bacterium
CAACGAGACCGCCTGTCGCCTTTTGCACACTCTGCCGCACCAGCTCTTCGCAAAAATCCATCATGCCGTCGACGTTCATATAGGCACAGTAGAACTCGAGCATCGTGAACTCGGGATTGTGCTTGTACGAGATGCCTTCGTTGCGGAAATTACGGTTTAGCTCATAGACCTTTTCAAAGCCGCCGACGACGAGGCGTTTTAGATAAAGTTCCGGTGCGATGCGTGCGTATAGGTCGATGTCGAGAGCGTTGTGGTGCGTTTTGAACGGCTTTGCTGCCGCACCGGTCGCTTTTGCCGTGAGCATCGGAGTCTCAACCTCGACATAGCCGTCGTCCTCGAGAAAACGCCGCAGCGAAGAGATGACATGGGCACGGACTTCAAACACCTGACGCGTCGTTAACCCTTCTTGCTCAACGGCCAGCGATGAGCCGATCAAATCAACGTATCGCTGCCGCTGCTTGATCTCAGCGTCCTCGATGCCGTGCATCTTGTCGGGCATCGGAAGCATTGCTTTGGCAAGGAATTGGAGGTTTTCGACGTGTACGCTCACCTCGCCGGTGTTCGTGACGAACAAATATCCCTCGACGCCGACGAAATCGCCGTGGTCGATCAATTGCCACACCTTCCATGAGCCCTCGGCGTCCAGTGTCGGACCGCAGGCAGCTTGCCTGCGTGTCTGTTCGTCACCATCCGACACACGCAGGCTGGCAGCCTGCGTTCCGACGACAAACTGCCCTTTTTTGCAGTAGATCTGCAGCTTGCTCATCCCGTCGGTCAGGTGCACAAAGTTGCCCCGCGGCGGCGTCGTCAGGCGACCGGCGATGCGAACGCGGCCGAGCGCCATCAGTCGCTCGTTGAACGAATCCTTGATATCCGCCGGCGGCCGCTCGCCCTCGGCGAGGTTCTCCTTGACGATGCCCATCTCATGTTCGACATCGAGGACAGGCTGATGTCGCTTGATCGCCGTGATCGTATCCTCACGCCCTGTTAGAGTGCTTCGGTCGAACTTATTCGGATATACGTTGCCGACCATCTCACGCAAGGCCTGCAGATGCTCTGCGCGAGCGGCCGTTTGGTCGTTTTGCTCGACGATCTCGTTGAATTCAGGAATGCTCATAGCTGAACCCCTGATTATAGTTGTGCGGCCGAAACGCGGCAAACGCCGCCTCGATGTGTCACAATGAGTGTGACCGCAAGGGAACCCTCGGACACCTACCCGTCCGCCGTTCTCTGCGGCTTCGTGTGTTTGTGGCAAAAGAACTGGAAGAACTTAAACGAGCGGTCGATGGCGGGACGCGCATCATCAGCCTTAGCGGCCTGACGTCTGTCTCGGCAAAAGCGTACGTCCTCGCACGGCTGCGTGCCGAGACCCGCCGGCGATTCGCGGTCGTGACCGAGTCGAACGGCGACATCGATACATGGTCGGCGGACCTGGCTTTCTGTGCATCTCAGATCTCGGATCTGAGCTTTGAGATCACCAAGCTGCCTTCGTTCGAGACTGATCCCTACTCCGGCGTATCGCCGCATGCCGAGACCGAGGAACGACGCGCATTGTCGTTGTGGCAGATCGCGAAGGGCGATCCCGAGATCATTGTTCTCTCGGCCCGCTCGCTGATCCAGCGAACTATCACGCCGGCACAGATCGACGAGCTTTGGGCGCCGAGATCGTTCGCGATGAGGATTTCCCGCCCGAGCAGCTCATCGACCGACTTGTCGCGGGCGGTTACGTGCGCGAGGACCCGATCTTCGGCCCGGGCCAGTTCTCGATCCGCGGCGGCATCGTCGATGTCTGGTCGCCGAACAGCGATATGCCGGTCCGGATCGAGTTCTTTGGCGACACGGTCGACTCGATCAGGAGCTTCGACGCGGACACGCAGCTTTCCGTCGAACAGCTAGAAGTCGGCCCCGCTTGCCCCGATGCGCGAATTTGCCGCATCATCGCAGGACCTAAAGGATTGGGCATTTTTCGCCGCGGAGCGGTTCGCCGGCGACAAGTTTCGCAGAAGCCTGAAAGACCGGACGGACCACGCGGCCGGCGGCGAGACCTTTTCGGGATGGGAATTTCAGCTTCCGCTCGTCAAACCGCTCGAGGCCAGCGTTTTTGACCATCTCAAAGATCACATTTTTGTGATCGACGAACCGACGGCCATCGAGCATGCCCTGACCGGAACTTACGAGCATTTGCAGGCGAATTACGACGGCGTCGTGGAGGCTGGTGACGTCGGTCTGGAGCCGCAGCGAACTGTTCCTGACGACCGAGCAGTTGCGAGGGAACCTCGACGACCGACGACGGATCGAGATACGGGCACTCGGCCGGACGGCGGCGGCAACCGACGAAGGCCTGCGGATCGGCGAAGACACGCAGGCTGGCAGCCTGCGGTCCGACGCGGGCCCGCTCTTTTTGTTTTCTGCGGCGGAGAAAGCCAGCGAGATACTCATCCAATCGCGTTCCACGCGGCGGTTTCACGGTGACATTCCGGCGTTTGTGGCCGAATTTGACCGTTCCGCCCAGATCGTCGTCGGCACGCCCGGCATGGCTGAGCGCGTCGGTGAGATACTGCGCGAATATGAAGTTTATCTGCCGATGGACGCGATCAAGGTCGGCGGCCTGTCGAGCGGATTTGAACTGCCGTCGGAAGAATCTGATCATCTACGCCGAGAGCGACATTTTTGGCGAAATGGCCATCGAGGGCCAGCGGCCAAAGACCGCAGGCAAGCGACCGCAGGTCGAAGCTCGGCGCCTTCATCTCGGACTTTCGCGATCTAAAAGCCGGCGACTATGTCGTTCACGTCGATCACGGCATCGGACGGTTCGATGGCCTGCAGACGATCACGTCGCAGGGCTCGGAGCGCGAATTCATGCTGCTCGTCTATGCCGACAACGCAAAACTTTTCGTTCCCGTCGAGCGAATGGACCTCGTTTCGCGTTATTCGACCGGCGAGGCGACGCAGCCGACGCTCGACCGGCTCGGCGGCATCGGCTGGCAAAAGACCAAGGCCAAGGCAAAACGCGCGATGCGCGACATGGCGGACGAGCTTTTGAGGCTTTACGCCGAGCGCAAACTGGTCCGCGGATACGCCTTTTCGCCCGACGCGCCGTGGCAGCACGAATTTGAAGACGCGTTCCCGTACGAACTGACCGTCGATCAGGCCGCCGCGATCGAGGACGTCAAGACCGATATGGAAACGGCCGTGCCGATGGACCGCCTGATCATCGGCGACGTCGGTTACGGCAAGACCGAGGTCGCGATGCGTGCCGCGTTCAAGGCCGTGATGGACGGCAAACAGGTCGCGATCCTGACGCCGACGACGATCCTCGCGTATCAGCATTTCGAGACATTCAAAAAGCGCTTTGCGGCGTTTCCTGTAAAGATCGATCTGCTATCGCGATTTCGCAGCACAAAGGAGCAAAAGGCCGTCGTCGAGCCGGCCGAAAAAGGCGAGGTCGATATGCTGATCGGAACGCATCGCATACTCTCGAACGACGTAAAACTTCCGAAACTCGGTCTCGTCGTCGTCGACGAAGAGCAGCGTTTCGGCGTCGCGCACAAAGAAAAGCTCAAACAGCTGAAAAAGAAGGTCGATGTGCTAACGCTCTCCGCCACGCCGATTCCGCGAACGCTGAACATGTCGCTGCTCGGCATGCGCGATATGTCCGTCATCGAAACGCCGCCGCGCGACCGTCTGGCGATCAACACGCAGGTCGTGCAGTTTTCCGAAGGCGTCATTCGCTCGGCGATCGAACTTGAGATGAGCCGCAACGGTCAGGTATTCTTTATTCACAACCGCGTCGAAACGATCGAATCGATCGCCGCCCTGATCCAAAAGATCGTCCCCGACGCACGCATCGCCATCGGTCACGGCCAGATGAATGAAAAGGAAATGGAGCAGGTAATGCTCGATTTCATCGATTACAAATACGACGTGCTGGTCGCGACGACGATCATCGAAAACGGCATCGACATCCCGCGGGCCAATACGATAATCATCAATCGCGCGGACAATTACGGCCTGTCGCAGCTGTATCAGTTTCGCGGCCGCGTCGGCCGTTCGAATCGCCGGGCATACGCGTATCTGTTGATACCAAGCGAGCTGGAACTGACACCGATCGCACGGCGGCGTTTGAGCGCGATCCGCGAGTTCTCCGATCTCGGTGCCGGTTTTCGTCTCGCCGCACTCGATCTCGAACTTCGCGGTGCCGGAAACATCCTCGGCGGGCAGCAATCAGGCCATCTCGACGCGCTCGGCTTCGATCTTTACACAAAGATGCTCGAGCGGACGATCGCCGAGATCCGCGGGCGATGAGATCGCGGACGAGGTGAGCGTTTCGATCAATCTGGGCGTCGATGTCTCGATACCAAAGGATTACATCTCCGAGGCCGGCCAGCGTCTGCGGACCTATAAACGCATCTCGTCGGCCGCCGAGGACGAAGTTGATGACGATCCACACCGAGATCGAGGACCGTTATGGACGCATTCCGCGTTCGGTCGAGAATCTGTTTGAATACGCGCGATTACGAAGACTCGCCGAATCGATGGCCATCGTATCGATCGACAAGAGCGCGGGTCAGGTCGCGATCAAGCTCGGCAACTCGCCCCGCGTGTCGCCTGAGAAGCTGATGGCGTTTCTCGACGTCAACGCCGACGCGAGCTTCTCGCCGACCGGCATACTTCGTGTAAATATCGTCACCGCCGACCCGATCAAAACGGCTCGCGAGGCATTGTTGAGTGTAGATTCGAGATCAGCGTGATTCAGTACAATCGCTGTTTCGCATCGTCGGACAATTGAAAAGCTCAGGTGCCAATTCGGTCGTCTGACGCTGAATGTTTGTAAATACGGGCGACTCCGCGTATTTGTCATCGGTCCAGCCGAGACGATGTCGATTCCGCCAGACATAGGAATACGCCTGATGCTCGTCCTCGCCCTGCAGGTGCCGGGCCTCGTGCAGCAGGATGGCGGCACGTTCGGTGTCGTCTTGCGGGTAGGTGAAAAAAGTCGGAGTAGAGCGTGATGATCGCGAACGGGAAGTTCGTCGCCGCGAACGCATTCTCCTTCGCAACGGACGCGTTTAGCCAATTATCGTCGCCGCGAAAGACAGTGATGTTCTCTAGCAACGCAACTTCGCGCGAAAAGCCCTTTTCGCGCAGCAGGGCTGTCGCTCGGCGAACGGTGTGTTTTTGCTCGATGTTCAGCGACTCCGCCGAGGCGATCAGCGATACGTAAAAACCGAGCACCATCGTCACGCAAACGGCGAGACAGACGACAGCGCGCACAAGAACTCTCGGGAGACGTCGTGGCCCATTCCGAACGGCACCGGCTAATGCTCCCGCGCAACGCACACACTTTTGCGCGTCAGGGTAGTTTACGAGGCTGCAATTTGGACACTTTTTCTTCACTTTCTAGGTAAGCGCATGGGCGAAACACACCCTACATTATAAAAACGACGAATTCGAGCAGATTCCCGTATGCCGCGGATCAAAACGAACAAACGGTTCAGCGACTCGACGCATCAAATCCCTCAGTTGCAAACCAGCGGACGTGATACTAAGATTTTCATTTGCCCCAAAGGTGGAATTTTTATGAGATCTATTGTCAAAGGCCTTTTCTTATCGCTTCTCGTCTCTGTCGGCGCGTCTGCACAGGAGACACAGACGCGAGTTGTCGATGAGGTGGTCGCTCAGATCAACGAAGGCGTCATCACGCTGTCGAGGGTCAAACGCGAGGCCAGCGAGGCCGTGAAGACGCTCGTTGACCAGGGCAAGAGCCGCGACGAGGCCCAAAAGACCGTTGACGAGAAACAGGGTGAGTTGATCGCAAATCTTGTGAACGAAGAACTTCTCATCCAGAGGGCCAAAGAGCTCGGCATGGACGCCGAGATCGAGGCTTCGCTTAACGAACGCGTTGCGGACCTGATGAAGCAGTATAACTTCAAGACCGTCGAGACCCTCTACGCTGAGATGGAAAAACAGGGCGTCAATCCACTAGAGCTTCGCGAGACCTGGCGAAAAGCCGCCATTCGCGAGCGCGTCATACGAGCGCGACGTGCAGCTCAAGATCTACTGGGGGCTGAACGGCAAAGAACTTAAAGACTATTACGAAAAGAACAAGGCCAAATTCTCCAAACCCGAAACAGTCTCGATATCCGAGTTGTTTCTCGGGTTTGCCCGGCCGCGATATCGCAGCCGTCCGCGACAAGGCCCGTCAGCTTCACATCGCCCTCAAGGCCGGGGCTGATTTTGACAAGATCGTAAAAGAGAATTCGGACGCGGGCCTGATAACGCAAGGCACCGGCAAGGCTGAGAAACTAGTCGTCGCGGACGACAGGGTCAGCCAACCTCTCTCGGGCGTGAAGGTCGGCGACGTGACCGCTCCGTTCGATCTCGACCAGCTCGGCATCGCCATCCTCCGCGTCGATGCCCGCGACGCCGCCAGCAGCGAATCCGTCTTCGACGAAAACGCCGTCCGCCTCGCCATCACCCAGGAACGCGCCCCGCTCGAACACAAAAAGTTCATGTCCAAACTCCGCGACGATTCCTACATCAAGATCAGCGAGGCCTACCGCCCGGTCGTCTCCCCGATCCTGTTCGCCGACGAGCGGAAAGAGAAAACAAACAACTAACCCGTCGGACCGCAGGCTGCCTGCCTCCGCGCAAGACGGCGGAGGACGGGTGATCGGTGGGGTGATCTCAACGCAGATTAGAGATCGTCACGGTCGCAAGACGGCGGAGGACGGGTGATCGGAGTGGCTGATCTCAACGCAGATCAAAGATCGTCACGATCGAAAGACGGCGGAGGACGGGTGATCGGAGTGGCTGATCTCAACGCAGATCAAAGATCGTCAAAAGAGCAAGTCAGACCCCGCTACTTCTTCAAAAATTAATTTAGACATATGTTCGGGCTTAGCGATTGAAAAATGGAAAAAGCCTCTCCAATCGTGCCTTCTCCTCTATAATAAGCTCCGATGTAAAGTAGTGAGCCTGTCCTTATGGTGAAAACCTCATTATAGATAGCCGAATCCTTGGCCCCGGGATAAAAAGAGCCGCTTTTATATAAGATCTTCCTCCCATACAAACCATCAAAGTTTATTGGACGATCCAAATCAAAACCATATGCTGTACCCGCGATCTTACTTACAAAACTATCTTCAACTTCCTTCAACTCTTCCCATTTATCCTTGCAAGGCTCAATGTTAATCACCCGCATCACCAAACGATCCCTGTCACCTCGATGCATAGACCGAAGATAGTAATAGTCTATTGATCTTCCGCATTTCGAAAGAGTAAGTTCATCAAAGCCAACAGACACTTCACGTCTATCGGTAACCTTAGTCCGCTCATGTTCAAGTGTCTCAGGAACGCGAATAGAAAATGTTTTGTCCGGGGCAGCGTAGGTGATCCATTTATCTTCTTCTATCCATTTTGCCGGAACGGTCTTTCGAGACTGTGCATTTATCGTGGCTCCCACACAAAGCATCACAGTGACAGCAAGGACAAGAATCTTTATGTTTCTTAGTTTTTTCATATTTATTTGCCTTTTGGAATACACCTCACTCCAGTAAAAATGTCTCTGCTATTCAATCGGCGCATCGCATCAACGGGATCGGTTGTCTTTTTGTTAAGGTGATTCTTTCCGACTTCTACGGCGTGCGCAAGAAAGGCGGCGCTGTATGGATTGTTGAGGTCGACATCAAAAGCAACTAAGTTGCCTTCCTGGGTAGCTTCGACGCTCCCAACCTCGACTTTCTCATCCGGCCGTCGTCCGAAATAAAACCCCGCGTAATAGCCGCTCTTTCAGACCTGCTGCATCGAGATCCTTTGCACTCACACCGGAGACATATACCCCAAAACTGTTAGCCTTTCCACTATTACCGTTGTAAAAGTCGACAAACTTCGCGCTACTCAAGTTCACGCCTTGTGCGGACACTGCCTCAACCGTGTTCTAGAAATACGGCTTTATTCTCGTCCTTCAATCCATTAAACCAAACACGCAGCTTCTCTGCCATCTTGGCCATATGTATTTTTAAGAAGGCCGAGGGCCGCCGAGCCTCCATAATTGGCGGTTCCGAGTTGGTCAAACGTAGGTGCCTGAAGGTCGCAATCGCCAGTCCGACTTCTGCTTGGATCCAGGACCCACATTTCTAGTAACCCTCTAAAGTCGTGCGACTCTACTTCGTACACAAACTTTTTCAGCCCGCGATACCCTGGTCGCTTGTTGTCAGCACCGACAAAGTAGTCTGGAAGTTCGGGTCCCTTATCCTTCTTTTTGAACCGTTCGCCACGGTTGGCCAACATTAATGCAACGGTGCAGTGCACAGGGTCGTCCCATTCATCGGTGCATCCGCCTTCCGCGTCGCCCGCATAGCCGGCATCGTAGTTTGTGATTGGCGGGAAGTTATCCGGCGCAGTTCAGGGGGACTGAGGTGCCTAATCCGGCGAGTTCGGCGCGGTAGGAGTCGGCGGAAGGCACCGAGCCGTCGGACTCAAGGCGGACCCAGCTTCCGGTGACGGGATCGGTCACGGTAAAGAGGCGATAGTTGGCGTCCTCGAAGTTGGTGTAATACGCGATCTTCGTCCCGCCCAAATAAACGTTCTGCCCTGCATTCAAGCCAAGCTGCACAGTCGTGATCTTTTGCCCCGTGACGCTCGAATAGAGGTAATAGAACGGTTCGCCCCACCATTCCCCGGTGCAGTCCTCGACTTTTTCTGCGGTCTCGCAGTCCCGCTCCTGGTTGTCTTCCTTAACAGGCCGCCCGTCGCCGTCAAATGTCGTCGTACGCCTTATCTCCTTGGCGTCGGAGGTCTGCGGCGGAGCCGTTGTGAACTGCGTAAAATACGTCATCCATCACCGGTCTTTCGTCGGCCGTCCGCATCGTACGTCCACACGACGGTGTCGAGAATGCGGTTGTTCTCGAACGCGTAGTCCTTCGTGCAGCCGAGAATTAATCGCCGTCTGCGTCACCGATGTGTACTATTTTTAGTGCACCATCTGTTTTCGCAAACGCCAGACTCCAAAATAATGGAGTTTGCACGATAAAAATCTCGGTGTCGGACGGGAACCTCTCGAATCCACAACAGACAGTCGAAAGCCACCCGGCGTAGGAAGGCTCGACGCTATAGTTGATTCCTTGTCCCGTAATCGTATCGTCGAGCCTCTTCTGAAATGAAGGCGTTTTCTCAAGTGGATGCTGTGTTAGATAGATACGTGCCTTCGACAGCTCGTTCTCAATTCTTGGCAATCGGTCCCGAAAATCGTCATAGTCCGCGAAGCCGACCGGACGCCCACCGCTCCGCAAAACCCCTCTCAAGCCGCCGGCTATTTCAGGTGGGAGTATATTCGAGTAATCAGTATCCCGCCTTGCCGATCCCGGGATTCCGTTTAGGATATCTAACGCCCAAAGGTAAGAATCGTTAATATGAACGATGAACAAACGCCGTCGTTCTGCCTCTGACATTAGATGATAAAACCCGGGCTTTGTATGATTACTCTCACACGCATATAGCGGGATGAAGCGCGAGCCAAGAAATTCATTGAGCAATGGCTGAACGTCACGTGTGGTTTGAATCTTCCTGATAAAGCGCTGAGCTGTCTCTTGCGCAAGTCGTCTGTCTGCATCACTAATTTTCGGGTCTTGTGATTGACAAAGACCCGCAACCGACATCAGGGCCACGTAACAGAACGTAACTGCCAACCATTTTTTTCTTGTCATTGTCATACCTCGTTACCGATCCGCCGAATCACTAGGTCAGGAATGATGTTTATGCAACTCACCCCCGTGTTGATACCTGGATCTCGCATCTTGAGTGCGCGAATAACATCGCCGGGATGCGTCGGTCGCTGATGCCACCGATTGAAATCCATCTCGGAATCGTGTTTCTTGCTAGGCCCCTGATACAAGTCAAAATCGTAGTGAAATTTGCGACCGAAAAAACCAACTTTTTGAACTTCCAAAGATCCCGGATTTCCAATACGCTCCGCTGTTAGGTTTCCTGGAAGTAGCGGATGATCGATCCCAGTGACCCCGTCCATCCACAAACCAAATGGAAGTCGGATACCTGCTGTGTTAACACCGGTTGGATTCTTATGATTCACCAGGAACATCTCCCCCACAAGTTTGGCGTTATCGAGTTGTCCCCCCAACTCCGCAACCCCAACTGCGGTGTTTAAGAAAACCGCTCTGCTATAAATCGACCAGGAATTGTACGATGATCGAGCTTGATCCCCGAACGTATTGCTCAACAGCTTGGACGCTCTAGAATCAATCTTGTCGTATGATGGAACTGAGAGAAACAGGCAATCCCCAAGCTCTGTAACTGCGTTCGGTATACCGCCGTGGAAGCCGTCGTCCGGAGGTTCAACAAAATCGTTTGTGCACTCAGTCTTACCATCAATCGTGACACACGTTCGTGTGCCGGTCAGCCAACCGCTGCCGCCGACCCCATACGGGAGAGTATACCTGCCGCCGATCAAACGGGGCCCGCAATTATTGTCCGGACATTCTTCAGCTATTCCGGCTCTTATGTCATCGTTACACATTCACCGGCTATGCATTTGGCCGTCCATAATACAACCGCCCTCTGAATCGCCCGCGTAGCCGTTCTCGTAGTTTAGTATCGGCGGGAAGTTCTCCGGCGCAGTTAGGGGCACAGACGTGCCTAATCCGGCGAGTTCGGCGCGGTATGAGTCGCCTGAGGGCAGCGAGCCGTCGGACTCAACGCGGACCCAGCTTCCGGTGACCGGGTCGGTCACGGTAAAGAGACGATAATTGGCATCCTCATAATTGGTGTAGAATGCGATCTTCGTCCCGCCCATGTATACATCCTGCCCGGCATTGAAACCATAGATTATCGTCGTGATCTTTTGCCCGGTAACCGACGAATAGAGATAGTAGGCAGGATCATAATCAAACCAGTTGGCGGTGCATTCCGCAGGAAAGTCGGCATCGTAGCACTCGCGATCGAATTTGTTGTCCTTCACCGGCCGCCCGTCGCCGTCATACGTCGTGTCCACCTTTAGGTCTTTAGCGTCCTGGGCATGGCTGTCTCCCGTAAACTCCCTGAACTCCGCCGTCCGCCCCGCCGCGTCGAATATCCACCACTTATAATCATGATAGTCCCGGCCGCCGCTCTCCAACGCTCCCGATGATGCACTGAAATGGCTGGAGACGACGTTCCCTGCATGATCGTACGCATCGTCCGTCCCGCCTGTGGTCTTTCGGTGGGTCCGATCCAACATCGCACAGTCCTCCGGAACTCAGAAATGAGAATGTTGCCGATACGCAAATCCGCCTTTCAACCCGCTTGTAACGAAGAATGGCATTAATATGAACCGGATAAATTGTGTTGTCAATGTCAATGTCAGGAGTGAGGTGAAAACGGCAAGGTGGACAAGGAACGTTAGGCGGTGATCTGGCCGGAAAATGTGTCGGCGGAACCTTCGACCAATCCGGGATTCACCTTCGACCAATCGGAGGTATTTATCATGGACAAAGGCCGTTTTGGGGCGGCGGAGCGGAGGGGCTGGGATCTTTCTTACAAACGCCGTTTTGACCGCGGGAAAGGTACTCGACCACTGGGGGTGTTTTAGCGCACCACTCGGCGTTTTTTGCGTACCACTCGGGGCAAAATAGTCCACCAATCGCCCGAAAACACAGGCTTTGTACGAAAAGCGGACAAAATTCGCCCGCGCACGTTTTTTCGCCCTCACTCAAAAATGTGAGACCCCAAAAACGCGCTATTTTAGGATCTCGTTGATCGAGTTTTCGAAAATATCGACACGCCGTTTGGCGCGTTTTACGTCGGGGTGGTCTTTGTTGTATGAACGGGTGAGGCGGTTGAGCGTGGTCTCGAGCTCAGCTCTTTTGACGATGAGTTTGCCGAGTGCGAGCGTCAGCTTGCCGGTCTCTGAGGGCTTGACGCCGTAGACCTTTTCGAGCGCCTTGTCGAGAGCGGCCAGCTCGAAACGGAGGTCGATGATTCGGGGATTCTGTTCCGTATATTGCTCAGAATAGGCGTCGAGATCGGCCAGCAGTTCGGTCTTTCTCAACAAGATCTCGGCATACGCCGGCGACGAGCGGATCGGCCCCGCGTCGGCCTGAGCCCATGCGGCAATGGTCGAAAAAGCCACCATCAGACCTACGATAAATGCATGTTTATACTTCATTTTAGACTGAAACTCCGCGGCGATCTGACTGCGGCATAACGGGCGGCTCACAAGTTGTGAATTCGAGGTCGCCATCTGCCTCGACCACACCGTCGCCAAATGTCTCTCGGCTCTCAAGCGTTTCAAAATAGACCGTTATATTGTCGAGTATCTCATCCGCCGAGTGCGAGTGATACAGCGTCTGCCGAAACTGAGCACCGCCCACCAGGCCCTTTGTAAACTGCCCCGCGAGCTGCTTCATCTTGCCAAGAGCGATGATCTCGGGCATCTCTTCGCGGCACATCGAGAAGAATTCGAGCAGCACATCCTTCTTTTCCTTAAGGTCCGGTTGGTACGCCTCGCGGCCCGCCAGCACGTCGGCAAACTGGCTGAATATCCACGGATTCTGCATCGCACCGCGGCCGATCAGGATGCCGTTAACGCCCGTTTCACGCCATCGTTGCATTCCATATTCGAGCGTCGTGATGTCGCCGTTGCCCGAAACGGGAATGCTGACGGCCTGTTTGACGGCACCGATCAGGTCCCAGTTTGCAAGGCCTTTGTACCCCTGCTCCCGCGTGCGGCCATGCACCTGAATATGCTCGACACCGCACTGCTCGGCCATCTTTGCGACCTCGACAACGTTGATCGTCGCCTCGGTGTAACCCGTGCGGAGCTTTAGCGTTAGCGGGATCGAGATGGTCTTCTTGATCTCTTTTAGGATCGTTTCGAGCAATTGCGGGTCGCGAAGCAGGCCCGAGCCGCCGCCGTTCTTGACGACCTTCGGTGCCGGGCAGCCGCAGTTCACATCGAGAATATCGGCACCGATCTCCTCGGCCATTTCGGCTCCCATCGCCATCCGCTCGGGCCGCCCACCGAATATCTGCACCGCGTACGGCCGCTCCTCTTCATCAAAACGCATCTGGCGCTTTGATTTAGGATTATTCCGCGTCAGCCCTTCGACCGAGATGAATTCCGACACGACCAGCCCCACACCGCCGCGCCGCTTGATCAGCCGGCGAAAGGTGTAATCCGTCACACCCGCCATTGGCGAGAGTATCAGCGGCGGATCGATGGCAATGTCTCTGATCTTAAAAGCCTTCATCTACTAGCCCGCGAGCGAATCAAGTGCCTCCTGAAACCTGATAAAGAACTGCCCGACGTGAAAACCGTCCATTATCATGTGGTTAGCCTCGACCGAAAGCGGCAACAGTCTTCGATTATGCCCGTCGTCAAAAAGTTTGCCAAACACTATGCGCGGTATCGTCTGCGTTCTGTCCAGCCGGCTCGCGTGTTTAAAGCTTGTAAATGAGACCCACGGGATCACCGAGTAATAGATCAGGTCCATCCGATCGGTCTCGACGTCGAACGTCCTGAGGTGCTTGTATTTAGCCATCGCCGCCTGGCCCGACGCATTGAATTCGAACACGTCGTCAACCATCTCAAAGTACGCAAATGAGAACGTCTCGTCGTCATTCAGGATCGTCTGGGTCGCATGGATACGGTCGAATTCGACGAACCTGCCGTCGAGCATCCGAATACGAAACTCGCGGCTCGCATTTGCCGCGACGAGCGAACAGTAAAGCCCGGTCAGCGAGAACGATAATTGATGATCCTTAACAAACCGGTAGGCTGTCGTAGCGTCGAGATTCGCGGTGAAATTGAAAAATGGGTCCTCGTAGTCCTTAAAGAACTCGTACGTCGATCGGCGCGGCCATTTGTCGAGATCAACCTCAGAGTACATCGGACAGCAGCTCCTTAAGGGTAAGAGAATACCATAGGCTGCGGCCACAGTTTGCGGAGACGGCGATGTGCGGCCAAAAAGTTGACTCCGCCGTTTGTATCTATTGCAAAAGTGGGCATATACTTCTCGGGTTTCCGTTTATCGATCTAGTTTTTTAGCAGTGCTTTACTCGTTTTTGGGCTCTTCGCGTCGAACGTTCGGGTTCGCCCGCTATCGTTGGGCCTTTTGAGTTTTAACCCTAATTCCTAGGAGAAAAGACCATGAATCGAATGTCCTTAATGCAACGCAGATCGCGACGATCGCTTCTGCTCGCTTTTTTCACTCTGCTCTTACTGTCCCTCTCGACGGTCGGCCAGGGCATCACGTCCGGCACGATACAAGGCATCGTGTCCGATGAACAGGGAGCCGTAGTCTCAGGTGCGACCGTGGAGGCGAGGAACGAGGCGACGAATTTTTCCAAGACATTTGTCACCGAAGCCGACGGGCGCTTCGCGTTTCTCTCGATGCCGCCCGGGCGTTACGTTGTGTCAGTCACAAGATCGGGATTTGCTAAATTGATCCAGCAGAATGTCGAATTGACCGTGGGCCGGGCCGTCTCGCTCGATCTGGGATTAAAGGTCTCAGGCGTTAGCGGCGAGGTAACCGTTACCACGACGCCGACCATCGACACGGTCAAAACCGAGGCCAGTACGACGATCAACGAAACGTCAATAAGTAACACCCCGATTCTCGGCCGAAAATTCGAGGACCTGCTAACGCTTACCCCGGGCGTCAGTATCACGCAGGGGCCGGACGGTGATGAGATAAACTTCGCCGGACAACGCGGCATCTTTAACAACGTTAGCCTGGACGGCGGTGACTATAATAACGGGTTCTTTGGCGAACAGGCTGGCGGCCAGCGGGCGGCGATCGACATCGCCCTTGATGCGGTCAAGGAATTTCAAGTGATCGCCACGGGCGCTAGTGCCGAATATGGTCGCACGGCCGGCGGCATTATCAACGTCATCACAAAATCGGGAACGAACAAGGTTCACGGTAGCGCATTTTATAGCCTTCGCCACGAGAATCTCAGTTCCAATACATCTGACGGAAAGCCGCTTACGGATTTCAAACGTCAGCAGTTCGGCGCCACGCTCGGCGGCCCCTTCAAAAGAGACAAGGCGTTTTACTTTTTTGCCTTC
The DNA here is from genome assembly GCA_963716755.1 of Blastocatellia bacterium. Taxonomy (GTDB): domain Bacteria; phylum Acidobacteriota; class Blastocatellia; order Pyrinomonadales; family Pyrinomonadaceae; genus OLB17. The sequence continues at coordinate 15,065 of CAVQUD010000003.1, forward strand.
GAGGGAATTCGCGAGAACCTCACGCGTTTCAACCTTGCGGAGCAGGTTGGCGGCACACCGTGCCCCGTAACAGCACCTACTATCCTCGCTAATGAGCCCTTGATCAACAGCAATCCCGATTGTCAACGGGTCGCTCTGGTCAATTTCTTCCAGACATCACGAAACTCAAATGAAGCCGCGCCTGTCGACCGCAGCATTAGGAACTATGCGTTACTGGGCAAGCTTGACTTCAACCTGACCGATAGTCAGAAGCTCGGGATGTCGTATAATTTTGACCACTCGAAGAACCTGAACCAGACCTTTGACGTTCCGACCTATGGTGCCTCGGCAAATGGCACGGAGGGGCCGTCGAAGATCAATGTATTTAACCTGAATCTTTACAGCACCGTTTCACCAACGATGCTCAATGATTTTCACTTCACTTTCTCGCATGAGGATCGGCCGCGTGCCGCAAACACGTCGAATGTCCCGGCGGATACGGCGATGGGCTTTGGCCCGACATTTCGTTTTGGCCAACCATTCTTCCTGCAGCCCGGTATCGATGAGGTGTTCTGGCGAACGCAGGTTCGTGATCATTTTTCGATCGTCAAGGGCGCTCACACGGTAAAGTTTGGCGGCGAGTGGATCCATAGCGTCAACGATCAGGTATTCCGGGGGTTCTTCACAGGCCGTTATCTATTCGATTCGGTCAGTGGCTTCCTTCGCTATGCATCGGCTCCTGCCGCCGGTGGTTTTGGTCCGAATGCGGGCGTATGCCTCACACCGTCCTTCGGCTTTATGGGATGGATCACGCAAGGTGCTCCGTTCAATCAAACATGCCCGGCGGGGAGCAGCGTAGGCGGCCCCCTTCTTTTGTATTTGCAGAACGGTATTTCGACCGGGATCTCCGGAGTTCCCGAACCCGGAGCATCGAACATAAAGAACGAGGATTATGCACTGTTTGCTCAAGACAAGTGGCAGGCAGCCTCTAATTTCACGCTGAATTATGGCCTCCGATGGGAAGCTCAGATATTTCCCTCGCCCGTCGTTGCACCGGCACAAACCGCGTACGGCCCACTTTTGAGTGACCCTCGGTTTCCGTCAGACGGGACGCTTCATAGTCAGAAGGGCCAGTTCCAGCCCCGTGTTGGCTTTGCGTGGGACCTTAGCCGCAAAGGAAGATCGGTGCTGCGGGCGAGCTATGGAATGTACTACGCCCGGCAGAACATGCTGACACAGGTCGGGTCTATAACAGATAACGGCGTTCAGCAGTACGGTATCGCATGCGCGTCCAGTTTTGGCTGTTCCAATGGAATGTCACGTCCAGCATGGCCGAATATCGTTAACGTGCCTCCCGGCGGCGGCATACAACCCGGCTCAAGCGTCCGCGTCTTTGACAAGAATTACAAGAATCCGCGGATCAACACGTTCAATGTCCAGTTTGAGCAGGAGCTGGTGGCCGATCTGGCTGCGTATTTCGATTTCACCCATTCTCGTGGTGATGATCTGACGCGGTTTTTCAATTACGGTCGAACCGGATTCTTTCCAACGCTGGGCGATGTTTTCGTAACCAGCTCGGTTGGAAGGTCGCGATACAACGCTTTCACGGCCGGCCTGCGAAAACGATTTGGCAAGGGGTATCAGTTCGAGGCCAACTATGTTTGGTCTAAGGACAAGGACGACGACTCAAATGAACGAGATCCGTTCAACGATCGCTCGATTGACCCATTGAATCCAGGCCTGGATTACAGTTACTCCGACCGGGATATCAGGCATAAATTCAACTTCTTTGCTCACGCCGAGCTTCCGTGGAAGTTTGAATTTACGCCTCGCGTCCAGTTCCGCTCCGCCCAACCGGCAACTCCGCCAAATCTCGGGACTCCCGCGTTCACTATCGTAAACGGCTCTACGAACCGAAATACACTACGAAAGGACAACGAATATTTCTCATTCGACTGGCGTCTCTCACGTGCGTTCAGTATCAGCGAACGCGTCGAGATCATCCCTCAAATAGAGATGTTCAACACTTTCAATAATGACAACTTCGTGAACTCGCTCTGGACGCCGGGAAATCAAAACTCTGTGGTGGCTCCAAGCCTATTTAACTTTGACGGATTCCTGCGACAAGGGATCGGTGACCCGCGACAACTTCAGGTTGCGGTGAAGCTAAGGTTCTAAGGACGAACGTCAGATACAAAGAAAGAGCGGAACCCGTTGATCAACGAGTTCCGCTCTTTCATTTGTCTGTCTCCGTACTATCCTTTTTTGCGGCCTAGTATCAAAAGCACCACACCGACAACTACGACGACGAACGATACCAGAAACACAAATATCCCTGGAATGATCCCGATCATCGCTTCTTCCCAGCTAGTGCGGCCATTGGTGAGCGGCACGAGCAGCATCGACACGACCGTCACCGCCGCACCGAGCAGGACTCCCAGAATGCCGATGGCGAGAACGACCTTGCCTACAGTGCCCATTATTGCTTCGTGAGCACGACACCCGTCGCGTCAAACGATACCTCGGTCACGCTTCCGTCGGCGTTGCGCTTATCAAACTTCGCCCCGTCGTCGTTGATCAGGTGCTCAACGTGGTCCTTCGGTAGAATTTTCGTCTTAAAAACGCCCTGAGCGCTGACCTTCATACCCGCTGAATTGAGCGGAATAAAGAACTTGTGATCGCCGAATGTCACACGGACCGACTTGCCGTCGGCCGCGTCCGCCATCTCCATCCAGCAGCCTTCCGTTTTGCACGAACGCACGATCACACCCTCGACCGCGACGGTCTTGCCGGCGTATTTGTCGGGCGAGCCAAGCACCTTGGCCACCGAGACCTTCTTTACGCCCTTGGCCAACGCGTCGCCGCGAGTGATAGATTCGCCGGCCTTAAGGTCGACGGGAGCATTCTCTTTGCTCTTGACGACAGGATCGCCTTTGCTGTTGAGTTCAGGTTGGGCGACGTCTGCTGTGTGCTGCGCAAACGAGAGCCCGGTGAATACGAGTGTAAGTGCTATCGATACAATGATATTTTTCATAATTCAGTAATTTCTTTCCTCAAGGCCATTATACTTGACCGGTTATCATAAACAACCTTCCCGTCGAGGATGGTCAAGATAACGCGGGCGTCTTTTATCCTCGAACGGTCGATCGTAAAGATATCATCCGATAGGATTATCAGGTCGGCGAGCTTGCCGGTCTCGATTGTTCCCTTCTCTCGTTCCTGAAACTCAGCATACGCCGACCCGATGGTGTAGGCCTTAACTGCCTCGTACACGGATATCGATCGCGGTCCGCTATTCACTGCCGCGTAGATGCCCAAGAGCGGATCCAGCGAGATCATCGATGCGTCGGAACCGAAGGCGACCGAGGTTCCGGCGTCGAGGATACGTCGGTATTCATCACCCGCCGCCGCCCCTCTGTAGAAAAGATATGGCTGCATTGAAGGAATGATCTCGGACCGCTGGAATCGCACAATATCCGCCGGCGACATCCGAGCCGCATGCTCAACACGGAAGCGTCGATCGCGTTTGCCCTTCGTTGCGGCGACGCACTCAAAGGCCGTAAGGATGTTGGCATTCGATCGCGCTCCGATCGCGTGGACCATTACCTGCAGGCCAGCCCTGTCGGCTTCGGCAATGTCGCGGGCAAGCTCATCGACCTCGCCGACATCGCCGTCGGCCGCTCCCTTTCTGCAGCCGCGACGGACCATTGGCGTGCCTGTGGCTGCCCACTCGCCCGCCTTTGCTGCGTTAGGCCGATCAGCCAGACCTGTGCAGTCATAAACGCGGACCTTTAGCTTCTGCCTCGCCACAAGCTCATTCAGTACATCGAATAGGTCGTCCGAATGCACATCCTGCACACTTGTAACTCCAAGCGACGCCGCGTAGTTGCCGGCCGATTCAATGATCTCCGCGAGGTGACTGTTATGATTCGCCGGAAGCCGCTGTCTAACACGCTTGAGCTCGTCGCCGGCTACAACACCGTTGGTTGCAGAGACGCGTGCCGCGGCTAGCGCAGCTGTGTTCGCGAGTCCTTGGGCATAATCGTGAGAGTAGATCAGAACGGGATTCTCAGGACTCACGGCGTCGATCTCGGCCAACGATGGCAATACCGCGGCGTTCCGCCAGCCGCGCCCCACGATTCCAACGTCCACGAGGAAGAATCCGCGAGTAACGGCGGATCGCGTCCACTATTTGCCTGCTAGTCTTCAGACCGGCGATATCAAGGTACGAAAAGACGTTCCCGATGCCGGTCAGGTGAACATGCGCGTCGTTAAAGCCGGGAATGACGAGCCGCCCTCCCGCGTCGACCACGCGTGTGTTTGGCCCGGCGAGCTTCGCGATCGTATCCGACGCACCAACCGCAACTATCTGACCGCCTGAGACCGCAACTGCTCTTCCGCGAGAGTTACGCTTGTCGAGTGTGTGAATGTTGGCATTCGTGATGATGAGTTCAGCCGTGGACTGGCCTGCAGCCGCGACCGTTGATATCAGGACCAGGATCGCGGCGGCGAAGCGCATCATTTCTTCTCGAACATGACCTTGCCGTCCACGACGGTAGTGACGACTTGAACGTAGCGGATCTTCGTCGGATCGATAGTAAATATATCCTGCGACAGGATAACGAAGTCGGCTAGTTTTCCGACCTCGAGCGTGCCCTTAACGGCGTCCTGAAACTCAGCATAAGCCGAGCCGTAGGTGAAGGCCCGAACCGCCTCGTCCACTGTGATCTTTTGCTGAGGCATCCAGCCCGTGGGATTCGCCAGATCGCTGGTCTGCCGAGTGACGGCAGCGTAGATTCCAAAAAGGGCGTTGAGATTCGCTACCGGCGAATCGGACCCGAACGCTAAGACAGCACCCGTATCGAGCAGCGTTCGAAAGGCGTATGTGCCCTTTAGCCGTTCTGTCCCAATACGCTTCCCGGCCCATTTGCCGTCGTCGTAAACGTGCATCGGCTGCATCGAGGCAATGACCTTGAGCTTGCCAAATCGAGCGATGTCCTGTTGCCTCAGATGTTGGGCGTGCTCGATACGAAATCGCCGGTCACGCGTACCGTTCGCGGCGTCGAGGACCGCAAAATGATCAAGTATCGCCGCATTCGCACGGTCGCCGATCGCGTGAATGTTGACCTGAAGCCGTGCTTTGTCGGCGTCGATAATCCTCTGCATCATCGTCGTCATCACGTCGGCACGCGGCAAGCCCGATGTATTTGGAGCGTCGGCATATGGCTCGAACAGCCACGCCGTTGTCGAGCCGAGACTGCCGTCGGCATAGGCCTTGAGACAGCCGACACGTAACCACGGCGTGCCGAATGCGTAATTGATGCCAACATCCTGCCAGCGTTTGAGTTCGGCCAGCGTTGTGCAGCCATACAGCCGGGTCTTTAGCTTCCCTTGCCGCATCAGTTCCTGATACACGCTGATGTCGACGGCCGACGAGCCCATATCCTGCGCGCTCGTGATGCCGAGGCTGGCAGCGTATTCGGTCGCGGCAATAGCCTGCTCGACCTTTTGTTCAAAGCTTGGGGGCGGGATCACACTCTCGATATACGTCTCGGCCGCGTCCTTGAATATGCCTGTCGGATTTCCCGACGCGTCGCGAACGATCTCACCGCCCGGTACATCCTTAGTGCTCTTATCAACGCCGGCAAGCCTCATCGCGAGGCTGTTAGCGAGCGACATATGGCCGTCCAGTCGGCTCACATAGACCGGATTATCCGGAGTCGCGGCGTCGATCATCGCTGCGGTCGGCAGATCAGCGGGCGTCCAATTCTCGTGATCCCAACGCCCGCCCTCGATCCAGCGACCCTTTGGCAGCTTTGCCGCAAACTCCTTCAATCGTCTGACAAACTCAGCCGCGCTCGTCACACCCTTGCCAAGGTCGATCTGCGAACGCTGTGCCCCGGTGGCCATAAAATGCAGATGAGCGTCGTTAAGGCCCGGAATGATCGTCTTGCCTTTGGCATCGATGACCCTGGTCTTAGGCCCGACGAGCTTTTTTGTGTCGGAATCTGAGCCGACCGCTACGATCCTGCCGCTGAGCACCGCCAACGACCGTACGACCGTCCGCTTTTCGTCCATCGTACGGAAATTGGCGTTCGTCACGACCAGATCGGCAGCTATCGACTGCTGTCCGTTGGCCGTCGCATAGCCGGAGATCACTGAAAGGACAAAAAGAAATACAACTCTTTTCATAAGAACACTCATCTGAGAACACTCATCTGCGATACTTAACCTCGATTATAACAATGCGAAAGAGCCTTATCCATTTTATCTTCTGTTTGGCAGCCACTGGCGCTATAGCAGGTTCAGCGTCTGCCCAATCACCGACAAAAGTCCTCAAACAGGCCGAGAAGGCCCTCGGCGGCGGCAAAGCAATTCTGTCCGCTCGGTCGGTCGTGCAAAACGGCTCAATCACGCGGCTCAGCGACGGTGCGACGGGCGGATACTTGGCACAGGCGTCACTGCCGAATTTGCTCAACGTCAGCTTTGATATCGCGGGCTTTGAGACTGAGACCGGCTACAACGGCCGCTCCGGGTGGTCGCGTAATTCACGAGACGGCCTGCAAACACTGACCGGCAAGGCGAGTACCGCTATGCAGGCCGCAGCGATCTACCGCAACAGTCTGTGGCTCAATTACAAACAGCAGAAGGCGAAGATCGCGTCCGGTGGCACCGACATGGTAAACACCAGGCCGGCAAATGTCGTGCTGATGACCACGCCGAAAGGCATTACCGTCAAACTCTGGTTCGACGCGGCGACGGGCCTGCCCGTACGAGACGAGATCTCGGGTGAAACTGCGGATTACTACGATTTTCGCGATATTGGCGGCGTGAAAAGGCCGCACCGGATCCGCCTGACGACCAGCGGCGAACTCTACGAGATCAAACTTGACGGCATAAGGACAAACGCGACGGTTGCCCGATCGGAGTTCGATTTTCCAATATTGAACGACCAGCCGCTGCCCGACATTCCCACGTTGCTGCGTGAACTTCAGGCCAACGAGGACCGCGTCGAAGAGTTGCTCGACAGCTATTCATTCACGCAAAAGGTGATCAAGCGCGAGCTTGGTAAGGACGGCGTGCTGCGTGAGACTGAGTCGGAAACGTTCCAGTTGTCGTTCTACAAGGGACGCCGCGTTTCGCGTCTGATCGAAAAGAACGGCCGTCCTCTAAATACGAAAGAACAGGCCGATGCCGACCGCGACGTCGAGAAACGCATCGACGAGATCGAGAAGGATGCCGCAAAAAGCGAAGCTCGCGAGACACGCGGCGGGCCGCCAAGCGGCGACGAACGGCGAATCTCTATCGCCGAGGTATTACGCGCATCGACGCTGACAAATCCCCGACGCGAGCGTTTTCGCGGACGGAATGTGGTGGTATTCGACTTCGAGCCCAACCCCGATTTCGACTTGAAAAAAGCCAAGAGCATGCTCAAATTCTTTGGTAAGACGGCGGGCGTGATGTGGATCGACGAGCAGGACAAACAGGTCGCACGGCTCGAAGCGGTGTTGTTCGAGAATTTTAATGTGGGCGGTGGCGTCCTCGCAAAACTCAAGAAAGGTGCCTCGTTCGTGCTCGAACAGGAGCGCGTCGGGGACGAGATATGGCTGCCGTCAGAGGCCGAGATAAACCTAGCCGTTCGCGTGCTCCTCGTAAAAGGCATCAGCGTCAACCAAGTCGTCAAATCTTATGGTTATAGTAAATTCCAGACAGAGGTAAAAGACGCGTCAGTGGGCCAGCCGCAGAAGCCTTAAGGCCTTAGCGCGACATTCATCAGGGAGCCGTTCCGGCGAATCCGCACGTTGCCAGCCGAAAACTGACCACTAAAGGTCGCAGTTCCATTGACCGGTCGGCCATCGACAGCCTCGATAACGTCGCCGGCCTTGATCCCGGAACTACCCGCGACGCTATTTGCTGATACAGAATTCACGCGGCAGCTCGACGCTGAACACGACGCCAAGATTCCCAGCATCCCAAGCACTTCACGGGCCGAGCTGCGGGAGTTTCCCGCGATGTTTGCGTCCTTGATCTCACGGTCGGGGTCCAGCCCCCGCGGAAGTATTCGCTTACTCGGGCTGACGCCAAAATCCACCGATCCACCATCCGGTTCACTCGTCGGCCTAACGCTGTCCGTCGGTCGAACGCCCGGCCCTGCCGGAACAGAATTCACGACCGGTATGCCATCGCGAGTTGCCACAAGGTTCTCGGGCTCGACGGCGGGTCGATCGATCTGCGGTTGAACGGGTGGCTCCTCCGACGGAGCTTGCTGCTGAACCTCGACCACGATGGGAACGTTCACCGGCTGATTTAGAGCATTCCACCCAAAATAACCGCCTAGCGCCATCAACACTGCCGCCGGAACGCCGACGCGGGCCAGCACGAACGGCCACGAGCGGCTGGCGGCGGGACGCCCTTGGGCGATCCGAGCTCGAACGCGAACATCGAAATCCCCCGGCGGGTCGACACGTTTTAGCGTGCCCAGCAACTCGCCAACTTGGTCAAAATTGTTTTCGTCGTATGCCATCTAAAAATAATGCTCTAGTTTCTCTTTTAACAGTCCTCGGCCGCGGCTGATACGCGATTTTGTGGTGCCGAGGCCAAGTTTTAATATCTCTGCGATCTCATCGTACGAGCGGCCCTCGACGTCTCTCAGAACAACGGGCACTCGATACTTCTCAGGCAAGGCTGCGATGGCCCGGCCGATCATCTCGCTTCGTTCGTCGTCGACGAGTGCGGTGTCGGCAAGTTTCGCGGTGTCGGGGGGCTGAAATTCCACATCGCTATCGTCCTCGCCCTGGAACAAGCCCGTCAGCGACATCAGCCGCCGGCGTTTTCTCCGCCGTATCTCGCTGATCGCGAGATTGGTCGCGATACGATAGATATAGGTCGAGAACGCATAACCGGTGTGGTAACGGTCGAGACGCAAAATACACCCTGACGAATGTCTCCTGGGCCAGATCGACCGCCTCCTCATAATCGTTCAAAAAACGGTAGAGATAGTTAGTGATCTGCCCGCGATAACGCGACATCAGCTCGCCAAAGGCGTCTTCGTCGCCCCCGCGGATCTTCTCGATCAGGGCGTGGTCGGACAGTTTTTCTTCAGGCATCGAGTACCGATCGTCCTCCTTGCCCGAGTTGTCGTCCCTGTCCGCGTGGCCCCATTCATTCTATTTTCAACCGACCTTGTCAGAAAACAAAGTCTCGCACCAGTTCATTTCACGCAGGCAGAGGAATTAGGTTGCATGAATCTGTCTAGCGGATCGATCGGAGTGTCTATTTGAAAACGCCCTCGCCAAGCAGGTTCTCGCGTAGATAGTTGATCGTGTCCTGGAGCGTCTCCTGCGGGTCCCGGGGCGAAAAGCCTAACTCTTGCTCTGCCTTGGCTGACGAGAAGTACCAAAAATGCTCGGCCTGCTCGACCTCGTTCGGTGCGACCGGCGACGTCCGGCCCCAGTTCTTATAGATGGAACTGATCATCGACGAGCCCGCCATGGCGAACTTCTTCGGCATTTTTACCGCCGGTGCCGCGACGCCCGAGAGGCGTTCGAGCCGGCCAAAGAATTGGGCAAATGTCATATTTGCCGCACCGAGAAGATATCTTTCCTGATGTTTCCCCTTTTCAAGTCCGGCGATGAACGCCGCGGCCGCATCGCGTGCATCGACGAAATTCAGCCCGCCGCTAGGACAATACGGGATCTTTCGGCCGAGGAAATCCAGCACAGGCTTGGTTGACGACAAACGCTCGTCCTCAGGCCCAAACAGCAGCGACGGATTCATTATCACGAGCCGCCGGCCGTCGCCGTCAAAGTTCTCGATCGCCGTGCGTTCCTGATAGTACTTTGACGCATAGTACGCCCAACGCGAGATGATCTCGACCGGCTGTGGATACGTCTCATCAACGACCTCATCGGTCTCGCTCACCGCAATGGTGCCGCTCGATGACGCGAGGATCATCGTCCCCACGCCCGCCCCTTCTGCCGCCTCGCAGAGCATTCGCGTACCTTCGAGGTGGATCTTGTTCATCGCGGCCGCGTCGTCGTTATCGCGCGAGACCTTGCCGGCGAGGTGGAAGATCGCCGAGACGTTCTTCACGGCGTTTGATACGTCATCGCGGTTCGTCACTGACCCTTCGCTCGCCTCAACGCCCGAATCCGTCATCCACGCCGGCACCCGCGATGCCATTACGCGAAGGTTCTTTGCCCCCGCGTCAAGCATCTGCCGCACGACATGAGTTCCGAGGAAGCCGGTGCCGCCGGTGATCAGGATCTTCTTTTCGGTTTTGGCTATCGCCTTATTTTTCGCCATTCTTAATCGTCGATAACCGGCTCCTGTTTGCGGGCCCGCCGCCGTTCGGATTTCCACTGTTTACGGAGTGCTTCGACATCGAATTTGCGTCGCGTCCCGTCGCGCATGTTCTCGATCTCGTGCTGCACGCGCGCGGCTATCAGACGATACGCCTCGGTGTTAGGAACGCCCTCGGTCATCTTCTTTAGCTCGTCGTATTCGAGAAATCGGCCCACCTTCGCGCCGATCTTAGAACCAATGCTGCGGGTCGGCGGAATTATCATCCCCTTAGGAAATGCCTGATACGTGCCCCAAAGGTAGATCGGCAGGATTCCGATCTTTTGGTTGAGCGCGAGGTAGCCGATGATCGGTTTGAATTCGGCGATCTGTCCGCTCTCTTGCCTGCCGCCCTCGGGAAAGATGAGCGCGTTGTAGCCATCATTCAATATCTGCAGCACATGACGCAGCGACTGCCGCAGACTGCCGGTGCGTTCGATCGGGACGAGCGTTGTGAAATTATTCATGTACGCCCGTTTGTATTTCGTGTCGAACCAATAATCGGCGGCCGCGACCGCTACGGTTTGCTCGGCCACGTCCTTACCAAGAGCACGCTTTACGAGGCCCGTGTCGAGATGCGACGTATGGTTGGGGGAGACGATAAAGTTAACATGCTGCGGCACATTCGCTTCGCCCTCGATCGACGTATCGAGCACGGTCGAGTAAAGCGTCTCCTGTGCGAGGTCGACAAGCGAATTGCCTACGGTGCGGACGATCCCGGGGATGTAGATTTCGTCGTCGTCCTTTTTCTCTTCTACGCGCGGTTCGTCGGCGAGGCGTTTAGTCTTGTCCACGCGTTGGACGGCCGTGAGCAGTTCTCTAACTGATTGCACCTCATTCAACGTATCCGGCGAGAGCACTCGCCCGCCCGCGTCCTCTACCGCGGCCTGAAGTTCGACGAACATCAGCGAATCGAACCCGAGATCTGCGAGCTTGTCTTCCATCGCCACGTCAGAAAGCGGGCGATTTGAAACACTGGCGACGACCTTTCTGATCCAGACAGCATTGTCGTCGCCCTTAGCTTCGACGATCGACTTCGTCTTTGACTTGCTGCGGTCCTCGAGCGTATGAAGCATCTCAACGACCTCGGGCCGCTTGACCTTCCGAGTGGCCGTTCGCGGCAATTCGAATGGTGTTAGATGCAGTACCTTGACACGTTTGAAAAACGGAATTCCCGCTGAGATCTCGCGAAAATGCTCCTCGACCTTCTTATTTGTTTCCGAACGAGAAAGTGAGATGTCTTGCTCGTAATCGGGCACGACGAGCGCCGCGATCTTTTCGCCGCCGTCATCATCGGACAAGCCGACAACGCTTAACTCCTTGATAAGAGGTGATTTACCATAAATATCCTCGATCTCGTCAGGGTAGATGTTCTTACCGTTCGAATCGATAATGACATCTTTCGAACGACCGACGATGTACAGATTGCCGTCGTCATCGATGCGGCCCAGATCGCCCGTTTTGAGCCATCTATCCTGGAGAACAGCCTCGGTCGCCTCTTCGTTGTTGTAATAGCCCGCCATGACGTTCTGGCCGCGGGCGAGCACTTCGCCGACGCCGTTCTCGTCAGGTGAATCGATCTTTACCTCGACTCCGGGCAGTGGTTTGCCAACGCTGCCCCTCAACAGCTTATTACCCGGACGCGCGACGGTCAGCACAGGCGAGGATTCGGTGAGGCCGTAGCCCTCGAGCACGGTAAAACCAAGGCCGTGAAGATCTTTTTGCACCTTCTCACTCAACGCCGAGCCGCCCGAGATCAGATATCGCATCTTGCCGCCCATGCCCTGATGGATCGGAAAAAAGACGATCGGCCCAAGATTGAACGGTGTGTTGTCGCGTATCCACGCGTTGAAATCGATCACGTTGTCGGCGAGGTCCGCGATCCAATCGCCGCGTTCACGCAGCCGCGTCTTGATCCGCCGGTGCAGCATCTCCCACAAAGCCGGTACGCCGACCATGCCCGTAACATGACCGTTTTCGATCGTTCTGGAGAGGTCTTCGGCGGTCAGCTCGTTGAGATAAGTGATCTGCGTACCGTTTGAGAACGGCGTCAGGAACCCAGCCGAAAATTCGAACGTGTGGTGCATCGGCAGCACTGACAACACGCCGTCCGTCAGGTCCATATCGAGCACCGACGAGAGCATCGAGATCATGTTGACAAAATTCTTATGTGAGAGCATCACCGCCTTCGGTTTACCCGTCGTGCCCGACGTAAATATTAGCGATGCGATGGCGTTTGAATGCACCTTTGGCGGCAGAAGGGCGTTACGTTTCGCCTCCTCAGTTTCGGCCTGCATCTCAAACACGTCGTCAAACGTCCAGACCGCGACCTTCAGTTTCGCGGCTTTCAGGCTTTTCGCCAGATCGGGATTCTCACCCGCGAGCTTCGGACTGACTACTATCGCCGCCGCCTCGCCGGCCTTTGCAAAGTTGACGATCTCATCGATCGAGGACGCCGGGTCGATCGGGATCGCGGTCGCACCGGCTTTCAAGATGCCAAAATACGTCATTCCCCACTCCGGCATATTGTTCGAAAACAGGATCACACGGCTGCCGGCTGCAATGGCGTTTTTTACAAAGAATCCCGCCGCACGCAGCGTCAATTCGTTCACGTCCTCGTAGGTATATTGCTCCTTACGCCCGTCGCGCTCGATGCGCATCGCAACACGGGTCGGGAAACGCTTGACCGACGTGTCGAACAGATCGAGCAGGTCCTTGTATGTGTAAGACCGCTTCTCGACAGCCTTTAGCTCTTCCTCAAGCGTCGGCAGCACCCATTTTCGCATGCCCGGAAAATGGACGTTGAGCCAGTAATCGTACCAATCGAGCCGCTCGGGATACCATGGCAGCAGGTGTTTCTCCTTGTCCTTGATGACGGACTGGAGCGCTCGGACGTTGTCCGACCGATAGAGATATTCGTTATCGATCATGAACGGTTTGAACATCGCGAACGCGTCCATCGTCGCCTGTGTCGTTTCCTTGAAACTCTCGGTCGATTTCTTGAGATCCGAGATGATATTGCCGATACGCCCGCCGCCCCAACGCGGCGTCACACGATCCATCAGGTCGTCAGCTCGCTTTGCCACCTTGTTGAGCATCGGCGCGCTTGTCAGCTCGTATGTCCGCTGTGTCACCGACGACGCCTCGACCATGCCGGCGAGCCTGTTGATCACCTTATTGCCGGTTTCCTTATCCTCGAAATGCTGACGTTTATATAGCCCGACAAGCTCGACGATACGCCTCATCTCGTTCGGGTTCGAATCACCCGACGAGGCCTGAAACACGAGCGGCGGATTCGGATCGGCAAGAGCATTCATCGCCGCCGCAAGTATCGCCCCCGCGACCATATCGACCGGGATTATATCGAGGATGAGCTTCTCATTTACCGGAATGACCGGCTGCCCGCGTAGTGCGATCAGTATCAGCGGGGCCGTCGTCGTAAAGCCCTCGTTCCAGCCCGGAAAAGGATATTGGTTCGACGACTCGACGATCGACGGCCTGACCAAAACCTTCACAATATCGTCCTGCGAGGCAATAATCTGCTCGGCGAGCGATTTGGAATACGTGTAAATATTTGTCCAGCCCCAATACTCAGCACGTTCGGCTCCAAGCTCAGTGGTGCGCTCGCGTATCCACATCTTTCGCTCGCGAAAGATTGCTGACTTCAGTTCGGCCTCGTCGTCCGGATCGCGGCCCTCGTCAATAAACCGGTTCCGTGCCTGCTCGCGAAACTTCGCCGCCTGCACCGCATCATCGGCCTCCTCCCGTGCCTGCTCGCTCAAACGCGCGCAATCCTCGACCTCGCGATTGACGTCAAAAGTCGTCCCGACCAGCTCGTCCTTTCTCGGAAAATACCCAACAACGGGCTCATTTTCCCAGATCGGCCCCGAGCGTTTGCCCGCCACAAAACAGGTCGAGACATGCACCAACCGCGGCTTTTTCATCATCCGCGCCATCTTGATGATGTTGTTCGACCCGACGACATTTGTTCTGAGCGCTGACTCAAGCGGCGGATTAAAGGTCACATTCCCGGCACCATTGATAATGATGTCAGTGTCCTTCATGATCTTGGCCGCTTCCTTTTCGTCCAGCCCAAGAAACTCATTCCCCACATCGCCGTTCACCGGCACGACCTTAGACTTTATGAAATCCTCAAACCCCTCACCGTATTTTTCCCTCAGCGGATCGAACGTCGGCGAGGTTACAATGCTCGTCCAGAATCGGATCTTCGACTCCGCCGCGTCCCGCGCCCGCACGGTCGCATACACCTTTCCGATATCCGGAAAATTATGCAGCAGCATCGACAACGTGACCTTCCCGACAAACCCGGTTCCGCCGATGAAGAAGATCTTCTTGCCCTTAAATATTTCTGTTGGTGATAGTTTCATTTGCTGAACAGGATTTTATTGTCCGCGTCCTTTCTTAAACCTCTCGAATTCGATGGGTTTAGAATCCGGATAAAATCACTTGCGCATCGAACCCGTTTGGCGCCGCTCAAATTTTGTCTGGATGGTCGTCGAGATAAGCCGTAATCACGAATTTAAGCATGTGCAGATCATTTTCTATCACTGCCCAAACAATATCCGTATCGAGGCTGAAATAGTTATGAACAAGAATATTTCTCATGCCGATGATCTTTTGCCATTCGATCTCGTCCGAATGAGACGTGGTTTCCGCCGACAAGGCTCGGACCGCCTCGCCGATGATCTGTAGATGGTGCAGAACCCACGTTTGGATCAATTCGTCTTCATCGAAAGCCAAGCGGCCGCGAGCGGTGTATTTTTCGATCCGCTCGATGGCCTCGACGATATCCAGCAGACGTTCACGATCATCTCTCATATCGCACGAGCCTCGCGTAATACCCGTTCGCGGATTCGCGGACGTAACCCTTTTTCGGTGACGACATCAACCCGCCGCCCAAGCAGTTTTTGCAAGTCCATCAACAGCCCGCCGAGATCAAGCAAGCTGCGACCGCGTTCCAGATCGACCAGAAAATCTATATCGCTGTCATTGTCCGCCTCGCCACGCGAAACCGAGCCAAATACACGAATATTCGTAGCACCATGCCGTTCGGCGATTCGTGTGATTTCATCCTTTCGATTCGTAATTTGTTCGATTCTCATTTCAAATTCAATTTAACACACTCGATTCCGGCAAACTCACCCCAAGCCCGTCCCGCCGATGAAGAAGCTCTTCTTGCCCTTGAATATTTCGGTTGGTGATAGTTTCATTATTCTAGGGCTTGAATGTCGCACGCTTCTCGCGTTCGAGCCTCAATCGCTCTTGTTCTTCTTTTTTCTTTCGAAGGTTGATTACGTTGTCAAGCCGAATAATCTCAGCCTCCGCTTTCGTATCGGTAAATATCAAATGGGGGGGGCATTCTTATATCCGGGATTCAAGTCCACCTTAAATCCATCGCACAAGAGGTCGGCTCCGAGCCCCGAAGGATGGACTTTCCAGCCTCTTGGAGGCAGGGTGGTTTTAGCGGATACTTGTCTTATGAACTTTACAGCGTCTTGGTCAATCTCTAGATCTGTGTAATAAATTCCATATGCAAATAGCCTTTCCTTCATGAACCACCAAATGACGTGAACGTCCTCGTAATCGGCTGAAGTCAATAACTTCCTGTCTGAATCAAAACCAAACGCCCAAGAACTATCTAAGTACACCAAATCAATTTCCCTGGAAATTGTCGGATCAACTTCTTCGCGCCAATCACTTAGAGGAAATTCCGTAGTACGGTCCTTCTTTTGAAATTCATAAGCGTCGCGGAAGCCAGAAATCTCATTCTGAATTTCATCAACTGTCTGACCAAGATAAAAACCTCGAAGTTTCGGAGCTTCCGTTAGCTTGCAAAGAGGAGCAGCAACTTTATTCGTGCTCCGCACTCCCACACTGGATTGTGCATGGCTGGAAATAGCAAATAGTACAAGCAGGGCTAAAAAGAAAGTTGAGATCTTCATCGTTCCCGTTCCTTGGAGCCTCGCTCAGAGGCTCCCCACGTTTCGCGGCACTTAGCCACGTCGTTCACGGCGTGATTTACATCGGTCAACAGGTCGCGAGGGCGTTTTAACGTCCTTCCCGCGTCCGGCTTTAGCCTCTGCGAGTAATTCGACTAGTTCTTCCAAAGTCAGAGGTGGTTCTCTAAACTCCTTCGGATATGGATAAAACTCGTATTTTCCTACAACCAATTCAGCCATCTTATTTGTCTCCAAGCCCTAGTTGAACCATCAAACTGCGGTCAATGTCACGAAGTTCGTCGGACGTTACGTGTCCTGCCTTATTCAGTACACGCAATTTACTTACAGTTTGAATCTGGTTCGCGAGAGCCTTTCCATTTTTTCCAGCATAAGTAACGTATGACTCGCCAGGGTAGAGTCTTTTGGAACTGCTTGTCAGCGGAACTACCTGCACACGTTGCAGATGTTGATTAGATCGGTCGTTACTAACTATGACCGCAGGGCGAGTCTTTTGGATTTCCTCGCCTACTGCTTTGTTGAATTCTACCCACCAAACCTCACCACGGTTCATCGCCTACGTCTCCCATAGTTCCCTCGATCCACTCCATCGCCTCTGCCTCAGCTTCCTCGTCGGCGGCCAGAGCAGCGTATCCGGCGTCAAGGTCATCCTCAATAACGTGCGGCCGCACCAGGCGCTCAATAAAACCGCTGATCTTACGCTGTCCGATTACGGAATGAAGTCCGGCGTAAACATGTTCATCAATTGTGATCGTTAGCTTCTTTTGCATGGTAATTCATTATACGTGTACTATACGTGTAACGCAAGATTTTGTTTTTAATCCGTTACACTACACAGCCCAATGATCGGCTGGTGCAGCATTGTTATTTCGGCATTCCTGCCCTGCGTTGACCGGGCCATCGCAATTGCTTCGGTTAGATTATCCGCGCGTTCCCAGCCGAGCATGTCGGGCACGTGGGCGTTTTCGGCACCGGCGACGATGACCTTGCCGACGTGCTGGCGGCCGTTCTCGCCCCAGTACCACATAAAGAACGGGTGCGCTCCGTGATATGCGTTGCCGCGGCGGTACATCTCGATGTATGCCGGATTCTCGGCAAATTCACGTTCGTATTTTTCACGCAGAAAGAACGCATCGCGCGACTCCGGCAGCAGTCGGTGAAAAAACTCGATATAGCTGGGATGGAAATTGTGATCGAATTCGTCAAAGCACGGATGCGTCAATATCAGCGTACCGCCCTTACGCAGGAGCGGCTTGTTGCGGTACATATTGAAATGATACCCGAGTGCCATAACCTGTACGAGCAAAGGGTTTAGCGCCGAATAGACGTTATACGGCGAGATGTCCGGAATGCCGGTGATCATGATGTCGCACTGGCCTTTGACCGGGAATTTCGTACTGCCGATAGTTCGTCTCGAGTATCTTTTCGTGCACCGGTTCGGTCGCGCCGGCGTAGCACGCGATCAGTTCGTACTGCGCCGGAATCGCGTGAAGCATTTTCCGACGCGCCGCTCGCGGCATCTTTGAGAACGTGCGTTTCATCGCCTCCCATTTCATCCGGTCGGCAAATGAGAACTCGTCCTCGTTCCGCGTCAGGATGTCGTAGCCCTCGCCAAACATCTTGTTGTTGATCGCGGTCTCGATGTGAAAGACCTTCATCTGCTCGTCAACGAGCTTGCCCAGCCGAATGACCTTGTGATTAAGCTCCGACGCGGGCGGGTCCATGTAGGAATGCGAATCGCGGATCGTCTGCGGCTCGTGATGCGCCCGCAAGGATTCGTAATCGCAAAGCCCGACCGCGACCGATTTATGCCCGCCGTCCATCGGGACGAGATTGATGTTGCAGATAGATCAGCAGATCGCTCTCGAAGCACCGTCGGTTGATCCTCAGCGGCTCGTTGTGCCGCGTGTGCCCAAGCGTGACCAGCCCGTCGTCGTCCTCGGCGTCGTGGTTGTAGTAGCGGTCGGGATAGAATTCGTTGTGGATCTTTGACCCGACCATCCGCTTCATTTCCCACTCGGTCATCTTCCGATGGAGCGAATTCGCGATGATGATGTGAACGTCGTCGACGCCGTTCGCCGCGCACATATCGAGCACGACCTCGAGCATCGTCTGCCGCAGGTCCGGCGTCGCCATCGGCGGCAGCGGCAGCGAAATATCGTCGATCGCGATCGTCACCTTCATTCCCGGCTCGAGCAGCGCGTACAGCGGCTCCATCTCAAGCGGATGATTCACCGCATACCGAATCGCCGCCTCCCGATTCGGCAACCCCTTGATCGGCGGGTTCGGATATATCACCCGCGTCCCGATCGGAATGTCGTCGATAATAAAATCCTCGCCAAACGGCATGATCCGCGGCGCGGAATCGTTGTCGATGTAAACGATCGATTCGTGTGTTTTTCGACGAAGCTGCAAAGCCATATCTTTTCCTATCCGCGTTTATCTGCGTAGATTCGCGGCTAAAATCTTATTTGAGGTCCAAAACCGGCCAATCGCGTCTGTTTCAAACGCTGACAAGCCAGGACCGTTATTCATCCCACGGATTCAGAACGGTCACCGAGGAGCCTTGAAAATTCCGCACATTCCGCGTTACAAGGATCAGATCGTGTTCGATCGCCGTCGCTTCTAATAGAGAATCAAAAGACGGCCTGACTACGCCTTTGGCTCTCAATTCGACCGACGTCTTTGCCCAAACCGTCATGGTCCGCTCGCCAATTCCAAATACGCGATTCTGAAATTGCGGGACCACACTGTCAAAAAACCAGATCTCGAGCTTTGTCCTTTTTTTCCCCTGCGGCAATCCGTAGATCCCTTTTTCTAACTCGCCTAGAGTGATGACGCTCAGGAAAAGCCGCCTTTCTTTCTGTGACCGGAACCACTCCACAAAACTCTCGTTCGGTTTCGCACCGGTAAGCTCCGAGATCGCGCAGGTATCCAGTAAATAGGACATTCTCTAGTCTCCAAGCTCGATCTCACGTGGAAGGTCGGTCGCACGCGACAGATCGAGTTCATTGAGATCGGCCGGACAAGACTGCAGGATCTCAAGCAATGTTTTCTCATCTCGTTTGCCAACCTTTCGCCAATCCTCTATCGACACAACTACCGCGACGTCTTTGTCGTGTCGCCGAATTACCTGAGGCTCCCCGTTTTCGGCAAGTCGAAGGAGCATGCTTAGATTGTTCTTTGCCTGTTTTACATTATGTGACATCTCTACAACCTCCCGAGCCAGAAGTGGCTACGTAGCCACTTTATCAATTATTGTCACTGATAGCAACATCATTTCAGATCCAACACCGGCCAATCATGCTGCATGGCTGTCTGCTTCAATCTTATGTCCGGACACACGGCGACCGGATGCCCGACTATCGAGAGCATCGGTAGGTCAGAAATCGAGTCGGAGTACGCATAGCTGTCTGACAGGTTGATGTTCTCGCGTTCCGCGTATTCGCGCATCCATGTGGCTTTTGTGGCCGAGGCCATTACGGGCGGGATGATGCGGCCCGTGGAATAGCCATTGACGAACTCCATATGGTTCGCCTTGTAATCGTCGATGCCGAGGTGGTCCATCAGGCGTTCGATCGTAAAGTCGAGTGCGCCGGTAATTACAACCTGCCGCTGGCCTATCTTTTTGCCCGCGGCGATCAGGTCGGGCGTGCCCGCAAAGATCGCCGGTTTCAGGACCTCTTCGAAAAGTTCGTCCGAAAAAAACCGCAGGCGGTCGTACGACAGCCCTTCGTAACTCTTAAAAAAGACCTCATTAAATACGTTGCGCGAATACAGGTCGGCGAGGCCAAAGAGCGGCAATTTCGCGATCGTGCCGACACTTTTTTTCGCGGTCTGCCACAGGCCCTGCTGCCGCTTGGCGTAGAACGCCAGCGTATGCACCAAGTTTGTGCTGACCAGCGTGCCCTCAAGATCGTAGAAAGCCGCGGCTTGTTCCTTTTTGCTCATTCGCGCCTTTGTGTTATGTTTGTCTCGCTAAATTTGAAACAAGTCTAGCACGGATTTGCCAGTTTCGGCATGCACCAACGAGCTAACTTACAAAATAATTACCAAATGTAATTACTTTGTGCTTACATCCTATGCGGCGAGCGATATTTCCGGGTTCATTTGACCCGTTGACCAACGGCCACCTCGACATAATCCGCCGATCTGCGCCACTTTTCGACGAAATGATCGTCGCCGTGCTCAATAACCCCGACAAGCATCCGATGTTCACCGTCGAGGAACGCTGCGAGATGATCGACGAGGTGCTACCGGCAGTCGACACGAGTGGCTGTATAATGCAGGTCGAGAGCTTTTCGGGCCTAACCGCCGAATTTGCAAAACGCAAAGGTGCGTCCGCGATCGTACGCGGCATCCGGGCGGTTAGCGATTACGAATACGAGCTCAGAATGGCCCTCATGAACCGCCGCCTCGAACCAACGGTCGAAACGGTCTTCCTGATGGCAGACGAGGAATTCAGTTATGTTTCATCGACGCTGATGAAGCAGGTCTTCGAACTAGGCGGCCGCGTCGCCGGCCTGATCCCCGAACTAGTCGAGGCCCGCATGCGAAGCAAGATCACTTAACGCAGAGACGCAAAGAAATACAAGTATTGTTTGCTTTGCGTCTTAGCGACTTTGCGTCTTTGCGTTAAAATCCAGTCTTATGGCTTTCCCCGTTTCAAGCAACGTCGCCGCGATGCAGGGTTCTTCGACCCTGATCGCCGCTCAGGTCGCATCTGATCTGCGGGCGCGGGGCGTAGACGTGATCGACCTGTCGGTCGGCGAACCGGATTTTGATACGCCCGACTTCATAAAAGCCTACGCTACCGAAGGCCTTGCCCGCGGCCTGACGAAATATACCGCGACGGCGGGCCTCGCCGAATATCGCGATTCGATAGCGGCATTTCTATCGATCACGATTTGACGCTGAGATAACTGCCGCTGAGATCGCCGCCTCGTGCGGAGGCAAGCAAGCGTTGTTCAATGCCGCCTGCACGCTGCTCGAGCCGGGCGATGACGTGCTGATTCCAAAACCGTATTGGGTCACATTTCCCGCGATCGCAGCGTTCTGCCGGGCGAATGCGGTGTTTATCGAAACCGCTGAGACCGATTTTGTCCTCACCGCCGACCAGGTCGCCGCTGCGATCACCGACAGAGACACGGCTGCTGATAATCAACTCGCCAAACAATCCGACCGGCCGCGTGATTCCGGCCGACGAAATGCGAAAGATCGTTGAGGTCTGTGCCGCACGCGGCGTTTATGTGCTGACGGACGAATGCTATCTCTTTTTCGCCTATCCGCCATCCGAACCGTTCACGTCGGCGTCGCTGCCCGCGGAGCTTCGCGAATTCGTCTGCGTCGCGGGCAGCTTTTCAAAGACCTACGCGATGACCGGCTGGCGTATCGGTTACACTATCGCCAATGAAACATGGACCAAGGCGATGATCAAGCTGCAAAGCCACTCAGCCACGCACCCGACGTCGTTCGTCCAATACGCCTGTGCGAAAGCATTGCAGGACAGTGACGCCACCATCGCTGCCGTCAACGCGATGACGACCGAATACGAACGGCGAAAGAATTATTTCGTCCCCGCGCTCAATGAGATCAACGGCTTCAAATCCGCGATGCCCGAGGGCGCGTTCTACGCCTTCGTGGATGTAGGGGAAATGCTCGGTGGTGAATTCGCGACCTCGGCGGACATTGCAGACAAGTTGTTAAAAGATGTCCACATCGTCGTTACCGACGGCGCGGGCTTTGGCGCCGATGGATTTATTCGCTTTTCCTACGCGACCTCGATGGAAAATTTAGAAAAGGCGGTCGCCGCGATGCAGGAGATCTTCGGAACAAGAGCACAGGACATTTCAACCGCGAAATAACCGGAATATCCGAAATCAGCATTTCGCATTTTCCGTGTTTTTCGCGGTTATATCATCCTCCTGTCATCATCAACCCGATCTCTTCGACCGACGTCGTTCTAGGATCGACCTCGCCGGCGATCTTGCCTTCGCGAAATACTAGGAGCCGGTCGGCGAGGGCGGTTACCTCTTCGAGTTCGGCTGAGACGAGCAGGACGGCCGAGCCGGCATCGCGAAGGGCGATGAGTTTTCGATGAATGAATTCGATCGCACCGATGTCGACGCCGCGAGTGGGCTGTGAGACGAGCAGCAGCTTGGGATTCAGGCCGAATTCACGCCCGATGATCAGCTTTTGCTGGTTGCCGCCTGAGAGCGATTTGGCAGATAGCGTTGGATTCGGCGGCCGAACGTCAAAATTCTCGATTATCTCGTTAACACGCTGGCTGATCGCCGCGTTGTTCATGAATCCGGCTGACGAGACCGGCGGACGATAGTGAACGCCGAGGATAGAGTTTTCGGCCAGGTCCGAGTACAAGAGCAGCCCGCGTTTGTGACGATCCTCGGGTATGTGCGCGATGCCGAGCTCCTTTAACTGGCGAGCCGAATGCCTTGTAATGTTTACGCCGTCAAACTCAACATCGCCGCCGGTCGGCTTCAGAAGTCCCGAAAGAGCCTCGATCAGCTCCGTTTGGCCGTTGCCCTCGATGCCGGCAATGCCGACGATCTCGCCGGCACGGACATGGAACGAAACGCCGTCAACCGCAAGACCGTGCCTGCCGTGGACCTGTAAATTCTTCACGTCGAGCACCGTCGCGGCAGGTTTCGCTTCGCCTTTTTCGACACGCAGCAAAACGTCGCGGCCGACGATCAGGTGGGCGAGCTCCTTTGCGTTCGTTTCGCTCGTTACGACGTGGCCGACAGTCTTGCCGTCGCGCATCACGGTCACCTCATCGGAGATGGCAAGCACTTCGTCCAGCTTGTGCGTGATGATCACGATCGTCTTGCCCTGAGCTTTCATTCGGCGAAGAATGCCGAAAAACTCCTCGACCTCTTGCGGCGACAACACAGCCGTCGGCTCGTCGAGAATGAGCAGCTCGGCATTGCGGTAAAGCGCCTTGAGCAATTCGACCCGCTGCTGCACACCGACCGATAGGTCCTCGACCAACGCCCGGGGATCGACGCCGAGTTTCAGCTCGTCCGACAACGCCTTTATATCTTTGTTAGCTTGTTCGAGATCAAGATTAGCCGCCGACCCCGTTTCGGCCCCGAGGATGATGTTCTCCGCCACGGTCATCGTGTCGACTAGCATAAAATGCTGATGCACCATCCCGATCCCCAGATCAATCGCATCATGCGGATTGCGAATGTTCACGCGGCTGCCGTCGAGAAATATCTCGCCGCTGTCGGCATTATAAAAACCGTAAACGATCTTCATCACCGTCGATTTCCCTGCCCCGTTCTCGCCCACGATCGCGTGGATCGTGCCCTTGTGCACGGTCAGCGAAACGTCGTTGTTAGCGACGCAGTCGCCGAAGGATTTTCGAATATTCCGTAATTCAAGCATGGTTTACTTCGCCATCGCGTCCGTTACCTTGATCTCACCCGCAACGATCTTTGCCTTCGCCTCTTCGACTCGTCTGAGAACGTCGTCGGGAATGATGCCTTTATTATGCTCGTCCATCGCGTACGCCACGCCGTCTTTGTCGAGACCGAACGCGTGAAAGCCACCGCGGAACTTCCCTTCGAGCACCTCTTTTACTACGTCAAAGCAGGCATTGTCGACTCGCTTTGACCATCGAGGTGAGCACAAATCCCGGCTTGACCATGTTCTGGTTTGAATCGACGCCGATGACGAATTTATTCGCCTGGCCATTAGCGTCACGCCCGTATTGCTCGACTGCGTCAAACGCCCCAAGCCCCGAGTTCCCTGCCGCCGTAAAGATCACATCCGCACCCTTCTCGATCTGCGACAAGGCCAGTTCCTTTCCCTTGCCCGGGTTGTTCCACGCACCATCTGTCACGCCGACGTAGTTGTCGAGCACGCGAATGTCGGGATTTACGCTGCGCGCACCTTCCTCGTAACCGGTCTCAAATTTATGGATCAGCGGAATGTCCATTCCGCCGACGAATCCAAGCACGCCCGACTTCGATTTCGCCGCCGCGATCATGCCGACTAGATACGAGCCTTCGTGTTCGCGAAAGACGAGCGACGCGACATTCGTCTTGGGCGTCTTGCCGTCCTTCTCAAAAATGACGCCGTCGACGATCGCGAACTTGATCTCGGGATAATCCATCGCGACCTTTTGCATGATCGGCCCCTGAGCAAAACCGACGCCGATTATCAGGTCGAAGTTCTTCTCGGCAAACGCCCGCATCGCCGGCTCGATCGAGGTCGGATTGCCCGGTTCGACGTCGTAGAGGCAGATATCAAGCTCCTTTTGCGCGCGCTTCACGCCTTCCCACGCGGCTGCGTTGAACGAACGGTCGTTCTTGCCGCCAATGTCAAAGACGATGCCGACCTTGATCTTGCAGCCGTCACGGCGGGCCTCTGCCGCGGCTACCGCACGACGACACGACGCCGATCGCCGCGATCGCCAGAATTATTTTGAAGAATAGCTGTAAACGCATAGCATTCGCTCCACAATTCCGCACTCCGCATTCCCCATTCCGCACTCGTTAGACCGTAGCTCGGATCAGCTTGGTTGTCTTTGGGATTTCCTTCGTTATTTTATATGCGACACGCAGTTTTTCGCTAATCGCGTCGGCATGTGAGCGCTTACGGCAATGTATGATCCCGAGTGCGTCGCCCGCACGTACCTTGTCGCCGACCTTTCTAATGCACTCGTATCCCACGGCGTGATCAACGCCGTCCTCAGCCTTCACGCGCCCGCCACCGATATCGCAAACCGCTCGCCCGACCGCAAAGGTATCGATCGCCCCAACGTAGCCGGCGGCCGCGGCCTTCACCTCGACCCGCTTTAAGCCCCTTGTCAGCAACAATTCCGGCTCATCGCAGATCCGCGGATCGCCGCCTTGCAGCTCGATGTTCTGTTTGAAAAGTTCAAGGGCCTTTCCCGAAGATAGAGCTTCCTGAATTTTTCGTTTTCCGTTTTCCGTTGTCCGTTCTACTTTGCACTGCACCAGCATCGACGCCGTCAGTTCGACGCTCAGTTCCAGTGTTGTCGCCATTTCGGGCTCGCCTTCGCCGCGAAGAATTTTCAAACATTCGTAAACTTCAAGCGCGTTCCCAACATATTTCCCCAACGGCTGGTTCATGTCCGTGATGAACGCTCGCGTGTCGACCTTGAACGAGTGGCCGGTCTCGCACAGAGCCTTGGCCAGCCTTACCGATTCAGGATACTTCTGAATGAACGCTCCCGAGCCCGTCTTTACGTCCAGCACCAACGCATCGAGTCCCTCGGCGAGTTTCTTGGACATTATCGACGCCACGATCAGACGGAATATAGGGCACGGTCGCCGTCGCGTCACGTCAGCGCGTAGAGCTTCTTGTCCGCCGGGGCTATCTGCTTTGTCTGACCGATCAGGCCGAAGCCGCACGCCTTCATGACCTCTTTAAGTCGCTTGAATGAGAGATTTACGTCATAGCCTGGGATCGACTCAAGTTTATCGAGTGTCCCACCCGTGTGCCCAAGTCCGCGGCCAGAGATCATCGGAACAGCGATGCCGCACGCCGCCGCAACCGGCGCGATTATCAGCGAAGTCTTGTCACCAACGCCGCCGGTCGAATGTTTGTCTGCCTTCGGCACATCGATGTCGGAAAAGTCCATCACGGTGCCCGAATTCAGCATCGCACGCGTGATGGTGTACTGTTCGCGGCGATTCAGGCCGTTGATGAACATCGCCATCACCATCGCGGTTATCTGATAATCGGCCCATTCGCGTGTGCAAACGCCATCGATAAACAAACCGATCTCGGCATCGGACAACGCCTTGCCGTCACGCTTGCGGGCGATCAATTCCTGTGGACGCATCGGGTTATTCTACCGCAAACTGGACATTTTCAACGCAGAGAACGCGGAGACCGCAGAGATTTGGGACATACTTCTCTCTTCTCTGCGTTCTCCGCGTCCTCTGCGTTTCAACTAGTGTTTAACAAGGAGCACGATGACCTGAGCCGACACCGCACGCCGTTCGCCGACCGCGTCGACGCCTTCTCCGGTCTTGGCCTTTACACTGACCCGATCGAGTTCGACGCCAAGAGCGTCTGCAAGATTCGCCCGCATCGCTTCAATGTGCGTCCGTAGCTTAGGCCGTTCGAGGTGAACGACCGCGTCGAGATTGCCGACCGAGAAACCTCTTTCACTCGCCAAACCGACTGCATATCTCACGAATTGCGAACTCTCGGCATTTCGCCAACGCTCTTCGTCATTAGGAAAGTGTGTCCCGAGATCGCCCGCGGCACACGCGCCCAGCACCGCATCGGCCGCCGCATGCATCAGCACATCAGCATCCGAATGCCCGTCAGCCCCGAGGTCGGATTCGATGGTTACACCGCCGATGATCAGCGGCCGCCCCGCGACGAGACGGTGAATATCCGTGCCAAAACCTACTCTCATCTTCCTCTGCCGCGTAGCGGCGGTTGACTGTAGCCGTGGGTTTCAACCCACGGACGACGATGCCAGCCAATCGCGTCGCGTAGCGACGAATGAATCAGCCGTCGCTGACGCGACGAAAACACATTGCCAATCGTTCCGTGGGCTGACGGCCTAAAGCACTGGCCGATCCTTGAGGCCAGAAACCCACGGCTAAAATCACATGACCGCTACGCGGCCGAGGATCGCCTCGACAAAAATCAACTCCTCACGCGTCGTAACCTTGATGTTCCTCGCACTCCCCTCAACGATCGCGATCGGATGGCCGAGCTTTTCGACGAGATAACACTCATCGGTGACCGCCTCGCTCGTGTCCCCGAGATCGAACGCCCGTCGCAGCACGTCGATCTTAAATGCCTGCGGCGTCAGGGCACGCCTCAGTTTATCACGGTCGAGCGTGCCGGTGATCTCGCCTCCGCTAATGGTCTTTATCGTGTCGTTGACCGGGGCGACGAGGCATGCGGCACCGGTCTCAGCAGCTTTTGCGATCACAGCCGCGATCTCGTCCGACGTCACGAGCGGCCGTGCTCCATCATGGACCGCTACGATCATATCGTCGGGGGCATCAATGGCTTCCAAACCGTTCCTGACCGACTCGGCTCGCGTCGGCCCGCCAACCGCAATACTCTTCAGCTTTGAAATTTTGAATTTTGAATTTTGAATTTTGAATTCTTCCCGTCCCTCCTCAGACAAGACCAGCACGATCTCGTCCACCGCCGGACAAGCCTCAAATCGCTCTAAAGTGTGTATTATTAATGGTTTGCCGAGAAGTTCAGCGAATTGCTTGGGCCTGTCAGCTCCGAATCGTGAGCCACTGCCGGCGGCAACGATGATAGCGATGTTCACTAGTCGATCTCTTCAATAATTGTGGTCTGCCGCAACTCTCGCGTCGCCTTTCTAAATCCAAGCGAACGCGAATCGTGTACACTGAACGTCGACGCGCTCTCGTTTCCGTTCTGCTCCTCGCGATCTTCCCACAGCCGGCCAAAGATCATCTTGCCGGCGGTTGTCTGCAGGACGCTCGTCACGGCGATATCGGCGGTCTTGCCGATCAGGCGGCGGGCGTGATCGACCACGACCATCGTGCCGTCGTCGAGATAGGCGACGCCCTGGTTGTATTCTTTGCCCTCTTTGAGGATAAACACCCGCATCGCCTCGCCGGGCAGCACGACGGGCTTCATCGCGTTGGCAAGCTCGTTGATATTCAGCACCTCGACGCCGCGGAGCTGCGACACCTTGTTGAGGTTAAAATCGTTCGTGACAATGACAGCATCGAGTTGCTGGCCCAGTTCGATCAGCTTCAGATCCACCTCTTTAACATTTGGAAAATCCGTCTCGACGATCTGCACGTCGAGTTTTGTGTTGTTCCTGAGCCGTTGGAGCATGTCGAGCCCACGGCGGCCTCTCTGACGTTTCGACGAATCAGCCGAATCGGCCACCTGCTGCAATTCTGCGAGAATAAAATTCGGAATAATGAGCGAACCGCCCAAAAAGCCTGTTTCCGCCACGTCCGCGATGCGTCCGTCGATGATCACCGACGTGTCGAGCACCTTGTAATCACGCTTTGGCGATTTGTCGCTGAAGATGCCGCCCAGTGCCGACAGGTCGAGATAATCGCCCTTCGCCGCCCCGACCATCAGGCCAACATAGCCCATAAAGAACATCAGTGAGATCGTCAGGAACGTCTGCATCTCGGCCGAGACCGCAGCCTCTTTTTGCATCGAAATGAGCATTCCGATCAAAAAGGCCCCGGCGATGCCCAGGATCGAACCGATCGCCGCGCCGATAAGCGTCTTTAACGATGATCGCCGCACGCGCATCTCAAAGCCGATCACCATCAAGGCGATCAGGGCTCCAAGTCCCGCAGACATTAGCCTTCGCGTCTCTTCGTCAGCGATGTTGTGCACCCCGAACCGCTGCGTCCGCTCAAACGGATTGAGCAGATAGCCGAGCAAAACCATCAGCCCGACAAACGCGATCCTAAGTATCAGCACATCCCACTTCATCGCCAAAATGTTACCACAAAACAAAAGTGCTAAGTTAACAGAATCTCCAGAGGCCGCCACGTCGGACCGCGGGCATCCCTGCCCGCCCGTGCCCACGTGTCCGCAGCCCGACCGTAAGGGAGGGCGCCCGTGCGTACTGAATCAGGTAACGAGAATCGCGCGAGACGAACGCAATATTGAGCGCGGATCAGGCGGATCAGGCGGATAAAAACGGATGAGAGTTTTCTTATCAGATCCGTTTTCATCCGCCCGATCCGCCTGATCCGCGTTCAAACGTTCCGGCTTAAGACTCCAGACTCAAGACTTCAGACTAATTGCCGTAGGCACTCGGCGTCGGCCTGTCCCCATCCTGCCCCCACGGGAACACGATGAACTGCCCGTTATCGCTCCGCTGTATGTACCAAGTCCCATCCGAAGACCGCCAGACGCCGATGTCGGCCTTGCCGTCGCCGTCGTAATCGCCTGAGATCGGAATATCAGAAGACGAGCCAAACACCGAATACGAATACGTCGCCGTCGCCGAATTCCTCACGACCCACAATCCCGTCGAAGGCCGGAATATCGCAATATCCGTCTTCCCATCCCCGTCATAATCCGCCGGAGCGATCTTGTCCCCCGTCTGCCCAAACCTCTCACCAAACACCGACCCGTTCGACGAACGAATGTTGTACCAATCCCCATTCGAAGGCCGCCAGATGCCGAGGTCATTCTTTCCATCCCCATCAAAATCCCCAACCGTCGGCACATCCCCATTCGCCCCAAACTGGAACCCAAAAAACGACCCATTCGACGAATTCTGCCGATACCAAGTCCCCTGCGACGGCCGAAACACCGTCAGATCCGCCTTCCCGTCCCCGTCATAATCTCCTGGAGCGGGCAGGTCCTCGGCGACGCCGAATACCGGATAAGTCACCGTACTCGTTGCGCTGTTCAAGATGTACCAAGTCCCATCCGCCGGACGATAAACCGCAATATCCGTCTTCCCATCCCCATCAAAATCCGCCGGCGTCAACCTATCACCCTCAGCCCCAAACTGCAGCCCCTGAACCCCCGCCGTCGACCTCTGCAGATACCAAGCACCACTCGCTGGCCGGAACACTGAGAAATCGGTCTTTCCGTCCGCGTCATAATCGAACATCGCAGACGCGGCATCGCGAGCCGGCCAACTGTAGAGCACTCCGCGACAGTTATCGCCTAAATAACCGAGGTCATCGCGGCCGTTTCCGTCGAAATCCGCGGCGACCAGTTTTTTTGACGCAGTGCCAAGGCCAAGGTATTTTGGCTCTTCCCATGCGGTCCCCGTATCTGCAGGTGAAACCGTGATGAGGTTGCCAAAAACGTTGTCCATCATTATCATTGCTACATCATCACGCCCGTTGCCATCCAGATCCCCGACCACTAGGCTCTGTACCGTGAAGTAATTGAAATTCTTAATTTCCTTTGAGAAACCCGTCGCAAATCCGGTGCCAGTGCCGAGATAGGCAGTGAGAATGTTACCAAGCTGGCCGGTCAGCCCCACAATATCGGGTCGACCGTCGCCATTGAGGTCACCGATAGCCGTATTCAGGATAGGCGGGACCGCGAAGGCCGAGAGAGTAAGTTGACCGGCCCCGTCTCCTAACCAGACAGCCTGGCGTGCGACCAAAATGTCGGTCTTGCTATCACCGTTGAAATCGCCTGGGATCATATCGAGCGAATAATCAGATAGGGTGATAGGAGGGCTAGATGCCGGATGAAGTGTCCCATTTGTATCACTAAACATCACGTAGCCCTTAGACTCTTCCGTTACGGCGAAAACGTCTTTTCGTCCGTCAGAATTAAAATCCACAACAACGATCTTGACCAAGGGACTTGTAAAAGTAGTGAGGAACGGCGGGCTCAGGGCTCCTGTCCCGTTGCCCAGGTAAACAGCTACCTGACGCGTTTGGTATCCGTGCGCAGTTACGACATCGGCTTTGCCGTCGCCGTTCAGGTCAGCGATCTTCATATCGACCAAGGCTTCGGGGGTATCAAAACTCAGCTCAGGCAAGAGGCCACGACGCCGGTCATTTAACGACACGTCGAGGCTGGACGTCCCATTGTATGTTGTTGTCCATGATGTGACTAAGTCCATATACCCATCAGAATTGAGATCGGACGCGCCTAGCAAAGCCGAAGTCCAACGAGTTACGCGGGGAGCCTCAAATCCACTTGGCCCTTTGTTGATGAGCACATTGATCGAGTTGTTGGAAATGCCGACGTAGTTTTGATAGTTGGTCTGGAGTAAGAAGGTCGATGCGACGACCAGATCGTCCCGGTCATCTCGATCGACATCGAACGACCTTATCTTTGTAGACCTCGAAACTCCGTAATACTCGTTCGGTGAAACTGAATAGTTGAGGCCTCCCGTACCGTGTGCGATCATAACCATCGTACCGGCGTTGTACACCGAGCCGAGCAAGACAGCGATATCTTTATTTCCATCGTTGTCAAAATCGCCCACCGCAGCCTCGCTCGGTGGAAAGGCACCATCAATTCGAAGCCGGTAGGCCAACGAAAAGCTGCCGCCGGTATTTCTGAAGATCTGGATTGAGTGTTCCGTTGGTGTATAGGTATCGTAAAACGTCACCACGAGATCGTTGTCGCCGTCCCGGTCAAGGTCAACCACCTCTAGTCCGATCGCCTTGTCCTCGACAGGAAAGCCATAAGTGAGGGCAAGTGTCCCGCCAGAGGGTTGGCCATATACGAAGGCTATGTTTCGGACACCGAACGGACCACCGCCGGCAAATACGAGATCCGTTCGGCCGTCGCCATTGACATCGCCGGTCGCGATTACCCGTTCGTAACTAGTGCCGGTCTCAAACTGTTCCAGGGTAGCGAACAGATTGAGGACTCCGAGGGTCGAATAATCAAAAAATCTAAGTCGTTGATTCGTCACCCCTTGGAGAGCAACCACGTCGTTTTTCCCGTCACCGTTGAAATCCGCGATAGCGAGGTCACGGTACTCCCCGACTGGCGCTGGTGGAGCCACCAAGGATGGAGGCCCAAATTGTCGGTTTCCGAGGTTCTTAAAGACGCCAAGTACGTTTTGGTACAAACTCCCAATGACTAATTCTGGTCGACCATCACGATTCAAGTCGCCAGCCGTGATAGTCCGGCCAATAGTATACGACGGAAGGATCACGCGTTCGTCGAAGCCTCCGTTGGCATTGCCATACAGGATGCTGATCGTCGGTTGGGGATTCTCCTGCCCACCATTGACAGCCGCTACGTCTATGAAACCATCGGCATCCAGATCCGCAAACACGCTGCCCTCAGTATTCAGACCGATCTGATAACGCGGTGCCATTTCGAATAGGACCTCCGCGCGAGCAAACGAGAAAAAGCCCAAGCCGACTAAGGCCAGGAAGCAAAGTTGGGATAGCAACCTCATCGATTTCCCCTCCACAATACAGGACGTCGAGCCGTATTACAACGAAAATCAGATAGCCTCATCGGGTCCGCGATCGTTCATCGGAACACAATTAGGCGGCTTGTAGTTCAGCGGCTGGACGTTCACCTGGCTCAACTCCCAGTTCTTTTGAAAAGCAACATAGGGTCATCTATGAAGTTACCCCGTGAAGTCAAGCGCATTGGTACTTAGGCATCTGAGGGATGCGTTTCATGCGTTTGGTTTTTGTCCGACAAAAGAACAACCGGCGCCTCCTTTTTTGTTTAGTTAGATACTTTCAAGTTCGCACCCGCTTTCTTGTAGCGAATGCCATCATCTATTCGTACCCGCTTGAAACTGCTCGCGGTTACATGAAACTCAATCGGCTCATCCCGCGACTCACTCGCAAGATGGCTGGTCGTGCCATCAGACCTTCAAAGACTGAGCGGGTTGTCCCTTCTCACCTCTCCTGACCCCTCGCACAGACCAACTTCGCCCCGCCGTGTGAACTCCTCGTAGCTGATATTGTCACGAAGCATGACGTAACAATTGATGAGAAGCTCAAAGCGGATGGGGTCATCTATGAAGTTCACTCGATAGTCATCTATGAAGTTCACTCGATAGTCAAGCGCACGGGTAGCGGGGCACCGAATAGTGCTAAGTGCGTTCGATCTCCTGACAATAGAAAACAACCGCGCCTCCTTATTTCGTTCGTTAGAGCTTTTTCAGATCCGCACCGCCGTTAAGGCGAATGCCATCATCTATTCGTGCAAGAACTGCTCCTGCTACATGAAACCGGATCGGCTCATCTTCATAGCTACCTCAAAAGATGGCTGGCCGTGCCATCAGGCCTTCAGAGACTGAGGGTTTCCCACTCACCTCTCCTGACCCCTCGCACAGGCCAACTTCGCCCCGCCGATGAAACTCCTCGTAGTTGATACCGTCACGAAGCATGACGTAGCAGTGGATGAGAAGTTTGCGGGCCGCTGCAACTTTTGCTTTCGGGCGGCCTCTTCGACGGCTAACCTCAGAATAGAATTTTCTTATTCTCTTATCGCGGCAAGCCTGAGCGGCCTGACCTAACAGGTACCTGACGAGCCGTGATCCATGCTTACTTATTTGCCCAATCCGTTTCTTCTGTCCCGAGCTCTTTTCGAGCGGATCGAGCCCGACGAATGCAACGACCTCTTCCTTGCGTCGGAAGCGTCGAACGTCGCCGAGTGTATGAGCAAGTGCCAGAGCGTTGATCACACCGATGCCGGGGTGTGTCATAAGAAGCTTGACGCGGTCTTCTTGTTCCGCCATTTCCTCGAGTCTCGCCTCAAGGGCTTTGATCTCTTTTGTGAGATGGTCGAACAATTCGAGTCGTGAGTGTACAAGCAATGTTTCAACATCGCCGGTGGGTTCCTCAACTAGCTTCTTTCTGGCTTTAACGGCCGGCATTCGGAATCTCGCCATGCCTTTTTGTCTCGCAAAAGCTTGCAGCTGATTGGCTATCGAGGTCCGTTTCTGTACAAGTGATTGCCGGTAGTTCAGCAGGTCCAGCACTTCACGGCTCTTCTCGCTCCTCGGTACGATCGCCGGAAACTGCCCTCGTAAAAGAAGGTCCAGGATCGTTTCCGCATCGCGAAAATCGTTCTTGTGCCTCGATAGAGCAGCTCGCCGGATCATCCTCGGATCTCCGATACCCAATCTCTGCCCGCCGTCCGCGAGCATCTTCTCAAACCACCACAGACACCCTGTGGCCTCTACGCCGATAACCGCGTCTTGTCCGCATTTGCGATAGAACGCCTTGATCGACTTTTTGTCCGAATGGAGAAACCTCTTGTACATGATCTCTCCGTCCCGGTCGTCAGCATAAGCGACCGACTGTTCGTATGGGTGAAAATCAACCCCGATGTATACTGTCATTGTTGATCTCGTGGGTTGTTTTCTATTGTCAGAATATCGAGTTTATCCGAACTCGACCCCGCGAGATCAACTTCATAGCATCAGGCCTGCGATTTGTGCGATTCTCGGTGAATGATACCCGTTTTTGGCAACACTGCGATGTGCGTCGCAAGCTGTCTCTGCGTCACGCCGTTTGCAAGCGATCGGGCGGTCGGCGGTGTTTCTTACAAACGCCGATTTGGTGTGTTTAAGTTTACTCGACCACTGGGGGCATTTTTGCGTACCACTCGGCGTTTTTTGCGTACCACTCGGGGTAAAATAGCCCACCAATCGCCCGTAATCACGGGCTCTGTACGAAAAACGGACAAAAACTGTGGAAAAAATGTGAAACGTGAAACATTTTGTCATGAACAAAATATTTCACCCTAAAAAACTAATCGGGAACGTAGGGCGACAGGGCGTTGGCGAGGGCGGATGATAGTTCGGTGGCGGCTTGGACTGCCGACGCTTCGTCGTGGCCGACGCTGGTCATTACGCGGACGATCGCGCCGTCACTGCGGCTGCGCGTGACGCTGTCCCAGATGGTGTTG
Source organism: Blastocatellia bacterium (assembly GCA_963716755.1). Lineage (GTDB taxonomy): Bacteria > Acidobacteriota > Blastocatellia > Pyrinomonadales > Pyrinomonadaceae > OLB17. The sequence goes on from CAVQUD010000003.1 coordinate 49,714, forward strand.
AGTTTGTCGGTGTACTCGCTGGCCTCTGCGCGGCCGCGGCCTTGGTACCAGTAGATCATCACTTCGTTGTAAATGCCGTTTTCGAGCGTATAGCGATTGGCCTTGAAGGTCCGGCCGTCGGGCGTTGTTATGTCGATGTACTGCGGATCTTTCATGACCCAACCGGCACCGGGAAGGCAGTTTTGCGGGCTGTGATACGTCGCACCCGACCGCTGCGATGCGTAGTAACCGACGTAAATGTTAGCTACACGGCCGTCCGGGCCGGTGTACTCACGCATCGTGTAATCGGTGGTTTTGAGAACGCTTTCCACGGCCTCATCGAAGCGGAATTCACTGCCCTTCTGCCGCCAGTCGCCGAGCGTAGCGGGCAGTTCGGTGAGGCTGCCCCGCGGCGGCGTTGTCTCATCACGGACGGAGAACCAGTTTACTGCGGCACCGGCGGCGATCAGGAGAATGATAACGGGCAAGACGGGAACTCTTGCAGCGGACGAGGTTGTGGTTTGTGCGATCGTTGCGGCATCGGCGGTTGATGGCCGGAATACCTTTTTGAGCAGATAATTCGCGGCCAGCAGCAGAGCGAGAGCTGTCAGATAGACAAGCCAGCTCGACGACGTCGTGCCACGTTTCGTCGGTCGCCTGCTTGCCGTAGTAATAGGTCAGGACGCCGGTGCCAGTTACACGCGCGGCGTTCGTCAGAACGGCGATCGGTACCGCGAGCAGCATCAGCACGACCGTCCGCCAGAAAGTCAGGCGTCGAGAAGTTAGCCAGGCGACCGCTGTCTTTATGCCGCGTGAAGTATCCGAGGATCAGCGCCAGCGTGACGAGCGTCATCAGCGAGCGGATGCCGCTGCAGGCCTCGACGACCTCGAGCGATATGGTTTGGGTCGAGCCGCGGGGCAGGATATCGATCACGTTGCCCTTGCGCAGGGTCGGCACCTCGAAGAGCCGAATTCCCCAAACAGCCATCTGCGACGCCCATATTTGCAGGGGAAAGGCGATCCGGTTAAAGACGATCTGAGGTATCGGTATCGCCAGCAGCAGCAATGCGAACGGCACCGCAAGCAGGTTGATCAGCCGCGTGCCGAAGAAGTAAACCGTCAGGCCCGCGAGCATCAGGACCATCGATATTCGCTGGGCGAAAAGCTCCGATCCGAGCGTTCCGGCGATCAGCAGAAGCACTGCGATCACGATGGCTCCACCACCGACCAGCATTGAACCGCGGCCGGCCGCAGCCTTGAGGCCGTCCCACTCGCGCCAGACGAAAAGGCCGATGACGAAAGGTACCAACAGCCCGTGCGAGTAGTTCTCGTCGGACCACCAGTCGAGGCTGAGCTTCATCATCACGGACGCGTACAGAAAAACGAACGCCGCCACGACGAATAAAACTGTGTTCAGATTTTGCCGATAGTCGGTCATCGGATCAAGGGATGAGAAATAGCGAATCGAGGGAGTTTTCCGTGCCAAACGCCTATTTTGTACGGCTTGCGATATGTTCGGCCAAGGCAGCAAGCATCGATTTGCCGCGGTCGATCGTGGTTAACGCCGCACATGCCTCGTCGGAGATCGACCGCACGGCCGTCCGCGTTTCGTCAATGCCGAGTATCGAAGGATATGTTGCCTTCTTGACCCCAACGTCCTTGCCGGCCGTCTTCCCGAGTCCCTCGGTAGACTGCGTAACGTCGAGCAGATCGTCGGTGACCTGGAACAACAGGCCCAGTTTGTCGGCATATTCACCGACCGCGGCCAGCTCCTGTTCTGACGCGTTGCCGATGATCGCCCCCGCTCGGGCGGCGGCCGTGATCAGTGCTCCGGTCTTGCGGCGGTGGATGGCGCCGATCTCGTGGAGACCGAGCTGTTGGCCCTCCGCATTCAGGTCCATCTGCTGTCCCGCGACCATTCCGTCGGGCGTTCCCGATGCTGTGGCGATGAGCGAGATGAGTTGGATGCGTTTTTCGGGTGACAGCGACGTGTCGTCTGAGATCGCCTTAAATGCGAGCGTCTGCAGCACATCGCCCGCGAGAATCGCCGTAGCATCACCAAACTGCTTGTGGCATGTCGGCTTTCCACGACGCAGGTCGTCGTTATCCATTTCCGGGAGGTCATCGTGGATAAGCGAATACGTGTGTACCATCTCGATCGCTGCCGCTGTGCTTAATAGGGTGTTGCGGTCGGCTTCAAATGCCTCGCCGACCGCCATTACTATTGCGGGTCGAACACGCTTTCCGCCCGCAAAAACGCTCCACCTGATGGCTTCATGCAGCCGTGCAGGCGCCGTAAGTGCGTCGGGAAGCAACAGGTCGAGGGTCGTCTCCACCGCGTCACAAACATCGTGCAAGAATGACTCAAGGTCGTGCATCGCGTTGAATTATCATTTATTGACAGCGGTTTATCAATCCGCCCATTTTTTGCGAATGAGGCGGCGATATTGTAGATTCAATGTCCATGCCGGTTTCTGAAAACGAGTTTCGAGAAGCCCTGTCGAGATTTGCAAGCGGCGTGAGCGTCGTGACCACACGCGACTCGTCGGGCCGATCTCACGGGATCACTGTTTCGGCCTTCTGTTCCCTCTCGCTCGACCCTCCACTTGTATTGATCTGCATTGAAAAGGCGACCGCAAGCCATTACGCTTTCCACGAATCGCGTTCATTTATTGTCAACATTCTCGACGAGAGTCAGCAGGACATCTCGGAACGATTTGCGGCACCCGCGGCCGACAAGTTCGCGGCCACTGACTTTGAGCCCGGGGGCGACGGCATTCCTCGCCTGCGGACCGCGCTGGCGGTCCTTGAATGTCGTGTAACCGATGTTTGCGACGGCGGCGATCATACTATCTTTGTCGGTTCGGTCGAGCGGGCTGCGGCCCGTGAGGGCGCACCGCTCGTCTATTTTTGCAGTCAATACGGGACCACCATGACGGGACAATGAGATGTCCATTGCTTGTTGCCGTGTAAACACAGGCCACGAGATATGGTAGAAAATAACTATTGACAACCGTCCTTACGTGTCAGATACTAGTTTCACTTGAGGCCGTATCTAGCTCGAATCTCAAGCCAGAATCTTTACAATTCAATCGTTTTCTGCCTCGGCCACGCGTGTTAAAATAGCATTACACGTCATCCGCGTTCGGCTCGCTGGATATAAGGGAGTCCTGTCATATATGAGCACAGTTTTTGAATCGGCGATCAACAGTTTCTTGGACAAAAATGGCGTTAGCAACGGAGCCGGCACGGCCGCCGGCACGATCGATCGTTCCACTCGGGGTTAACGCCCAGAAGGTGGTCGCAAAACGCTACTCGCTGAAAGACGAGAACGGCGAGCCGTTCGAAACGTGGACGGACATCGTCCATCGCGTCGTTGGTCACGTGTCGCGGGCCGAGACCAACGAGGTCCGCAGACGGCTCTTTTTCAATGAGATGACGACCGTCATGCTCGCACGGGAGTTCGTCCCCAACACACCGTGCCTTGTAAACGCAGGCAAGCCGAAAGGACAACTTGCCGCGTGTTTTGTGCTTAGCGTGCCCGATTCGATCGAGGGCATCATGGAACATGCCCAAAATGTAGCGATCATTCACCAGACGGGCGGCGGCACGGGCATGACGTATGAGTTCCTGCGTCCGGCGGGCTCTATGGTCAACTCGACGCGTGGCGTTGCCAGCGGACCTGTCTCGTTCATGAATATCGTCAACCAGACCACCGAGGTCGTTAAGCAGGGTGGCGTGCGGCGTGGTGCGAATATGGGCATCCTGAGTGTGACGCATCCTGATATCTTGCGGTTCATTCACGCCAAGAACGACCAGACGAGCCTGACGAATTTCAATATCTCGGTCACCGTTACGGACCTGTTTATGGATGCCGTTGACAGCGGCACTTGGTTCCAGACCGAGTTTAAGGGCGAGCCCTGGACGCACGCTATTTACGATGCGGCGACCGGCAAAGACTATGTTCTCTATCGCCGGCCTGACGGCACCACGGCAACATTTGCGGACAAACTGGCGTTCGAGACCGCCGACCTGTCGGACTGCACGATCGAAGAGCCGCCGATGCCGGGAATGGTCTTTGCCCCAAACATCTGGAATCGCATCATTGCGTCCGCCCACAAGTACGCTGAGCCCGGCATTATCTTTATCGACGAAGTAAACCGGCACAACCACATGATGGCGTCGATGGGGCCCATCTACGCTTGCAACCCGTGCGGAGAGCAGCAGTTGCATTTCAACAACTCGTGCAATCTTGGCTCGATCGATGTGGCGAAGTTCTACACGACGACCACCGACGGGGATGGCATTGTGGACTGGGCAAAACTGTCGAACGTCACTCAGCTTTGCACGCGGTTTCTCGACAATGTGGTCGATGCGGGCCATTTCCCGCTGCCCGAGATCGACGATGTCGTCAAACGCACGCGGCCGGTCGGACTCGGAATCATGGGCTTTGCGGACCTTTGTCTGAAGCTCGGTGTCGTCTACGGCAGCGACGAATCGCTCGATCTAATGGAAAAGATCATGGGCTTTGTCCGCCGTGAATCATGGCTCGCGTCGCTCGCCCTGGGCCAAGAGAAGGGCGTCTTTCCTGAGTTTGAGGCTAATCGCGAGGCATATACGCGGTTCATTTACGAAGACCTCGGTATCCCGCGTGATATACCGCTAACGCCGCGTAACTACGAGGTGACGACGATCGCTCCGACCGGGACTATCTCGCTCGTCGCCGAGACCTCATCCGGCATCGAGCCGAACTTTTCTTGGGCGTACGTCCGTCAGGACACGCTCGGAACGCGAACCTATGTCCACACGCTTGCTGCCGAGGCATTAGGGATCAAGGTCGATCAGACTGACGAAGAGTCGATCAAACAAGCCGCCGAGTATGTCGTCGAGCACGAGGCCGAGCTTCCGTCCGAGTTCATCTCGGCGATGCAGATCAGGTCCGACCAGCATGTTCATGTACTCGCCGCCGCTCAGCGGCATGTCGATAATGCGATCTCTAAGACCTGTAATGGCGCGACCGACGACACGGTCGAATCGGTAGACGAACTTTATCATCTCGCCCGCAAACTCGGCTGTAAGGCCGTAAGCTACTATCGCGACGGCAGCCGCGAGGGGCAGGTGCTGAACGCAATGAAAGTAGAGGAGAAAAGGAGTGAAGGAGAAAGGGAGCCGGAAACAGGTTCAGATTTCTCCCCACCTCCTCATCTCCGTGTCTCCCCTTCCTCCTCTCGTGTTGAGCGCCCGCGTGAGCTTCAAGGCTCGACTTGGCGAATTCCCTTCGAGGGCCAGAATCTCTATGTCACAGTGAATCACGACGGGCAGCGAATACTTGAGGTTTTCGTCGCCGGCCCGATCAGTGCCGGTGTCGGCCTGCTTGCCTCAAAGATGCTGCGAGGTGGATTTGATGCGGACGAGGTTGCTCACAGCCTCAACAAAGTGATCGGCACACATGCCGTGTGGTTCAACGAGCGACTTCTTACCTCGCCCGAACAGGCGGTCGCCGAGTGCCTGCTGCTGATCGATCGACGCCTGAATGACCTCCCCGAATCCGCGAGGCGGATCGGCAAGTCAATGGCATCGGAGACGACCATGTCAACGATGGTCGGCACTTGTCCCGAATGCCGCGGTCAACTTGAGCATGTCTCCGGCTGCGACACCTGTCGCGACTGCGGTTATTCAAAGTGTAAATGAGTTACGTCCGGCTTTAGCCGGAGGTCAAGGGAGATCAAAGGTGGGCTTTAGCCGAATCGGTGAGATTCGGCTAAAGCCCTTTTTGTTGGGCCGATTGCCTCCGGCTAAAGCCGGAGGCAATTCATCAAAAGACCGTAAAGGTGATGAGTTTGCTGACTGAGAAACCACCAATCGCCCGAAGGTCGCGGACATACCATCGGCCGTAAAAGGTTTGACCTATCATGCCGGGGTTGTCAGGAATGGCGATGCTCACCGAGCCATAGCCGTTGAACGCGCCGTAATCCGACAGGTTGATCGTTTGGTAAGCAAACACTCCGCTCGTCGGTATCGACGTCCCGACTCCGGGATCGACCGAATCTATCACCAGCGTCGCCTGCGAACCGCCGCGGCCGCCGGCGACCGCGACCGTAAAGCTCGGATTCCCGACGATCGGCGGCTCGATCGCGATGATCTCAGGCACCTTGAACTTTGACCCAGGCCGGCCGCGTCCCGAAACGCTCGGCACACGGTTCGTTTCGGTATAAAGCGTTGGACGGTCGAACGGCGGCAGCTCGTTGGCAACGCGCGGATCGGTGAGTGGCCGCTTGAGGAATGCGACGAGGTCGGCTTTCTCGCCCGACGTCAGATTGAGCGGCCTGATCAGGTCACGGTCGATGTTTGGCGAGTCAAAATCTCCGCCTCGGTTGTAGAATTCGACAACATCCGTGATGGTCGCAAAACGGCCGTTGTGCATGTACGGGCCCCGAAGCTCAACGTTTCTGAGGCCTGGTGTCTTAAACCGCCCGCGATCACCGGGATCACCCGTCACAGCAAAGCGGCCCGGATCGTCGGCCACAGGCCTCACTCCGATATTGTGGAAGTTATGCTCGGATAACACCGGACCGCCGTGGCAGGCGTGGCAATTCTGAGCGACGAATACATCCAGTCCTCGGGCTTCAGCGGGCGTCAACGGCTCTATCTCCATGAGGTAGCGATCGAGAGGCGAACGGTCCGAGAACAGCGTCCGCTCATGCGTCCCGATCGCCAACGCGATCCGGGCGGGCGTGACATTCGGGGTTCCGAATGCCTCTTCGAAGAGTTGTGGATACGTCCGGCCATCGATCCATGTTGCGAGGGCGGTCGGAACGTTTGTGGCCAGCGCCAGTGGCCGCGAAGCCTGGATCTGGGCGGCGGCCTCGGTCCAGTTGCGATTCACGTGTCCCATCTCGGCCGACGAAAGCGGCGGGCCCGCGGCCTGGCTTTCGAGCGAGCCCCAAAATGAGATCAGAATGTTAGTCGTCAGCGGGTCGCGAAATGTATTGCTCGCGCGTCCGTCCCAGAACAACCCCTGCGAGGCGAGGCCGACATTCAGATAGCTAGGCGATTTACGCCCCGTGACCTGCTCACGCATCCCGAATAGCGGATTCACACCGTAGTTGCCGTCAGCATAGTTCTGTGGAACGCCCGGCGAGCCAAAGACATCGTCGCCCGTCCCAAAGCGATTGTCGGGCCCCGGATGGCGCGAGCGTTCGCCGTCAACAATCGTCCGCGGATCGGATCCGCCGGTCGCCGGCCTGTGACAGGTTCCGCATGCGACGGTCCTGGTCGACGATAGCTGCTCATCCCAGAAGAGAGCTTTACCAAGGTAGGCTTTGGCTGCGGTCACCTCATTCTCCGCCGGCGGAAAGGGCGGCTCGAGCGGTGAGAACGCCCCCGCAACAATGCCGCCATTTGCCCTGGTCCCCTGATCGGGCGAACTCATCGGGCTCAAATTCAATCCGTTCTCGGCCCGTACCCAATAGAAGTAGGTTTGAGCGGCGGTCGCGGTCGAATCAAAGAAATAGTTCGCGGGTGTTGTGCCCACGTCCGACGCTGCCGCCGAATTATTCGTCGTATTGCGAAATATCCGATATAGCGTGGCTCCGCGGATCGTGTCCCAATGGATGCCCACTTTCGTCGAATAGTCATCATCCGACGCGCTGACGTTGGTCGGCGCCGCAGGCGCGGTCCCGGCTGCGACCCGTCCGAAATCCAGGATACCCTTCTCCGAAAGAAAGACGGCGCACGCAAATACGCTAAATACTAGAAGGACAATCCCTTTGATCCGCTTCATATTTCTCCAAAAACGAGACGCTCTGAGTAGGTATAATGACCTCGTCCGGGTCTCACAACGTGAAAAAAAGTTTAGCATGCAGCCTTACTCTCATCAATTTGCACGACGCGCGGCAGGCGCGATCCGCCACAGTTGAGCAGATGTCGCTTCCTCAACCATACGTTCCTCGATCATGTATGATATGACCGAGGTCATATCTCCGTCGCTTGGGGGCGGGCAGCTCATGGCATTCAAGCACATCCGGCAGTTTCTGCATCAAAGCGATTTAGATAAAATCTCCCGTAGGTCTTTATGAAGATAAATGTGATCCACTCAGCGTTGGCAACAATACTGCTGGCTGCGGCCCTGCTGACGATCAATGCTCAGGTGACGCAGCGCCCGCGGATTGCTGCGGCAGCACCCGGGCCTACAGCAACGCCTGTTCGAAGCTCAACCCCCTCGCCAACGCCGATACCACCCTCGGCTCAGACTCTGGAGCAGCTTCAGACGAAGATCCGCCAGCGGCTGTATTCTCTCGACGTCAGGCGTGGCCGCGTCGGGGTCAAGATCGTGTCGCTGGCCACCGATAAGGTTGTATTTGAAAACGATTCGGAAAAATACTTCATGCCCGCGTCGAATATGAAGAATTTTACGGTCGCGGCGGGATTTTGAGCGGCTCGGGCCGGATTTCAGGTTTGGTGACGAGTGTTTTTGCGAACGCATTGCCGGACGCTGACGGCACCGTGAAGGGCGATCTGAGGATCTTTGGGCGCGGCGACGTGTCGATCTCGACGGCGTTTTTCGGCACTTCGGCGAACGACCCTGAAACCTATTACAAAGGTATCGATAGGTTAGTGGACAGGATCGCAGCCGCAGGTGTGAAACGTATTGAAGGCGGCATTGTCGGCGATGAGAGTTATTTCAAGGGATTTGCGATACCCCTGGGATGGGAGTGGAACGACCTGCAGTGGTATTACGGTGCCGAGGTGTCGGCGTGCTGCCGATCAATGACAACGCGGTCGATCTGTCGGTTCGTCCCGGCTCCGTCGGCGGGCCGTGTGTCGTCACACTTTCACCGCCAAACAGCCTGTTCCAGGTGCTCAATACTTGTGTCACGACGTCGTCGTCAAACGGGCGAAATCTGGGCATTCATAAGCGGATCCACCAAAACGTTCTGGAAATATCAGGGACAGTGCCGGCGGGCAACGGTGGGCAGACGAGTACGATAACTGTCAACCGTCCGGCCGAGTTGTTCGTAACGCTATTAAGGCAGCGTCTCGAAAAGCACGGCATCATCATCACCGGCGGATCACGGCTGCAGCCCGCGAATATACCGCTACCGGCGCCTCAGATCGAGATCGCGAAGCTCGAATCACCGCCCTACCGCGAGATCGCCGCCAAGACGATGAAGCCGAGTCAGAATATGTACACGGAAACGATCCTATGGACACTCGGTGAGCAGTCGCGCACCCAAGGAGCCCCTGCCGGCGACAGTTCGACTCTCGGCCTCGCTGCCGTCCGAGGCGTGATGAAGCAGATGGGCGTCGCTGACGACGGCATCGTCCAATACGACGGCAGCGGCCTTTCGCGGCACAATCTTGTAACTCCGTCGGCCGTGACCGCGCTTTACTCATACATGGCAAAACAGAGCCGTAACGCGGTCGACTGGCGCGAACAGCCTGACGATCGGCGGTGTTGACGGTACGCTGCGAAATCGTTTCAAGGGAACTGCCGCCAATGGCAACATGCGCGGCAAGACCGGCACCCTCGATCAGGTCTCGGCATTGTCGGGTTATGTTACGACATCAGGTGGCGAGGAACTGGTCGTCTCGATAATCGTTAATGGCGTGCCCACGATCGCCCACCGAACGTCGCTGGCGGACGATATTGTTGTTTATCTCGCAAACTTCAACGGCAGGATTGATTAGGAAGTAGCCACAGAGAACACAGAGAACACGGAGGATGGTTGAGTCTGGTCAACCATTCTCAGTTTCCTCTGTGATCTCTGTGGCTAATCTTTTTAATAGCTTTTCGTGGATACCGCCAAAACCACCATTCGACATGACGGCGACGACGTCGCCGTCGCGGATTTCAGGGGCGAGGTGTTCGACGATGGCGTCGGCATCGGGGAATGTTGATGTTTGTTTGCCGGTGGCTGCAATGTCGCTGACCAGCTTTTCAACATCCAACAGGTGGTCGCCGAAGCGCTTCGCGTCTTCGGGGTTGAAGACGCCTGCGATGATAACGTGATCGGCGTGGGCGAAGGCGCGCTTGTATTGTTCCTCGAATATCGACAGACGTGACGACCGCGAACGCGGCTCGAAAACCGCTATCAGGCGATTGTCAGCGTAGCGTTGGCGCAATGCTTTGAGAGTCTCATCAACCGCGGTCGGATGATGTGCAAAATCGTCGATCACAGTCACGCCGCGCTCGACGCCGCGTATCTCCATTCGCCGTTTGACCGACTCGAAGGTGTCGAACGCTTCCTGGATCTTCGCCTGTGAAATGCCCCACACGTCGGCGGCGATGATGACGGCGAGGCTGTTGCGGACGTTGAATTCGCCGATCATTTTTGTGGTAAATTGCGCCCATCTCTCGCCGCCGCAAAATACGTCAAACCTTGTGCCCGCTGGCGAAAACTCAATATTACGTGCCTGCCATTTCGCAGTATCGCTCAGTCCGAATGTCTCGATGTTCGTATATAGCTTGCCTTCCATTGACGCGAGAACTTCGCCAACCACGGGCGAGTCGATACCGCAGATCAGGCGACCGCTGCCGGGGACGAGATTCATCAGCCGCGAGAACTGCCACTTGATCGCGTCGAGGTCTTTGTAGATGTCGGCGTGGTCGAACTCGATGTTGTTAACGATGGCGATCTCGGGCAGGTAGGACATGAACTTCGGTTTTTTGTCGAAAAACGCCGTGTCGTATTCGTCGCCCTCGATCACGAAATAGTCACTGTCGGTCACACGAAAACTCTGTTCGAAATTCTGCACAACGCCGCCGACCAAAAAGGTCGGATCGAGCCCGCCAACCTCGCAGACCCACGCGGCTAGGGACGTTGTCGTCGTCTTGCCGTGTGTTCCGGCGACTACCAGCGAGCGGCGTCCCCGGATGAACTCTTCCCGCACGGTCTCAGCTTGCGAGCGATATTCGAGCTTGCGGTTCAGGACCTCCTCGAGCTCGGGATTGCCGCGCATGATCGTGTTGCCGACGACCGTGATATCGCGGGGCAGGTCGGTATTCTCTGCCTTGTAGCCCTGCATGATCTCGATGCCGAGCCCTTCGAGCTGTGTGGACATCGGCGGATAGACGTTCTGGTCCGAGCCCGTGACCTTGTGGCCGCGGGCCTGAAGCATGCCGGCCAATGACGCCATCGCCGTGCCGCAAATTCCGATCAGGTGATAGTGCATTATTTGGGAAGGAGCCGCGCGAAGGGCAGTTTCTTCACTGATCTGTAAGTACTCGGCCCTACTCTCAGCGTCGCCCATCACGCCATCGCTCGCATCCTTTGGCTTGCCGGACTGTAGGTCGAGATATTTGATGGACGAACTGATCTGCCGGCCCGCACTGTTAAAGAATCGCGTACTAATGACCTTGAAATCGCCCAGGAATGTCCTGTAATCCGTCTCGACCCGTGCGAGCGTACCGTCTGCACGAAAACAGTGATTGACGTAATTCACCCAATCGCCGGACGGGCTGGAATGGGTAAAATTGCTTGCGATCAGCCGCCCGCCGTTCCTCCAGTTATAGGCGATATCGTAGGTCTCGGTGCCCTCGCGAAACTTATCTAAAGCCTTTTCCGAGGCGAACGTACGCCATTTATCCTTCCTATCGTTTACGCCTGCAGTGTTCGCGTAAACCAACTCAGGCTTATTACGCCGTTTCTGCACGACGCGGATCTGCTTGCAGTAGGTGTTGATGCTCTTGACCTGGCTCGCAGTACTCTGGGCCGTAACACCGGCCGCCAAGGGTGCGCAAACCATTATCAAACTCATGATCGCGGATCTCCTTTTCATCTCTTAGCTCCCTCGTGTGGTGCCGATCAATTCGGCTACCAGTGCTTGCGCATTATAGACCTTTCGCAGTGCTTCGATGATGCCGGCGGTGTGGACGCCGACGGCGCGGGAGCCTTCGGCTTCGTCGATGTACCAATAGCGGTTCGAGAGTTTTTGGTTGTTGCTGTCAAAGTTGAGGCCGACGACCTCGCCCTTGCGGTTTACGACGGGGGAGCCGCTGTTGCCGCCGATCGTGTCGGCCGTGTAAACGAAATTGATCGGCGTCGCAAGGTTGATGCGCGTCCGCGCGGCCTTTATGCTGGCGGGCATGTCGAACGGTTGCTTTTCGTTAAAGCTGAGGGCCCGATCGTAGAGGCCAAAGTACGTCGTTTTGTAGGGCACGAGCGTCGTGTCTTCGTCATAGCCTTTAACGACGCCGTAGCAGAGGCGCAGGTGGCCGTTGGCATCGGGCGGCATCGTCTTGCCGTAAACGGCGAATCGCACCTGCGCGATCTTGCTGCCGTTGGCCGCCTCGACGGCTTTGATGTTGGTGTCTTCCCATTCGCGAAGCTCACGGATGACCGGCGCGACGCGGCGCGCGAGGGTGACCATCGGATCGGTCGAGTTAGCGATGGCGTCGGCCGGGCCTTGGAGCAGGGCTTTGCGAACGGCGGGATCGGTCAGCTTTGTCTCGCGAAACGCGCGGTCAACGACCTCAGCGACGTCGGCATCGCCGATAGCGGCACGGACGAACGGATCGTCGGCCCCGACCTGTTTGATCGCCTCGGTAAACCAAGCTTTCAGAGCGTGGCTTTCCATTGCAGGATAAACGGGTGCGGGCGAGAGCAACGTGGCTCTGAACGCGTCGAGGCGATTGTCGCGGTATTCGGCGTAACGGCGGTCGTTGGGCTTTGCGGTCTCAATGTGATACGTGACGATCTGGTGGGCAAAGGTCGCGATCTTTGACGAGGCGAGGCTCGCGAACGCGATCCGCTTTGCCATCGAAGGATACTTGGTATAGGCCGCCTCGATCGCGGCCCACGCGGGCGCGTATTGCCGGTCGAGCTCGGGCCGCTCGGCCAACTTGTCACGGAGGTCCTTTTCCTCGCCGACCTTTTTCAGGAAGTTTCGCGGATTGAGAAGGCCGTTCTGCTGGCCTTCGAGACGCTTGAGCGAGTTTGCGAACGAGCGCAATCCGGGATTTGCCTGGCGAAGCTGCTCGGCGCCGCCTTTTGAATACTCTTCGAGCGGCTCTGCGGCGCGTTTTCCAGACAAGTTCCTGGACCGGATTTCCGAGATCTCGTTGATATGCAAGCTGAGCGACCGTCAGCAGCCGCGCGGTCGAGCCTGGATAACCTGAGACAACAACAAATTCACCGTCCGGCGCGCCCCTTGCGGACCATCTCAGGTAGTTCGGGGTTTTGGCCGGCTTGTTGTTCTCGTAAACACGCACGAACGTAAAATCAAGGTCGTGTCGGGGGTAAACGAAATTGTCATAGTCGCCGCCAAAGAACGCCGCCTGTTCCTCGGGCGCCATCACCAGCCGCACATCGGTGTAGCGTTTGAAGCGGTACAGCCAATACTCGCCGCCGCTGTAGAGCGAAACGACCTCGCAGCGGAGAGCAGCAGGGCAGTCCTTCTCGATTGCGGCGATCTCGGCGGAACGTTTAGACGCGGACTCGCCCGGGGTCGTGCCCGCCGCCGCGGCGTTGTGGACGCGCTCGGAAACATTATCGTATGACTCGAGTATCGAGACGTTGCCGTCGGGGACCTTGAGTTCCTTCGCCAATGTCGGCGCGTAAAAGCCTGTCTTGAGCAGATCGCGCTGCTTGGTCGACAGGCGCTCGATAAAGCTCGACGCTACATGGTGATTCGTCGCGATCAGCCCATTCGGCGAGACAAAAACGCCCGACGCACCCGGAAATTTGACCGATGCCAGCCGCAGCCGGTCGAGCCATTCCTTCGACGGCTCGAAGTTGTAATGCTCCTTCCACTGCTGGAACGGCGGATTGTCAAACGTCCACATGCCGTCGTCGGCAAGGGCGACCGGCACGAAGGAGAGGAAAGAAAAAAGTAAACAAACGGCAGATAGTTTTCTCATGGTTCCAAAAACAGGGGCGAATGAATCTCAACCATCGATTCACTGGCGGTGATCAGCGCGACGGCGTCCGTCAGCGTGGCCCGTAGTATCCGTTCCAACGCAGAATTAGAAGTGTTACCGCACGTCAGCCAGAGTATCTGCGGCGGTGGGCCGAAGCGGTCAAGCAACTGCACAAAGTCGCGATCCTTTGTCAGAACGACGGCAGATTCGGCGCATGCCGCCTCAAATATCCCGAGATCCTCCGCATCTCGCAATCCAAGATCGCGGACCGCGATCGCGTCGAAACCGCATTCACTCGTTATCCACGACGCGATGGCCGGGGACATCTGAGCATCCACCCAGATCTTCATGCGATAGCCGGGAGTACAGGATGGTCAAGTTTGCGGGCAGCGTACTTCAGCACGGCATTTAGATCCTCCATCTCAAGGTCAGGCATTTCCTTCAAGATATCTTCTTCAGAAAGCCCGGCTCCGAATAGATCGAGAACGTCGCTTACGCGGATACGCATTCCGCGAATGCACGGACGTCCGCCGCACTGGCCTGGATTCACGGTTATTCGGTCGCTTACATTCATATCTCGATTCTACTCCACTTTTGACACTATTAACCCAAGACTTGTTGCAGCTTTTCCATTGAGCCATCGAGGATCTCATCCTCTCGGGCAATGCAGATGCGGACGTGGGCGTCCCAGAGGTCGCCGTCGGCAAACGCCGAGCCGGGCGTCATTCCGACGCCGGCCTCGCGCATGAGCATTTCGTTAAAGGCGATCGCGTCGTCAAACTGCCGCGGTATTCGGGCCCAAATGTAAAAGGCCGAGCCGGAATCGTAGATCTCGAATCCCAGCTTAGTAATGCCCTCTGAGAAGTTGCGGCGTTTTGCGTCAAATTTGTCACGCAGCCGTGTGTAATACGTGTCGTCGGCCATCAGAGTTTTGGCGAGCGCGGCCTGTAGAGGCGTCGCGGGGCACACATAGATGACGTTGGCCGCGTTGTTGAGTTTCGCGATCAATTCGCCGGGCCCGAACGCATAGCCGAGACGCCACCCGGAGATGTTCCACGACTTTGAGAACGAGTTGACGGTGATCGTCCGCTGCCACATATCGGGCAGCGTAGCGATGGGCGTGTGCGGATTTTCGCCGGTCACATAGTGCTCATAGACCTCGTCGGAAACGACGAGAAGGTCAAGCTCTTTGGCAACGTCGGCAACGGCCTCGAGTTCAGTTTGCGACATCACCTTGCCGCTCGGATTGGCCGGCGAGCAGACGATGATCGCGGCGAGAGGAAAGTCGGTCCGGTCCTTTAGCTCTTTGCAGCGAGCGAGCAGAGACGTCCTTTTCAAAGGTCAGGTTCTCGTCGAGCTCGAACGGCTCCGTCTTGCTGCCAAACTCTTCGAGGATCCGCTTGTGATACGGGTAATACGGCTCAAAAACGAGAGCGGATTTTTCTTTTAAATATCCTTGAGCAACGCCAACAAGTGCGCCCGTCCCGCCGTTTGTGATCATCAATTCGAACGGCCTCGCATCCGGATCGACCTGAATGTTGTTGTATTTGGCGATCTTTTCGGTGACGGCCTTTCGCAATCCCTCGTGACCCTCGCTGCCGCCGTAATGGTTCTGGCTGGCGGCGATGATAGCGCCGGCCTCAGCCGCCAATCGCGGATCGATCGGCAGTTCCGACTGTCCCTGAACGAGGTTTCCGCTCGGCGGGACCAGCCGCGTGATCGCACGGATATCGGGCTTCACTTTTACGACTCTCGCTTCTGTCATAGACTATAAATTTACCAGTTTTGGGCGGAGACTTTAAATGCAGGAAACCACAGGCCAGATGGCTGCTCGCGACAAACAAGCTCGCTTTCAGGCGTGGCTCAATAAGCGTTATCCCGAGTTTGCGTCCGACCGCATCGAATTTGTGAAACGGCTCGGTGCGCGCGGCGACGTTGTGCCATTTCGGCTCGGCGAACAGCAGTTCTTTGTCGTCAACGACCTTGAGGCGATCCGCGACGTGATGATCACCAAGACGGATGTCTTCGTAAAAGAGCGGGCACTGGAGCTGGCGACGCTTGTTCTCGGCCAGGGTCTGATCACGAGCGACGGGGAGCTTCATTTCAGGCAGCGGCGCATGATGCAGCCGGCGTTTCACCGGCAGCGGATCATGGAGTACGCCCGCCACATGTGCAATTTCGCCGACGAGATGGTCAATGAATGGCAGGACGGTGAAGTGCGCGACATCGACCGCGAGATGATGCGCGTGACACTTCGGGTCGTGGCAAAAGCCTTGCTCGATGCCGACATTGACAGCGATTCACATAAGCTGAGCCGGGCGCTGACGACGATCTTGGAGCTGTTCAACCTGCTGATGCTGCCGTTCGGTGAATTATTGACGACGCTATCCGACGAGCAGCTGCGGGAGTTTAATGAGGCAAGAAAAACGCTCGACGACCAGATCTATCAGATCATCGACGAACGGCATCGTGAGGGACGCGATCGCGGCGACCTGCTGTCATTGATGCTGGATGCACGTGACGAGGACGACGGCAGCGGCATGTCGGACATGCAGATCCGGGATGAGACGATGACGCTGTTTTTGTCGGGACATGAGACAACGGCCAACGCGCTGACATGGGCCAGTTATCTGCTCGCGGCAAATCCCGACAAACGCGAAAAGGTCTATGTTGAGGTCGACCAAGTTGTCGGCGATCGCCCGCCAGTGCCAGACGACTTGCCGCAATTGAAATACATAACGAACGTCTTTGCCGAGGCGTTACGGTTGTTTCCGCCGGTTTGGACCAGCCCGCGTCTTGCGGCAAAGGACATGCAGCTTGCCGGCGTCGATGTCCCGAAGGGCTCGGTCGTGATGTGCAGTCAATTCCTTACGCACCGCGATCCGCGTTACTGGGACGATGCGGAATCGTTTATTCCTGAGCGATGGGAGAAGCAGAGCGTCAAAGAAGCGACGCAGAAGTGCATCTACTATCCCTTCGCCGGCGGCCAGCGAAAGTGCATCGGCGAGAATTTTGCATGGGCCGAGGGCGCGTTGCTGCTTGCGGCCATCACCCGCAAATGGCGTCTGGATCTCGCCCCCGATCAGGAGATAGGTATGCAGGGACTGATCACGCTCAGGCCGAAGTTTGGAATGCGGATGACAATTACTTCGCGCTAGCGCGGCCGCTGACGAAAGTATTTCCCTCGATCCAAAACCGAAGATGCCTCGATGCGTCCTCGCCCGCGTAATCGATGCCGATCCGAGGGCCAACGGCGATGTCACCGCTGCCGTAAGAACGATGTTTCTCAAGCCACACTCGCTCGCCCACTAGATCTTCGCCATTAAGAGTTCGATCGATGCCAAACGCGATGCAGAGTTTGCCGGGGCCTGAGGTAAGGTTGCGGTCCTTCATCTCGCCGCGCCGCTGACGCATGATCTCGATTCCCTCGACTGGCTCGACAGCTCTTACCAACACTGCGTGAGGCTGGTCAACCGGTCCTGTGACGACATTGAACTGGTAGTACATTCCATAAACAAAAAACACATATGCATGTCCTGCCGTGCCGTACATCACCTCGTTTCGCGGTGTTCGCCTTCCGGCGTAACTATGTGCGGCACGATCTTCGACACCGAGATACGCCTCTGTTTCGACTATTATTCCCGATACGCGGCGGCCGGTGTCATCAGGGACAACGAGGAGTTTGCCCAGCAGATCGCGGGCAATCTCAACCGTACCCGAACCTGTGTAGTACTTTCGCGACAGCTTCATGAGCAACTTTTACAATACGGGCAAACTCAAAGTTTGTTAATATCACAGGGCGACCTTAGCAGCGTGTTATGAACCGTTTTTTTGGATCGTTATTACTGCTTTTCCTGACCATTACAGCCGTGGGACAGAAACCCGCTGACGTTCTCGCGACGGCGACGGGCCGCACGTTCAAGCTCGGTGACCTTTCGCCGGACGTGCAAAAGGCCGTGGCAGAACTGCCGTCGAATATCGCAAAAACGAAGACAGACCTCTTCGCTCAGTTCATCAACCAGCGGCTGATCGATATCGAGGCCAAGTCGCTGAATGTCTCCACCGGCCGGTTTATCTGGAATGAAAAGGCAAAGATCAAGGACCCGACCGAGGCCGAGATCAAGGCCGTCTACGATGCCAACCAACAAGCATTGGGCGGCCGGCCGCTCGCGGAAGTTCGAAAGCAGATCGTTGGATATCTCAGGCAGGACCCGGAGCAGCGAATGTTTGCGGCCTTGTTCCCTCGACTGCGGACAAAATATAAGTACGTGGCGGGTAAGGGTGTAAACGCCCCAAATCTGCTGCCGGCCGACACGATCGCAACGGTCAACGGCCTGGCGGTTACGGCGAAGGAGTTTGAAGCGTACGCCAAGATGGAACTTCTCGAGGGCCGTGCCGACCTCGGCGATCTCATACAGGAGGATCTTGATCAAACGATCCTCAATGCCCTGACCGCTGACGAGGCTAAATCGCTCGGCATTACCGCTGGTGATGTGATCGCCCGTGAGATCACGAACAAGATGAAGGAGTTCTCGGACGAGGAACGGGCCGGACTCGAACTCGCTCTCGCAAAACGCCTTTTTGCCAAATATCAGGTAAAGATCCTGTACAAGGTCCCGGAAGCCCCGGCCGAAACCGTCTCACCCGATGACGATCCGGCGACAGGGCCTGTGACCGCACCGGTGACGGTAATAATGTTCAGCGACTTTCAGTGTTCGGCGTGCGCGGCTACGCATCCGATGCTGAAAGAGGTGATCGCAGGATTTGAGGGCAAGGTGCGGTTCGTCGTTCGTGACTTTCCGCTCGAGGCCGTTCACGAGAACGGATTCGACGCCGCGCGAGCCGCCGGGGCGGCGAATCTGCAGGGCAAGTTCTTTGAATACATAGAGTTACTGTATAAGAACCAAGACGCTTTGGGCGCCGCTTCGCTCAAGAGATACGCCGCCCAAATAAGTTTAAATGCCGCACAGTTTGAGATAGACTTTAACTCCGAAAAGGTGGCGGCCGAGGTGAGAAAAGACATGGCCGATGGTGACGCTCTCGGCATCGCCGGTACGCCGACGATATTTGTGAATGGCCGCAGGCTGCGGAACATCTCTGCCGATTCGATCAGAGCGGCGATCGCGACGGCGTTACCTAAATAGTGAATATGCGAAGTTTGCTTGTTTTCATTACGGCGGCTATTTCTCTCGCGTGCTCGGGCACGGCAAATACGGCAAAACCGAATAACGCGAACGTGACAAAAGCTCCGCCATTGCCCATCTACGGTTATGAGGTCGTTCGGGAATATCCGCACGACGGGAGCGCATTTACGCAAGGGCTCTCCTTCTACAGCGGCTCGCTCTATGAGAGCACCGGCCAAGAGGGCCGCTCGCAGCTTCGCAAGATCGATATCGATACCGGCAAGGTCGCACAGAAATGGGACCTCCCAAAGGATGAATTCGGCGAGGGCTCAGCCGTCCTCGGCGATAAGATCTATATGATCACCTGGCAGGACGGCATCGGAAGGGTCCACGACGCGAAGGACTTTAAGGTCCTCAGCGAGTTCAGTTATCAAGGCGAAGGCTGGGGGCTAACGACTGATGGGACGAACCTGATCATGTCGCAGGGCACGCACGTGTTAAAGGTGATCGACCCGCTGACCTTCAAGCAGGTCAAGACCATCCCCGTAATGCGCGAGGACGGACGGCCGTTGATGAACATCAATGAGCTCGAAATGGTCAAAGGCGAGCTATGGGCAAATATCTGGCATAGTCAACGCCGAGATATTCTCGGCAAGCCGAATTATGTCGCCCGTATCGACCCGGCCACCGGCAAGCTGATCGGATGGATCGACCTCGCGGGCATCTCGCCCGACGACCAGCCGCGTCCCGGCCGGGAGGACGATCCCAGCGATCCGAAGTCCGAAAATACCCTCAACGGCATCGCGTACGACGCCGCGACGGAGCGGATTTTCGTGACCGGCAAGCAATGGAAACAGCTCTACGAGATCAAATTGACCGGGCCGAAGAATCAATGACGGAACAGGACCGAAAGTTCATGCGGCGGGCGATCGAGCTTGCTCGTCAGGGGATTGAGGAGAACGCGGGCGGCCCGTTCGGCTGCGTCGTCGTTCGTAACGGCGAGATCATCGGCGAGGGCAACAACCGTGTAACATCATTGAACGACCCGACCGCGCACGCTGAGATCATCGCCATTCGACAGGCGTGTAAGTCACTGAATTCGTTCCAGTTAGACGGCTGTACGATCTACACCTCATGCGAGCCGTGCCCGATGTGCCTTGGTGCGATCTATTGGGCCCGTCCCGCGAGCGTCTTTTACGCGTGCAATCGCGACGACGCGGCGGAGATCGGTTTTGACGACGATCATATTTACGTGAACTCGAAAGGCCAAACGCCGACAGAGAGATGGCAATGCAGCCTCTGATGCGCGACGAGGCGTTAGATGTATTTCGGGCGTGGTCCGAAAAGCCGGACAAGATCGAGTACTAACATTTTTCAATTATCAGTTATCAGTTATCAGTTATTTCGGAGCCAGATTCGGAATAACTGATAATTGATAACTGATAACGGA
The DNA here is from genome assembly GCA_963716755.1 of Blastocatellia bacterium. Lineage (GTDB taxonomy): Bacteria > Acidobacteriota > Blastocatellia > Pyrinomonadales > Pyrinomonadaceae > OLB17. Next base: position 70,127 of record CAVQUD010000003.1, read on the forward strand.
CAGTTTTCTGAGACGTGCTGAAGTTTATCCTCAACGACAAGATATTTCCACCGATCAGCCGGCAGGTGCGACGGTGCTGGATTTCGTTCGCTATCGCAAAGACCTAAAAGGCACGAAGATCGGTTGCCGCGAGGGCGATTGCGGAGCCTGCACTATTTTGGTTGGCGAGCTGATAGAGCGATACGGTTCGGTACAGGTCGATGACCTCTTGCCTGATGCCGCTGGCAAACGCCGCCGGAAAGCACATTGTCACGATCGAGGGAATCAATCCCGCTGACGGTTCGCTAACGCCAGTTCAGCAGGCGATGGTCGACGAGAGTGGCACGCAGTGCGGATTTTGCACGGTCGGGTTTGTGATGTCGCTCACAGGATTCTGCCTCGACCGTGTCAGTAGCCCGACCGTAAGGGAGGGCGCCGACACGCTAGCCGAAGTCGCGGTGTCATCAATCGACGGCAACATCTGCCGCTGCACGGGTTATAAGTCTATTGAACGAGCGGCCGACCGCTTGTCGGTACCACCTGCGGTAGCGGGTGGTTTAGCGTCAGCGATCGTCAATAAGGTGATTCCCAGCTACTTCTCGGATATTCCAGAGCGCCTTTCTGACCTTCAAACGGCGGAGCGAGTGGCATTCAACCACCCGCTACCGCAGGCGGTTCTGACCGGCGGTGGCACTGATCTTTACGTCCAGCGACCCGACGAAATGGCCGAGGCGGATTCGACGCCGCTTCTTTACGACGATGCCCTACGCGGCATCCGCGACACCGGCGAGTACATCGAGATCGGCGCATCCGCAACCGTTACCGATCTGCTCGAATCACCGGTAATGCAGGCGATCTTCCCGGATCTATACAAACATCTCAAACTTGTCTCGTCCACGCCGATCCGCAACATGGCGACGCTCGCAGGCAACTTCGTCAACGCCTCACCCATCGGCGACATGACCGTCTGGTTTCTTGCCCTAGACGCTGAGATCAACCTCTTCGGACCGCAGGCTGCCAGCCTGCGAGTCATTGCGCTGAGAGACCTTTACCTGGGTTACAAGCAACTGGCAAAACAACCCGACGAGATCATCAAGACGATCAGATTCAAAAAACCGACCGGCGATTTCCGATTCAATTTCGAGAAGGTCTGCAAACGCACATATCTCGACATCGCAACGGTCAACACGGCAATCTCGCTCACGATGTCCGAAGGCATCATCACTGAGGCTCATCTAGCCGCCGGCGGTGTCGCCCCGATACCGCATTATTTGAAGGAGACGTCGGCTTTCCTGCGAGGAAAGGAAATAAACGAAGAAACGATCATCGCCGCCAACGAAATAATGCAGTCCGAGATCTCGCCGATCTCAGACGTTCGCGGCACCGAGCAATATAAACGACTGCTCCTACGACAACTTTTTCAGGCGCATTTTCACGAAATATTTGCCACAGAGTTCACAAAGAAATAGGAGCAAGTTACTCTCCGTGTTCTCCGTGAACTCTGTGGCAATCCCTATGAACAACATCGACTCACATTCACACGTCCGCGGCGAGAGCGTTTATCTCGACGATATTCCTGTGGTTCACGGGACCCTATTCGCGTGTGTGTATGACTCGCCCGATCGCCCATGGAACGCTAAGATCTGTCGATACATGCGAAGCAGAAAATAGCCAAGGCGTCGTTCGGGTCATTACAGCTAAAGACCTGATCGGCGAGAACCAGATCGGGGGGATCGTGCCGGACGAGCCGCTGCTGGCTGAAGGCGAGGTGCATTTTCAGGGGATGCCGATCGCGATCGTTGTTGCGGAATCGGAAGAATTGGCCCGCAAAGCCGCAAAGAAGATCAAGGTCGAGATCGATGAGCTTGAGCCTGTGACCGATCCGCGTGTAGCGGCGGCAAACGGCGATCTGATCGTTCCGCCGAAGAAATTTGTGCTTGGCGATACGGCGAACGCATTCAGCGATTGTGCCCACGTTTTCGAAGGCAAGACGGAGCAGAACGGACAGGAACATCTTTACATCGAGACGCAGGGAGCGTATGCGGTGCCGACCGAGAGCGGCGGACTCCGAGTTTATTCATCGACGCAGGGGCCGACGGCCGTGCAGCGTGCTGTGTGTCGCGTGACAGGTCTGCCGATGCATAAGGTCGAGGTCGATGTGCAGCGGCTGGGCGGCGGGTTTGGCGGTAAGGAAGATCAGGCGAACGCGTGGGCCGGCATCTGCGCGGTCGCGTGTCAGATCACAAAGCGGCCGGTGAAATACGCGCTTCATCGCATGGAGGACATGCGGATGACAGGTAAGCGTCACCCGTATTCGTCGGATTACAAGATCGGCCTCGACAAAGACCTTAAGATCGTCGCGTACGAGGCTAGCTTTTATCAAAACGCCGGTGCCGCGTGCGACCTCTCGCCGCCGGTGCTCGAACGGACTTTATTTCACTGCACCAACAGCTATTACGTTCCAAACGTGACGGCTACCGCATATTGTTGCCGCACCAACCTGCCGCCAAACACCGCATTTCGCGGATTCGGTGGGCCGCAGGGAATGTTCGTGATCGAATCGGCGATCGCTCACGCGGCCGAAAAGCTGGGCGTTTCAGCGACCGAGATACAGCGGCAAAACTTGCTGACCGATGGCGACGAGTTTCCTTACGGTCAACGGGCGGAGAGCGATGCCGTAACGAGTTGGACACAGGCCAACGACAAATACGACCTCACGGCTCTTCAGCGAGAGGCTGACGAGTTCAACGCAAGGTCGAAATATTTCAAGAAAGGTGTCGCCGCAATGCCGGTCTGCTTCGGCATCTCGTTCACCAAGACGCCGATGAATCAGGCGCGTTCGCTGGTCCACGTTTATACCGACGGCAGCGTCGCGGTGTCGACCGGAGCCGTCGAGATGGGCCAGGGCGTGAATACAAAAATGGCGCAGGTCGCGGCGAAGATGTTCGGTCTGCCGATCGAGCAGGTCAAGGTCCACACGACCAACACGCTGCGTATCGCCAACACATCGCCGACAGCCGCATCCGCTGCGGCCGATCTGAACGGCAAAGCGACACAACTTGCCTGCGAGACGATCCGTGGCAGGCTGTTCGAGGTCGCAAAGGATCTTGTCGAGGCGGCGAGTATCGATGACCTTTCGCTGCAAGACGGTTGTGTCTACCGCAACGGCGAAAAGACCTCGCTCGGGTGGCAAACACTCGTGATGGAGGCCCATGTGCAACGCGTAAATCTGAGCGAACATTCACATTACGCGACGCCGGGCATCGGTTTTGACTGGGCAACGGCGAAAGGGCATCCGTTCGCGTATCACGTTTACGGGACGGCGTTTGTGGGCGTGACGGTCGATTGCCTGCGCGGGCGTTATGAGGTCGATTACGTCAAATGTTGCCACGATTTTGGCTCGTCGATGAACACGGCGGTCGATCTCGGCCAGATCGAAGGCGGCATCGTTCAGGGCCTCGGCTGGGTGACGATGGAAGAGGTCGTTTACGACGAGGCCGGCCGTCTTCGCTCGAACGCCCTCTCGACCTATAAGGTCCCCGACATTTACAGCGTCCCAAAAGAGATCGCTGTGCTGCCGCTCGAAACGCCCCGTGAGAACCTCGCTATCTTTAACTCAAAAGCCGTCGGGGAGCCGCCCCTGATGTACGGTATCGGCGCCTACTTCGCGATCCGCAGCGCCGTGCGAGCATTTACCGAATGCTCGCCGCCATTCGATCTGCCATTCACACCTGAGAAGGTTCTACTTAATTTGTACCGTTAGTCGAAGCTGCTTTCTCGGCCGCGGCCTTGGCCTTGCGAGATTTTCGGCCAAATCCCCATCGGAATGGCGTGGGCAGCCACCGCACGGCGGCGAGTCTTACGCCAAGAAGCATCACCACAGCGTTTACCTGGTGCCCCTTGTCACGGACACATTTGTAGAGACGTTTGTCAGCGGCCCTTCGTTCTTTGGCGGTGCCCCCAAGGAAGTAGGCAAGGTCGTGGGCCTCGCAACAATCGCGATAGTCGCCGTCCGGCCAGGACGAGCAGCCGTCGCTCTTGAACTCCGGCGGCGGTACGCGTTGCGGTGGCGTCGAGTCCGTAACCTGCGCCGGTACGATGCCGACAAGGAAGATCGTCAGGAGCAAAAATAGAGTTGTACTTCTCATATTGCAGATTTTGATTCGATGACAGGTCGGCCTGAGGTCAGGCCGACGTCAAGTTGCGATGTTGGGTTTTGCGGTCTCGGTCAGCCGTTCCGGATACATTGGAAAGCGGGCCGTCAATTCGACAACACCGCCGCGAACACGAGTCTTTACTTCTTCCGATTCGGGTTCGTGAATTACGCTGGCGATCATGTCGCCGATGCTTCGCATCTCGTCCTCTTTCATCCCGCGGGTCGTAAGGGCCGGCGTCCCGAGGCGAATGCCTGATGCGACGAACGGCTTCTGCGTATCAAATGGGATCGTGTTCTTGTTGACCGTTATGTGAACTTCTTCGAGCGCCTTTTCAGCTACCTTGCCCGTAATGCCTTTGCCGTCCATAAAAACGTCGACCATCATCAGATGGTTGTCCGTTCCACCCGAAACGATCCTCAGACCGGCGTCGCTGAGTGTCGACGCCAGCGTCTGCGCGTTTGTGATAACCTGCTGCTGATAGGCCTTGAATTCGGGCCTGAGAGCCTCGCCAAATGCCACGGCTTTGGCTGCAATGACATGGATGAGTGGTCCACCCTGAACGCCGGGAAAGACCCGTTTATTCAGGTCGGCCGCAAATTCCTCCATGCACATCGCCATCCCGCCGCGCGGGCCGCGAAGCGTTTTGTGCGTCGTCGTCGTGACAAATTCGCAATGCGGCACGGGTGACGGATGCAAGTCCGGTCGCGACCAGTCCGGCGATGTGTGCGATATCGGCCATCACCTTTGCCCCAACCGAACGCGCGATCTCGCCGATGCGTGCGAAGTCTATTATTCGGGGATACGCTGAGGCGCCGCAGATGAGCAGCTTTGGCCGCGATTCCTCAGCAATTCTCTGTAGCTCGTCGTAGTCTATCTGTTCCGTATCTCTATTGACGCCATAGTCGGCGACCTTATAGTTAATGCCCGAGAAATTGAGCGGATGGCCGTGTGTCAAGTGTCCGCCATGGCTCAGCTTCATTCCGAGTATCGTATCGCCATGCTCAAGCTGCCGTAAGCAGAACCGACATATTCGCCTGCGCGCCGCTGTGCGGCTGCACGTTGGCGTGATCGCACCCGAATAGCTCCTTCGCCCTGTCGATCGCCGCCTGCTCGACAACGTCCGCAAACTCGCACCCACCGTAGTAGCGCTTACCAGGATAGCCCTCGGCGTATTTGTTCGTAAAGACCGTGCCCATCGTCTGCAGCACCGCCTCGGACACAAAATTCTCCGACGCGATCAGCTCAAGGCCGTCGGTCTGGCGGCGGACTTCGTTGTCGATGGCGCTGCTGATGAGCGGGTCAGCCACAGCTATATCTGTCGAAAAAAAGTTAGTCATAATTAGCTTCGATCCCTCACCAAGGCAACTGACTCCAGTGGAGACATTCCGTGTATCCGCTTAAATACAAACACTTCCTGTTCCTCCTTTGAAAGGCCCGGAGGCATGCCGATTTGCGGAAATTCTTTCGCGTCTTCGTACATCTGCGCACATCAACATACGTTCCTCAACGGACCTTGACATCACGATGTCGCGAACTACCCTTTTTGCTGCCCGTGTTGTATCTTCCATCGTTCAACTTCGGCCCAGATTTCGCCAAGGTCCAATCGATCTATCCAGAGATCGACATAAGCTGAATCATATTCTGACCCAATTAGATTGGCAACGTCCCGAATCTGCATCTCGGAATGCGAGTCCTTTGCCCAAGTGAGTTTCGCTAGGATCAGATCTTCTTTGGTGGTCGTCCAGAACTCGATACCCGACACTTTCTCACTATAACGCCTCGAAAAACTTGTGTGGGCGAACTCAGTGTCCTTTTTAATTATGCAATCGATCTTTCCGCCGTGCTCGTGGCTGATGATGTTGAACATCGATCTCGATGCGATGGCTCGACGAACAGACTCTTCGCTTATATAGTAATCATCCTTGAATCCATTAAAAAACTGCTTGCCATGCCTCTTCGCAAGCTGCACAACGACATCAATATCGCGTGTCATTCGAATCTCACCATAAGCGCTCATTGCATATGAGCCGGTGACCATGTAGGGAATTCCAAGCGCATCGATCTTTTCGATGAAGTCCCGCATGGTTTCGATCATTGAGATTCCCTTTTGCATGACAGTTGTACTCGATGCTACCAAAAGAATTCCCGAGGTGGCATTTCACCGTTCAGCATCTTCGCCGCATAATTGCGGGCCCGTTTGGCCCGCCAGTATGCCGAATCACATGAACCGGCTAAAACGACAGCCACGTCTGCGGCATCTTTATGAGATACCTTGAATGCTGCGTGTAGCAGTAGCAGCATTGATTCCGTCCTGGATGATACAGGTTCGACCTTTCGCGCCAACTCCACGGCTTCCGTCAGCGATTGCCGGGCCTGCGTTGTGTACTTCCTTTCTGCCAAAGCTGCGATTTCCCAAGCTCGTACGGCAGACTTCTGATAATCGTCCTTAGTTTTGGCCGCAGCTTTTGCGGCTTTACGTGAATACCGCCGCGGATTCTCGGCGGATCTTGCAATATGTGCCCAAGCTTGCGCCTGAAACCACGGATCTCGTATTCGTTCGGCGGTCTCAACAGCTTTTAATGTGTCTGTCTTTGCGAGCTGCGCGACCTTATCGCGGTATTGGGTGGGCGTCATCGCGGGGACCTCAAACTACTCTAACATGCTAGAGAACTCAGCCTCGTCCAACACCTTAACTCCCAAACTCTCGGCCTTTGCCAGTTTCGAACCAGCATCCTCACCCGCAACGACATAATCCGTCTTCTTGCTAACCGACGACGACACGCGGCCGCCGCGGTCTTCGATGAGTTTGGCGGCCTCGTCGCGGGTGTAGCTTGTCGAGCTTGCCGGTTAGGACGAATGTTTTGCCGACGAAGCGTTCGTCGAGGGCGGCGGTCGAGGCGGCGTCCATTTCGAGCTTGACGCCGGCGGCACGCAGGCGCTCGATGATATCGCGGTTGTGCGCGTCGGCGAACCATTCGGACACGCTCTCGGCGACGGTCATTCCGATCTCGTGAATGGCGACGATCTCATCGATGCTCGCGGCGGCGAGATTGTCGATAGAGCGAAAATGGTTCGCCAAAAGCTTGGCCGTGCGCTCGCCCACGTGTCTGATATCGATGCCGAAGAGCAGACGTTGCAGTCCACGCGTTTTGCTCGCCTCGATCTGGGCGATCAGCTTGCCGGCGGACTTTTCGCCCTTGCGTTCGAGATTTGAGAGGTCTGTGACGGTTAGATCGTAAAGATCAGCGACATTCTTGACCCTAATGTTATCGCTGTCCCGTTCGACGCCGTCACGCACAAGTGTTTCGATCAGCACATCGCCGAGCCCCTCGATGTCCATCGCCTTTCGAGACGCATAATAGGCGATGCGGCCCTTTATCTTGGCCGGACAATCGGGATTAATGCAGCGACGGACGGCCTCGCCCTCGGGCCGGACGGCGGGCGACGAACATACCGGACAGGTGGTCGGAAACGTGAATTCAGCTTCGCTGCCGTCCCGCCGAGACGGAATATTCTGCAAAACTTGAGGTATGATCTCCCCGCTTTTCTCGATCAGCACATAGTCGCCGATCCTCAGATCGAGGCGTTTGATCTCGTCCTCATTGTGTAGGCTTGCACGGCCGACCGTCGTGCCCGCAAGCAACGTTGGTTCCAACAAAGCGATCGGCGTCAGAGCACCGGTGCGGCCGACGCTGATCTCGATGCCTAGCAGCCTTGTCGTGGCCTGGCGTGCAGGATATTTGTATGCGATAGCCCAACGCGGCGCTTTGCTAGTCGCACCAAATTCGTCCTGCAGCGTGGTCGAGTTTACCTTTACGACTACGCCGTCTATCTCATAATCGAGCGTGTCGCGATGAGTTTCCATTTCGTTGATGAAGTCAACGAGTTCGTCAAAACTGCGGCACAGGCGTCGGTTAGGGTTAACGTTAAAGCCGTTCGTCGCGCACCATGCAAAAAGCTCCGCATGTGTCGCGAACATCTTCGACGAGCCCGTAAACGCGTCGTAGGGGAACATATCCAATCGCCGCGACGCGACGATCTGCGAATCGAGCATCCGCAACGTGCCCGACGCGCAGTTACGCGGATTTGCGAAGGTCTTCTCGCCTTGCATCTCAAGCTCCGCGTTGATCCTGGCGAACTGCGATCGCGACAAAAAGACCTCGCCGCGAACCTCGGCGTGCGGCGGAGAATCTACCTTGAGCCGCAGCGGGACGGATCTGATCGTCTTGACGTTCTGTGTGACCTCATCACCCGTCGTACCGTCACCGCGGGTTGCGCCCGTTGCGAGAATGCCGTTCTCGTAGTGCAGCGAGACAGAGAGTCCGTCGATCTTCAGTTCGGCAAAGTATTCAAGTTTACGGCCCTCCGCGAGCCGCTCGCACCGCTCGGTAAACGCCTTGAGATCGTCGAGGTTGTAGCTGTTGTCGAGCGACATCAGCGGTACGGTGTGACTGAATGGCCGCAGGCTATCCGCCTTGCCGCCGACGCGCTGGGTCGGGCTGTCCGGCGTGATCAGTTCGGGATTCTCGGTTTCAAGCGCACGTAATCGTTCAAGCAGTTGGTCGAACTCAAAGTCCGATATCTCAGGCTCGGCCTTTTGATAATAAAGCTCGTTGTGCCGTTCGATCTCGGTCCTAAGCGTCTTTATTTCTTTATTTACGTCAGCCACAATTTCTCAGGAATTCATGAACTCTGCGATGAGCCGGTGAAAATGGTGCGTCCCCTGCTCGCGTGTCGGCGAATAGCGGCCATGCGAATAGAATCTCGACCTGATGCCTCGCTGGACGCTCTCGACGACCGCCTCGTCTTCTAATTCTACAGAATGCAGGTCGGCTCCCGCACCTTTGCCGGTCAATGATCCGTCGCTAACATATGTTAGGAATTCGACCACCGTCCTCGACGGCGCGACCGGCCGGACGATGTTGACCGAGATGCCCCACGGATAGAAATTGAACATCAGGTTGGGAAAGATGAACAAGTATCTTGCGGCAACATTTCCCGATGCGTCATAACCTGTCTGCAGACTTGAATACCGGAACGTCTCGGTCGAATAACTGCCGTAGTCGACGATCTCGTTGAGGCCCCTGTGGACGTAGGGAATGTGAAAGCCTTCGAGATAGTTCTCGCAATATAACGCCCAATGCGCGTTGATCTCGTATTCGCGGCTCGCCGTCAGCCTCAGCCGCGAGCCGTCGAAATAGTCCTCGCTAAACCGTTCCGCTGCATCATCTACAAGTTGATCAAACGGAACAGGAGGATCGATCGACACGAACATAAAGCCCTGCCGTACGGCAAATGCCAGCTGCTTCAGATCATCGGTGGCGGATGGAAAATCTTCGACGCCTTCAAACTCAGGCATCGACAAGAACTTGCCGTCAAGCGCGAACCGTCGTCCGTGATAACCGCAGCGGATCAGGTTTGCCCCACACGGCTCGTCGACAAGTATCTTCCCGCGATGTGTGCACACATTTGAGAGACAACGAAGCTCACCGCCGTCTTTGACGAGCAGCACAGGCTCGGCGAGCATTTCAGGCAAAAGCGTCAACGGCTTTAGCCCTTCAAATTCACTCTCATGCCCGCAGAACTGCCACGAACGGGCGAATATCCGCTCCTTAGACAAATCAAAATACGCCGGGTCGGTGTAGAAGTCCGCCGCGAGCGTCCGCGCTTTTCTAATGTCCGGATCGACCGCAAAAATCGACATGCTTATGACCTGTACAGCAAAAACGCCGGCCGCTCATCGTCACGATAGAATCCGCGGCAGACAAACCCGAAGCCGAACGCGGCAGTAAATTCCTCTCGGATACGCAACTGTTCGGCTCGTGCCTTTTCCGGATCCGCCGCGACCAGGGCGGGCCAGTCGTTCATGATCTGAATGTTTGCGGTCGGCGGCCCCGCTTCGGTAAACGATTCGCCGCTGGCCAGGGCGACAACCTTGTCGCTCTCAAGATGCCACTCGGCAAACAGCCGGTCGCTCGCCAGACCTATGCTTAATTCCGGAGCCGTCGCGTAATCCGTTCCGTAGAAATTCTCTTGATACTGGCTGACCACTGCACCCAGCTTTTCGAGATTAAAATATGCATTTCGAGCCTTTACAGGCTCGAATGTCCACTTGAGATATCTGACGTCTTCAGCAAGGGCACGCTCGCGCTGTGCCCATTTTAGCTTAGCCCCGATGCCATGGCTCTGATATTCGGGACGAACGCCCGTCATGTGCGAGTAGTATGCCCGTTCGCCCCTAAGATATGCCGGGACGCTCAGCACAAAGCCCGCCAAACGGCCGTCGTCATACGCTCCGAGAGTGAAACCGCCCGCATTTTTCGTAACGACAAAATGGCGAACCGGCGATAATTCGCTCTCAGGCAGTGGGAACACCTCGCCCTGCAGCCTGACGCACTCGGCCATTTCGTCGAGCGTCGTGCATTCGCGTATCTCGATTTCGTCAGACATTCCGGATGGTCAAGATGCTATCAAATCGCACCCGCAAACGCTAAAAATAGGGCTTAACTTTCGCCCTCTGAATCTGATATTCTTAAGAGTGGCCGTCCCACGCGTCATCTGTGCGCCACGCGCCCGTCTGTTCGAATGACCCCTCAATCAGAACTTGAAGTTCAGGGTAACTTCCTGATGCATCCGTTTGTCGAGCTTGTCGCCGAGATCGCGACCGCGCGGCTCAACGGGAGCCTGCGCATCGCGGACAAGGGACGGAAATGCATCGTTTACTTCAAATCGGGCCGTGTCGTGTTTGCGGTATCGAACGAGCGCACCGCGAGGCTTTTTGACATTCTGCTCCGGCGTAACAGGCTTAAGAAGGAAGACGTGACGCAAATACCGAATTTTGCCAACGATCACGAACTTGCGGCCTATCTCGAGGAAAAGGGTTTCCTTACCAAACGCGAGGTCGAGCGGCTCTTTACCGAACAGATCGAGGATATCGTCGTCCACCTGATGACATGGCAGTCGGGCGACTGGACATTCAGTTCACTCACTCGGATCCGCGATGGATTGAATTTTGACGTCGACACGCGCCGATTGCTGGTCGATTACGCCCGATGCATGCCCGAGGCGACGCTGCTGGGCCGCTTCAGAAGTCTCGATGAGAGCTTTGAACGCTCGGAATTGCCCGAGGACGGATTTGAATTGACGGCAGACGAGTCGTTTGTACTTTGGTGTACGAATACGGGCCAACTCACCGCTGCAAACATCGTTGCCGTCTCATCGTTTAGCGAGGGCAAGGCTCTCCATCTGATATACACGCTTTGGCTGGCCGGCTTGCTCGAACGGCACGATTGGCAACCGGCGTTTTCGCTTGCTTCGGTCTCGTCGATGCGACACGCCAGACTTGAGCTCAAACGAGAGGCCAAAATGCCGGGCGTCCCGGCGCCAGTCATTGAGCAAAAGCCCGCGGACGAGCCAAGGCCGGTCGAACGACTGCCCGTGGTGCCTGAGATCACGATCTCGCTCGACGATTATTTGGAACGCGTCGAGCATGCCGAAACCTACTATGACATTCTTGGCATAGATACGCGGGCCGGGGTTGACGCGATCAAGCGGGCGTACTTCGCGATGGCGAGGATGTTTCACCCGGATAAATTCCACGCTGAAGGCGGCGAAGTGCTGCGGCAGCGTCCAGAATGCGTTTACCGAGCTGGCACAAGCACACGAGACACTCAAGAATGTCGAGACTCGTGAGGTTTACGACTATCGTATGCGAAAGGAGATCACTGCACGCGAGCAGAGGCGGGCCGAGGGCACGGGCGGCAACACCAGCCTTCAAATGGAACAGGCAGCAGAGAGCTTCCAGGTCGGTTTCAATCAGCTTATGGACGGCAATCACGAAGACGCGTTGCCGCTCCTCGCTCGTGCGGCGCACTACGCCCCGAAGAATGCGAAGTACCACGCCTATTACGGCAAGGCTCTTTCCGAAGACAAGGCTCAGCGACACAAAGCCGAGGCGGAGATGCAGGCGGCGCTCAGGCTCGACCCTGACAATCCCACGTTCAGGCTGATGCTCGCCGAGTTCTTTATCAAGGTGAACCTGCTCAAGCGTGCCGAGGGCGAATTGACGCGACTTTTGGCCAAGTTCCCAAGCAATCGCGAGGCGAATGCGATGCTCGAATCGCTAAAGGCAACGTCCTAATGAATCAGGCGCTTGAAACCTTGGCGTCAAAAAAGGGAAACTAACAATCGTGGAGAGCATACTTGCCGAACGGACCGACGCCGAAGATAAGCTCTTGCGTATCTCGGCGCGGATGGACGATTTTGAGCGCTACGCTGCCGGTCATGCCGTTCGTATGGCGACGATCGCCGATTCGCTCGGGGCGTCGTTCAATCTCGCGTCGCGCGACCGCTTCTTTCTAAAGCAAGCGGCCCTTATCCATGACATCGGCGAAATGTCTATGAACCGTGAGTATATTCACGTTTCACGCGACCTCAGTCCGAGCGAGCTGCTCGATCTGCAGCGTCATCCTGTGATCGGCGAACAGGACGCTGCGAAACTCGGAATGCCGCGGGGCGTTCAGCTCACTATTCGTTGGCATCACGAGTGGTGGAACGGAAGCGGTTATCCTGACGGCCTCGAGGGCGATCAAACGCCGTTGGCTGCCCGCATACTTCGCGTCGCCGACACGTTTGCCTCGATGACCGCCGCGAGACCTTTTCGGCAGGCGATACCGGCGGCTGAGGCGAAGAAGTACCTTGTCGAATGGGCGGGCATCGAATTCGATCCGACCGTTGTAAAAGCCTTTGTCGCTATTTCACCGGCAGAGCAAGCATTACCGACGCCCGTACAGATCCACGCGACCCAATGATGCTTAGCCAAACCAAGATCTCACCAAAAGGCTGGCTTGCCTTTGACCTCAACGTCCTCAGGCGGCTCAAGTTTGAGTCCGTGCTGCTGCCTTTCAGCGATCGTCCGGCATTGGGTGCTTACCTCAAACGCTGGAACGCGCGAGTTCTGTCGAACGACCCGCTTCAATCCGCCTGGGTCCGTTCGGTCGCCCAGATCGCTAACGGATTTGAGCGGCTATCGGCTGACGACGTAAATGTTGTTCTCGACGACGCATATGTTCCCGGCTATAAGCTAACCAATCCGTCTCTAACGAACTGGTTCTCCGAGACCGACTCGTGGTGGTTCGATAACGTCCGCCGAAACATCGAACGTCTGCCAACACCGGTATCTCGCTCGATCGCATCGACCATCGTGATGGCGACCGGTGATTACGTGCTTTCATTTACCGACGCGACCCGTGAGCTGAGACAGCCGCTATCCAACACTTTTCGACGATTATGGTCCGTCCAGCCGGAGCCGTTTGGAAGTGGCCAGGATAATCCGTGTTCAAACAAGCCCGCTGATGATTTTATTGCTGAGGCGACGGGCGATCTGATGTTTCTGCGTCTGCCGGGTGCTCACGCGCAGAGCCTAAAAGCGTATCTTGGCCGCTCGGCGTGGCGCGAGGAGTGGCTGCGTCAGGGAAGCGATTTTTGGGACAGTCTTGAGATCGGCCTCCGCGGCAAACTCGGGGCCCCGACCGAGACAAAATCACAGTATCTTCACCTGCTTGAGGCCACTCTCCGCCGTGCCTCGCACATCCGAAACTGGGCCGTCGCACACGTCGAGGCGGGATTTATCCAGACACAGGATATCGTCGATACCGTCGCCTCGATCAGGCGTGTCGATACGATATATACAAAGGATTTTTCGGAATTGACCGGAACAAAGGCCGTGATCATTACGGCGTAGGCTGCTGCCAGCCGCCGTCGCGAGCGGCTCTGCCCTCTCTTACAAACCACACGATCCCCGCCAGCGCGGACAGGATACCTGAGATGATCGTCAGCGTCTGCGGCGTTATGTAGAACATAAGCCCGCCAGCGGCATAGCTCATCAGGCCGAAAACCGTGAGTTCCGCACCTCGATCGAGCGTCGAGATCCGTCCGCGAATGTGATCGGGCAGGCTGCGTTGGAACATCGTCTCCTGCACCGCATACTCGACGCCGACGATCGCACGCGACACAAATACGAAGACCGCGAACAACACCAGTGTCGGCATCAGGCCGCCGATCGAGAAAAGTATTCCGTGGATCACGAGCGACCAGCCGATAAAGCCGTAATGCCAATTCTTACGTTCGAGATAGCCCGACGCCCGGTGCGCGAGAAGCATGCCCAGCGTCAGGCCAAGACCGGTGGCTGTCCAGAGTATCGCGACGGCGATATCGGGATTCCAGCCTTCGGATGCTGCGAATTCAACGCCGCCGGTCCGCTCAAAGATGATGTTTATCGCTCCGCCGCCGGTCGCCCAGATCACGTTCATGATCAGGATCGTCAGGGCGAAATCGATTCGTCACCGAGTACTTCAGGCCTTCGCGAAGTTCGGTCATGAACGACGGGCCCGAGCGCCTGTCACGCATACGGATCCCGGTCGCGTCGTCCCGCGTGGCCTCGTCGGGGATCAGCCAGACGGTCCAGGCGGAGATCAGGAACGACGCCGCGTTGATGATAAAGGCCGCCTCATACCCAAAGATCGCCGCCGCCCAGCCGCCGAGTGCCGAGCCAATTGCCATAAGCAGAAACCGTGTGGAAAACAAAAGTGCGGTCCCGGCGAGCAGACCTTCCTTTCCCGTCAGATTGGGCGCGGCGGCATTCTTTGCGGCGTCAAAGAACGCCCCGAATGTGTGCAGCAGGACGGTTGCGAGATACGCTATCCACAGGTCGCCGGGGTCGCGGACCAACAGGAACGATAACGCGACACCAAATCGCAGCACGTCCGTCGCTATCATCACCTGACGGCGGGAGAATCGGTCAACGAACGTTCCGGCGATCGGCGATGTCAGCGCGAACGGAAGCAATCGGGCCAGAAAGAACAGCCCGGCGGCGGTCGGCGAGGCGTCAGAGACAAGGCGCACCAGACCGAGACCGGCAATGAAGTTGAACCAGTTGCCGAGCTCTGAGATAAATTGTCCGGCGAGCAGATTGCGAAAATTCCGATTCCCGCGTATCAGTTCGCCGTAGCCGAGCTGCCGCATCGTTATAGAATGCGCGCTCGCGTTTGCGAGGGCAAGCTGCGGGCCTGCAAACTGTAGATTCTGCTCGTTCTGTTGTAATCTTTACCTGCCGCTTATTGAGCATTCCGAAAAGTGTCCACGGCTCTATGGTCCTCGTCAAAGATCTCGAAATGTCCCACTGTTGGATCGTTTTGCCTACATATTGCGAGGCTGAGAATCTGCCGCGCCTGATCGAGGCTATAGACACGTACGTTCCCGGGATAAACATATTGGTCGTGGATGATAATTCCCCCGACGGGACAGGCGATATTGCGTCGTCGATCGCTGAACGGCGGCCGGGGTTCCACGTCATTCGTCGGCCGGCTAAAACAGGTCTGGGCGATGCTTATATCGAGGGATTTCGCTTCGTGCTGGCTTCGGGTGCCGAGTTCATTGTGACGATGGACAGCGACCTGTCACACCTGCCCGAGACGATCCCGACGATGTTTGCGGCTATTGACAACGCGGGCTGCGTCGTCGGGTCGCGATACGTTGAGGGCGGGCGGATCGAGAACTGGACCATTGACCGCCGTATTTTGAGCTGGACTGCAAATCGCTTTGTGAGTCTTCTCTTCGGGATGCCGGTGAGCGATTGTACGTCGGGATTCCGGCTCTATCGTCACGAAGTGATCGAGTCTATCCTTGAGCAAATACTGATCTCGCAAGGGTATTCGTTCATGGTCGAGGCTCTCACGATCGCGCTGAAAGGAAACCATCGGATCGTCGAGGTACCGATCCGATTCCCGGAACGAGTGGCGGGTCAAAGTAAGATGGGAATTCACGAGATCCTTGGTGGTGCGAGGTCCCTCGTGTCCCTGCGGTTCAGCCGGAATGCCGGCCGGGCCCAAAACGAAAACAACTGACGATAATGAGAGATTGGGTGCGGATCCTACTTAAGACGGCGTCGTTCATGAACTATCGCGAACGGCTCTTTGCCCTCGTCGCTCCAGCGCCGGCGGAGGCAGCAGCTTAAAGTTTGTCTGCGTTAAGGATTATTCTCTAGATTATGAAAGCAATTGTCGTTCGCGAATACGGCCCGCCTGAGGTGATGGGCGTCGAGGAAGTCGAAACCCTGCATCCGGCCGCCGGACAGATACTTGTCCGCATCCATGCCGCCGGCGTTAATCCTGTCGATACCTACCTGAGAAGCGGCAATCATGCGCACGCGCCGAAACTGCCGTACACACCAGGCAAGGACGCGGCAGGAACAGTCGAGGCGGTTGGCGATGGCGTGACGAAATTCAAGGCCGGTGACCGTGTCTACATGGCTGATTCGATAACGGGCACATATGCCGCGTTTTCTGTTTGCGACGAGAGCCAGCTCGGCAGATTGCCCGACAACACCAGCTTTGAGCAGGGAGCAGGTGTCTGGACGCCGTATGCGACGAGTTACAGGGCCCTTTTCCAAAAGGCCGCCGCCAAAGCAGGTGAAACCGTGCTCGTTCACGGTGCATCGGGTGGCGTCGGCATAGCAGCCGTTCAATGGGCCAAGGCCGCGGGGCTTACGGTAATTGGAACGGCCAGTTCTGCAAATGGAAAACAACTCATCGCCGATCAGGGAGCCGACGCCGTATTCGACCATTCCGACGAGGACCACTTTTCAGCGATAAACCACTTCACCGACGGCAAAGGCGTCGATCGTGTAGTCGAAATGCTCGCAAACGTCAATCTTGAACGCGATTTCGAATGCCTGGCGATGTTTGGCCGCATCGTAGTGGTCGGTAACCGCGGGTCGATCCAGTTCACGCCGCGACTGGCGATGACGAAGGACGCGACCATTTACGGAATGTCGTTGTTCAACGCACCGCAAGCTCTGCGAGATGAGATTCACGCTGCGATCTACAACGGACTTGCCACAGGCACCCTTTCGCCGGTGGTTTCACACACGTTCTCACTTGCCGACGCTCCGGCCGCGCATCACGCTGTTATTGAGAACAAGGCGGCCGGAAAGATCGTTCTTTTGACCTGAAGGTATGAGGGCATACGTTGACTTTCGAAGGGATGAGTTCTACTATTTTCGAACCGCAAGAAATAGTTAGATTGGCGTATTAGCGTCCATTTAGGACGCAATATCAGGGAGAAAAATGAAAAGATCAGTCGTCGTCACAGTCGTGTCCTTAGTCCTCTTGTTCACCGCTTCTGCGCGGGCAGAAACGTTCATTGCTTACCTTAATGGTGCCCAAGAGGTTCCCGCCGTGGCTACGAACGGAAAAGGGTATGCCCGCGTGTTTGTTAATGCGGCCACGAATACCTACACGTTTACGGTCGTGTTTGAGGGCCTGAGCAGTCGCGCAGACACTCTCGCACATTCACGCCCCGGCAGCGATCGGCGGGAATGCGGGCGTGGCCATCAACCTTGGCACTGTCGGCGGTACGGCAGGCACGATCACGGGCTCGGGCAGCATAACGAATACTCAGATCAGCCAACTTCGCGCTCATCAGGGCTATGTCAATGTTCACACTTCAAATTTCAGCGGCGGAGAGATTCGCGGCCAGCTTGGCATCAATCGCCCCGTCGATTATGACGGTGACGGCAGGATGGACCTGAGTGTTCTTAGGTTTCCCGGCGGTAGCCCGAATCCGATAACATATTTTAATCAGAGCAGCTTCACCGGCGTTTCCACCGGCTTTCAGTTCGGTGAGGCAACCACGGATTTTCCGGCACCGGGCGATTACGATGGCGACGGCAAGGGCGATCTCGCACTTTACCGCGACGGAGCACCTGGTACCATGGAGACGCTAAAAAGCTACTTCTTCATATTTCGCTCGTCCGACAATACCGCCGAGTCGATCCAGTGGGGTACATACGGCGATCAGTCAGTGGCCCGTGATTATGACGGTGACGGGCGGGTAGACCCGGCCGTTTTCCGCCGCGGTGCTGCCGTGGAAAATCCCACGTTTTGGTATTACCGCGAGAGCAGCACGGGCGGTACGCTTCGGGATTTCCAGTTCGGAACAACCGGCGAACTGGCGTTAGCAACGGGGACACTCCAATCCCGGGCGATTATGACGGTGACGGCAAATTCGATCTTGCGGTCTATCGATTTGGCTTGGCTCGCCAAACAACAGTTTCATCGTACGTAGAAGTTCCGACGGCGTCGTCACGTTTTTCCAGTACGGTAACTTCAACACCGATTACATCGTGCCGGGTGATTACGACGGTGACGGCAAATTCGATTACGCCGTCGCCCGTACTGGAGCGACCGGAACGTCACCCGTTGATTGGTTTATCCGGCAAAGTTCGAATGGTCAGGACCGCATAAGTCCGTAAGATTCGGGTTGGTAGCGACTTACCGGTCCAGGGCGATTATGACGGGGATGGCCAGAACCGACCTCGCGATGACACGGAATAGCATTCCCGCCGCCGGTCAAAAGACTTTCTTATGGCTCCGCAGCTTCGACAATGTCGCGACAGGCGCTACAGTTTGGCTTAGATGCCGACTTTGCGGTAGCGAACTTTGACGCTCGCTAGGCATTGGCGTAGTGCGGAGAGAAGCGGGCCCGAGCGGCCCGCTTTTTATTTCGCAGCTCGTTTGAAATTATCCAGCACCTCAAACACCTGCAGCGCGTAACCGACGTTCCCAAACGGCGCCGACACCTGCACGCCCTGTATCAGGTCCTTGACCTCGGTCAGTGATTCGCGGGCGATCGTTATGCCTTCTTCGCGGGCGGTTTCCTTGTCTTTCTCTGACGCGGCACGCATGCGTTCGAGGATCTCGGGCGTAACGTTAACGCCGGGAACCTCATTGTGCATAAACTCGGCGTTGCGGTACGAAATAAGCGGCCAGATGCCCGCGATGATCGGTATTCGTACGTGCTCGATCATCTCAAAGAATCGCCTTAACTGTTCGGTATCAAACACCGGCTGCGTGATGGCATATTCCGCCCCGGCCTCGACCTTCCATTCGAAACGGCGAATTTCTTCTTCCATGTTGACCGCGCCCGGATTTACGCCGACACCGATCGAGAACGCCGTGGGCTTGCCGATCGGATTGTTGCCGAGGTCCATTCCGTGATTGAGCTTGTTGACCATGTTGGTCAGGCCGATGGCGTCGATGTCAAATACCGCCGTCGCGTCAGGATACGGGCCCATCTTTGGCGGGTCGCCGGTGATGAGGAGCAGATTGTGCAGCCCCAACGCCGCCGCGCCGAGCAGGTCACTCATCATGCCCAACAGGTTTCGGTCGCGGCAGCAGTAGTGAAGAACGGCCTCGATCCCGATCTCGCGTTCGACGAGTACGGCAGTCGCCTGCGCCGACATTCGTGTCTGGGCACGAGGGCCGTCGGGAATGTTGACGCCGTCAACGCCCGCTTCCTTCAGCAGCCTGATCGAATCGAGCGTCTTTTGCCGCATCGCATCCTTTAGGCGGCAGCACCTCGACCGACGTTACAAATTCTCCGCGGGCGATCTTCGCCGACCAATTCGACCGCTCCTCAGCGGGGACGACCTGCACATCCTCGGGCTTTAGCTCGGCGACGGTCGCCGGCTGTTTGACGAAGGCCCGCGCATGCTGTCGCGGGCTGTCTGCGCGGATAGCGCTCGCGATCAGCTTTATGTGCATTGGCGTCGTGCCGCAGCAGCCGCCCACAAACCTCGCCCCGGCCTGAACGAACCGCCGCGAGAATTCCGCCATATATTCCGGCGAGCCCATGTAAAACTGCCGTCCCTGCACATCGCGCGGCAGTCCGGCGTTCGGCTGTGCCGACAACGGTTTATCCGTGACCGCACGCATGTCTTCGAGGGCATGCAGCACGTGTGTCGGGCCCATACCGCAGTTGAGGCCGATGATATCGGCACCGAGTTCGTCGAGCTTCTTCGTAAATGTTGCGGGCGACGTTCCGAACGTCGTCTTCAGATCCGCCTGGATGGTCATCTGGGCGACTATCGGCAGGCCGCTCAACTCGCGAACGGCCCGTATCGCCTGCTCGATTACAGGCAATTCGGAGAATGTCTCAAGCACGAACAGATCAACGCCGCCCTCGAGCAATGCTTCGACCTGCTCCTTGTACATTTCCTTCGCCTCGTCGAACGACGTCGGCCCGAACGGCTCGATCCTCAGGCCCAACGGCCCGATCGCACCTGCGACAAACACCTTATCGCCCGCCGCCTCTCGCGCCAGCCGCGCGGCCGCGATATTTATGTCTCGCAACCTCGATTCCAGCCCGTACGGCTTGCAACTGATGCCGCGTCGCCCCAAAAGTGTTCGTCTCGATGATGTCGGCACCGGCCGCGACGTACTCTTCGTGCACCTCGCGAACGAGGTCAGGCGCGGCAATATTCAACTCGTCATACGACCGATTGATATAAACGCCCTTCGCATACAGCCGCGTGCCCATCGCGCCGTCAAAGACATACACATGGTCGGCGTCGATGAGTTCTCTAAAGTTCTTCATAAACAAAAAGTCTCGCCAAACAGCGAGACTTTCTTGGGCAAAAAAGATTTGTCTGTCAGCTGTTTAGCAGTTTATTTAACGTGGTCGCAAGTCGCAATAACTCACCACGATGCACTTTGATATTGCCGAACTGAGCCTCAACTGTCAAGGATGAACCGCCGGCAGCTATTTCTCTTCCGTGTCGATCTCTTCAGGCTCTTTGTCCGTGATGAAATAGAACTTTCCGGCATCTTCGGCCGACAGAGTGGCGCCCATCTTTGTCGCGACATATGCCAGGACAGGGTCCATTCTCTCCTTGAATGCGACACCGGCGGGGTGAAGTACCTCGTCAGGTATCACACCCGTGTGTTCCAGTCTCGACCCGTCGCTCATGATCACGTCGGCGACCGTAACGCTCATCCCGACCTTGATGATCGCGAGATCGGCAAACACGCTGACGATATTCTCGAAAGGAAGCGTAATACTCGTCATGACGCTTCCACTGCTGAAATCACCATAGACCTTTCCGCGCTTTTCGAGTTGCAGCACACGAGCCGTCATTTCAGAGGCCGACGCCGAATTGGAGTCGATCAGGACCGAGATTTCGCCTGAATAACGCTTGTCGGTGCTCAGCACCTTCGTCATGCGAACCTCCGTCTTGTCTTTTCGGCGAACGTCAGCGATCTTGACAGACTTCTCAAAAAAATGGCTGAGAAGATATTCCTCGATGACCACATACCCTCCACCATTACCACGCAGGTCTAGGATCAGCTTAGGATACATGCGTGGACCCGGTCCATGAGCTTGTCGATCTCGCCCTTATCAACGGAGAACGACTCGAGCCTGCATGCGATCAGTTTCCTTACTGATCTCGCGGCAGCGAAACGGTCTGTTCGGATCATCCTCTTTGCTGGTTTTCTCCTTTTTTTCACGCTCCCTGTCGGCTTTCCGCTCGGCGCGAAACTCCTTCTCCGTCATCGTCTTTGCCTTGATCGTCAGAGTCTGCTCTTGACCGTCCGGTTTCTTCAGTACTAGATCGAGGGTTTTTGCAGGGTCTAACTTGTAGATAACGTAGTTGATCTTCCAGAGATCATTACGCGTGGGTTTGAATTTTCCGATCTTAAGGATCTGATCGCCGCGCTCAATGCCCTGGGCTTTGGCATCGCTGTCCTTTTTTACATAGGTGACAAAGCAGTCATTACCGATCATCTGATAGCCGAGTCCGTACTGGAAGTGATCTGTGCGCGGCGGCAAGATCATAGAAGTATGGGAATCATCAAACTCGAGTAGCACCTGTACCAATACACGGTACATCTGCCAGTTGAATTCAAGCGTCTTCACACGGTCCTTAGCCGTCTGGATCCTTTTTTTCAGATCGATGCCGTGAAAGGTCTGGTCGTAGTAATGCTTCCTCAGAATATCTTCCATCTCGTCAAGCATCGAGAGAGCATATGCTCTCGCTTGTTTGCTTTCTGAGTTAAGCTTCGGTTTCTTGCCGTCGTCCTGGGCGATCGCAGCCCCCGCGATAAGCGCGGCCAGAACGAAGGCCAAAAACGTCTGAAAGGTACGCGATGAGTGATTAAACATTTGGGTACAAAAAAGTCGATCGCAATTATATGCGTATCGGCCCGGTGCGCACAACAGAAGGTATCACTCGGTCACGAGATCGCCGAAAAAGGCGTAATCCGCTCGGGGGCCCGTCAGCTCCAGCCGCCAGTGTGTAAAATTGGAGGCGTCGTCGCATCCGTTGCCGCGTCCCTGGAAAACTAAGAAATACGACGTGCCCACAGCGATTCCTCTCTTCAAAAAGCCCGTCGCGGTGCCGACCGAGCCTTTGAATCGAAGCTCCTTATAAAGGGATACCATTGTGCCCTCGCCACGTTCTTCGCGCAGGTCGACGGCGTATTTCACGAGCGTCCGCGGCATCGGCAGTGTTAGCTTGCCTTCGCGGCCCGATGCGGATTTGATAGTGAACGTCCAACGCTTGTTCGCGAATGCTTCGGCGATGCTCAGATCGATCGATTTGCCGGCCTCTTCGTCCTTGTCCAGGTCGCTCAGCCCCTTGATGCCGTCCCAGCCGGCATCGGTCATGTAGAGGTCGGTGGGGGCGTCGAATCTTATCTCATCGAGCATGCTCAGCATATAGCCGTCGGGCCTCTGCGTCGAGATCGAGTAATATCCGGAATCGACGCAGCACGCACACGCAAACGTCTCCGCAGGCATCGCAAAAAGGCAGCCCAGCGAAAGGGCGGCAAACAAGCAGTTTTTTCATATGGTCTCCTAACGTTTCTGACAGGCTCGACAAAAATATGTCGAGCGTCCACCCTGTTTTAGCCGACTTATCGACGTTTTGCAATTCGCGCAGGCGGCGCCCTCGCGGTCGTAAACGAACCATTGCGGATCGTCGCTTTGGCTAAAGTAGCTGCCCTCGAGATTTCGCGGGTCGACATTGAGCATTTCCGCCCCGCCGATCGCGGTTCGCAGGACGGTCCTGATGCTCTCAAATAGCAATGCCGCCCGCGGCCGCGAAACTTTGTTCGACCTCATCGCCGGATGCAGCCGGGCGTGGAACATCGCTTCCGACGCATAGATGTTGCCGAGGCCCGTGACCTTTGTCTGGTCGAGGAGGAACTCTTTCAAGCTGCGTTTTGATGCCTTTAACATCGTGTGCAGATACTCCGGCGTGAATTCGTCAGCGAACGGCTCAGGCGCGAGCTTCGACAATTCTCTCGCCTCGTGCAGGTTAGACGTTGCGACGATCTTCATCAACCCAAAATGCCGCTGGTCGTCAAAAATGAGCTTCTCATCGCCGTCGAGGTGAAAGATCGCGTGCGTGAATTTCGGCTCGTCTTCCTCCATCGGCAGCAGCGAGAATCGCCCGCTCATCCGCAGATGAACGATCAGCGTCTTTGCGTTATCGAGATCGATCAGGATGTGCTTGCCGCGACGTCCAACAGAGTTGATCCCGGCCGCTGCTAACGATGACGCGAACTTACGCGGCGTCGTATGAGGTGCCAACCGTGCCCGTAAAAGCTGTGCTGTCAATATCTTACGGCCTTTGATCAATTTATCGAGCGATCGCGAGATGAGTTCGACTTCGGGTAACTCAGGCATCCAAATTGCGGTCGACCGCGTAGCGGTCATGGGATTTTAGCCGTGGGTTTCAACCCACGGTTGGCGTAATGAGACGCGTTCGTCGCGTAGCGACGATTGAGGATTCAGACCGTGGGTTAAAACCCACGGCTAAATTCCGACATCGCTACGCGATGAACGCACCCTAGACTCTTGTATAATCCGTCAACGCCGTCTTATCTCCCAACACCGAGCCGGGACCGACGACGGCGTTTCGGCCGATGTGGCAGCTGCGGCCTACGACCGCATCGTGGATCTCGGCCGCCGAGGCAACGCGTGTATGGGCCCAGATGACGGAATTCTCGACCACTGCCTTTTCCTCTAGCAGGACTCCGGGGCCGATCACGCTGTTGACGACGCGTGCGCCCGGCTTGATGGTGCAATCGTCGCCGATCACCGAATTGCGGTCCACTTCGGCATGGGTCGCAACGCCCGCCAGGTCGCGGATGTCCGTGTCAAATCCCGTGATCACACCACTTAGGAAATCATGATGTACCTTCAGATACGTCGCCGGGGTGCCGATATCGAGCCAGTATTCGCCGTCGATCACATAGGCGTAGAACGGCAATTTGCGTTTTAAGATATCGGGAAATACCTCGTACTCAAACGACCTGTTAGCGTCCTTTGTAATGATGTCGAGGATTGACGGTTCGAGCACGTAAATACCTGCGTTTATGTTGTTTACGGTTCGGTCCGCAAGCTCTTCGGCCTTCGGCTTTTCGATAAATCGAAGCACTCGTCCCTCGGCGTCCGTCTCAACCAGCCCATACCGCGAAGGGTCGTCCACAGGCACGAGCGTAATGGTCGCCTCGAGCGCCCTTCGCCTGATGCAATTCCAGTATCTTTGTAAGATCGACCGTCGTCAGGATGTCGCCGTTAAATACGACCGTCGTCTCGCGCAGGGCGTCCTCGGCAAATTTGTACGCGCCGCCCGTGCCCATCGGGCTCGGCTCGGTGATATACGTCAGGCTGACGTCAAAATCCGACCCGTCGCCCAATATCTGCTGTATCTTGTCGGGCTGATAGCTCAACGAAAGCGCGATATCCGTGATCCCGGCCTTTTTGAGAACATCGATCTGATACAACAAAAACGGCCTGTTCACGACCGGAACGATCGGCTTCGGCGTATAAACCGTGAGCGGCCTGAGCCGCGTCCCCTTACCGCCAGCGAGTATTAGTGCCTGCATAGAAACTACAAGACTAGAAAATGAGAGCGGATTGCACAAGCCTGAAGAGTGCAAAATATCCTTAAACATCAATAAAAATCGTTGACACACGCGGCTCGCAGATGCTATCTTCAACCTACAGGTCCGTAAGGGTTTACCTGTGCCCTTCCTTCCCATGAAAAAGACCCTCACTGCTTGGTCAGGCGGACTTTTTTCCGCACCCCAAAAACAAGCGATAATGAGCTTCGATAAAGCAAAGGCGATGCGCAGTGCGGAAAAGTACGTAGCGCAGGGCAAGATACGCCAGGCGATCGGCGAATACCGCGCCGTCGTTGACAATGACCCGCGCGATATCGCCACGCTCAATATGCTTGGCGACTTGTACGTAAAGGCGTCTGAAAAGTGCGATGCCGTAAATTGCTACATGCAGGTCGCGGACCATTACAACAAGCAGGGCTTCGCTCAAAAGGCCATCGCCGTTTACAACAAGATCTCTCGCATTCAGCCCGAATCCATTGACGTCTCGGCAAAGCTCGCTGAGCTGCACAAGGTCAAAGGATCGCTCGCCGAGGCACGTTCGCATTACACGACGCTGGCCGAGCATTACCAGAAACAGGGCCGCCGGCTCGAGGCGTTGGCGATGTACAAGCAGATCGCGCTGCTCGACCCTAACAACACCGACGTCTGCATCAACCTGGCCGATTCCTACCTTCGCGAGAATCAAAAGGACGACGCCGTCGAGGCTTTCGCCGAGGCCGGTGCGCGATTTAGCCGGCTGGGCCGTCACGAAGACGCCATACGTGCCCTGATGAAGGGCTACGACATTCGCCCGACCGACCTTCGCATCCTAAACGGGCTCGTAAAGGCACAGACCGCCCTCGGCCGTGCGGGCAAGGCCGTTTCCCTGCTCGAAGAGATCCTCGAGAACGAGCCTTACAATCGCGAGGTGCTGTTTCTGCTGATCGAATGCTGTATCGATTCGCAGAACGCCGCCGGTGCCGAAAAAGCGGTCATCAAGCTCGTCGAGACCGAGCCTGCGAATTACCCGAAATTCCTCGAACTGATCCGCATCTACCTCAACGTCAACGACGCGGCATCGGCCGCCCGGATACTGACGATGTCAGCCGAATACCTGCTCGCGGGTGGCCAGTCTGAGGAATGCGGACAATGGATCAACGAGATCCTCGAACGCGATCCCGGCCAGCTCGCGGGTCTGCGGCAGCTCGTGCGTTACAACACGTGGCTCAACGACGAGAACGGCATTCGACTCGCCCTCGAACGTCTCTACGCCGCGGCATCAACTCAGGGCTCGGTCGAAGACGAGCGGACCGCATTGAAACAACTCGTCGCCCTGCGGCCGCATGAGACACGCTTTCGCGACCGGCTGACCGAGATTACGAGCGGAATACGGCACGGACGGCGACGACGAAGAACTGCCGCCGATACCAGCAGATGACGAGCAGGCGACAGCGACCGAATTCGATCTGCAGATGCCGACCGGCATCGAGCGCAACGGCGAGGTCATAGACGCGCAGGTCATCGAGACCGCTCACGAAGCCGTGGCCGTGGCAGACGCCCCGGAGATCTCGCAGGCCGACGAAGACAAGATACAGCAAGAGCTTGACAGCATCACGTTCTATATCGAGAACGATTACAACGACCTTGCAGAAAAGTCGCTAGCCGAGCTCGCGCATCAATACGGCGACCGGCCTGAGTTTGCTCGCTTGCGTGCGATGATCGGCGCCGAGGGGCCCGCCGAACAAGTGACCGAGATCGTCGTTGAGGAATGTGTCGCGGCCAACACCATCGGCATCGACGAGATACGCTCGGAATTCGGCCTCGAAAGCGGCGAAACCGACGCGGCCGAGGATGGCGACTACGACACGCACTATCAGATGGCCGTTGCCTATCAGGAAATGGGCCTGATGGAGGACGCTATTCGCGAGTATCAGGACGCCGCCGGCCTCGTCACGCCCAACGACGGCACTCGCCGGTATTTCCAGAGCGGCAAACCTGCTCGGCCACTGCTTCCTGCAAAACGGCATGGCCCACCACGCGATCACCTGGTTCGCCCGCTCACTCGAGACCCAGGACCTATCCAAAGAGGAATACCACGGCCTCTGGTACGAACTCGCCGCCGCCCACGAAGCCAACGGCGACGACGACGAAGCCGCCACGCTATTCGAAAAGATCTACGCCGAAAACGTCGACTTCCGCGACGTCGCCACCCGCGTCCGCGAATTCGTCTCCACGCACTAAGAAGAATCTATCCACGAACGGGTGATCGAATTGGGTGATCTCAACGCAGGTCAAAAGATTGTCAGGATCGCAAGTCAGACCCTGTTCTCCTTTTCGGACGACGAGATCAACGTGATCATGTCCGACCTGCGCTTGACTAAAGGCTTAACTTCATAGATGACCCCGTCCGCCTCTGACTACTTACTGAGCAAAATCAAGTGGGCTCTCTACCTTTCCATCCACCACGGTATAAACGTCAAGTCCATCTTTTTATCCGTACCGATGCCCTTATAGAAAATGGCAAGGGGAGTCGCCTTAGGATCAAGGGGATCCAGGATTAGCCACTGCTTTTTACCAGTCAGATAAATCACCCTTAATCGATTCGTGTGGCAGTACTTCTCTTTGAATTCCTTTGCAATCGCAATGTAGTTTTCATCAGTTCTGTATTTCGGCTTTATTTCTAGATAAAATTGGGTTTCCTCGCCCCCGGGAGACTCAGAGAGTATTTTGTACTTGCCCGCGTTCATAGTTTTCTTCACAAGTAGTGCGTCGTTCACCGTTTGATTCTTGACCATATGAAATTACTGGGAGCGTGATAATGCAATAAAGAAGACAAGAAATAAGACTAATGGATTTCATTTTTACCAGTTCCTTTTCAAATTTTACTTGGTGCAATTGTTGTCCTTAAGTCCTTGCGATATACCTGCCTGATGCGGCAGCATCGGCGGTTTTGCCCGTTAATAAGGTATATAGCTCTTTATCCCCGAAGTGAGTCAAAGAGTGAATCGCTTCGGAAATCTGGGGAAATCTGGGGTCATCTATGAAGTTCACTCGATAGTCAAGCGGACGGGTAGCGGGGCACCGAATAGTGCTAAGTGCGTTGGATCTCCTGACAATAGAAAACAACCGCGCCTCTTATTCTCGTTAGTTAGAGCTTTTTCAGATCCGCACCGCCGTTAAGGCGAATGCCATCATCTATTCGTGCAAGAACTGCTCCTGCTACATGAAACCGGATCGGCTCATCTTCATAGCTACCTCAAAAGATGGCTGGCCGTGCCATCAGGCCTTCAGAGACTGAGGGTTTCCCACTCACCTCTCCTGACCCCTCGCACAGGCCAACTTCGCCCCGCCGATGAAACTCCTCGTAGTTGATACCGTCACGAAGCATGACGTAGCAGTGGATGAGAAGTTTGCGGTTGCTGCAACTTTTGCTTTCGGCGGCCTCTTCACGGCTAACCTCAGAATAGAATTTTCTTATTCTCTTATCGCGGCAAGCCTGAGCGGCCTGACCAACAGGTACCTGACGAGCCGTGATCCATGCTTACTTATTTGCCCAATCCGTTTCTTCTGTCCCGAGCTCTTTTCGAGCGGATCGAGCCCGACGAATGCAACGACCTCTTCCTTGCGTCGGAAGCGTCGACGTTCGCCGAGTGTATGAGCAAGTGCCAGAGCGTTGATCACACCATGTGGGGGTGTGTCATAAGAAGCTTGACGCGGTTCTCTCGTTCCGCCATTTCCTCCAGTCTCGCCTTAAAGGGCATTTTGTGAGATGGTTGAGTTATCCGAGTCGTGAGTGTACAAGCAATGTTTCAACATCGCCGGTGGGTTTTCCTCAACTAGCTTCTTTCTGGCTTTAACGGCCGGTATTCGGAATCTCGCCATGCCTTTTTGTCTCGCAAAAGCTTGCAGCTGATTGGCTATCGAGGTCCGTTTCTGTACAAGTGATTGCCGGTAGTTCAGCAGGTCCAGCACTTCACGGCTCTTCTCGCTCCTCGGTACGATCGCCGGAAACTGCCCTCGTAAAAGAAGGTTCAGGATCGTTTCCGCATCGCGAAAATCGTTCTTGTGCCTCGATAGAGCAGCTCGCCGGATCGTCCTCGGATCTCCGATACCCAATCTCTGCCCGCCGTCCGCGAGCATCTTCTCAAACCACCACAGACACCCTGTGGCACTTCTACGCCGATAACCGCGTCTTGTCCGCATTTGCGATAGAACGCCTTGATCGACTTTTTGTCCGAATGGAGAAACCTCTTGTACATGATCTCTCCGTCCCGGTCGTCAGCATAAGCGACCGACTGTTCGTATGGGTGAAAATCAACCCCGATGTATACTGTCATTGTTGATCTCGTGGGTTGTTTTCTATTGTCAGAATATCGAGTTTATCCGAACTCGACCCCGCGAGATCAACTTCATAGCATCAGGCTTCCGATATTGGCGATTCTGTGGTTGACTGTACTGATGAGTTGATCTAACATTCCCGCCATCATGGCAAGGAAGCCGCGGATCGAGATCGAGGGCGGGTTGTACCATATCATCACGCGCGGCGTTGACCGGCGGGAGATCTTTCACGCGCGTGAGGACTGGCAAAGGTTCTTGTCGCTGCTGACGCGGCAGAAAGAACTTCTGCCGTTTTATCTCTACGCCTGACTGCCTAATGACCAACCACATTCATTTGCTGATCGAGCGAATGTCCGACGACATTGGGCGAAATAATGCACCGCGTCCTGACGGGCTACACGCAATATTATAACCGACGTTACCGGCGTTCGGGACACGTTTTGCAGGGGCGGCATAAGGCCTTACTTTGCCAGAGCGACCGTTATCTAATGAAACTCGTAAGCTATATCCATTTGAATCCTGTCCGCGGAAGATGGTCGAGTTCCCCGAGGATTATCCTTACAGCAGCCATCGTGCGTACATGGATCTGGAACCGGCCGGGATCGTAGACGTCGATCCGGTGCTGCGGCACTTTGGCTGCGACGGCGGTCGCTCGACAGAGGTTCGCGAAGCACGTTGCCGGGCATTGTACCCTGGCCACTCGAGAGCTCTACCAAGCACCAGACGGCGTGCTCGGCACCGAGGAATTCGTCGATTCGCTGATCCATCGCATCGGCGATTGTGTTCCCAGAGGCACGCCTAAAATAGAGGAGTTAGAGTTTGATGCCGAGGCACTGATCAAAGCGGTCGAAGCCGCCAGCGGCATTCCGCGACAGGAATTCTGCGGTAGGGGCAAGGGAGCACGTGTCGTCGCGGCCAAAGAAACGCTGATCCTCTGCGGTCGCCGCCTCGGTGCAAGCGTGGTCGATCTTTCACGGCTGCTCGCCCTCGACACCGCAAACGTAAGCCGCCGCCATAACTCGTGCCTGACTCGGCTGAAGGAAGATGAAAGGCTGGCCGATACAGCCAGACTAACTACCGAGGCATATGAACAATACCGAGAATCGCGAGAAT
>CAVQUD010000004.1:0-493648 GCA_963716755.1 Blastocatellia bacterium
TGGGAAATCTGGGCTCAGGCCTGCGATTCTCGCGATTCTCGGTATTGTTCATATGCCTCGGTAGTTAGTCTGGCTGTATCGGCCAGCCTTTCATCTTCCTTCAGCCGAGTCAGGCACGAGTTATGGCGGCGGCTTACGTTTGCGGTGTCGAGGGCGAGCAACCGTGAAAGATCGACCACGCTTGCACCGAGGCGGCGACCGCAGAGGATCAGCGTTTCTTTGGCCGCGACGACACGTGCTCCCTTGCCCTTACCGCAGAATTCCTGTCGCGGGATGCCGCTGGCGGCTTCTGACTGCTTTGTCGAAATCAGTGCCTCGGCATCAAACTCTAACTCCTCTATTTTAGGCGTGCCTCTGGTAAACACAATCGCCGATGCGATGGATCAGCGAATCGACGAATTCCTCGGTGCCGAGCACGCCGTCTGGTGCTGAACAGCTCTTCGAGATGGCCGAGGTTCATGCCGCCGGCAACGTGCTTCGCGAACCTCTGTCGAGCGACGGCCCGTCGCGGCCCAAAGTGCCGCAGCACCGGATCGACGTCTACGATGCCGGCCGGTTCCAGATCCATGTACGCACGATGGCTGCTGTCAGGATCATCCTCGGGGAACTCGACCATCTTTGCGCGGACAGGATTCAAATGGATATAGCTTACGAGTTTCATTAGATAACGGTCGCTCTGGCAAAGTATTGCCTTATGCCGCCCCTGCAAAACGTGTCCCGAACGCCGGTAACGTCGGTTATAATATTGCGTGTAGCCCGTCAGGACGCGGTGCATTATCCGCCCAATGTCGTCGGACATTCGCTCGATCAGCAAATGAATGTGGTTGGTCATTAGGCAGTAGGCGTAGAGATAAAACGGCAGAAGTTCTTTCTGCCGCGTCAGCAGCGACAAGAACCTTTGCCAGTCCTCACGCGCGTGAAAGATCTCCCGCCGGTCAACGCCGCGCGTGATGATATGGTACAACCCGCCCTCGATCTCGATCCGCGGCTTCCTTGCCATGATGGCGGGAATGTTAGATCAACTCATCAGTACAGTCAACCACTGAATCCAGAATTCGCCAATATCGCAGGCCGTGACCCCGTTTCTGGGCATCGAGAATGCGGTTGTTCTCGAACGCGTAGTCCTTCGTGCAGCCGAAGATTAATCGCCGTCTGCGTCACCGATGTGTACTATTTTTAGTGCACCATCTGTTTTCGCAAACGCAGACTCCAAAATAATGGAGTTTGCACGATAAAAATCTCGGTGTCGGACGGGCACCTCTCGACTCCACAACAGACAGTCGAAAGCCACCCGGCGTAGGAAGGCTCGACGCTATAGTTGATTCCTTGTCCCGTAATCGTATCGTCGAGCCTCTTCTGAAATGAAGGCGTTTTCTCAAGTGGATGCTGTGTTAGATAGATACGTGCCTTCGACAGCTCGTTCTCAATTCTTGGCAATCGGTCCCGAAAATCGTCATAGTCCGCGAAGCCGACCGGACGCCCACCGCTCCGCAAAACCCCTCTCAAGCCGCCGGCTATTTCAGGTGGGAGTATATTCGAGTAATCAGTATCCCGCCTTGCCGATCCCGGGATTCCGTTTAGGATATCTAACGCCCAAAGGTAAGAATCGTTAATATGAACGATGAACAAACGCCGTCGTTCTGCCTCTGACATTAGATGATAAAACCCGGGCTTTGTATGATTACTCTCACACGCATATAGCGGGATGAAGCGCGAGCCGAGAAATTCATTGAGCAATGGCTGAACGTCACGTGTGGTTTGAATCTTCCTGATAAAGCGCTGAGCTGTCTCTTGCGCAAGTCGTCTGTCTGCATCACTAATTTTCGGGTCTTGTGATTGACAAAGACCCGCAACCGACATCAGGGCCACGTAACAGAACGTAACTGCCAACCATTTTTTCTTGTCATTGTCATACCTCGTTACCGATCCGCCGAATCACTAGGTCAGGAATGATGTTTATGCAACTCACCCCCGTGTTGATACCTGATCTTGCATCTTGAGTGCGCGAAGAACATCGCCGGGATGCGTCGGTCGCTGATGCCACCGATCGAAATCCATCTCGGAATCGTGTTTCTTGCTAGGCCCCTGATACAAGTCAAAATCGTAGTGAAATTTGCGACCGAAAAAACCAACTTTTTGAACTTCCAAAGATCCCGGATTTCCAATACGCTCCGCTGTTAGGTTCCTGGAAGTAGCGGATGATCGATCCTAGTGACCCTGTTCATCCACAAACCAAATGGAAGTCGGATACCTGCTGTGTTAACACCGGTTGGATTCTTATGATTCACCAGGAACATCTCCCCCACAAGTTTGGCGTTATCGAGTTGTCCCCCCACCTCCGCAACCCCAACTGCGGTGTTTAAGAAAACCGCTCTGCTATAAATCGACCAGGAATTGTACGATGATCGAGCTTGATCCCGAACGTATTGCTCAACAGCTTGGACGCTCTAGAATCAATCTTGTCGTATGATGGAACTGAGAGAAAAGGCAATCCCCAAGCTCTGTAACCGCGCTTCGGTATACCGCCGTGGAAGCCGTCGTCCGTAGGTTCAACAAAATCGTTTGTGCACTCAGTCTTACCATCAATCGTGACACACGTTCGTGTGCCGGTCAGCCAACCGCTGCCGCCGACCCCATACGGGAGAGTATACCTGCCGCCGATCAAACGGGGCCCGCAATTATTGTCCGGACATTCTTCAGCTATTCCGGCTCTTATGTCATCGTTACACATTCGCCGGCTATGCATTTGGCCGTCCATAAGACAACCGCCCTCTGAATCGCCCGCGTAGCCGTTCTCGTAGTTTAGTATCGGCGGGAAGTTCTCCGGCGGAGTTAGGGGCACAGACGTGCCTAATCCGGCGAGTTCGGCGCGGTATGAGTCGCCTGAGGGCAGCGAGCCGTCGGACTCAACGCGGACCGAGTTTCCGGTGACCGGGTTGGTCACGGTAAAGAGACGAGAATTGGCATCCTCATAATTGGTGTAGAATGCGATCTTCGTCCCGCCCATGTATACATCCTGCCCGGCATTGAAACCATAGATTATCGTCGTGTTCTTTTGCCCGGTGACTGACGAATAGGGATAGTAGGCAGGGTCATAATCAAACCAGCTGGCGGTGCATTCCGCGGGAAAGTCGGCATCGTAGCACTCACGATCAAACTTATTGTCCTTCACCGGCCGCCCGTCGCCGTCATACGTCGTGTCCACCTTTACGTCCTTAGCGTCCTGGGCATGGCCGTCCTCCCGTAAAACTCCCTGAACTGCGCCGTCCGCCCCGCCGCGTCGAATATCCACCACTTATAATCATGATAGTCCCGGCCGCCGCTCTCCAACGCTCCCGATGATGCACTGAAATGGCTGGAGACGACGTTCCCTGCATGATCGTACGCATCGTCCGTCCCGCCTGTGGTCTTTCGGTGGGTCCGATCCAACATCGCACAGTCCTCCGGAACTCGAAATGAGAATGTTGCCGGTACGCAAACGCGCCTTTCAACCCGCTTGTAACGAAGAATGGCATTAATATGAACCGGATAAATTGTGTTGTCAATGTCAATGTCAGGAGTGAGGTGAAAACGGCAAGGTGGACAAGGAACGTTAGGCGGTGATCTGGCCGGAAAAATGTGTCGGCGGAACCTTCGACCAATCCGGGATTCACCTTCGACCAATCGGAGGTATTTATCATGGACAAAGGCCGTTTTGGGGCGGCGGAGCGGAGGGGCTGGGATCTTTCTTACAAACGTCGTTTTGACGGCGGGAAAGGTACTCGACCACTGGGGGCGTTTTAGCGTACCACTCGGCGTTTTTTGCGTACCACTCGGGGCAAAATAGTCCACCAATCGCCCGAAAACACAGGCTTTGTACGAAAAGCGGACAAAATTCGCCCGCGCACATTTTTCAAACAAAAAAGCTCAGTTCGTGAGGCCTGAAAGCGCCGCCAAAATTTGAAAAATTGGTGACGGACTATTCGCCGCGGTTGTACATTTGTGAGTCGAACTGGTCGAGGAGGTCGCGGGCTTCGTCGGAGTCGAATTCGTATGCTTTTTGTTCCAGAGCCGCGGCTGCGATGCCTTGGTAGAGCGGATCGTCGAGCAGCGGGATCAGGTTTGGGATCGCCATCATGGCGAGCGTTTCGTAGGCGATCGCCCGTATTTGCGGGACTTCCGTCTGACGAACGACCTCGGCGATCTCGCCGGCAGAATATCGCTCTGCCAGACCGTCAGCCAGCCGGTCGAGCCTTGCGTAATCGTTGTCACGGACGGCCCGCGAGGCGAGCAGGATGAATACCTCAGCGGAGGCCGACTGCCGCTTCGAGCACGCGGACACAGGTGTCCGCAAGCTGGGTTATTTCACTGAGTTTCGCCTCGTCATTGCGAACCTCTGACGCACGCGAACGTTCGTCGAGGGCCGAGAGCAGACGGCTAACTTCCCAATCTGCGTGGGCGTCGTAAAAGAGTCTACGGGCTTGGGAATTGGCCGGAACGACTTTGCTCTGCATCGCCCCGACAAGCATTTTTTGGGTGTGCGGCCGCAAGCCTTCCCAAATAGTCGCAACCTTACCGCCGAATTCCTCGATCGTCATGTCAACCATTCAAGTTTGCTATCGCCGAAAACGGATGTCAAGCCTGTTGTTTTTTTGCGATCGTTTCGGACAGCCGCTCCTCGACCTCGCTAAGCGACGCCTCGAACTCAGGAGAACTTTCGTCCACGTACACTAGCAGGGCATAAGCCACATCGCCCAGATATCGCAGTTCCCAAGCGGTTTCGCCGTCTGTTGGCGGCCGGGAGAACCACGCCGCGTCAATATTTGACGGCGATACTTCAATGTCGCCGAACAACTCACTTTCGCTGCCCGAGAGTACATTCTTCGCCGCCTCAGAAAGCAAAACACGGCGGAGTATCCAGCCGTGTTTCAAATAAATATCGACGATCTCTCGGATCACGCCCGAGCCGCTCATTTCGCTTTATTCTGCGTCGGATCGGGCGGCAAATTTTTCGGCATCGTGCTGTTTGACGGCATTACGGCGTTCGTATTTACATTCGCGATCGGTATGTTGTTGGGGTTGATGGCGTTGGCGGCCTCGCGCTCCTTGATGTCGAGTCCTTTGCCCGGTGATTTAAACGAGCCGGCAAAAAGGTCGCCAACGGCGAGCTTCCACAGGCCGTCCTCGAGGACGAAGGGCAGGTCTTCCCACTTGCTTTCTTTCGAATTCCATACCTCGACCGCGCCCATTTCGGCATTGATGCGTTCGTCGCGGATCGTCGGCAGCGATTCGGCAAAAGTCGTGGCCGTGAAGCCATTCTCATAGACCTTTTCGATCGGGGTATTGTTGCGTTGCGAGACCATCACGCCGAGATCGATCGATTTTTTTGACAGCTCTTTCTTGATAGCCTCGACATCTTTGCTTTTGCATGCTGCATAGAGACGTTTGTAGGCCTCGGTCGGCGAATCGTTACCTGCGGACGGCGTGGTCGGGCCCGTACCGCTGCAAGCGAATGCAACAGCCAACATAGAGAGAGCGATAGTTAAAAATAGGATCCTGTACATTGCCTGAAAGTATATTATGCGATGCGCGGGAACAGCAATCGGCGACAGGCGATGTATTTACTAATTCGTCAGGCTGGAATATGATTTTAGCGTTTCCAATTACGGAGGTCCGACAATGAAAATATGCCCGGCCTGTCAGGCCCAGTATGCCGACGACACACTCTCGTTCTGCCTCAATGACGGAACCCAGTTAGCTCTCGGAGCTGCAGGCAGATACCCCGACAGTTGTACTGGGCGAGACCGAGACTTTTGTCGCCCGCGGCGTTCCGCAAGGTTCGCACGCATTCCAGCCGTCCGAGGTCACGCGGTTACAGAGTTTTGAGCAGCCGCGTAAAAACTCGAATACGGCCCTGATTATTGGGCTCACCGCCGGCGGAATGCTGCTGCTGTTTGGCTTCATCGGGAT
This sequence comes from Blastocatellia bacterium, assembly GCA_963716755.1. Taxonomy (GTDB): domain Bacteria; phylum Acidobacteriota; class Blastocatellia; order Pyrinomonadales; family Pyrinomonadaceae; genus OLB17. Next base: position 5,950 of record CAVQUD010000004.1, read on the forward strand.
CGCCGCGTGGATGTTCTTGAAAGGACCAGATGGCCCGCTGGTCGCGAACACGAACACGAACGTCGTCAAGCCGCCGACGAACCTCAACACGAATTTTAATTCGAGCACGCCTAATGTAAATACACAGACGCGGCCCTCACCGGAGGAGCCAAAGCCCTCACCCGAGACGCCCAAGCCCTCGCCCAAGCCGACTGTTGAGGAACCGCGAACCTTAGCCACCTATCCGTCCACAACGCGCCTTAAATTCGCCCGCGGGGCCTACACGACATCTTTTTCGGGTGATCTCAATCCCGGTGACGATCGCTCGATGGTGCTCGCTTGCCGCGCCGGGCAATCACTGTCGGCCACGGTGTCCGGCGGCGGTTCGTGCGTCAGCGTCCGCGGCGGTGGCTCGTCTTACAGGACGGTCACGAGCGGCGGCGATAACTACGTTACGGTCTCGAACCGGTGTTCGCAGGTGGCCCGGTTCAGCATCTCGATCACGATCATATAGGGTGATAGGGCTGGGACGATGAACGAGCATCCGATATGAAAGTCTGCCCGCAATGCAATGCTCAGTATGCTGATGACACGCTGTCGTTTTGCCTGCAGGACGGCACTCTGCTCGTCAGCGGCCCGCAGGCAGATACGCCGACCGTCATCCTGGGCGAGACCGAGACGTTTGTTGCACGCAGCAGTTACCCCTCGCATACACCGGTCGCCGTCCGAAGTTACACGCGTCCAGACCTTTGAGCAGCCCAAGGCGGCTTCAAACACGCGCGCTCGCCGTCGTCTTGACGGCAGGCGGAATGTTGCTTTTGTTTGCTGTGATCGGCATTGCGGCGTGGCTATATACCCGAGATTCCAACTCCGTGGTCGCGAACGCCAATACAAATCCGTACACACCGCCGACGATCTTGAACACGAATCTCAGCGTAAACACCGTCAGCGAACACGAATGTTCAGTCGTCGCCCTTCCGAACGTTTCGATGCCGCAAGGCGAATACGAACGTGAATACCGACACGCAGCCGCCGGTCGACCTGCGCGGCGATCAGGGCCGAGGTCATGAAAGAGATCTATGGTTCGAAATCTGCTCGCGATTCGCGAGACCTTTCTGGCTATATGAGCTATTACGCCGACACGCTCGACCAGTTTTACACCAAACGTAATGTGAGCCGGGCCTTCGTGCGTGCGGATAAGGCACGGCATTTTGTAAATTATACGTCGATGCAGAGCGAGTATTCGAACATGAACGTCACGGTAAGCCCCGACGGTCGGACGGCGACCGCTGTATTTGATAAAGAGTGGAATTTTAGCGGAACCAAGACCTCTTCCGGCAAGGTGCAGAGCCTGTTGATCTTTAAGAGATTCAGCAACCGCTGGCTGATTACGACCGAACGGGACCTCCGCGTTTATTACACCCGCTGACTCTCAATGAAAGCACTCCGATTTGACGGCACTTCTCTGAAGCTTGACGAGATCGCCCGCCCTAACGAGCCCGGCGAGGCTCTGGTGCGTGTCGTGCTCTCCGGGATCTGCAATACCGACCTTGAGATCGCACGCGGCTACGCCGGTTTCACCGGGACGATCGGGCACGAATTTGTCGGCATTGTCGAAAGATCCGATGATCGACCCGAGCTCGTCGGCAAACGCGTGGTCGGCGAGATAAATGCCGGATGCGGCCGCTGCGAAGGCTGCGTTGCCGGAGATTCGCGTCATTGCCCAGAGCGGACGGTGGTTGGGATCGTAGGACGTGACGGCGCCCACGCGGAGTATTTACAGTTGCCGTCGCGCAACCTGCTCGCCGTGCCGGAGGGCGTTTCTGATGCAGAGGCCGTGTTTGTCGAGCCCCTGGCCGCGGCATACGGTATCGTCGAGCAGGTCGATGTGCAAGCGGAAACGAAGGTCGCAGTGATCGGTGACGGTAAGCTCGGCCTGTTGTGCGCGATGAGCCTGGCGATGCTTTCTCGTGATGTGACGATTATCGGGAAGCATGCCGAAAAACTTTCCATCGCCCAAAACGCCGGGATCGATACCGTTTTACTGAACGAGCGATCGCCTGCGCTGTCGAAACACTTCGATGTTGTCGTCGAAGCCAGCGGTTCGGACTCGGGCTTTGCCACGGCGCTGGATCTTGTCCGGCCGCGCGGTAAGATCGTGCTCAAATCCACTTTTCACGGCAGTCCCGCGTGGGAAGCCTCGCGAGTCGTCGTTGACGAGATCACGATTGTAGGATCGCGTTGCGGCAGGTTCGCTCCGGCGGTCGAACTTTTGTCGAAGCGCTCCATCGATGTAAAGCCGCTGATATCGGACGAGTTTGCCCTCGCAGACGGCGTTGCCGCGATGTCGCGGGCTGCGGAGAAAGGTGTCCTCAAAGTTCTCCTCAGACCGTGATACGGTTTGCTATACTCGCATCAGGACAGCGAGACGTTTTACACTCGGAGTATGCAGTATGAGTAGTGTTTTTAGCCGCATATCAGCAATAGCAGGTATCGCCACGCTTCTTGTTCTCACCGCGTCGGCTCAGCCCGAAACGGCCGCCGGAGCATTCGCGGCAGCCACCAAAAAGGTCGTGCCGGCCGTGGTCAGTATCGATACTAAGGGCCCTGTGCCCCGCGGTGTCGCCCATGCGACGCCTTCGCCGGGTGACGCCAATGACATTACAGAATTCCTGCGTCGACAGATCCAGCAGCGGCCGGTCCGTGCGGTCGGCAGCGGATTTATTGTCGATAGAGCCGGGTATATCGTCACTAACGCGCACGTGATCGACGGATCCGCAAAGATCACCGTAAAGCTCGATTCCGGCGAAGAACTTGCCGCCACACTGATCGGTTCGGACGACGAAACCGACCTCGCCGTGCTGAAAGTAGATGCAAAACGCGATCTGCCGTTTGTTAGGTTCGGAGATTCTGAGAAGGTCGAGGTCGGCGATTGGGTCCTGGCTATCGGATCGCCCTTTGGTCTCGACAAGTCGGTGACCGCGGGCATCATTTCGCAGACGCGCCGCGAGACGCCATACACGACGTCGTTTCAGCGATTCATTCAGACCGACGCCGCTATCAATCGCGGCAATTCGGGCGGCCCGCTGATAAATATGGCGGGCGAGGTGATAGGCGTAAATTCGCAGATCGCTACATCGACGGGCGATTACAACGGCGTTAGCTTTGCGTTGCCCTCGCGCGAGGCAGAATATGTTTACCGCCAGATCGTGCAGAACGGTAAGGTCCGCCGCGGCTATCTCGGTGTGCTCCTCGATTCGGTCCATGCTGAATTTGCCGCCGTGTACGGCCTCAAGGACTCGCGCGGAGCGATCGTCACAGACGTTCGCGAGAAACAGGGTCCGGCCGCCGCGGCCGGTCTCAAAACCGGTGACATTATCGTCGAATACAACGGCGAAAAGGTTTCCAGCGCTCAAGACCTGATAGCTCGCGTCGCCATGACAGCCCCGGACCAGTCGGTTGCGGTCACTTATTTTCGGGAAAATGGCGCAAGCATCGAATCACGTACCGCGACCGTGAAACTCGGCGAACGCCCGGTAAACCGCAACGCTTCATCCGACAATCGCGACCGACGTCCGCTGCCCGTCGATGGCGTCGAGAAGCGACCATTTGGTCTCACGGTTGTTGAGATAACGCCTGCCCTCGCAACGACCTACAAGCTTGAGGGCGATAAAGGACTGCTTATCACCGAGATCAGTCCGACGAGTTTTATCGCTGATGTAAAGAACTCAGCCGGCAACGAAGCCCTCGTTGAGGGCGACCTCATCCAGCGCGTCAATCGAGCACCGGTAACAGATCTCAAGACATTCAATGAGGCGGTCGCGAAACTAAAGATTGGCGACGCCGTCGTCCTGCACGTCCTTTCGTACAATCCCGTGGCCCGCGCCACGCAGCTTAAGATCATTCAGTTCACAGTAAAATAGTCGAAGGTCTAATATCCAAGGTCCAAAGTTCAAAGTCTGCTCCGGCGCACTTTGGACTTTGGACCTTGGACTTTAGACTTAATGTTTATGGCAAAAGCAAAAATGGCAAAAGCGAAACGTTCGTCAAAGCCGTCAGTCACAAAATATCGCAATTATATTGGCGGCGAATGGGTCGCCAGCTCATCGGGCGAGTGGTTTGACAATATCAACCCGGCGGACAACTACAGACATCGTTGGCCGATTCCCGGAATCTACGGCCGAAGACGTTGATCTGGCCGTCGCGGCGGCAAAGGACGCAGCCACACGCTGGCGTCGTACGCCCGCACCGAAACGGGCCGAGATCCTGTTCACGCTCGGCGAGATACTGCGGGCAAACAAAGACGAATTCACTCGCCAGATGACCCGCGAGATGGGCAAGGTCGTCAAGGAAGCTGGCGGCGACGTGCAGGAGGCGATCGACTGCACCTACTACACCGCGGGCGAAGGCCGTAGACTTCACGGCTTTACGACACCGGCCGAGATGCCGAATAAATTTGCAATGTGCGTTCGCCAGCCAGTCGGTATTTGTGGCCTGATCACGCCGTTCAATTTTCCGATGGCGATACCGTCGTGGAAGCTCATCCCGGCGCTCAGTCTGCGGCAACACCGTCGTGCTCAAATCCGGCGAGGATGTGCCGCTGTCGTCGCTGAATCTCATCAAGGCCTGTGAAAAGGCCGGCATTCCAAAAGGTGTCGTGAATCTCGTCAGCGGTGCTCGCAAGCCCGGCGCCGCACTTGTCGATAACAAGGACGTCCGCCTGATCTCATTCACAGGCTCGACCGCAACGGGCCGCATCATCGCCGAGCAATGTGCACGCGACAACAAGATCGTCAGCCTCGAAATGGGCGGCAAGAATGCCATTATCGTGATGGATGACGCTGACATTGATAACGCGGTCGACGGCTCGCTTTGGGGTGCGTTCGGCACGAGCGGGCAGCGATGCACCGCGTCGTCGCGGCTTGTCGTTCACAAGAAAGTTTATAAGAAATTCTGCGAGAAGCTGGTCGAACGCGTCAAGACACTTCGCGTCGGCAACGGCCTTGACCCGAAAACAGATGTCGGCCCCGTGATCAACGAACAAGCAGATGGAAAAGATCCTCGGCTATATCGAGATCGGCAAGATCCACGACAAAGCAACACTCGCCTGCGGCGGCAAACGTCTAACGAAAGGCGACTATTCAAAAGGCTTCTTCATCGAGCCGACCGTTTTCACCGACGTAAAGCCCGGAATGCGAATCGCTCAGGAAGAGATCTTCGGGCCCGTCACGTGCGTCATTCCGTTCGGCACGCTTGATGAGGCGATCGACATCGTAAACGGCGTCGCGTACGGCCTCTCATCGCGCGATCTACACGCAGGACGTCAATCAGGCGTTCTATGCGATGCAGGAGCTTTACACCGGCATTTGCTATGTGAATTCCGCTACGATCGGTGCCGAGGTGCACCTGCCATTCGGCGGAACAAAAGGCACCGGCAACGGCCACCGCGAGGCGGGCACACAAGTGCTCGACATCTTCAGCGAGTGGAAGTCCCTTTACATCGACTACAGCGGGCAAGCTGCAAAAAGCTCAGATCGATGAGGTCAATATATAGAATAGATTCAAGCAGCCACATTAAGACGAGCCGCCTCGCGAATCAGCGTCTTTGTCTCGACTCCATAATTTGACGTTTGCGAGCAGGGCCGATGCCAAGAGATGGACGTCGACGGATCCGAGACCGGTTCCAAATAGCTTCCGGTTGACGATCAATCCAAGCACCTCGTGATGCGTTGCCAACGGAACCTGTGGCAAGCCGTGTATCAAGCTGAGAAATGCTCGACGGTCTGGAAGATGGCCGCACGCTAACTCTTCGATCACAAACGGATGTGTGAGGATCTTGTTGCCGTCAAGCAAGTGGCTCATTCCTTTGTCGGGACTTCGCAGGTGATCAGCCCAAACGGATGTATCTACCAATATCATGGACGTCGGCGTCGGCCGGCCTTAAAGTCCGGGGCAGATCCGCCCAGAGCGATCAGCCTCTCTCGGGCCTTTTGTTCGATCAGGGCTTGCAGGCCGGCGTGGATCAGCGCGGTTTTCCCTTTTATGCCGGTCAATTCAGCTGCTCTTTTCAGAACATCGTCTTTAATAATTACTGTCGTTCGCATGCATATAAGTATGCATCATTGATATGCATCAGTCAACTAATTTGTGAAGAGTTGAGATGACAAACGAATATCCTTAGAATTGAACCCAATGCAAGCCGCCCCTGCACTCGAGAAAGCCAGAGAGATCCTCAAACACAAGTTTGGGTACGACGCATTTCGCTCCGAGCAGGAGGCAATAATTGAAGCAGTCACAAGCGGCCGTGACTGCCTCGTCCTCATGCCAACGGGCGGCGGCAAATCGCTTTGCTATCAGATACCGGCACTGGTGCTCGACGGTATCGCCGTCGTCGTTTCGCCGCTGATCGCCTTGATGAAGGACCAGGTCGACGCCCTGCGTTCAAACGGCATCGACGCCGCCTTTCTGAATTCGACCCAAACCGCGGCACAGCAGGTCGAGGTGTTCCGGGCGGCTCGCGACGGCACGTTAAAGCTGCTCTACGTCTCGCCCGAACGCCTGCTGCAGAGCGGCGACCAGTTTCTGGATTTCCTGCAGGGCCTAAAGGTCTCGCTTGTCGCCATCGACGAGGCGCATTGCATATCGAGCTGGGGCCACGATTTCAGGCCCGAGTATCTCAAGCTCGCACTCATCAAGCAGCTTTTGCCGAACGTTCCCGTGATCGCCCTGACCGCGACCGCCGACAAACTTGTCCGCAACGACATCGTCGAACGGCTAAACATCGCACACGCCGAAAAGTTCGTCGCGAGCTTTAACCGACCGAACATTTTCTACGCCGTCGAACCCAAACAAAGCTCGTATCGGCGGCTGCTCGAATATCTCTCGACCCGACGCGACGAGAGCGGCATCATCTACTGCCTAAGCCGAGCGTCGGTCGACTCGCTCGCGGCGGACCTGACCGACGAAGGCTACAGCGCATTGCCCTATCATGCCGGCCTCGACAAGGACACTCGCGACCGCAACCAACTGCAGTTCATCAACGACGACGTCAAGATCGTCGTCGCGACCATTGCTTTCGGCATGGGCATCGACAAATCGAACGTCCGCTTCGTCGTGCACATGGACCTGCCAAAAAACATCGAGAGCTACTATCAGGAGACCGGCCGCGCGGGCCGCGACGGCCTGCCAAGTGACGCGCTGCTCTTTTACACATGGGCCGACGTGCTCAAGCTCAAGGGATTCGCCGAGGTCGAGGGCAATCGCGAGCAAAGCGAGATAATGCTCAAAAAGCTCGATAAGATGGCCGAGTTCGGCGATCTGCGCACCTGTAGGCGGCGGTTTTTGCTCAATTACTTTTCTGAGGAGCTAAACGAGAACTGCGACAACTGCGACAACTGCGTCACAAAGGTCGAGACATTCGACGGCACCATCATCGCCCAAAAAGCCCTTCAGCGCAGTCGCCCGGACGGGGCAGCGGTTCGGTGTCAATTACCTCATCGACTTTCTGCGCGGTTCTGAGGCTCAATCGATCCGTGATGAACACCGCAATCTCAAGACCTACGGCGTCGGTTCCGATGTTTCAAAGAACGCCTGGTTCGAACATTTCAAGGACCTCATCGCCCTCGGCTTTCTCGTCAAGACCGAGGGACAATACCCTGTGATCGCTTTGACCGAAAAGAGCGGTGACGTCCTCGCGGGTAAGGTCACGGTCGAACTGACCAAGGCCCGCATCAAGGACGAAAAACGCAAGCCCGTTGCCGGCGAGGTCCAGCACGAGCGGCCGCTGTTCGACCAGCTCAGGCAGCTCCGTGCCGTGATCGCCAAGAGCGAGAACCTGCCGCCGTACATCGTCTTTTCTGACGCAACACTCGTCCAGATGGCCGCGTTCCTGCCGCTCACCGAGGCTGACATGCGGCGGATACATGGGCGTTGGTGACGTGAAATGGGAAAAGTACGGACGCGATTTTCTTGCCGAGATCAAAGCCTATTGTTCAAAGAACGGCCTGACGACACGAATGGACCTCGCTGCGTCTAGCCGTGCAAGAAAAGCCCGCACACGCCGCGGCCCCGATAAACGCAGCACCTTCGAAATAACGCTCGACCTGTTTCGCTCCGGAATGTCCATCGAGCAGATCGCCCGCGAACGCGAGATGACCCTGGGCACGATCGAGGGCCACCTGGCCATGTTCATCCCGAGCGGGAAGGTTGAACTTACCGAGCTTGTCCCCGAATCAAAGATCGAACCGATCCGCCAAGCGATCGCCCTCCACGGCGACCAGTCGCTCGGCCTACTAAAGACCGAACTCGGCGACGATTACACCTACGGCGAGATCAAGGCCGTGGTCGCGTCGATGCAGTGAAGAAAGGATCGCAGTCGGTTTAGATTAATAAGAAAGATAAGAAGCCGGGACCGGCCGGTCGCCTTCCACGCCGAATTGCAGCGAAAACGTGCCAGCCGTCGACCGGTCGATCCACCATGCTCCGTTTGACGGGCGGAATACCGCGATATCGGCCCGTCCGTCGCCGTCGTAATCGGCCGGTACGGGAATGTCAGCGGCCATCCCGAACGCCTTGGTCATCACCTGACCGTTGGAACTCTTGATAATGTACCAATCTCCGGTGGAAGGGCGGTAAACAGCCGCATCGCTCCTTTGATCGCCGTCATAATCGGCAGGAATAGCCACGTCAGCCGAGGTGCCCCATTGCAGACCTGAAAACGATCCTGACAGGCTGTTGAGCCAATACCATGTGCCGCTCGACGGTCGAAAGACGGCGATGTCGGCCCTGCCGTCGGCATCGAAGTCAGCATTCAGCGGCCGGTCGCCGTCAGTACCAAACGCCGTCGCGGAAACCTGTCCGGACGAGATCGACAACTGATACCAGACGCCTCCGGGTCGAAACACTCGCAGGTCGGCCCTGGCATCGCCATCGATGTCGGCTGGCAGCGGGATATCGCCGGCCTGCCCGAAGTGCACGACCGACAATATGCCGGTCAAGCTGTTGAGGATGTACCAATTCCCCTCGGACGGGCGAAAGACGGCGATGTCGTCCTTGCCGTCGGCGTCAAAGTCCGCGGGAACGACGTTGTCCGTTGCGAGCCCCCAATTTAACGCGGCAAATCCCTCCGACGAACGTGCGAGGTACCAATTGCCGCTCGACGGCCGAAAAACCGGAAATGTCCGAGCGAAAATCGCCGTCAAAATCGAATCCCGGCCGCTGAACGGCGGATCGAGCCGCCTGTCGCGTTCGAACGCAGCCGATGTCGGGCCACGCCGTTCCCGTCACCATCACCGTCGACGGGCCTCGTGCGGCCTCGCTGATCGGTCGGGGGAAATGTCGATCGGATCCGCCGCGTCGATGGCCGGGCTTCCGGGCAGCAAAGCGACCGTTTGAGTAGGACCGCCGAAGTTTCCGAGCGTCGAGATACGCGCGGCATGTTCTGTTTGTCGGCGCCCGTCCAGCCGGAACTGCCGGCCGTGTTCTCGATCAGATTGTAGCCCAGGGAAGTGAAGCTGCCCTGTACCTGCGGGGCGTCCTGGTACCCCGAATTACCCGCGACGATAGAGTTTCGAAGCGAAATGTTTGTTGAGTAGATGCCGCCCGCTTGGTAAGCAGATGTTGTTCCTGGCCCTGCGCTGTTGCGTGCGATGGTTACAAAATAGAGCTGGCCCGCACCGTACGACCCCACCGCCCCAATTAAAGATCCCGTCCGCAACCGTGTTGTAAGCGATCGTCGAATTTGACACGGTAAGGCCGCCTTCGCTGTAGATACCGCCGCCATGCGCGGTTCATCTATACTATTGCCCATGCAAACATTGTTATGGACGGCCGCTTGCGTGATCGACATAGTTCCGCTGATTCGGCGACCGCACCTCCGTAACCGCTGCGACCTATGACGGAATTACCACTGAGTGCGCTCCTTACGATGGTGGCCGAGCCGTCATTGTAGATCGAGCCGCCTCTCCCGGGCCCGCTTGTCAACCCGCCCGTTCCGTTCGCAATGGCCCGATTGTTCGAAAGGTATCGAATCCAACGACCGTGGCAATTGCCGGGGCAGTGTTGAAAATGGCCCCACCGCGAGCAGAGTTATCGCCGATAGTCTCGTTGTTCGCGAGTATCGAGTCCGTGATCACCAGCGTGCCCGCATTGTAGATGCCACCGCCGGAAACAAACGATTGTCTTTGCCCGGCCGGCTGTCAATCCTGGTTATTCTCAACCGCTGAGCGGTCTGAGCGTCAGGTGTCCGCCATTGTAGATGCCGCCTGCGAATACGTTATCGCCATTGTTCACGACCATCTGAAGTCCGTTTCTCACCGCCACGAAGCGGAGCGTGAGGTTCCCGGCGGACGCGACGTTGAATATCCGAAACGGCTCCGTCCCCGGCGCGCGTTGCTGCGCTCGATGCTGATCTGTCCGCCATTCGGACCGCCGATCGAGATGGTTGTGGTGATCAGGAGTTCGGCGGTCGTGAGTTCGACCGGCCCGGTAAAGCCGATGGCAAAGACTATCGTGTCGTCGCCCGGCATCGTCTCGGCGTCCGCGATCGCCTGTCGCAGACTACCTGGGCCGCTGTCGTTTCCGTTTGTGACCGTGAATGTTTCGGCGAAGAGCGAAGACGCACTTCCGAGAAGGACCGTCAGAACAATGCCGGCCGTTAGGGAACGCGATCGAGAGGAAAGCCTCGTCTGCATCTCACACCTCTTTATCGGAGCTACACACTGCTTATATCACATTTTTTTTGTTGAATACGGATTTTATTCGAGTTCGCCGAACTGACCACTGCCAAAATCCTTCATCGCCTGACGGATCTCGTCCTGCGTGTTCATCACAAACGGCCCGTATGTTGCGATCGGCTCGTTCAACGGCTCGCCGCTTAGCAGCAGGCACAGAGCGTCTTCGGTCGCCTCAACCGTAAAGTCGCTCCCGTCGTTGTTGAATACCACAAAGCTGTCGGTAGGCACGTTCTCGCGGCCGTTGACGACGACCGATCCCTCAGCGACGAGCATTCCCGTGTTGTAATGCGCCGGCAGCGAGAATTCGGCCCGGCCGCCGCTGTTGAGTCTGAGCCGGTACATCTCGACCGGCGAGAACGTACTCGCCGGGCCCTTTACGCCGTTGAATTCGCCCGCAATGACCTCGACCGTGCCGCCGGCGACTTCGACCCGCAGTATCTGCGTGTCCTCGATCGCCTGATACCTGGGCTCGGTCATCTTGTCCTTCGCGGGCAAATTGACCCAGAGCTGCGCGACATGAAAAATGCCGCCGCGTCGGGCGAATTCTTGCTCGTGGTATTCCTTATGCAGGATGCCGCTGCCCGCGGTCATCCACTGCAGGTCGCCCTCGCCGATCACGCCCGCGTTGCCGCGGCTGTCGTGATGCGCGAGCCTGCCCTTGAACGAGATCGTCACCGTCTCAAATCCGCGATGCGGATGTGCACCGACACCTCGCGGTTTTAGCGTTGGCGGGAATTCGTGTTTCGAATTGTAATCGAGCAGATAAAACGGGCTCATCCGGTCCTCGGGCAGAGCGTGCGGGAAAGAAGTTGTGAACGCGAAAACCATCGCCCACCCAATGCGTCTCAGCAGGAGCCATCACCTGTTCTACGGTCTTTTGTGTCATATGAGTATTGTATCAAAGATGGGCCGGAGGGATTTATTCGATAGGCCGAGGAAGCCCGTCGGTCAAAAGCCAACCGATTGCCGTTCGCTTTAGCGAACGGTCGGGGGCGATGTGCGCCTGGGCTTTAGCCCAATCGCGCGTCAGTTGGGCTAAAGCCCGGGATGTCTAGGAGCCCGGACCGTTGGCTAAAGCCAACGGCAATTTACCCGGAGAACATCACGCCCCGAAGCAGAAAATCCTTGACTTCTGTGCATCTGTGTGCTATGGTTGCAACAGTCTTTTTGGCTCTTTGACATAGGTTCGCCCTGCAGATTGTCACACACGTGTATGACAGAACGCGTTTTTGCGCGAAATTCGCGGAACACGCCAAAATTATGGTCATAACCGCCTGTATTTACAACAATTACAGTGTTCCACACGGGTGTGGAACACGAGCGGAACACGGCGGAACACGCCGGAACACCAGCGAAGCGGAGCACCGTCATGAAGTTTTTTTTCAAACGTGGCGGGACGAGGCCGAGATCAAACCGTAAATGCTGCAGCTGCAACAGCTGGACTCAATTCAAACTGGGCCGGTGACGTTGGCCTTCTGAATATTTGTCGAAAACTGCTAGAATTACCGTTTGCTTGGATCGAAGAAATCATATTTGGAGAATCTGAATGAAGATCGGTTTACCGAAGGAAATTAAGGATAACGAGTATCGAGTAGGCCTGACGCCGGCCGGCGTGCAGGCATTGACCTACGCCGGGCACACTGTCTATGTGCAAAAGACGGCCGGCGAGGGCTCGGGCTTTAAGGACGAACAGTATGTAAAGGCCGGCGGCCAGATGCTGGACACGGCTGACGAGATCTGGCAGACGGGCGACATGATCGTCAAGGTCAAGGAGCCTGTTGCGCCTGAATATCCGCGGATGCGCGAGGACCAGTTGCTGTTCACGTATCTGCACCTCGCACCTGAACTGGAACTGACCACGCGTCATGCTCGAGCGCAAGGTCACGGGAGTTGCGTACGAAACGATCACTGATCCGGCCGGACGTCTGCCGCTGCTGACGCCGATGTCCGAGGTCGCCGGCCGCATGTCGGTCCAGGTCGGTGCGACGTATCTCGAAAAAATGAACGGCGGTAAGGGCATCCTGCTCGGCGGCGTTCCGGGCGTGCCCGCCGCGAATGTCGTCATCATCGGCGGCGGTATTGTCGGAACCGAAGCTGCCAAAATGGCAGTCGGCCTCGGAGCCAAGGTCACGATCATCGATCGCAATCTCGACCGCCTGCGGCAGCTTGACGACATCTTTCTTTCAAAGGTGCAGACGCATGGCATCATCGCGGTATGCGATCGAAGAGGCCATCTCGCACGCCGATCTCGTGATCGGTGCGGTGCTCGTCGTCGGTGCCGCAGCTCCGAAGCTCGTCACGCGTGACATGCTGCACCTGCTGCCGCAGGGCTCGGTGCTCGTCGACGTTGCCGTCGATCAGGGCGGCTGCTTTGAGACGACGCACGCGACCACGCACTCGAACCCGACCTATTACGAGGAAGGCGTGCTGCACTATTGCGTCGCCAACATGCCGGGAGCGGTGCCGAGGACGTCGACGTTTGCATTGACCAACGCCACGCTGCCCTATGCTCTGGATCTGGCCAACAAGGGATTTGAACAGGCGATCAAAGACGACGCCGGCCTGCAAGAGGGCGTTAACACCTACGCCGGCAAGCTGACATACGAGGCAGTAGCTACGTCGCAGGGCCTCGAATACACGCCGCTCGATTCGCTGATCGACCTAAAAGCAGCGTCGGCGTGAACGGGCTTCGCCCGCCGATGTGCGGAAAGGCTTTGCCTTTCCGTTTGCGGGCACATCTAGAGTGCGGCTTTGCCGCCGGAGAAACGGAGGCGGAGCCTCCGTTTCTGTTTGAGACGAGAACGGAAAAGCGGAGCTTTTCCGCACATCGGGCGGCAGAGCCGCTAAGAGTATGTACGAGTTTGCAGTAACACCGGCCGTAACACAGCTTCGCCGTCCGGGCGTGATCATTACAGAGGTCACGCCGGGCACTGTGGGCGAAGAGCTCGAGCTGCAGCCGCACGACCGCATAACAAAAGTCAACGGCCGCACGGTGCGCGACTATCTTGACTTTCGTTTCCAGACCGCCGGTGAGACCGACCTTACGTTTCATGTAAAGAAGGCCGACGGCCAATCGGTCGAGATCGAATTCGACCGTGAGGAAGGCGAGGATCTCGGCCTGATGTTCGAGCAGATCGTTCCGCGTCAGTGTGCCAACGAGTGCATGTTCTGCTTCTGCAAAGGCAATCCTGAGGACGCCCGCCCGTCGTTGTTTGTTCGTGATGAGGACATTCGACTCTCGTTCCTTTACGGCAACTACACGACGCTCTCGTCGATCACCGACGACGAGATGAACCGCATCGTGGAGCAACGCTTGTCACCGCAATATGTCTCGGTGCACGCGACCGATCTAAAGACGCGAGCGTACCTGCTCGGCGTCGATGAATCGCGTGCCGATATCTCCGGCAAGCTGGAGTTCCTGCTCGATAACGATATCGAGATCCACGCACAGGTCGTGCTTTGCCCTGAGATCAATGACGGTCTTATCCTTGAGAAAACACTGCGCGACCTAGCATCGCACTATCCCAAAGTGATCTCTACGGCCGTGGTTCCAGTAGCGTTGACGCGATATAACACGGACGAACGACTCACGCGCGTCACGCCTGAATTCTGCCAACGGACGATCCGTGAGGTCGAGAAGCTGCAGAAGGAGTTTCGCCGCACGCTCGGCACGACGTTCGCATTTCTCGGCGATGAGATCTACATCAAGGGCGGCGTTGACATACCGTCGCGGCGTCATTACGGCAGCTATCCGCAGATCGAGGACGGCGTGGGGATGGTTCGCTCTTTCGTTGAGAACTTTGAAAGTTTGGTCAGAAAGGCAGAAACACCTGCGTCAGCCGGTGGCGTTCAGTTTCAGCCGAAACGTGCGTGAGCACGTTGACGCAATGTTGCCTATCGGAGCCGAATGAGTCGCCACTGCCACCCGCTTACGCCGGCGGTTCTGCCTCGATATTCACCGGCGAGATGTTCGCACCGATATTGCGGGAACAGATCGACAGATACAACGCGGTAACAGGTTCGCTCCTGCACGTTATTGCTGTGCCGAACACTTATTTTGGTGGAGATGTGTCAGTTGCCGGACTGCTCACAGGACAGGATCTCGCAGCTATGAAGGACAATGTCGTCGGTGACTTTGTCATCATCCCGCGCGTCACGATCAAATCGGATGAACCGATATTCCTGGACGGAATGACGTTTGACGAGTTGAGAGCGAAGTTTGATGTGCCGGTTTTCGATCTCGATCTGCCGGGCTTGGTCGAGTTTCTCGAGCGGAAAAAAATGGCGGGCCGAGCAGCCCGCCTGAGGATCTGGAGAACGATTCGGATCAGCTTGTTCTTTGAAAATTATAAACAATGACACCGCTGACCTTTACGGGTGCGTCGGACAAGAGTTTCGTCGGTGTAAATCGAGCGTTGCGAGCGGCTGACTCTGCGGCCGATCGAAGCAGCGGATGTCCGCTGACCGCATTGGCCGAGATCACGCGACCCCGTTCATCGATCAGCACCTGAACGTTGACCGCACCTTGTGCGCCGACCACCTTTGCGGGCGCCGGGTAATCAGGTTTCGGCAGACTCGTTGCCATGCCGTTGATCACGCCTCGCGATTGGACCACAGCCGGCTTTTTGATCGGCTCCGGCTGTTTGACCGGCGGAGGCGGAGGAGGTTCGATCGGCTTGGTATCGGCAACAGTCGTGTCTGACAAACCGGAACCATCTGTGCCTGTACCGGTGCCTGGAGTGTCTCGACCGGTTGTGCCGCCAACTGGGTCGGTGTTCAGCGGGCCTATCTCATAACGCGAGTCCAACGGGCGCGCCTTGACCGTGCTTGGCGAAGTGGAGATCGCCGGAGCCTTGAGCGGGGTCTCCATTAGAGCTTGTACATTGTCCGTACGCGTCGGCAGCTTGCTGGCCGACGGAGCGGATGTCTGCGGTTGCGGTTGTTGCCGTACCGGTGCGGGCTCGGGCTTCGCAATATCCACCGGAGCGATCAGCTCGACCATCTCGAAACCCTTGTTGCCCAAGCTGAAATCCGCGGCGAAGATGCTGATCACGACAGCCGAGAGAAACACTGCACCGACCACGAGCGAGGTCACCATAAAGTAACCGCGTCGGCCTTTGATATTCGCTGTTTCCGGCTCTGTAACTATCAATCTCTCAAACATTTTGTGTCCTCCTGGCGGCGGTGCCATCCGCTGTGTGTTTAGACACCAAGAGGGTCACGAAGGTTCCCGGCAGATTTGTAAAGATTTGTGGTCAGGCGGTGAGCAGCGGCTCGTACATCATGATCGCATGGTTCTCGGTGACGAGGCGTGTCTCGGTCGCACCGTCGATGATACTCGTGGATCGCTGCCAAATGCGGTTGTGTCGCGTGTAACCGCCCCAAGGCTGCAGTTTGATCAGGTGGTCGGTCTCGAAGACCTCGTACGTACTTTCGAGGGGCTTGTTAGCGAGCAACTCACCGTGCAGGTATTCGTCGTCGAGCCAGAGCTTGATCTGATATGTGACCTGCGTGTCGTTCCGCAACTGCAGGTCGATATAGTTGTACGCGAGCGTTGCCCCGCAGGCGAATGGGATCGTTCGGTTGATGTCGGGAAACACGTCAAACCCGTGGCGATACCGCTCGGCGATCGTCAGCGGCGAATGCAGGGCCATCCAGTACAGCAAATTGCCAAGCTGGCACAGCCCGCCGCCGATGCCTTTCTCGATGCGGCCGTTATGGAGTACGAGTCCGTCGAGGAATCCGCGCCTCGCCGACGGTCGCCCGACAAGGCGCCATACAGAAAACGTCTCCCCGGGACGAATGACAACGCCGTCGATCTGTTCGATCGCGAGACGTAGGTTCGTGATCTTGTTGTGCTGCAGATACATCTCGACGTCTTTGAGAGGCCGCAGCAACATCGACCGATGCCGAAAGATCGAGTGTTCCAGTCGTGTCGCAGTTGGTAGCCCGGTGTAGTTGTGGGCATTCGCAAGCCATTCGAGACGACGTTTGAACGTGTAGTATTCGCGGCCCATCAGACTCCGCAAGTAACTACGTTTACTAGGTTTAGCAATATTTTTGCTGTCCATTGACCTCAGGTGAAATGCGATTGTAACACAGCGAGTTGTCGGTCATGCGTTCTTGACGAAGATGATCTCGGCCATGATCGAGACGGCAATCTCCTCAGGCGTTCGGCTGTTGATCGGCAGGCCGATCGGTGTTCGAATACGGCCAAGGTTCCTGTCGCCGAAGCCCTCGTCACTGAGTTCTAGCAACAGTGCAGCCATCTTTGCCTTGCTCCCCAGCACCCCAAAATACCGCATTTCGTGACCGATCAATCGCCTGATGACCACGGCGTCGCTGGCATATCCCAGCGTCATTACCACGACGTAAACATCGCGTCCCAAGGGGATATGCTCGGTGATCTCGTCGTAACTGCCAATGATAGTAACCTCATCTGCGAATTCATTTTTAGCGACCGTGTTCAGATCGGACCTGTCGTCAAAGATGCTGATGCGAAATCCAACTCGTGACGCAAGCTCGCTCAGCGCTAAGGCGCAATGGCCGCCGCCGACGATGAACAGCCGCGGTCTTTCGCCCAGCAATTCCTCGTAAACAAAATCATCGCCTTGTTGTTCAAACCGAAACCTCGGGGGCTCGGCCTCACATGACGCAACCTCAATGCCCGCAGACGTTATCGACAGAAGCCCATAAGTGCCGCTGCCAAGATGATCGATCACCTTCTCAACCGTCGCCAGATCATCCGGCCTGAGCGGCGCGAAGATCACTGACTGCTTTCCCGAACAGATCATCCCGCTCGCATCGGGGACGTTCTTGCGATGGACCTGCTCACGTACTTCAGGTTTGCCTTCGAACCGTGTTGCTTTTTCTACCAGCGATACTTCCATCACGCCGCCGCCGATGCTTCCGATGAGTTCGCCATCCATACCGACCGCCATTTTATAGCCCGCACGCCCGGGGCTTGAGCCGGAGCTTTCGGCCACGACGAGCAGCCTTACACGCTCGCCGCGCCTCAGTCGCAGTGCGATGAATTGCCACAGTTCAGTCTCGTTGGCCATCGGTGTTGGTGCTTAGATTATGAAGAAACATGAACGATAAGCAACCCGTGCGGCGCGTCTCATTTGGTCTTAGATACGGTGCAAACGCTATACTCTCGGTATGGTCGAGCGGCTTACCGTCGTTTTCTTTATTATCCTTTGCCTCCTGCTCGGATGCTATCTGATCCTTGCCCCGTGGGACGCCCTCTTTGGCCCGTGGGGTGAGAATGCATTCCTCGTGTTTCTCACCGATAAAGCGGGAACGCCCATGATCCGGCAAACGGTCGCCTCGACCTGGTTTCGCGGGGCGGTGACAGGGCTCGGAGTGCTGAATCTCCTCATTGCTGCGTGGGAGGTCGTCCATTTCAAGCAAAGTGTCAGGATGCTGCAAGGCGATTCTGCACCTAACGACCATGCTTAATCTCAACGCCCCTGCGAGTTGTCTTATCACACGCGGCTTGGCCACTGATGATGACGCATCGCGGGCTGCGGTCCTCGATGCCGTGAGGCTCGGTGTTGAGCACGACGTTTCGATCATACAGATCCGGGAAAAAAAGTTGTCGGGCCGCTCGCTTTTTCGGCTTGTCGAAGCGGCGGTTGAGATCACGCGGCGAGGCGCGACAAAATTGCTGGTCAACGACCGAGCTGACATCGCAGTGGCGGCCGGTGCCGACGGTGTGCATTTGCGGTCCGATTCCCTGCCGCCCAGCGTTATACGGACGGCATTCCCGCACCTATTGATCGGATCTTCGGTCCACAATGCGGATGCGGCTGAAAATGCCGTGGCGGAACGCGCGGACTTTGTCATTTTTGGCCCGGTCTTTCCAACGCCGGGCAAGACGGCATCAGGCGTTGTCAGCCTTGCAGACGTCTGTCGCCGAGTGCCCGGTTTCCCTGTCATCGCGGTCGGGGGCATCGATGCGGACAATGCGGACGAAGTTCTAACTGCCGGTGCCGCCGGTGTCGCGGCGATCCGGTCGATGCATAAACCGGCCTCGTTAAAGAAGATCATGAGATCGTTGCGAAGATGAGTTCTACTCCAACAAAACCGCCCGTGTGCCTGACTATCGCCGGGCTCGATCCATCGGGCGGAGCTGGCATTGTCGCCGACATCAAGACCTTTTCGCGGTTCGGATGCTTCCCGGCAGCCGCTGTTACGTCGGTTACCTTTCAGAATACGACGGGAGTTTTCGGGGCCGTTCATCAAACCGCCGATTCCGTTCGGCGTCAGGTTGAGGCGGTGCTCGATGATTACGAAGTTGCGGCGGTCAAGACCGGAATGCTGCCGACCCGCGAGATCATCGAGGTGGTCGGTGCACTGATCTCCGAACGTCAGTTGAAGAATGTCGTCGTCGATCCCGTCGTTCGGTCGACGTCGGGGTTTGACCTGATCGATGATGAGGCCCTTCAGGCGTTGATATCGCATCTGTTTCCTCTCGCCGACGTTGTGACGCCCAACCTGCCCGAGGCTGAACGGATCGCGCGGATGACGATACGGTCGGATGCCGATATTCGCGAAGCCGCGTCGCGGATGCAGCACCTCGGGGCGGCAAATGTGCTCATCAAGGGCGGGCACCTGAAGTCAAAAGGCAAAAGTAGAAAGGCAAAAGATCTTTTGTTTATTGGCCAAGACGTCCACACATTCGAAGCCGATCTGATCGATACGACGGCAACGCACGGCACCGGCTGCACGCTGGCGGCGGCGATCGCGGCGAATCTCTCGCTCGGCCATACGCTGATCGATGCCGTAGCGACGGCGAAGGACTTTGTGACCGAAGCGATCCGGACGGCGCCGCACTTGGGGCACGGAAATTCGCCGATCAACATCTGAGCACGTCTGGATTTGCGCACCGTACGCCAAAACGTGCAGAATTAAAACCGTGATCGCCAGACGATTTTTGATAAGCGGCCGTGTACAGGGCGTCGGATATCGGTTTTTTGCCCAGCGTTCGTCGGCACGGCATCAGGTGCGGGGCTATGTCCGAAACCTGCCGGACGGCCGCGTCGAGATCGTTGCCGAGGGCACCGAAAAAGCGGTGGAAGAGTTTCGCCTCGACCTTGCGGCCGGGCCGACGTATTCAGACGTCGCCGGTGTCGAAGAGGTTGTGGTCGAGCCAAGTGGCTTGTATTCAACATTTAGGGTAGAACGATAACAAATGGAACATCTCAGAAACCTCATTCGCGAAGTGCCCGATTTTCCCAAGCCGGGCATCAACTTTTACGACATCACGACGCTGCTGCTCGATCCCGATGGGCTGAAGAACACGATCGACGGCCTCGTCAGCGAGATCCCCGATGGCAAGATCGACACGGTCATCGGTATCGAATCGCGGGGCTTTATCTTTGCGACGCCGATCGCGTATCAGATCGGTGCCGGCTTTATTCCGGTGCGAAAGCCCAAGAAGCTGCCGGCCGAAAAGGTCTCGATCTCTTACGATCTCGAATACGGCCAGGACACGCTCGAGATGCACAAGGACGCGGTCGGCGAAGGCCATCGCGTCCTGATCGTTGATGATCTGCTCGCGACAGGCGGCACCGCTCGTGCCGTTGCCGATCTCGTCGAAAGCGTCGGCGGCCACGTTGCCGGCCTGCTGTTTGTAGTAGAATTGGACTTTCTCGGCGGCCGAGACAAGCTGTCGTCCTACGACGTCAGGTCGCTGATACACTACGATTCGTGACAAGTGACAGGTGACAAGTGACAAGTCAGAGTCTTACTTGTCACCTGTTACGGTTTACTGTTTACGCTGTTTGGTCCCGTAGCTCAGCTGTATAGAGCGTCCGCCTCCTAAGTGGAAGGTCGGTGGTTAGAATCCACCCGGGATCACCATATCAAGACGACGGGCTCGAGGGCCCGTTTTTCTTGCCCTGTGTCCCACCTGTGTCCCGCTCGTGTCCCGCACCCATCTGGGACAGTCTAACTGTTGCTAACTTAGATAGTTACGGCTGGATTTTGCCTCTGTCCCGCTCACTTTGAGAAAAAAAATGAAAGGCTCTGTCCCGCCAATGTCCCGCAGCCTCGTGGGACAGTCTAATTGTTGCTAACACAACTAGTTACAGCTAGAATTTGGCCTTGTCCCGCGTATTTTGAAAAAAAAATAAGACCTGTCCTACGGACGCCCGAGAAGTTAAGTTTTCAAAGATCAAGGATGTTGCAAGGATAGCACGAAGATGCGTAAATGTCAAGATAATTCTTCTCGGCTGTTGCCGAAGCTCTTGCGCAAACGCGGGAATTTATGGAACGTGTCGCCGAATCACCCTTTCTATTAAATGAACGGAAGATAAGCGTGTAAGAGCACAGTGGCAAACATTTTGACTGCCGCTCCTAAGCGTGAGGTCTGTTCACGATCTCCAAATTGATCCGAGCCGCGTCTCCGATGGGACGCGGCCTTTTTTTTGTTTAACCGCGAAAGACGCGAAAAATACGAAAAGAAAAGCAACGCCGCTTTCGTGACTTTCGTGTATTTCGTGGGCAATATTGAGTCATGCAAAAGGTGCTGACAGCCGCCCAAATGCGCGAGGTCGACCGCCTGACGACCGAGCGGTACGGCATTCCGTCGATCCTCCTGATGGAAAACGCCGCCCACGCCGTCGCGCGCGTCATTACCGAAAAGCTCGGCGGTTCCGTCAAGGGCAGACGCATACTCATTCTCTGCGGTAAAGGAAACAACGGCGGTGATGGAGCCGCATTAGCGAGGATACTTTGGAACCAGGCGCGAGCTGTTTCGTCGATCTGATCGGATCAGTGACGGAAACGAATGGCGACGCACGCGTGAATTTTGACTCCGTTTTCGCCGTTTCCGAATCACCGCACACGAATGGTCCGAACGATAACTGTTTATTTATCAGTGAGATCGCTGAAGAAGATCGCACATCGTTCTTCTTCGATTGGCGTGCAACCGGCACATGTGCGTGTTAGTTGACGCATTGTTTGGCACAGGTCTGACTCGATCTTTGGACGGCTCGTTGGCCGAAATCGCCACGGCGGTTGGGCACGCAAAGAAGCGTCGGTTATTTGAAAAGATCTTCGCCATCGACCTACCGTCCGGGCTCAGTGCGGACAGTGGAGAGCCTAACGGCCCGCACACGGACGTCGATGTCACGATCACCTTTACCTCACCTAAGGCCGCAAATATATTGCCGTCGGCATCAACATTCAACGGGGAACTCGTGGTAGCGAACATCGGCTCACCAGAAGAATTGGTGGATGAGCAACCGTCACAACTGTTTCTTTTGGAGGTGGGCGATGCTCAACAGTGGCTCGTCAAGACGGGATTCACGTCATCTTCCTACAAAAGCAAACGCGGCCACGCGCTCGTCGTTGCCGGTTCCGCAGATTATTCCGGTGCGGCCGTTCTGGCCGGGAATGCGGCGATGCGGTCGGGTGTTGGGCTGGTTACGCTGGTGTGTCCGGCGAGTGCTAAGGCCGAGATCGCGTCGCGGCTGTTGCCGGAGGTGATCCTTTCGACGATAGGGTCGGAGGAATTCGGCCGGCATCTTGAGAAGGCCGATGCGGTTGCGGTCGGGTGCGGGCTGGATGCGAATGATGTTGCCGTTGAGAAGCTTGTTCGTGAGATCATCGAGACGCGGACCGGGCCGGTGATCGTTGATGCGGGAGCGTTGTCGTTCTTTTCACCGACGTCGGAGTCGTTGCAGAAGCCCGCACGTGAGCAAGGGCGGAAGCGGGACGTCGAGTATAGCGCCCTTGCTGACGCGCGGGCTTCCGCAAACTCTGGCGACATTGAACTGCCGTTGATCCTGACGCCGCATGAGGGCGAGTTTTTGCGACTTCTCGGGACTGATGACAAAGAAGCGATCAAGGATCGCGTTGCGGCGGTGCGTGAGTTTGCCACGACTAATAACGTCATCCTCGTCCTAAAAGGCGAGCGCGTGTTGATCGGGCATCCGGATGGCCGCGTCGTGGTTAATCCGACAGGAAACTCGGGGCTCGGCAAGGCCGGGAACGGCGATACGCTGACGGGAATCCTCGCGGGGTTTGTCGCCCAGGCTGTGAAGATGGAGATCGACATTTTCGAGACCGTCGTCGCGGCCGTTTATGTCGCCGGAATGGCGGGTGACGTGGCCGAGAAGAAGTACGGAAAACGCGTAATGACGGCCTCAGACGTGCGCGAATGTCTGGTCGAGGTTTTTGATACGTTATGCGGTGATGGCCTGTAGGGTTCCAAGCTCGTGGTGCCCCTTCAGATCTCCGGCGGCTTGCCGCCCTATTTGCGGAGCAGCTTGCTGCTCCGAGGATCAGCATTTCGTCCGCGGCTTGCCGCCGCCGAAAGTTAGGCAGCGGCAAGCCGCGAAGATCAGGACGGGAGCACGGAGCAGCAAGCTGCTCCGCAAATAGAGCGGCAAGCCGCAACGGGAGGCAATGAAAGGCAAACACATCACTAGCTCACCCGACGAGACCTTTGAACTCGGTGAAAGGCTCGGCGGTTCACTCGCTGCCGGTGATCTCGTCCTACTCTACGGCGGGCTCGGGGCGGGTAAGACGCTGCTTACTAAGGGCATCATGGAGGGGCTCGGTTATGACGTTGACGAGGTGACGAGTCCGAGTTTCGCGCTTGTAAATCTCTACAAGACCGAGCATTTTGATGTTTATCACATTGACATGTGGCGGCTCGAGGCCTCAGCCGATCCGGCGGCTGATGTCGGGCTCGATGAGATCCTCGCCATAGACAACGCCGTAACTATCATCGAATGGGCTGATCATCTGAAAGTTATACCGACAGGCCGACGCGTGATCGCCGTCACGATAAAAGGCGATGGCGACGCACCGCGAGATATTAGCATCCTAACTGAACAAGGCTGAGGGCCGCCGGAAAAGATTTAACATCGATCTTCTTTGTTAAGGTCTTGTACTTTCTTATAATTTAGCCCGCTCCATATGACACTTGCAGCCTCAAAACGATCGCCGAAACCTGCGCCCACTGTTCCGGAGCCGGAGAGGCCTGACCCACTCGAGGGCAAGCGGCTCTTTAATCGCGAGCTGAGCTGGCTTCAATTCAACGGCCACGTCCTCGACGAGGCGACCGATGAGACGCTGCCCGTTCTCGAGCGGCTAAAGTTCCTTTCGATCTTTTCAACTAACCTGGACGAGTTCTTTATGATCCGTGTTTCGGGTCTGAAGGAGCAAAAGGCTGAGGGCGTGGGCGAGCTTTCGCCTGACGGAATGACCGCCGCCGAGCAGCTCGATGAGATCTATCGACGCCTGCGGCCCATGCTCAAGCGGCAGGTCTCTTATCTCCACGAGAACGTCCTGCCCGCGCTTAAACGGTCTGGCATCACGATCGAGAGCTATAAGGACCTAAATGTTAAAGATCGAAAAGTCCTCGATAAGTATTTTCGCAACAACCTGTTTCCCATACTGACGCCTCAATCGGTCGACGCAAGCCATCCGTTCCCCTACATCTCAAACCTTAGCGTTAACATCGGGATCTTCATCGAACCCGACCGGTCGTTCACGCAATCGAACCTGAAGCACCTGTTTCGACAAAAGCGATTTACTCGTATCAAGCTGCCACCATCGGTGCCGCGACTGATACCGATCAATGAGAAAAAGAGCCGGTACGCGCTGCTTGAAGAGGTGATCGCCGCCAATGTTCACGAGATCTTCCCACATATGAAGGCGAGCGAGGCGTATCTCTTTCGCGTCACGCGCGACGCTGATATAGAGCTTCGCGAGGACGAGGCGGGCGATCTGATGCGAATGCTCGAGCGCGAGCTGCAGCGACGGCGTGACCGCTTTCCCGTGCGGCTCGAGGTGTCGGCATCGATGCCCGCAAAGATGGTCAAGCTGCTGATCACGGGTATCGGCCTGGCCGACGACGAGGTCGAGCGGATCGATGGATTTGTCGACATTCCCGACCTGATGCAGCTTTATAGCCTCGACGGGCCGGACCTCAAAGAGCGGCCTATCGCCTCGATGATACCGACGCCGCTCAAGAAGCAGGAGAACATCTTTGACGTCATCCGGCGGCAGGATGTACTTCTGCATCATCCGTACACCACGTTCGCGACCGTCGCCGACCTGCTGGAGGAGGCCGCCGAAGACCGCGATGTGCAGGCTATCAAGATCTGTCTCTATCGCACGGGAAAGGATTCGCCGGTCGTCGATTCACTAATACGTGCCAGCCGTCTCGGAAAGCAGGTCACCGCACTTGTCGAGTTAAAGGCCCGCTTTGACGAAGAGAACAACATCGAATGGGCCCGCCGCCTCGAGAACGAGGGAGTGCATGTCGTTTACGGTTTCAGCTCGCTTAAGACCCATTCAAAGGTCCTGCTTATCGTCCGTCGTGAAAAGGACAAGCTTGCCCGTTATGTGCATTTGGGTACGGGTAATTACAATCCGGTCACGGCCCGCCAATACACTGATATCGGCCTGCTGACAGCCAATGAAGAGATCGGCGAGGACGCGAGCAGCCTGTTCAACTTCCTCACGGGATATTCACAGCAGGACAAATATAAGCGGCTGATCGTATCGCCGCTCAATCTTCGCGAACGCCTCATCGCACTCATCCGCCGCGAGAAGAAACACCGGACGAGCGGTCGAGCGTCGCGGATCATAATCAAGGTAAACAGCATCACTGACGTCGATCTGATCAACGAACTATACGCAGCATCACAGGCGGGCGTTGAGATCGACCTGATAATTCGCGGCATCTGCTGCGTCAGGCCGGGCGTCGCGGGACTGTCCGAGAACATTCGTGTTCGGTCGATAATCGGCCGCTTCCTCGAGCACAGTAGGATCTACTATTTTGAGAATGGCGGCGAGGGGGCAGAGGAACTGTATATCGGCAGTGCGGACCTGATGCACCGCAGTTTTGACCGGCGCGTCGAGGTACTGACACCGGTGCTGGACGAAGCTATTCGAGAATATCTACGGGGCACCGTACTCGATGCCTATCTTCGGGATGAGGTCAATGCGCGAAGCCTGCTTCCGGATGGCAGCTACCACAAGCATGTGGCCCGGAAAAAGGGCGGTTTCAACTCGCAGGCGTTCTTTGTCGGGCTCGACACGCCGGGTTAGGCGGCTTTCTTTTTCTTGAATCTTGACTCGACCACGCCGTCAGGATTGGCGATGCCATATTTCAGTGTCAGACGCGGGTAGCCGCGAGCCTCAAGCTCGAGGCCCTCGGCACCGAGCATTTTCTCGGCCTTTCGGATCTCTTTCATCGAACCTTCGATCTCCATGTAAAAGCCGAACGGAAGCTCGTCGAGCACGATCTCGACCCCGCCGAGATGCCATGCTTTACGATGCTTCTCGTAGACGGCAGACAGCTCATAACCAAGTTTCTCGATGATATGTTCGGTTGCCTCGACGTCTGAAACGAGCGTCTCAAACTCGATCTGGTGCTTGAAATCAGTGTCGTTTACGATCTTTTCCTTGTAGGTGAGGGTGTTCTCGGAATCCGTCTTGCGCAGACGCAAGTATGCGTTTCGTTCGACTAGATGGCCGCCGCGGTGAAGGTAGTTCTCCTCGAACCTCTCATACGCGAACACCGCCCCAACCTCGGCAAGCCTCGCGGTGAGCTCAACGAGCTTTCGTTTATCGATGCGGTATTTTTTCTCGATCTCTAGAGCCATTGAGCTAGATTCTAGGGTTTAGTTGACCCTACGGCAAATGGGCGGCCGTCTTGACTTAGTTCAGTCGAAAATGGATACTTGAAAAAAAGGTCAGGATTGCCTGAACCAATAAAACTTATGCCATATCCAGAAATGATGATCCACGGAATGCGGGCTGAGCTTGCTCAGCTCGGCATCGAAGAGACCAAGACAGCCGAAGAAGTGACCAGTGCCGTGACTGATAGCGACGGAACGGTGATGGTCGTTGTAAATTCAGTCTGCGGCTGCGCTGCGGGCGGTGTTAGGCCCGGCATCGCAATGGCCCTGCAGAATTCTGCTGCCAAGCCAGACCGATCTATCACGGTCTTTGCTGGTGCCGATATCGACGCTACCGAGAAAGCACGCGAGTACTTTACCGGCTACATGCCGTCGTCACCGGCGATCGCGTTCCTTAAGAACGGGGAACTCGTCGGGATGTTTGAACGGCGCGATCTCGAGGGCCGACCTCCGGCAATGATCGCCGAGGCTCTGGTCGACGCTTTTGCCAAGCACTGCGGCAAGGCTGAGGCCGTCAACAACTAACTTCTCAACAGGCTATCTCGCGGGGTGCGGCAAGTATTTGTTGCGCCCTTTTGCCTTTAACGGCTAGAATTGAATCAGCCCAATATTGCTTTCCGGGCCGTCGCCGCAAATGTCGATAAATCAACGAAAACACATTCGATTTTCGCTCGACATTCCCGCGTTTCTCTACACAAAATTTGGCGAGCGGCAAGAGACCGTGCTCCAACAGATCTCTATCGGCGGCTGTTTTACGGGCTGGGAAGAAAATATCTACATCGGTGACGAATTTCGGATGGAGGTTCAGTTGCCGAACGGCAATTACCTGCCTCTCAAATGCAAGGCCCTGTACCGCTTTGAACACACCGGTATCGGTATCAGATTTACCGACATTTGCGAGTTTGAACAGGAACTTATTTCAAAGATCATCGCCCACAAGCTCGATCAGGAGGGTGTTCCGCTTCAGGTCGATCCGTTCGAACTGCCGCCGACCTTCGTCGCCGACGACCCGAGCCCAAGGATCAGCGACATTCGTCAGGTTCGCGACGCTATGTTGGCCAAGATAATGGCGGGTGATGACGGCATCTAGAACAACTCCTCCATCGCCTGCTCCAGATTCTTCACGCCCACGACTCGCATTCCCAGCAGCTTCTCGAGTCCTTTCTTGTTCGACTCCGGCAGTATCAGTTTCTTGAATCCTAACGTCTGGGCTTCTCGGGCACGGGCTTGGGCTTGGAGGACGCCGCGGACTTCGCCGGTGAGGCCGACTTCGCCGAAGACGGCGGTTTCGGGCGGTACTTGCAGATTTCGGTAGCTCGAAGCGATCGCTGCGACTACGCCGAGGTCGGCGGCGGGTTCGTCTATCTCCATTCCGCCGGCGACGTTGACGAAAACGTCATCGCCGGCGAGTTGAAAGCCGAGACGTTTCTCCAAAACGGCGATCAGCAGCGACGCGCGATTGTGGTCAAAACCCTGCGTCATTCGCCGTCCCGTGCCGAACTTTGTGCCGCTGACACAAGTCCCTGGATCTCGACGAGCATCGGCCGCGTGCCTTCCATGCAGACGGTGACGACCGAGCCGGTGGCGTTCTCGGGCCGCTCCTGCAGAAATAGCTCCGACGGATTGCCGACGGGCACGAGGCCCGCGTTTGTCATCTCAAAGACGCCGATCTCGTTGGCCGCGCCAAAGCGGTTCTTGGTCGCCCGGATGATGCGGTGGTTGTGGTGCCGGTCGCCCTCGAAATAGAGCACCGTATCGACGATGTGTTCCAGCGTTTTCGGCCCGGCGATCGAGCCTTCTTTGGTCACGTGGCCGGTGAGAAAGACGGGCGTCGCCGTCCGCTTGGCGAACATCATGAACTGTGCCGCCACCTCACGCACCTGCGAAACGCTGCCCGGGGCCGATTCGATCTGGTCGCTGAACACCGTCTGGATCGAATCGACGATCACAAAGTCGGGCTTCATGCGGTCGGTCTCGGCCAGGATGCCTTGTAGATTCGTCTCGGGCAGCAGGAAGAGATTCTCGGCCTCGACGCCCAGTCGTTCGCCCCGCATCTTGATCTGGCGTTCGGATTCCTCGCCCGAGACGTAGAGCACCTTTGTGCCGTTTCGCCCCAGTTTGTCGGCCATTTGAATGACGATCGTCGATTTGCCGATGCCCGGAGCACCGCCGATCAGCACCAGCGAACCAGCGACGATGCCGCCGCCGAGCACGCGGTCCATCTCGTCGATCCCGGAACTCGTGCGGCTGTCGTCCTGCGATTCGATCGAGCCGTAGGCCACGGGCGTTGAGCTCGGATAGATCGAACGCGCGCTGCCCGCGGCTTGCGGCGCCGGGCCGGAACCGTTCCTCGACGTACGTGTTCCATTCGCCGCAGTCGGGACACTGCCCCTGCCACTTCCTCGCCTGCGAGCCGCAGTTCTGACATGCCCAGACCGTTGCGGGTTGTTTGGCCATGAAGTGAGGATAGCATGACCTTTTCGCGATTCAATGCTGCGGCGCGAATGCTACAATTGTGTTATGCGAAGTACTCTCACTTTTTGGAGGTAAGTATGCGCAGGTCGATCGTTCTGGTTTCACTCCTCTTTGGTCTCGTCGTTCTATCACTCAATTACACCCGCGAGCCCGTAGGTGCTCTCGACCAGGTTTGCGCGGCTACGAGTCTTGTCGACGACGAGTTTAACGGCACTCTCCTCGACCGCTGCAAATGGGACGAGGTCTCGCAGAGCGGCGGGCAGTTCACGGTGAATAACGAGGCCGTGGCTACGACAAGCTCGGCCTCCGCTTTTTCTATCCCGCGAATGACAAGCCAGTACCGGCTGACCGGGGATTTTGACTATCAGGTCGATTATCGGATCGGCGCCGGCTGGACGGAGCCTTTGCCGCCCAATTCCGGTCTCGAGGTGCAGTTTGCCGTTTATTGGGACGACTCGCGTTACATACAGATCGGCCGCGGCCGTGACAATGGCGGCGAGTACATCAAACCTGCAACAACAATTGCCGGCCAAACCGGGATCAACAGCATTCGCATTGACAACTCACAAATGCAGGGCAAGTTTCGCGCCGTTCGCGCGGGAACCTTGCTAACGCTCAAATATCATAACGGCACGGCGTGGATCGATCTCGCGACGGCGACCGTGCCGGCCGAGGCGGCCTATGCGTATCTCGGTACGTTCAGCGGTAACGCGAGCCGCGCGTTCACCGCGTACTTTGACAACTTTTTGCTCAACTCGGGCCCGACCTCTTATCATCCGTTCACGCGAAGCACCACATTCCGCAGACGCCCGGATTTTTACGTTGGCGGTGTCGTGTGCGATTTCATGGCGTTTCAAAACTGGGGCAACACATGGGGCGGCATCAACCCGCTCGACCCGCTGAAGGAGAACGGCTTTAAGTGGGCGCGCGTCGGCGTGACGACGGTCAGCTCGTCGTACCTCGCGACGACGCCGTACGCTCAATGGAACACGCTGCCGTGGCGTAACGAATACTGGAGTTCCCGCGAATTTGCGGGCCAGATAATGCGACAGGCACAGGACCGCGGCTATCGTTTGAACCTGTTCCTCTTTCTGAGCAACACGGCCGCGCATGCCGGCCAGCAGAATGCGCCGCCCGAATGGGCCGGCCTCAGCGTTGCCGAGACGGCACAGCGGCTGGACCAGTATTCCTTCGACATAACGACCTACTACATGCAGCAGGGCCTGAACATCGAGATCTACGAGATCGGCAACGAGATCGATTTTGGGATCCTGAATTTTCGGCCGGGCGAGCGGATCCCGATACCGCCGGGCGTGGATATCACGAACAACATGACGTACATGCGCGACAACGTCTGGAACATCGAGGCACAACTGCTGCAGGCATCGATCAACGGCGTAAAGCGTGCCAACCCGAACGCAAAGATAACGCTCCACGGGGCGGGCATAAACATCAGCCGAAGCAATGTTTTCATTAAAGAGTTTTTTAAGGCGATGTCGGATTACGGCGTTCAATACGATTACGCCGGGATCTCGAATCCGTACCCTCTGACCAACTGGATAGTTCCTCAGTACACCACCGATTGCTGGTTCCAGCGGATGCAGGAGATCATCGACTATCTCGCCGAATTGAATAAGAAGGTGATCGTCGCCGAGGCCGCTTATCCTCACAACCCTAACGGAGCCCCGGCCCAGCCAATGCCGGAGTTTCCATATAGCCCGTCGGGACAGGCGTCGTGGGCGCGCGAGCATCTTCGCTTCCTAAGCAATCAACCCAACGTGCTCGGCTTCTTCTGGTTCTATCCCGACTATCACATGAACCTGAACGTCGATCCCGGGCTGAAAGGCAGTTCGCTATTTCAAACGCCTACACAGCCCATGCCGGCCCTGGCAGAGTTTCGTGTGAATCTCGGCTCGACAGCCAGGTTCGACTACGATGGCGACGGTAGGACTGACTTCTCGGTGTTCCGTCCGTCAAGTGGAGCGTGGTACTTGCAGACGATCGACCACTGGGTTTCAAGGGCTTCAGTTCGGGGCTGACGGCGACAAGCTGACGCCTGCCGATTATGACGGCGACGGCAAAGCGGACATCGCGATCTATCGGCCATCGACGGGCATCTGGTACATATTGAAAAGCTCAAACGGCACCGTTTCGTATCCCGTATTCGGAGTGGCTGAGGACCTTCCGGCTCCGGGTGACTATGACGGCGATGGGAAGGCAGACTTGACGGTGTTTAGGCCGAGTCAGGGGACTTGGTATCGGCAGAATTCGTCGAACGGCTCCTTCTTTGGCTTCCAGTTCGGGGCGAATGGGGATGTGCCGACGGTTGGCGATTTTGACGGTGACGGAAAGCATGATCTCGGGATATTCAGGCCGTCCATAGGTGATTGGTACAACATCCGCAGCTCGAACGGCTCGGTATTCGGCGAGCGGTTTGGGCAGACGGGCGATCGTGTAGCACCGGCGGATTACGACGGTGACGGCAAAACGGACATCGCGATATTCCGTCCTTCGACAGGGTTGTGGGTCGTGAGGAATTCGGCGACGGCGAGTTATTCGTATTTTGTGTTTGGGGCAGCGGATGATGTGCCGATCGCGGGCGATTACGACGGCGACGGTAAGGCCGACATCGGCGTCTGGCGGCCTTCGGATGGGACTTGGTACATACAACGAAGTGATAACGGCCAGTTCATAGTGTTCCCATGGGGGCAGAATGGTGACAAACCGACGCCGAGTGCTTACGGGAATTAGTCGGAGCGCGGGCATCCCTGCCCGCCGGTGCTGACGATATTCTTTGAACGCCGATCAGGCGGATCGGGTGGATAAGGACAGATCTGAATTGATCATTTCATATCCGGCCTTTTCCGCTTGATCCGTTTTATCCGCGTTCAAAACTGTCTAAGACACACGCGGGCAGGGATGCCCGCGCTCCGACGCGTTGGAGCGCTTGCTTACGGCCGCGATATAGATAACGTTCATATCCCAATTTTTCTGAAATCAACTCTCGATTACGCCTATTTCTCACTAGCCGGAGTACCGGCATTGCAGTTTTGAGATAAAGCCGCACATTAAGGGCTGGTAAACGCGTCAATGCCCGACGCTGATGCCGACAGGCCCGAACAATTGCGGAACAGAATCGAGAGTTATGCTAAACCGAGAGTGCCAAGGGCTTTTTGCCCGCTTCACTTCCCTGTCCCTTGTTATCTGTCTGGGCCTGTTAATGCTCGCATGCGGGCATTCGACCGAGACGTTTCTGGCCAAGGGCGAAGAATATCTCGCAAAACGAAAGTTCCATGACGCGCTGATGCAGTTTCGCTCGGCGGCCGAGTCAGATGCGAGTCTCGGCCGGAGCGGATTGGGGCCTGGCACGCACTTACGAGAACCTCGGCCAGTTCAACGAGGTGCTCGACGAGCTGCGCAAGACGGTCGAGCTTGACGAAACGAACCTCGAAGCCAAGGCCCGGCTCGGCAATTATTTCCTTCTCGTACAGCCGCCGATGGTGACCGAGACCGAGAAGATGCGCGACGAGATTTTGGCGGCCGATCCCAACTTTATCGAGGCCCATCTGCTTAACGCATCGATCCTGGCCGCACGCGGACGTCCGGATATCGATGTCGTTAACGCCGTCAACAAGGCCATCGACATGGACCCGCAGCGGATCCAGTCGTATATCAGCCTCCAGCGGCTCTATATGACCCGCGAGAATGCGGCGGATGCCGAAAAGGCCATCAAACGCGGCATCGAGGCAAATCCCGCAGCGGTTCTCGGTTACATCGAATACGGCCGATTCCTGATGTATTCGAGTCGCGATGCCGAGGCCGAAACGCAATTTACTAAAGCCATAGCCACCGACGGGATGAACATCGAGGCCCGCGAGGCGGCGGCCGAGTTTTATGTCACGAGCAAGCAGATCGACAAGGCCGAGCGAGCGTATCTCGATCTCGTCAGCGTGCAGGAAAACAGTCCTGAGAGCCGCTTGGTGCTTGCAGAATTCTACAAAGACTCAGAGAGGGCCGATGATGCGATCAACGTCCTGAACGGCATCGTCGCCGATACGCCCGAATACGCACGTGCCCGATATCAGTTGGCGAGCGTGTACCTTGACCGCAAAGACACGGTAAAGGTCAACGAACAACTCACCGCGCTGTTTGAGATCAACGACAACGACACTGAGGCGCTGATGCTCCGCTCGCGGCTCAGAATGCAGGAGAACCAGTTCGAGGACTCGGTCAAAGACCTCGAAGACGTCCTGAAACGAACGCCGAGCGCAAAAGAACCACTCTTTCTGATGGTCCAGGCACGGCTTGCCTTAGGTCAGGTCGAGCAGGCAAACGCTTTCATCGGCGACCTCGACCGCTATCATCCGGCCTACATCAAGACCGGACTGCTTAAGGTGCAGTCGGCGTTTACCGCAGGTGACGCGACGACCGCATTCAAGCTTGCAAACGAGCTGATCGATCGCACTAACGCGGCGATGCCTAATGCCGAATTCGACCCGCAATCGCTTGCCGATCTGCGTATTCGCGGCATTTCGTCCCGCGGCCTGGCAAATCTCGACCTCGGCAAATTGACCGATGCAAAGGGCGACCTGAAGGAGGTCCTACGCGTGTCGCCGAACTCGGCCTCGGCCATGATCAATCTTGCAAAGGTCATGATCGCGGAACGCAATAACGAAGGCGCACGCGATCTCTATGAAAAGGCGTTGAACGCCGACAACCAGAATTTTGATGCCATGAGCGGCATCGTCACGACCTCGGTCAAGCTCGGCCAGTCTGCACGAGCACACCAGCGGATCGGTGATCTGCTTGCGGCAAACGCAGGCCGTGCCGACATGATGGCCGCATTGCATTATCTGAATTCGACGGTCTTTACAGCCGAAAAAAACGCGGCTGGGGCCGAAAAAGAACTGACAACGGCGATCGGTCTGGATGCGAATTATCAGCCCGCATATTCGGCTTACGCAAATCTGCTGGTCAGCCAGAACCGCACCGACGAGGCTCTCGCTCAATACAAGACGGCCCTTGAAAAGCGGCCGACGGCACAGGTTTACACGCTGCTGGGCATCCTTGAGAACTCACGCGGCAACACGACCGAGGCCGAGCAGGCATATCGCAAGGCACTAGAACTCGCCCCCGAGACGCCGATCGCCGCAAACAACCTGGCGTGGCTCATCGCCGACAATCAGGGCAACCTCGACGAGGCTCTGCAGCTGGCGACGATGGTCGTGAGCAAGAATCAGTCGGTTCCCGGCTATTACGACACTCTGGGGTGGATCTATCTGCAAAAAGGATTGACCTCGCCCGCGGTCCAACATTTGAAGCGAGCCGTTGCCATCGAAGAGGCCA
This sequence comes from Blastocatellia bacterium, assembly GCA_963716755.1. Classification (GTDB taxonomy): domain Bacteria; phylum Acidobacteriota; class Blastocatellia; order Pyrinomonadales; family Pyrinomonadaceae; genus OLB17. The sequence goes on from CAVQUD010000004.1 coordinate 40,151, forward strand.
ATGCACGCAAGTCGGGCTCGGATCCCGATCCAGGCTATCGCGTGCGGCTCGGAATGGCGTTGGCCAAGGCCGGCGACAAGACCTCGGCACGCCGTGAGGTCGAAACCTCGCTTCGCAGTATCAACGTCCTCACCCAGCGTGAGGTTAAGGAAGCAAAGGAAGTTCTAGCGAGCCTTTAGGGCCGAATGAGGAATTACGGTGATGTTAGCACTATTTGACAACACGATCGCGAAGGTCGAGATCCTCTTGGTCTCGATACCCGAATCGCTCGGGCTGCTGGTATTCGGGCTTGGCCTGATGCTGATAGCAGTGTTCCTCCGACGGATGCTTGCCCGCACGACGGAGATAGAAGAAACGACAAAGTCGGCCGGGAAGGCTTTGGAAAATAGGTAGAACCGCATGAGTGCTGAATTCAGACAAAGAAAGCCCGGCGAACTAGCCGGAATTCTGAAACGGAACAAGTGGATGATCCTGCTGCCGATGATCACGCTGACGGCGTCTATCGGGTATGTCGTGTACCGGCTGCCGAGCATTTATGAGTCGACATCGCTCTTGACCGTTAAACCGCCGACGATCTCGGCGAACCTCGTTCAGCCGCTGTCAGACGAAGGGCTGTCGCAGAGGCTATCAACGATCAACCAGGAAGTGCTCAGCCGCTCATCACTCGAACCGCTCATCCAGAAATACGATCTCTACAAGATCGAACGTGCGTCCGGCATTCCGATGGAACTGATCGTTGACAGGATGTACAAGAACATCGTTGTCGACCTCGAGAACACCGGTATTGACAAGGTGGCGGCATTTCGCATCCGCTATCGCGACCGCGATCCGCTCGCCGCACGCAACGTAACGGCCGAACTCGCGAGCAAATACGTTAACGCCCAGGTGCAGAACTCAGTCGAGATCGCCGAATCGACCAACGAGTTGTTCGAACGCCAGCTAAACGAAAAGAAAGCGGCCCTAGACGACCTCGAAAAGCAGCGCCTTGACATCATGATGCAGAACGTCGCGACGCTGCCGGATTCCGAGCAGGGTTTGGTGGCACAGCTTCAGGGCCTACGGGCACGAGAAGACGGCATAATCAAGGAAAAGCAGACGCTCTTTAACGAAAAAGGCCGCCTCAGCGATGCTATCTCGGCGAACAACCGCCAGATGCGGCTGATCGAGGATTTTGGCGAGAAAGAAACTCAGGACTCCGCCCGCGTGGCGGGTCAGATCGAGGACACGCCCGCGTACGCACAGCTTATCCAAAAGCGTGCCGAAATGATGGGCCAGCTCGACAACCTGCTGAAGGTATATAAAGAAAAACATCCCGCAGTGGTCGCCAAACAGAGCGAGATCGCTCGGCTCAACGACGAGGTCGAAAACCTTCGAAAGAGCACCGACAAGCGCGTCGCGGTGGCGAGCCGTGCAAGCGAGCGTAAGGCCGATCTGCAGAAAAAGAACCTCGAACTCGAAAATCAGCGGATCCAGGCCCAGATGGTCCAGCTCGATCAGCAGCTCGCGCAAAAGGACGTCGAGCGACAGCAGAACGCCGGCCAGATCGTCGTTCTTGAATCCCGGATCAACTCGATCCCGAACGTCAAGGTCGCTCTCGAGGGTGTAAACGCACGTTATCAGTCGGCAAAAACGACGTACGACGAGATCTTGAAGAAAAAGAACGACGCAGAGACGGTCGTCGGCGTAGAGACGAATTCGCAGGGCGAAACGATCCGCGTTCAGGACCCTGCAAACGTGCCGCAATCGCCGGTCGCTCCGAAGCGGTTCATGCTGACGATGGCGGGCACGGGCATTGGATTTGCGATCGGGCTCATGCTGGCCGCATTCTTCGAGATCCCGAGACTCTTCAAGATACAGAATATCGACGACGCCAAGCACTATACGGGCCTGCCCGTCCTCGCGTCGGTGCCGCCGCTGCTGTCGGCTTCGGAGAAAGACGTGGATACGGCGTTCGGGATGGCTCAAGCTCGCCGCCGGCGTTGCCGCCGCGATCGGCGTCATTCCGCTTATCGTCGTGATACTTCAGGCGACGCGGCTGTTGGACAAGCTGATCTCGTAACGATGGTCTTAGGTTTTTGAATTTTGAATTTTGAATTCAGATTTCAAAGGGAGTGCAAAAAGGTTATGTATAACGAATTCTTCGGTTTAGACGACTCGCCATTTACGCTGACGCCCGACCCGCGGTTCATCGTATTCACGTCGAGCTATAACGAGGTGCTCGCAAGCCTGTATTACGGGCTTGAGCAGGCCAAAGGGCTGATCGTGCTCACCGGTGAGGTAGGTACGGGCAAGACGACGGCGCTTCGGTGGATACTGCGGCGACTGGATTCGTCCGTCTTGGCGGCGTATGTATTCAATCCACGGCTCTCGGCCGATGAGTTTTATCATCACGTCACGCAGATGCTCGGCATCAATGACTGGTCGAACAAGAGTGAGCTGCTATCACTCATGGGCAAGGTGCTTGAGGAGCGCCATCGTCGCGGCCTGCGTACCGTGATCATCATCGATGAGGCTCACGAGCTGTCAGATCACGTGCTAGAAGAGATCCGTCTGCTTCTCAATTTTGAATCGGACAACGCGAAGCACCTGCAGATCGTACTTACCGGCCAGCCCGAGCTTCGCAACAAGCTCAATCAGATGAACCTGCGGCAACTCAAGCAGCGAATCGCGTTGAGATGCAACATTCACAGTTTCCCGAATGTCGAAGAGGTCGACCGCTATATCTCCGAACGTCTGTTGATAGCCGGCTCCGAGCAGCCGAATATCTTTACGCCGGGAGCTGTCGATTTCATCTATCAGTGTTCCGAGGGCATTCCGCGAAACATCAATAATCTCTGTGACAATGCGATGCTGGCCGCATACTCCGCCGGCGAGCAGGTCATCAGCCGCCAGATCATCGAGACGGTCGCCGAGAACCTCGACCTGTTGCCGCGTAAAGACGCACTCGCGATAGCCGATGCCGTTCACGATGCGCCGAACGGCAGCATCCTGCTGCCGACGGCCCAGGAAGAGATGTGGCAGGGCCAGGCACGAACCGAGGCTGTCAAGCCGCGTGTCTTTAACGAAGAGACGATCCGCGAGAATGGCAATGGCCACGCGAATGGCCGTACGAACGGCCACGCAAACGGGAATGGCAACGGGAACGGAAACGGCCGACCGTACACGAATGGCCGGTCGCTCACCTTCGAGGCGGTCGATGACGACGTGAACCTCGAGATCGGCTCGTCGAGGCCAAGATTTCACAAGTTTTAAGGATTTATTGCGATAACACGGAGCATTCGACGATGAGCATCCTAAAAGCAATGCAAAAGAAGAGTACCGAGTCTCGGGGAGACCTGAAGGTCAGGCCTACCGCAGACATCGTTCCGTTTGACAGAGGCGAGCGGCAGCCTAACATGCCGCCCGACCTGCTCTCAAACGGCGTTAAGATCGGTACACCAAGTTCGGCGTTCATGGGGCAGCCGGATCTTGTGATCGGGACGGCACTCCCTGATCATGGATCGGAAATAACTGCCGGGGCAAAATTGAACGCCGATACCTTAACGCGCGTCGGCGATCGACCGCTGCCTGACTTTGTCAGGTGGACGGTCGACGCCGAACGCGTTGAGCCACGCCTTGTCGCTGTAACCGATCCCGGTTCGACATATTGCGAAGAGTACCGCAGCCTGCGAACTCATGTGCTGCACAGGAGCCAGCGGCAAAAGCTTCAATCGATCGTCGTCGCGAGCGTGAATCCGAGCGAAGGCAAATCTGTTACCGCCCTTAATCTTTCATGGCTGCTGGCCCAGACCGACGGCGTCAAGGCTCTGATCATAGACAGCGACCTTCGCATGCCGAGCCTGGCCGATTATCTCGGCATCGAGACCGACCGAGGCCTCTCGGACGTGCTGGCCGGAACGTGTACGCTCGCTGAGGCGATCGTTCGTCTCGAACCATCGGGGCTACACATACTGCCCGGCGGCGAGGCCCGCGCAGACGTGGCCGAGCTTATCTCGGGACCGAAATTCAAAGAGATCCTGCGCGGGGCGCGCGAAATGTTCGATTTCGTGATCATCGATGCGCCGCCGCTGGGCATCTTCACTGACGCAAGGGTGCTGATCAATCACGCTGACGGAGCAATACTCGTCGTCAGGGCCAACCGGACGCGTTACAGCGTACTCGAACGCCTGCTCGAACCGCTGCCGAAGGATCGCATGCTTGGCGTGGTGCTGAATCAGAGCGAAGACGTACTGGACGAGAGCCAGTACAACTACGGCTACTACAATTACCGGCGTTTGAATGAAACGGGCGTTAGTCCGTAGGTTTTGTAGAGATGAGTGCTGCACGATTAAGTCCGAGAAAACTCTGGTTGTTGCTGGCCGACGCCGCGATACTCTACGCGGGCGTCATCCTGGCAATGTACCTGAGGCTCGGATTGTCAGGCTCAGAGAACGAACTCAATAACAAGAATGGATGGTTCAAGATCGGCCTCGCATCGGTCGTCTGTCTCGTAATTATCTACTTTTACGACCTTTACGATTACGTCGTGATGACCAACCGCCGCGAGTTGATCCTGCGGCTCGTTCAGGCTCTTGGCATCGCATGGGCGTTGCTTGCCCTGCTTTTCTACTTCGTACCGCCGCTACTGATTGGCCGCGGCGTATCGGTCATCTCGGTGCCGTTGGTGTCTGGTGCTGCTGATCGGCTGGAGGATATTCATCCACTCGCTCACCGGCCATCCCGATATCGGAGAAAAGATCCTCGTCGTCGGGACCGGTCAGACAGCAATAGACACGGCCGAAGCCGTCTGGCAGCGTCGCGACGCAGGTTACCGCATCGTTGGGTTTGTCTCTGAGAACGGCGCAAAGCCGATGCAAAAGCTCGGCCGGTCGGTGATTCTCGGCAAGGCCCATGAACTCGAATCGGTGATCCTTAATGAAAAAGTTGACCGCGTCGTGATCGCAGTGCGCGAACGCCGCGGAGCGTTCCCGACCGAGGCGTTATTGAAGATGAGCCTCGCCGGCGACATCTCGATCGAGGAATGCACCTCATTCTTTGAACGCATCACTGGCAAAGTTCACGTCGACATGCTGAGGCCGTCGTGGCTGATCTTTGCCGGACGACGGAAGGATTCGCCCATAAAGGCCGTTTTTCGCGAGTCGATCCATCGGATGCTCGCACTCGTCGGACTCGTGCTGTCGCTGCCGATCGCCCTTGTCGCGGCGGTTCTGATCAAGCTAGAGTCGCGCGGCCCCATTTTTTACAAACAGGAACGCGTAGGCAAGAACGGCCGCGTCTTTAACGTGATCAAATTCCGTTCGATGCGCACTGACGCAGAGGCCGACGGCAAGCCGATATGGGCCGTATCAAACGACGAACGCGTAACGCGTGTCGGTAAGGTCATCCGCAAACTGCGTATCGACGAGATACCGCAGTTCTGGAACATTTTGAAGGGCGAGATGAACTTCGTCGGACCGCGGCCCGAACGGCCCCATTTCGTCAAGCAGCTGGCGACCGAGATACCGTATTACGAGCACCGCCACCTGGTCGCACCCGGCCTGACCGGTTGGGCACAGATCAAATATCCGTACGGCGCATCGGTCGACGATGCTATACAAAAGCTGCAATACGACCTGTATTACATCAAGAATCAAAGCCTCACGCTCGACCTGGTGATAGTTTTTGAGACTGTTAAGACGGTGCTTTTTGGCAAAGGCGGTCGATAGTCTGGAGCAGAAAGTTTAATAGACGTTTGTAGTTGAAGCGAGGAAAGTGGAAATGAAAGCAATAGTTTTTCTCAACCGAGGTTTGGTGATCGCACTCTGCGTCGCGGCTGTGACCCTTTCGGGTCTCGCCCAAACGACCGCAAAGCCCAAGGACAAGAAGGGCAGCGACGACAAGGGCAAGAACACGGAAAAGACCGTACCGCTGCCGGCGCCTTCGTCAGCCAACGAAGTCGCGACAGACGACCCGTCGGTCGAGGGTGCGATCCTCCCGTATTACGACAATTATCTTCGTGAATACCGGCTCGGTCCAAGCGATGTTATCTCGGTCGAGGTTTTTGGCCAGTGCCCCGATTATTGCAAGACGGGCATCACGATCCCGCCAAATGCCCGAATATCTTATCCGCTTATCCGCGAAGGCATTTTTGTCGCGGGCCGCACCGTGGAGCAGGTCGCGGCTGAGATCACGAAGCGGCTGGATGAGTTCATCATCGACCCAAAGGTCAGCGTGACGCTCGAAAAGGCCAACGCCACTCGTTACAGCGTTATGGGCAATGTGGCCACGCCGGGCGTTCGTGTAATGGACCGCAAGGTCAGCGTCTATGAAGCCATCCTCGAGGCCGGCGGCGTTACAAAGAACGGCGATAAGAAGAAGATCGCTCTTGTCAGTTATACAAAAGACGGTCGCCTGAGCAAGAAAGTCGTCAGCCTTGCAGACATGGAAGCCGGCAAATCCGAGATGGTCTTTCTCAGCCCGGGCGATCAGGTCTTTGTAACCGGCAAAGGATTTACGATCGAGAAGGTCTTTGACATCCTCGGCAAGGCCAGCATGGTCCGTTACATGATGGGCAGCCCGCTATAAAACGGAAAACTGAGAACCGAGAACGGAAAATGAAGAGATACCTCAAAACTCTCTGCGTCTCATTGACGATCGTGTTTATTCTTGCCGGAGCATCGGTCGCGCGGGCCGACTGGGAAAAGCGCACGACGAGCAGTTTCGCATGGCTTCGGGATATTACGTTTGTCGATGAATATAAAGGGTTTATCGTCGGCACCGACGGTATTATTCTGAAAACGGACACTGGCGGCGTCACTTGGACGGCTCAGCCGAAGTTCACGACCGACACGCTGCTGCAGGTCCATTTTATCAACTCGACGACCGGCTGGATGTTGTGCGAGCGAAACTTCTTTGCCCGCGGCAACAATCCTGTATCGTACATTCGCAAAACTACCGACGGCGGACAGACGTGGGAAAAATTCGAGTTTGAAGATGCCGGACGCGAGCGCGTCACGCGGCTGCTCTTTAACGAGAACGGGACCGCGACCGCCTTTGGCGAAGGCGGTGTTTTCTATCGCCTGCAGGAAGACGGCAAGACGTGGAAACGCGTCCAGACCGCGATCCATTTCCTGCTGCTCGACGGCGGATTTGGCAGCACGACAATGGGAGCCGTGGTCGGCGCGGCCGGCACTATCATGTTTAGCGAGGATTCCGGCTTGAGCTGGGAGAAAGCGTCACTGGTCGGTGACACCGATACGAAATTTAACGCGGTGTTCTTTGCCGGCACTAAAGGCGCATGGGCTGTCGGGACCAAGGGGCGCATCTTTCGCTCGAACGGCAGCGGCCGCCTGTGGCGGCAGCAGGACTCGACCGTGACGGCGAACCTGAACGACGTTTACTTCACCAGCCCAACAAACGGCTGGGCCGTCGGCGACCACGGCATCATCGTCCGCACACGCGACGGCGGCAATTCGTGGATCGACGTCAAGTCGCCAGTAACGCACAAGCTCGAAAAGGTCATCTTTAACGGAAACCGCGGCTGGGCGATCGGCTTTGGCGGAACGCTGCTGACCTACGAGGCCACATCCACACCAACCGAACCGGGCGTTAAACCGACGTTGCAAAAACGGAGCTAACGGTTCTAACTCTTCCACTCAGTTTCAGGAATTTCTGCGTTGATCAGGATGTTGCGGAGAGTTCCAATGGGTAGTGATCTGCCCGAGTGACTTGGAACGATGACCTGTCGTCCAGTAACCAAATTGCGCCACTTCCGATGGCTTCCCTTCTGGGAGATCAGAACGAAGCCGTAGCGCGTGAGCAGGCGTTCAAGTTCGCGGGCGTTGAATGAACGGATTCCCTCGCCCATCAGACAACAACTTCACGCACAACGGCCGACGGAGCCAGAGGAAACACATCGCGCTCAAGGTAGAGTTCTATCGCCTCGCGTATATTCGCCATGGCCTCGTCCTCGGTCTGGCCCGCGCTCGTACAGCCGGGCAGTTCAGGGCACCACACGGCCCAATCGCCGGTTTCGCTGTCGCGTTCGAGTATTACTCGCCACTTCATAACACGAAATCTTACTCCACTGTCACCGATTTTGCGAGATTCCTCGGCTGGTCCACGTCGCAGCCGCGGCGAACTGCGATGTGATATGACAGCAGCTGCAGCGGTACGATCGATAGCACGGGACCGAGCAGGTCGGACGTTTGCGGTATCTCTATAACGTGGCTTGAGACCTTGCTCGACATCGTATCGCCCTCGGTCAGGACTGATATGATAATGCCGTCGCGCGATTTGACCTCGACGATGTTAGAGTGCGTTTTTTCGTAACGCAATTCGCTGCCAGCGTTTCCTTCTTCTTTGGTGTTGATCACGACGACGGGCAGTTTCTCGTCGATCAGTGCATTCGGGCCGTGCTTCATTTCGCCCGCAGGGTAACCCTCGGCGTGGATATAGCTGATCTCTTTGAGTTTGAGAGCGCCCTCTAACGCAACCGGAAAATTGATCCCGCGACCGAGATAGAGAAAGTCCTGCACGCGAAAGAACTCCTTCGACAATTCTTCTATCGACTCCGCGTTGTTGAGCAGGTGCTCGATCTTCAGCGGCAGTTCGGCGAGGTCCTGGGCGAGGAGTTTTGCCCTCGCTTCATCGATCGCGCCGCGAAGCTGGCCCAGATACAACGCAAAGAGATAGAGAGCAATCATCTGCGCCGTGAATGCCTTGGTCGACGCGACGCCGATCTCGGGCCCCGCGTGCGTCAGGATCGTGCCGTCCGCTTCGCGCGTGATCATCGAGCCGTGCACGTTGCAGATGGCCATCACTTTGCAGCCAGCCTGTTTTGCCTCGCGCATCGCGGCGATCGTGTCGGCCGTCTCGCCGGATTGCGAGATGACGATCAGAAGGTCGTTCTCGGTGAGCACGGGATCGCGATAGCGAAATTCCGACGCATAATCCACATCGACCGGCACGCGAGCAAGCTGCTCGATCATGTACTTCCCTGCCAGGCCCGCATGCCACGAGGTGCCGCACGCCGCGATCTTGATCGACGTCAGTGACTTAAAATCATCCTCCGAGATGTCCATCGGGTCGAGATACACCTGGCCGGTGTCGAGCGAGATACGGCCCTGCACCGTGTCGCGAACCGCACGCGGCTGATCGTATATCTCCTTTAACATGAAGTGTTTAAAGCCGCCCTTCTCCGCCTGGATCGGGTCCCACGTGATCCGCTGCTGCTCAGGCTCAACGGCGTTGCCCTCAAAATCGGTCACCCGGACCGAGTCCTTTGTGAGGATCGCCATCTCTTTATCACCGAGGAAAAAGACGTCACGCGTATGAGCCAGGATCGGCGGAATATCGCTCGCCACAAAGAATTCGCCATCGCCCAAACCGATCACGACCGGCGGCCCTTCGCGAACGGCGATGATCGTGTCCGGCTCATCCACGGAGATGATCGACATCGCAAAAATGCCGCGCAGCTCGCTCGACGGCCTTTCGCACCGCCAGCTCAAGCGAGAGGCTTCTCGGTATCGACGTAATGCCCGATCAGATGTGCGACGACCTCGGTGTCGGTCTCGGTGACGAACTCATGCCCATCGGCCTGCAGCCGTTCTTTCAGGTGCAGATAATTCTCAATAATGCCGTTGTGAACGACGACGACCTTGCCCGACTGGTCGCGGTGCGGATGCGCATTCTCTTCCGTCGGTCGCCCGTGCGTCGCCCAACGCGTATGCCCGATACCGTAGTTCCCGTCAAGCGGATTCAGCCGTATCGCCTCTTCCAGGTTCCGCAGCTTGCCCTCAGCCCGTCGCAGTTCCATATGCCGATCGCCATCGACCACAGCAATGCCCGCCGAGTCATACCCGCGATACTCGAGTTTGCGTAAACCGTCAATGATCAACGGCACAACCTGTTTATTTCCAACGTATCCGACTATTCCGCACATAGTTTAGATTGAATGGTAGACTGGCCAAACGGCGACAAGAACTGCCTCTTCGTCCAATGCCTGATAGGCTGATCGGCGAAGTTTGTCCGAATATTCCGAAACAGGGCCGAAATTCTCTTGAAGGTCGAAGGGCGTGTCCGTATATAGCAACGTGATTCGGTCGTTTATGATCTGGCCGTGGGTAGAGAGATATTTCCCGTCAAGACCTCTAACGATCGTGCATCCACCAAAAACCGCAGTAAATTCATCGGCCAAGGTTTTCAGAAGGTCTTGGTAAGCGGGGCTTGGCTGGTCCGGGATGTAGACCTCAAACCTTGCTCTTACGAATAGAGGCAATGAACTTGTCCTTCCTTTTATCGAAATCATTCATGCGTCTGAGCGATTCCTCGGCGGAAAGCTTCATCCGCTCAGGGCGTTCTATCCTGATCTCGTGGACGGCCTTTAGTTTCGGCTTGGTATTTTTTGCGGTCTTAGCGCTCATAACGACCATACTATCACATCAGGATTTCCATCGGCTGCCGGTGTCAATGATCAACGGCACAACCTGTTTATTTCCAACGTATCCGACTATTCCGTACATAATGTACTGGCCTAAAACTTTACTTGCTTTCGATACACTTCCGTCATGAAAGTTCCGATCGGGTCGTCTTTTACACCCATTCTGACAGTAATCTTGTCAAGTTTCTTCGAGATCTCATAGATCTGTAGCCATTTCGTATCCTTCCCGTTCTTGCGAGCGGTGAAGGCCGTGACGATCTTCTTGCCATCCCACTTTGTGCTAGATGCACCGGTTAGATCATTAACCTCGCCGCGTTCGTCCGTGTAGTATGTCTTGCTTTCCCGAAGATCATACATGCCCTTCTCCACGCTATGACAATTCATGATACTAGTGATTCTAAGTTCTGAATCCGTGTGGGCGATGTCTAATATCGGTGGCTCACACTTGACGCCGAACTGATACGAGTACTTAACAGGGCTCGCTGTGTCATCCCGTTTCCACGTCCCACTAAAGTTGGGCCCTTGAGATTTCGATTGTCCATTGGCCGTTGCTGCCCAGCACAGGAAGACCACGAATACGGGCGTAAAGGCACCAAACAAATCGAAATTCTCTTTCTCATGGAGATCATTTGACTGTTTTGATAGCCCGCCGCCGGGGCACCGACCACCAGTTTATTGGGCAGCACATCTTTTGTCACAACACTTCCCGCACCCGTCAACGCGCCGTCGCCGACGGTCAGCGGTGCGACGAGCATCGTGTCGGATCCGATCTTCACGTTATCGCCGATATGCGTCTCGTGCTTGTTTTTGCCGTCGTAGTTGCAGGTTATGGTGCCAGCTCCAATGTTGGTGTTTTCGCCGATGGTGGCGTCGCCGAGATAGGTGAGGTGGCTGGCTTTTGACTTGCGGCCGAGAGTGGTCTTTCTTTAGCTCGACAAAGTTGCCGACCTTTGAGCCCTCGATCATCACGGCGTGGCCGCGGAGGTGTGCCATCGGGCCGACGGTGCAGTCGTCGCCGACGGTCGAGTCGGTAATAAAGCAGTTGTCGCGTATCTCGACGCCGCTGCCGATCTCAGAATCGACGATCCGCGTGCCCGGTCGGATCGTGCAGCCATCGCCGATAACACTTTTGCCTTCAATACTTACGTTCTGACAGATCACTGTATCGCGGCCAATCACCGAGCGGCCGCTGACATACGCCGTCTTTGGATCTACGAACGTCACGCCGCTCTCAAGCATCAGCCTTTCGATCGTCCGTTTTCTGATCACCTTTTCCATCCGCGCAAGTTGCCGCCGGTCGTTGACGCCCTCGACCTCGCGATGGTCTTCGCACTTAAAGATGGCGATGGTGCCGCCATCCTCTTTGAGAATTCGCGGCACGTCGGTCAGGTAATACTCGCCCTGCGCGTTGTCGTTGCCGACACGCGACAGCGCGTCGAACAGTTTCTTCGTATCAAAACAGTAAATGCCCGAATTGATCTCTTTGACCTTTTTCTGTTCGTCGCTCGCGTCTTTTTGTTCCACGATGCGTTCGAACGATGCGTCCGCCCCGCGAACAACGCGGCCGTAACCGCTTGGATCTTTTAGCTTTACCGACAGAACGGTACAAACTGCCTTGTTCTCGCGATGAGCAGCGATCAACCCATCCAGCGTCGCATTGGTGATCATCGGCACGTCACCCGACAAAACGATCGTCGTCGAATCACGACCCTCAAGCATCGCCCTCGCCGAATTAACCGCGTCGCCCGTTCCAAGTTGTTTCTCCTGCAACGCAAACTCGACCGGCCGCCCGTCAAACTCCCGCAGCACCTCAGCCTTCGCGTCATCGGCCTGGTGGCCAACGATCACGACGACTTTTCCCGGATCGAGCTCGAACGCCGTCTCGACCACGTGATTTATCAGCGCTCGACCGTCGAGGCGGTGAAGCACCTTTGCCAGGTTCGACTTCATCCGCGTGCCGAGCCCGGCGGCCATAATCAAAATGTCCAGATCGTTACTCACAATGCTACAAACACTTCGGAATAAGTGAGAAGTGATAAGTAATAAGGTGGAAGTCCGGACATATCACCTGTCACTTCGCCCTTCTTACTTATTCCGGATCAGTTTCTTCCGCGGACAAATGCCCGTTCCCGGGGCTGTAAAGCGCACAACAATAATACTTGGGCCAGTTTCTCTGGATGATGGCGGACCATATCGCCATCGTCCAACAGGTTACCATAAACGATCTCGGCGCCTTCGATCGTGTCCGGTGAGATCGAGCCGTGCACACCTATCTGCTCGGCCCCTTCGCCGGAGTACTTCTCCGATTGTCCCGTACTGATCGGATGGTCGTTCACGATCACGTAATCAAAATCTATCTGCGGCGCATACTGACGAACGATCTCAAGATGATGCCGTGCCGTAAAGCCGTCCGTCTCGCCCGGCTGCGTCATAAGGTTGCTGACGTACATCTTGGTCGCCGGCGAGGCAGCGATCGCATCGGCAACGCCCTCGACCAGGATAGGCGGCAACAGGCTCGTGAATAATGAGCCCGGCCCGATCGATATCACATCGGCGGCCTCGATCGCGGCGAGTGCTTCGGGCATCGGCTTGCAGTCTGCGGGCTCCAGATAGAGCCGTTCGATCGCGCCGCCGACCTTGGAGATGTTGGTCTCGCCTTTGACGGTGCTTCCGTCGGCAAGCTCAGCGGCTAGCCGGACATCGGCGACGGTCGCGGGATAAATATGTCCTTTGCTTGCAAGGATCTCGCTCGAAAGCTTCACCGCCTCGGCAAAATCGCCGGTGATCTCCGATAGTGCGGCGAGGAACAGGTTCCCGAAAATATGCCCGCCGAGGTCGCCGTCACCGCGAAAGCGATGCTTGAACAGTCTCGACAGCAGCTGCGAATCCTCGCTGAGCGCGACCATGCAGTTGCGAATATCGCCCGGCGGCAGCATCTGCAGTTCCTCGCGCAATCGGCCTGAGCTGCCGCCATCGTCGGTCACGGCAACGATCGCGGAGAGATCATCGAGCCATACGGGCTCGGTGTCGGCGGCGTTCACAAACCGCTTAAGGCCGGACAGAAGCATCGAAAGGCCGTTTCCGCCGCCTATGGCAACGAAACTCACGCCGGTCGATATATCCGAAAAGAGATGGTGCTTCATCTAAAGCCGTGACAGGTAAACAGCGACAAGTGACAGGTAAGAAGGGGTGACTAACGGCAGTGGTCGTGAGTAGGGTTTAAAGTGCTCGGTTCTTACCGTTTACTGTTTACCGTTTACTGTTCACTGCGTTGTGGTTGGCAACGCGAACCCGCATTTGCCGCCGGCGTGCGCTTGCCGGCCAAGGTCATAATACTACAGTTTCGACCTGTTTTACGGCAATTCTCTATCGGTCCCCGAACAAAAATGTCTTGTGGCCGACCTCTGTCCTGTGTTAGATTTAGGTTTGCGGCCAGTCTCGTGGAAGACCGCCCGGCCGCGTTGTCAAAGACATTTCACCCGCGATACACTAACGTCCGTTGGCACTTCACTTTTCTTCATGGCAGATACGCCTTTTATCTTGCAAGAACACCAGTTCCACCGGTTAAAGACCGTACTGGAACGCCTCTGCGTCGAATGCGCGGCCCGCGTGGTGTTTCTCATCGATCGCGATGGTCAGCCCATCGCGTTCTCCGGCCAAGTGGGCGATATGGACACGACCAGCTTTGCGTCGCTCGCGGCCGGTAATGTCGCCGCGACCAGCTCGATGGCAAAGCTGATCGGTGAGGACACGTTCCCCTCGGTCTACCACGAGGGCGAGCACGAGAGCATTTATATCAGCATCATCGGCCGCGCTCTGCTCGTGGTCGTCTTTGACGAGCGATCGACGCTCAGCCTGGTAAAGATCCGCTCAAAACGCGGCAGCTACGAGGTCGCAGGCATACTCGACGAAGCGACCGCTGATTCCGTGAGCTACCAGCTCAACCACAATTCATTCTTTGCGGAGATCACGGATGAGGACATTGACAGCCTGTTCAGTTAGTGACAAGTGACGGGTGACAAGTGACAAGTAAAGAGCAGAAATGAGACCACACGAGAATCTCGAGGTTTGGAAAAAGGCGGTTGACTTTGTGGTCAATGTCTACAAAGAGACCGGCACTTTCCCCTCAGACGAGAGATTCGGCCTCACGTCACAGATAAGGCGGGCGGCAGTGTCAATTCCTGCAAATATAGCAGAAGGAGCAGCGAGACAATCGGATAAGGAGTTCGGCCATTTCATCGCTATTGCCCAAGGATCATGCAGCGAACTCGAAACGGAACTTCTGATTGGGTCTCGCCTTGGATTTTTGGCACCAGCGGGTTACTCGACACTACGAGCTGAGGCCGATGCGATCGGTCGGATGTTGGTCGGTTTATCAAAGCATTTGCGACAAAAAGGCAGCAGGTCCTGATCCTGTCACCTGTTACTTGTCACTGTTTACTTTCTTATGACTTTCATTAACTACGCATCACGCGAGATCAACTGCAAGATCGTTTATTACGGGCCGGGCTTGTGCGGCAAGACGACGAATCTGCAATACATCTACGATTCGACCGCCCCGCAGGCGAAGGGCAAGCTGATCTCTCTTGCGACCGAGACGGACCGCACGCTGTTCTTTGACTTCATGCCGCTCGAGCTCGGCACGGTGCGTGGATTTAAGACGCGTTTCCACCTCTACACCGTTCCGGGACAGGTCTATTACGATGCGTCGCGAAAGCTGATCCTAAAGGGCGTCGACGGCGTTGTTTTCGTCGCCGACAGCCAGGAAGAGCGGATGGACGCCAACATCGAATCGCTCTACAACCTCGAAGAAAACCTGCAAACACAGGGCTACGAGCTGAATCAACTTCCCTATGTGCTGCAGCTCAACAAACGCGACCTGCCAAACGTCATCCCGACCCACGACCTGACCGGCGAACTGCAAAAGAAGGGCGAACCTGTATTCGAGGCCGTCGCCACCAACGGCACCGGTGTATTCGACACGCTCAAAGCCGTGGCGAAACAAGTTCTTACGGAATTAAGAAAAGGCTAACGACGCTCCGCCGATTCGGCTACAATTGCTCGTATGGAACTTCCGGGCGAGGAATATGTGCGCCAAGGTTTGATCGACCTGAAAAAGGGCAGCGAGACGGTCTCGGCCTTACTGGTCGCCATCGGTGCGCCGCGGCTTAGGCAGTTGGGAATCGACGTTCCCGCTCACGCGTTCTCGTCACCCGAACATCGACTATACCTAAAGCTCGCCGCGGAAGACAGCGATTCGGCCCATTCCCGCTACAACGCTCTGATCCGCCGGCTCGTCAGTTTTGAGCGAGCTTATTGATGCGGGAATTTAGCGACAAAAAACGTTTAGAGGAGTTCATGCGGGCTTTAGGCGAAAGTGCCCGGCAACCGGCACGCGTGTATCTGACTGGAGGAGCAACCGCCGTTCTCCAGGGTTGGCGCGACAGCACCGTCGACATTGACCTACGGTTCATCCCTGAGAACGATGAGTTATTTCGAGCGTTGCCGGTATTAAAAGAACGGCTGAATATCAACGTCGAGCTTGCCTCGCCACCCGATTTTATTCCCGAAGTGCCGGGTTGGGAGACTCGCTCACTATTTATCGCTCGCGTTGGCAAGATCGACTTTTTTCACTTCGACCCTTATAGCCAGGCCCTGGCAAAGATTGAACGCGGCCACGAACAAGACGTCGGAGATGTCGCCTCGATGCTGGCCAATGGTCTAATAGAAAAAGAGCGGGTCTCGAAACTTTTTCAACAGATCGAACCTCAGCTTTATAGATATCCCGCCATTGATCCTGCGAAATTCCGGACGAGCCTGCAAGCATTTCTCGATTCCATATAGCAAAAAAGAGGCTAGCAATGCTCGACCTCTTTTCTTAGCATCTTTCGCGTATCTAGCGGTTGCAAAATGCGGCAACGGATTATTCGACACGCTCAAGGCCGTCGCGAAGCAGGTCTTGACCGAATTACGGAAGGTTTAGTAGATCCATTACTTGGTGTCGCTCGCCATTCATAATTAGAGTTCGATCCTTGCTGACTAAAGGTTCCCTTAAGAGTGGTTCCGTTCAGTTTTCCTGAATAATTCTGCGCGTACCCGACGAGTCCGCCCGGACGCGGGCACGTAAAAGAAAATGTCCCGGTTGAAGCCGAATATTCCACATCGGTCAACGTTTCCCATTTGCCGTAGTACTGGAACAGCACCCTGCCGGTGTAATCTCCAGGAGTGCCCGTTATTTCCAACGTTGCGGGGTAGCCATTTGCTACAAGGTCATAGGTTCCAGAGAGATCAGGGGTCTCGGCCGTCCGCGAATTGGGATCCTCATTCGGAGGTTCGTCGGTATCTACTGCTTCGGGTTCTTTGATCGCCGAAGCCGGACTAAATTCATAGGTCAGCGTGCCTTTGACCTTAACGGCGCGCCCGTTTTGCATGTACGGCCTGAACTTCGCTGAACGAGCGGCTTGTTCGGCCGATGCCCTTAAGTAGCGGGTGTCCGGAAACAGCTTCAGCCGATTCCACATTTCCCGCCGTATCGACCAAGATCTCAACCTCAACTTCTCCCGACAGATCAAGCGATCTTGCCACGGCTAGGTATAGGTAGCGGGGTAATTCGGATCGATCTGGATCACGCGGTCATAATCGCTAAGAGCTCCGCCTAATCTGAAACGGGTCTCGCATGGCTCCGGCGTAAGCG
This sequence comes from Blastocatellia bacterium, assembly GCA_963716755.1. GTDB lineage: Bacteria > Acidobacteriota > Blastocatellia > Pyrinomonadales > Pyrinomonadaceae > OLB17. Next base: position 57,265 of record CAVQUD010000004.1, read on the forward strand.
GTCGCTGAATTGGGATCAATTGCTATCGCCTCGCTAAACTTCTGAATTGCGGCGGCATATTTGCCTGAATACAGCTCGTCTGCTTGAAGAGCGAATCGGCTGAACTAAGTTATGCGGTCTGTTGAGATCTTGGCCGAAAAATCGGTCCGGTAAACTCATCGATGGGGTTCGGAATATAGAACCCATGCTCACACCTCCAGGTCCCAGAGATCCCGCCATCCCTAATTTTGCCACTCAGAATGGATAATTCTTTTTCTTTTCCTTGTCAGTGGAACGGCAGGCGTAGTGTTTTCTATTGTACACGTAAATTTTTCACCGGCAATAGGGCCGCAATTGAGCACCGAGCCTTCAATGTTACCACTAGGGTATTACCCGAGACCCTAAAGTTCGATCACCTTTGTCCGCGAATATAGTTCCAGAATAGTTCCGGTATACAAAACCGGTGGACTTTGGCTTGGTAGCGATAAAAAAATTAGCACGCACAATCGAATATTCCCGGTTGTTGAAAGGAACTCGTAAATCAACTTTAACTTCGTATCTTTTATCGGCTTTTGTCGCCGTCAAGCTAAAAGTTTTGCCTTTTTGCGGCTCTAAACCAACCGCATTCCAATAAAACTGAGCTTTTATTTTTGAATCAAGTTCTATAGCTACTGCGTTATTTACTGCCATCGCGGAAACATTAACGCTTTCACCTTCAGTGAGTTCGATCGTTTCTTCACTTTGAACCGGCTTGCCGTCACGTTCCAAATCTAAATTCGGATCCATTTTCGGAAGCAAATCGGCCAGCAGCACGAAGGTTTTGAGATCTTCTCCCGCACTTCCCGATAGATATTTTTTTTTGATGGATTCAAATTTGACCTCGAACCCGTTCATTGATTGCAAATTTTTATCGTGCGGTTTGTTTCCGGCGGCACTTCCTTTTTCTAATTCAGTGAGTTTTTCTTCCAGAGTTTTCCATGCTTGAATGGCATTTGGCAGATCTTCTTTTTTATCCCTGATTAAATTTTCGGTTTTCTTCCAATCAACCAAGGCATTAACCACAAAATCCTGATAATTGGTATTGCGTTCCGAGCGCGGGTTTTCGTATCCCAAAACAGTTTTGGAGGATTCCTTGACGCCCAACAGCCATTCTATATGGTGCGTCATCTCGTGCATCAAAGTCTGCCGCTGTTTGTTACTCATCGCCGAATCCGGCACAAAAGGAAAGACAATATTTGCCGTTTGACCGATTACCTTCCAAGTATGATGATACGATTCGGCGTTTGGGGAATTCTTGCGGATGAGGCAAGCCCCATTTTTTCCGATATAAATGAGATTTACGTTTTGATTAATTTTATCAGCAAAAATGGCGGGGTCGCCAATGCTGATGACGCTTCCAAAATGCGTGTCTTCAAATTGTTCAAGATAAGCAGTAATTTCTCTGGTTATCGCTGTTTTTATCTTCGCTTGTTCAGCGGGTTCGAGCTGAGTCTTATCAAGTCTGTCTTCGCAGTCCTCTATATTTAACAAACTGAAACGTGTTCCTTCAATAGGATTTTCCGGCGAATAGATAACCTGTGCAAACACGGCCGATGTCGCTGTCAGGAGAATAGCCAGAAAACAAAAATGCTTCAGATACATGATGCTCCTCCCATGGCGGGTTCTTTCCTAATTGGGCTCCTCCTCGGTTAGGTCCATGTCGCAGGGTTCCACCTGTCGGCGTTTGCCTGTCCCCGTAATTGCCCGTATATATTGCTCGCCGTCTACAAAAATGTACTTGATCACGAATTCGTCACCGACGCGTAACTTATCGATATTGAACCGTACCCGCTTGACCGATCGGTCGCGAAACTCCATTTCAAAGTCCATCTTGTCGTCGCCGACCATAAAACTGAACGTCCCCGCCCCGCTTCCGTATGTGCTCCCACAGTAGTTGCCCTTCACGGTCGCCGTTTGAGCAAGCGTCGAAAGCGAGAAGACCACGATCAGGGCTGATCCCGTCACCACCGTCACAATAAGCTGTCTCATACATTCCACCTCACCTGCACGAAATAGCCACGCTCCCCGTCCAGTGCGGACGCGGCACGCCGAGTTATAAAAAAGGGAGTTCTAACATTCAGACTGCAACTATCGTGCCGTTCGTTTGAAACAAGGAAAAACGGGCGGGACAAGAATGCGGTGGGGCTCAAGCGTGGAAATTCTCACATTAGCGCCAAAAAAACCACGCACCACCGAACTTCAAAGAAAGGCGAACCGGTTTTCGAGGCGGCAGGAAAGGATAGCCACAAATAGGACAAGGTACGCGAAAAAGAGGCAGGAACCACAGTCTCTTGCCACTTTCTTGGTTGTGCTAATCGCGTCTAAAGTGATCGGGAAAAGTCCACACGAGCTCTACCAAAAATCCCCCACCGTGATGCCGCTTCTGGTCTTCCCTGCCTTGACCTTTATCATGATCGGCTCTTTTGACGTGCATTCGACGCGAATACCACACTTGATGAACTCATCGTAGAATGCTTTTACACCGGGCATTTCCCTCGTCTTTGCATAGACATAATATGAACCCGCTGGCAGGCTGATCGTGTATGAAGCCGCGCGATGATTAACTTTGAACGTGATCTTGGCTTGCTGTAGTCGGGCCGGCCTGTCCTTTGAGCAGTTGGTAGGTCCAGAGTTAAGTGGTGCGACCGTAACACATAGGACCAGGTCGGTTGGAATGCCCTCGCCCGGATAGGTCAATTTGCCCGTGATCCTACCTGACTGCGCCGATGCCGAGATCACAGATCCGCTAAATATGGCTAATAGAATTAGTAGTTTTTTCATATATTTACCCCTGCAATACAGATCGTTTTAATCGAATGCTCCAATTATGACCTTCATCGGTTCCAGGTTCGGCCGCCAAATGGGACGCTCGATGAGACATATTCGAGTTTCGATCCGCTGACGATCCGCAGCGTTAGTTCGCCGCGATTTCTAATTTGTCCGGACGCATGATCTTCGAACCGGCCAACGATCTTATCGCCCTGAATGGTGCCGACAAATGAGTGCGCCCACGTCTGGCCTCCGTCTGCCGATGCAGCCTCCCAACTGATCGATGTTCCCGATTGCTTGATCTGGTATTTACCGCCGTCACTGCACGCCCAGGTTCCTGCGAGCGCCGCCACGGGCTGCGTGTTCGTATTGGCCCCGCCCTTCGACGCGGCCAGACTGCCGCCGACGACCCATCCATGAGGTCCGTAATTAGCATTCTGCTCCAGCAGGCTGATCGAAAAACTGCCCGAAGCACCTGGCGTGACCGGTACCGATAGTGAGAACGACTTGTTCAGCTTTTCACCTTTCTGAGCAATATAGCCGTATTCCTTCTTTTCCTTGCCCGCCACTACCGAAACGACGATCTCATAATAGTCCATCGAGCCCGGCCCGCTTGACGGATTATCGCTGACGGCTTTGCCCGAAACTGTGAGGGTCGGACCGATCAGTTCGCCCGTATATTGGCGTCCGGCTACGTTACCGCGATCGCCGCCGGTGGGCGGATCGAGCCGCGCTCCCGTGATCGTATAACTGAGGTGCCCCCAATAACCGGGCAACTCCAGCGTCAAGCTTGTCGAGCCTGCCGAAACCGGAGCAGTCACTACGGGTGCCGGCGTGGGTGATGCGGCGGCTGTTGTTTTAGGAACATAGTTGAACGGGATGTAGGTCAGTGCAAACTCGATGCGATCCATTTCGCGTTTGGTCTTGCCGTCCCTGATCCTTTCTTCGGACCAAACAAGGTCTCCATACCTCCAGTAAAACTTACTTCCCCATTTCTCAAGCAGCTCGGTCTGACGCCTTCGTTCGGTGTCGACTGTCTGTCGAAGTTGGGCAAGACGGGCACGGTCACCCGGGTCCGAACCAAAAACACCTATTGAACTTAAGGAAGACGTTGCCACATCGTTCCTAACCTGTTTGATCGCCGTGCTAGCGGCAGCCTCCGCGGCCCGGCTTGCCTTGTATTGTTGGTAGAGCTTCCATGCTTCTGCTTCATTTGCATCGCGTGGGGTCGGTTGCCCTGCTAACGCGGACGCGAAGACCAAAGAGATCAGACCGATCATAAATCCGCGTGACATATTGCCTTACCTCCAACTGTTGAAGGACTGAAAAAGATCCCTCGATCACTCAATCTGCAATGCTCGTGCCCAACAAACCTCATTACCGATGTCCGCCGAAGCAGTGAAACAGGGCGTTCTGGTAAAGACGGCGAGAACTCTGAGGGCGAAAGTGCGGAAAATTCTCACGCTGTATGTAATTTCACACAAACGGACACGAAAAAAGAGGTAGGAATGATATTCCCACCTCTTTGCTCGCGACCTTCTAGTAAATTAAATGGCGGAGCCGACGGGACTCGAACCCGCGACCTCCAACGTGACAGGCTGGCGTTCTAACCAACTGAACTACGACTCCGCAATGGTGGGCACGAAGGGACTCGAACCCCTAACTTCCTCCTTGTAAGAGAGGCTGTCTACCAATTGACATACGTGCCCGAGAACTCTTATTGATGCCCGATAAATTATCAAAAAAACGCGCCCGCATCCAACCCCGCGGGCGAATTGATACCTTACGAAAAATACCATCGGTAGTCAAGCATTCGGTCATTGAGATCATCGAGCCACGTGCCGGCGAGGTTAACTGTGAGTTTTTTCATCTGGCGCGAGAATATACTCGTCTGCCGGTCGGCGAAGATCCTCAATTCTAATACAGTCTGTGGTAAGCCACAATGCAACAACGAGTTACAACCATATCAAATGATCCGATCAAGCCCCTACGACGGCACGCGGATTGCTATGATGTTGTCTGTAATGAACCGACGGCTTTCAACATCCAGCGGTGAGGGATTTGTACGACCTGTTATCCCGACCGCTTCTGGTCTCTCAGCCGGCCGCCGGCCTAAGGAGGTAGCCTCAAATGTTTGGAAACGGTGCAGAGCCGGCCCGTAGCGCTGGAAAACACAAAAACTTACTATTTCTAACGACAATCATACTGATGACCGCCGCGGCCTCGATCGTTGCGGTTTTTTCATTGTCGGGGGTAGCTACTGTGAGATCGGCACCACTAACGGCGGCCGGGCCCGTCGATATTGCCGCTGCGAAACCGGCCGTCGAATGTTATCCGGCCCCGAGCGGCCTCATCTCGTGGTGGGCCGCCGAGAACAATGCCGGCGACAATAAGAACCTCAATAACGGCGCTCTTATTGGCAATGCCGGCTTTACAGCGGGCAAGGTCGGGAACGCTTTTAACCTCGACGGCAGCGGCGATTACGTTCACGTTGCCTCGCCGTTGAACCTGCCCGTTGGTAATGCCGCCCGCACGGTCGAGATGTGGTTTAGAACGCCGCTCGACCTGACGGCATCGACGGAATCGGCCTTATTCCAATACGGCTCTCCCGCCGGCGGGCAGATGTTTGGAATGATCACTTCCGTTAACGCCCCGGGGAAGCTGTACTTCTACGGCCACAGTTCAGATCTATGGGGCACGACCACGCTGCTGCCAAATACCTGGTATCACGGGGCGATCACCTATGACGCGACCACGGTCAAGATCTACGTCAATGGCCAACTGGAAAGTTCAGCACCAATGGCCCTGAATACTGCGATCAATTCCGACGGCCTCACGATAGGGCATCGGCCCGGCTCGACTGCCTGGACCGGCCAACTTGATGAGCCCGCGATCTACGACAGAGCCCTATCAGGCGCTGAGTTGCTCGCGATCTACAACGCCGGAACTGCGGGCAAATGCCCGTGCACGCCGCCGCCGCCGCAAATGGTTTCATGGTGGCCCGGCGACGGTAACGCAAATGACATTCAAGGGCCGACATTTGAGAATGGTTCGCTGATGAACGGTGCAGGCTTCACCCCGGGAAAGGTCGGACAGGCGTTCAGTTTCGACGGCGTTAATGATTACGTGAGCATACCGGACTCTCCGGCTCTCGATCTTACACAGATCTCAATATCCTTTTGGGTCAAGCTCGACGAGCTAGGCCGTATTCACGAACTCGTCAACAAATTTGGCCCGGAAGGTTCAAATACCCTTGCCTACGGTACTGAGATCGGAACCAACAATCGTATCTGCTTCAGGATCTCGACAGATGGAACGCTTCCGACACTAAGGGACGTTTGCACCGTCACGCCGCTAAATACTGGCATCTGGTACCATTTCGCAGGAACCTATAACGGAACTGAGATGAAGGTCTATCTAAATGGCCAGTTCGAAGCGACCGGAAGCCAGAGCGGAAACATCTTTGTAAACAACGAAAACCTCAGACTGGGCAGTTACGGGTACTTCCCGTGGTTTCTGAAAGGGCAGCTTGACGAGGTTCACCTGACCGGCCGGGCATACACCGCACAGGAAATCCAGGCCATCTACAACGCCGGCAGCACAGGTATGTGCCGCGAATGTACGCCGCCGCCGCCGAATATGACGCAGTGGTGGCCGGGCGACGGGAACGCAAACGACATTCAGGGACCGACGTTTGAGAACGGCACAGCCGTCAATGGTGCTACGTATGCGCCGGGCCTCGTCCAGGATGCTCTCAGTTTTGACGGTGCTAACGATTATTTCCAATTTCCGTCGAATGTCGGTGACTTTGGAGCGGCGCCGTTTACGGTCGATCTTTGGATGTATTCGACCATCAACGGCAGCGGCACCTACATCATCGGCAGGTCGCATCCGGACGGCGGATCAGGATGGGACTTCAGGCTTCATGAGCAGAAACTTCATCTTGTTGGCGTGAATGGATGGCCGGCAATTCAACTGGGAGAGCGATCAATCGCTAACGCCGAATGCGTGGCACCACATCGCCGTTGCGGCCGGTACGAGCCAGATCTCTGTCTATATCGACGGCGTGCTCAAGGGCACACCGGCACGGAGCGCGATCAGCGAGCGCGTCAAACCCGCTCCGGCTCGGCTTTACGAGCAACTTTGGCGGGTCGCCATTCGATGGCCGCATCGATGAGGTTGAGATCTTCGATCGGCAACTGAGCGAGCAGGAAGTTCAGCAGATCTACAATGCCGGCAGCGCCGGAAAGTGTCGGATGTGCGTGCCAATGGCAGTCAATACAGTAAGTTGGTGGCGGGCTGAGGACAACGCGAACGACTCCGTGGACGGCAATCAGGGCACCTTGCAAAACGGTGCCGGGTTTGCAGCAGGCGCGGTAGGCCGTTCTTTCAGCCTCAACGGTGTCAACCAGACCGTACAGGTTCCTGACGCACCCAATCTTAATTTCGCCGCGGCGTCACAAATGACCATTCATATGTGGGCGTATCCCACCACTACGGGGGATTTGCACCTGATCGGCAAGCGCAGCAACTGCTTCGATTCCGGTCAGAGCGCCAATTATCAGATCGGCCAGGATGCGACTCACGGCCTCACTTTCAGTTCCGGGGGCATTCTTGCGTCATCAGGACAACAAATGGTACCGAACCTGTGGCAGCACGTCGCGGTAACGGCTGACGGATCGACATTTCGGTTGTATCGAAACGGGCAGCAAATAGCAACAGCCTCGGGTGCACTCGGTGCGAATGCGAACGGGGCCCCGCTAGTGATTGGCGGTGCGTGCTCGGGCGTGGGTGCCACATTCCCGGGACTCCTCGACGAAGTGATCATAGTAAATCAGGCCCTTTCGGCGGCCGAGATCGCCGCCGTATACAACGCAGGCAGCCTTGGTGTATGCGTTCCGTCAGCGACACCAACACCGACTCCGACTCCGACTCCGACTCCAACGCCGACACCTACTCCAACTCCAACTCCAACTCCAACCCCGACTCCGACACCGACGCCGCTGTATACCCGTGCGGACTTTGACGGAGACAACAGGACGGATGTGTCGGTCTATCGACCCAACGGGGTGCCGCCTGATTTTGGTGTGTGGTATCTGTGGCGTTCGACGGGCGGGTTTTACGGCGTTCAGTTCGGTATAGCGACGGACATCATCACTCCCGGCGATTATGACGGCGACAACAAGACCGACGTCGCCGTTGCGCGGCTCAACTCCAACGGAATGGACCCCGACTTCTTTGTCATCAACAGTGCGACGGGCACGTTTACCTATCCTGTCTGGGGCAATCCCGGCGACGTTCCTGTGTGTGCCGATTATGACGGGGACCGCAAGGCCGATATCGCCATATGGCGGCCTTCGGACGGCGGTTGGTACATACAGAACAGCCTCGGCGGAGTGACCGCCGTTACGCACGGACAGAACGGCGACAAACCGGTCCCGATGGACTTTGACGGTGACGGCAGGGCCAACATCGCATACTTCCGCCCCTCATCAGGAGACTGGGTCATTCGGGATCCGACCGGATCGGGCACGACGACTATCAACTTCGGCCTACCGACGGACAAACTCGTGCCGGCCGACTATGACGGCGACGGCAAGGACGACATTGCCGTCTTCCGCGACGGCCTGTGGATCATCCTGCAGAGCAGCAACGGGCAGGTCCTATTCATCCCGTTCGGCACCACGGGTGACATTCCCGTCCCGGGCGACTATGACGCCGACGATAAATACGACGCTGCAGTCTACCGTGACGGCGTGTGGCACATGCTCCGCTCAAGTGCCGGCTACACAGGCATCGGCTTCGGCTCCCCCGGCGATATTCCGATACCAAAAGGCTATCTCCCATAAAATTGCACACCCCGCCAACACAAAGGCCCCGTCCACAAAGACGGGGCCTTCTCTTTTGCCTCCCGGCAACTCCTGCATGCTTGAGTTCCCTACCGCGTCGGAGCGCGGGCATCCCTGCCCGCCCTAGCCCACGCCGATTGGAACGCAGATAAAACGGATCAAGCGGAAAAGGCCCGATATGAAATGATCATTTCAGATCTGCTCTTATCCGCCTGATCCACATTCAAAAATACCGTCAGCACCGGCGGGCAGGGATGCCCGCGCTCCGACTAATTCCCGTAAGCCGATGGCGTCGGCTGGTCGCCGTTCTGCCCCCACGGGAACACAATGAACTGCCCATTCGACGACCGCTGCACGGACCAAGTCCCTCCCAAGGCCGTCAAGGCCGTGTGCACAATTCCGTTCTAGTTCGATACGCACCTGCGTTATGCTAGCGGGCAGTTCTTTTGTCCCGTATAATGAGAACGGTTTAGGCGATGGCATCCCAAATCGCAGCCGTATTTGTTCTCGCACTCGCATTTCTCGCGGGTATTGACAGCTACGCCGCGACGCTCGTCGTCACAAAGACCGCCGACACCGCCGACGGCATCTGCGACTCCGACTGTAGCCTCCGCGAAGCCGTCACCGCCGCCGCCAGCGGCGATAGGGTGGTTTTCTCGCCGCTTTTTAGTTCGTCGCAGATAATAACCCTAACCGGCGGGCAGATTCCCATTACTGCGAAGCTGATTATAGACGGTCCCGGATCGGGGTTGTTGACGGTCAGCGGCAATAATGCCGGGCGTATATTTCGAATATCCGGAGGCGTGGATGTCACGCTCGTTGGAATGACGTTGCGGGATGGCCGGGTCACATCCCAAGACCTCCCGGGCGGCGGGGCGATCCTTGTACTGCAGAGTTCGCTGACCTTGAATAGCATGGTGCTGAGCAATAATACGGCACCAGTCGATGTTCTTGGTTTGGGGGGCGGCATTTGTGTGGATCGAGGAACGTTGATCGTCCGGACTTCGAGTATCAGTAACAATGCCGGCGGCGGGATACAAGCGATTTCCAGCGGAGTCGATATCGCGGCTTCGACGATCAGCAACAATCAGGAGCAGGGAGTTTACGGAGGTGGTTCGGTAAGTTTGCCCGGCTCGATCACGGTCATGGATTCTGTGATCCGCGACAATACTGGCCGTGGCATTGTCAACATCAGTGGGCCTACGACCGTAATTCGGTGCACGGTTATGGGGAATTGGTACGGAATCAATGCCAGCAGCGGGAATTCTACATTCATTCTTTCACAGTCCATTATTCGCGACAACGAACCGGGCGGAGGCGTGTCGAATTCGAGTTTTGGCAGGATAAGCGACACGGTTATTGACGGCAACTTTGCGAACGCCATAGGCGCTCACGGAGGGGGCATTTCTAACACGGGCATCCTGTATATTCTCAATTCTGCAATAACGAATAACCGTGCGTTTGAGTCTGGCGGCGGCATTTTTACGGCCCTCCGTCCTCTGTATCTAACGAACTCTACCGTGAGCGGTAATCGAGCTGACAACGGCGGCGGCAACTGCAACTGTCCCGGAGGGGGGATTTACAGTTTATGGAATTCGACCAATCCTGGCGGGACTGTAATTATGACTAACTCAACTATCGCGAACAACCGATCCGCGGGAAAGGGCGGAGGCGTCCGTAACGACTCCGGCGCAATATTCACGGTGCGAAATTCTATCATCGCAGGAAATCTTGCAACCTCGGGCGAGGTTGATGTATCAGGAACCGCCGATTCTCATGGCTTCAATCTGGTTGGTAATACGGCGGGGAGCACAGGATGGGTAATGACCGACCTACTACAGCTCAAGCCCAACCTCGGACCGCTGGGCATAAACGGGGGTCAGACATGGACGCACGCCCTCATGCCCGGCAGCCCCGCGATAGACGCAGGAAATAATGAGCTATCTCGTGATCCGTTTGACAATTCCATGCTGGTCTTTGACCAGCGAGCAAGCGGCTTTGGTCGTATTATTTATGGAACCGTTGACATTGGGGCGTACGAGGCAAACTACGCGACGGTTCCGGTGATACTGGCGGGACGGATAATGACAAGCGGAGGACGGGGGATTTCGAGGGGGGCGGTCACTCTCACAGACTCCATGGGGAATACGCGCTTCGCCTTGACCAACCCCTTCGGGTACTACCGTTTCGTGGATGTTTCGCCCGGAATAACATATACGATAGTGATTTCCCATAAGTCATTTCAATTCAACTCACCGCAGTTCATAACCGTGGATCGTGACCGAGACGATCTGGATTTTGTTGCTAACTAAAGGGGAACTTAATCGCCTAGTGATGGGTGCTGAAGGCGTCGTCAAACGACGCATAGGAGGACGCTATGAAGAGACGTTTTATTGTCCCGATAATTACCTTCGGACTGCTACTGGCAGGCTCAGGAACGATTTATTTCTGGTACGGTCGAGCGGACGTGTCAAGTGCTTCTACCGCACGAGACAAGGCCGGGCCCACTTTCGGCCCCGCGGCGCTTGAATGGCGATTACTCGCATGGCGGGACGAAAATGGAGAGATTCCGGACGGCGGTCTCGCGAACGCTCTTGCAGAACGGGATGCATATCTCGTGGCAAATCTTGACGCCGACGGATTTGGAGACCGGCCGATTTCTCCATTGCGGTGGGTTTCTCGCGGCCCCGAAAATGTCGGCGGGCGACACGCGTTCTGTTGTCGTTCACCCAACCGTCTCGGGTACTTTATGGGCCGGTTCGGTTGGCGGCGGTGTTTGGAAAAGCGAGGACGGCGGAGACAACTGGCTGCCGACGAATGGGCAACTTGGCAATTTCGTCGTTACGTCGCTGGTTATGGACCCGAGCGACCCGAACCACAATACGCTTTACGCCGCAACCGGAGAAGAAGGATATAATGCCGACAGCCGAATGGTTCGCGACCGGCATCCCGCATGAACGACTTGCGCGAAAGACGTTCAAACCCGGAAGCATCGCCGGTATCTCCGATCCGGATAGGATTCGAAGGTTGCTCGGGCAACCACCGCGGCAAGCTAACCAATTAGAGCGGAATGGTGAGAAGCGTATGAATTGATAGCGCGGTGAACAACAGGCAGGAGAGCGACGACCTCATAAGAGCACATAGGCAGCGTGACCGACGCCATTAACAACATCATGAGCGTCGACATCATCAATAGAGCAAGTTAGGCCGGGTCGGACAAACGGCCGTTTTGGTGGAGAAGATTGGCCTCGCGGATCTTCCACCACTCGGGCCGAAAATCGCCACCACTCGGGGGTATTTGCCCCACCACTGGGCGTAAATATGCCACCACTGGCCCGTTTTTACTGACAAAATTGAAATTGACGCAAAAAACGCGCATTTTCGGACAAAACACGAAAGTGCGCGGTTAATTGATGGTCTCTGAGAGCTCTTCGGGCGGCGTCAGGGACTGGGCGTTTTCCTGGTCGGTGACGATGAGCGGGAGTTCGTCAAGGACGACGGTGTTGGCGATGGTTTGGATCCAGTAGGTGCCTGGGGTTTGGAAGACGACGTTGACGAAGAAGCTGACGTTGTCGGTAAATCCGCCCTCGGCGAGTTGGATGGTGGTCGGCTGTGAGGTGACGACGAGGTTCTGTTTGTCAGGGGCGAGAATTCGCACCTCGGTCTGATGATCGCCGGCGCCGGCCCAGTGGTTGATGACGGCGAATTTGATCAGCGACACGGGCAGCTTCTCGACCATGATGTTCTGAAAAACGCCCATCAGCGAGATCTTGTTGCCCATCTCGATGCGAACATCGTCGCAGAGGAGCGTGTACATTAGTTTGAGGTTAGCGGTGGTCATAGGTAATTGAGAATTGGAAATGAAATGAGGAAGCGGTTCGACGATTCACCCTCGGAATCGGGGCATTCTTCATTTTCCATTTTACTGCGCTCCGTGCTTCTTGGGCCTTCAGGATTCGAATTCACAATGTCAATTCGCATAACGGGCCTCTTGCATGGCTATAGATTGATTCTACTTTTCATTCACCTCAGGTCAAAAGGTATTATCCGCAAATCAGATCGGGCCGAGGTGATAGAGGAGTGCTAAACGTCGAGCTTGACGATCGTCGCTCCCCAACTGCCTGAGAATTCGGGAGCGTTCTTGAAAGATTCGACAAAGTCCATCTCAGACAGCACCTTTCGCACGATCTCGCGCTGAACGCCGACGCCTTTGCCGTGGATTATCCTTACGATGGGAAAGCCCTTTTTGTGTACCTCGGCCATATAGGCCTCGACGACGGCGCGGATATCGCTCGGGGCAAAAGAGTGAAGGTCGAGCGAATCTGTGATCTCGATCTCGACCGGCTCGGGAAATGGATTTTCGTCGTCAGCCGCGGTCATTTCTTGATCTTGACCTCGTACTGTGCGATGTCCTCGGGCGGCGTGACCTTGAGGCGATTCTTGTCCTTAAAAACGATGAACCGCTTCTCGTCCATCTGGCCGTTGGGGTTGCGGATCTTTATGGTAAACGTCTTGTTGTCGCCGCGGCCATCAACCACCAGCGGCAGCGTACCCCAGACCTCGGTATTCGGACTGGTCTTCCATACGGTGTAATAGGACTGATCGTACTTATCGAACGCCAGCACCAGAATACTGTCAAAATCAGGTTCGACGCCGTCGATCGGTTTTGAGAAGCTGCTGCGCGACAGTATTATCCAACTGCCCGGGGCCACTCCCTTGTCGCCGGAGCCGACCTTGTTTGCCGCATCTGAATCCAGCCGCTGCCACGTGACGAACTTACGGTTATTGTGCTGGAAAAAGACAATGTCACTCGGCACCTGAAGTTCGACCTGCCGGCCAAAAAGCCATCCGGCCGGTGCCGGTGACACCGCTGGATCGAGCTTGACGAGATACCAGATATCGTATTTTTCCTCGAGTTTTTCAGGCTCGCCTTCTTTAGCGGCCTCTAGATCAGCATTCTTCGTTCGCTTCCCTGTCTTTCGCTGCCCCTTGGGAGCGTCATCGACGTCGGGAACTTCCTGCTTCGGCACGAACTTCCACGCAAGGATCTCAAACGTCGAGCTGTGTGCGAGTTTAAACAGCACGTTCTCAGGGTCCATATCGGGCAGCGGCGCGGAGGTTCGACGCAGAGCGAATGATGCCCGCGGCCTGCGGCGTTTGTTCTTTGAATTCTTCCGCGATCTTGAGCGAGCGTGCAAGAGTGTCGCTCGTGATGATGTTCTGCGCCTCGATCCAACCCTCGGTCAGGGCGTCGTCGAACGCTCGGACGCGATACCAGAGCACCTTCTCGTACTCCATCGTATCGATCACGTCGAGCCGGTCGCCGCGCTTGACCTCAAGCAGATCGGCGGCAACGACAGCGTATGATGTGCGGATCTGCGCCGTCTTGGCAATGACTGTGGCCGTATCGCTCGGCCCGAGAATGCTCCCGACCATATCGCCACAGCCAAGTTGGGCAGCCGCGAGCAGCAGTATAAAGATAAAGGTCAGGTTACGCGTTCTCATTTACGGGTCGAGGACAGTTTTCTCCAGTTATTATAACCCAACTTGTCGAGCAATTTCTTCTGGCGGCTGTTTGGTTTTGCGACCGTTGTTAAAGCTGTCTTGTTGGGCCCGGTCGCCTCAAGCCCTGCGGCCGCGAGGAACGGTGTCCAATCAAGCTTTTCGCTGCCGGTTACATAACGATCGACGATCGGCACAAGTTCCGGCCGCTGCTTCATTATCGCAATGACCGACGCGTTGCCGTCCTGCTTCGCCGCCGTGCCGCTGTGCTTTTGATAGACCTCGCGAACAATATCGTCGGTCGAACGCTTCCCATTCGACGCCTCAAGCATCGCGAGATCCGACAGGAACGCAACCAGCATCCCGCGAGCGTAAACGACAGAATTATTGTCGCCGCTCCAACGGTTCTTCGACGCGTCAATGAGCGACATCCTACCGCCCAATCGCCGGTCGATGGCGTATGCCTGGTTCAACGAATCAAGATAATCCTCAAACCTCAACCGATTCACCGCCACGCCGAGCTTGAGCGACTGATACAACGCAAATCCCTCGTAAAACCAATCGTAATTCCCCCTCAGATTCACGCCCTCAGGTATCCACAAATGAAACATCTCATGCCGCAATTGCTCGTGCAGGCGTTGGAGGGATTGGGATTTGAAGGGCATGTCCGACGAGACGATCGTGATGTTGGTGCCGCGTGTGTCAGCCTCCCATTGGCCGCTCGATGGGCTATCGGAAGACCTCACCAAGCCGATCTGGATTTTGTCTTGTGGAAACGACCCGAACAATTTCCAATACTCGTTGTAAACCTCTTTGGTCGCCAAGACAGCGTCAGTGTTCGAAAAAGTCCATTCACCGTCGAGACACAGCCGCATCTGTGCCCCCGGACTAGCGATTGCGTCCGTAGAGCAAACTAGGTCCGACCAAAATCACTGTTTTTGAAAAGCTGTTAACGCTCTGGGGAAACCAAGAAGAACGCCAAGTAATTGGCACATCCAACGAGACGCCAACGTCCTTTGTCCCGAATTGAGGCAATAGCTCGTCGAGCTTTAGGATGCCGCCCCTTTCAGTTAGCCAGGAAACCCGTGCAGGTGATCCTTTCTGGCCCGCAACCTTAACGTCGTACGACCATTTTGTTCCGCTTTGCTTCATATTGCTGATCCGGTCGTTCGCCAAACCGATCCCAGCGTAATCTGACAGGAAAGCCAACGGTTGAGAGGGTGTAGCGGCTTTCAAATATTCGCCTTCAACATGGATAACCGACCGTTCGGGTTCGAGGCGCAGCACTACTACGATGTCCTGCGCGGATACAAGGCTAGGTGCTCCCAGGACGAGCATCAGAGCGGCATATACTGGCAATATCGAGCGGAAGGTTTTTGACATCGCGGCAGCGGCGCAATAGAATTTTCTTTTTCCTTAACGCCGCCGTGTTCAGGATAGAAGATTCGTGAGCCTTATCAAAATTATCATCGTCGCCCTGGTCTTTGTGCTCAGCCTGCTGTTCCTGGGGCGGTTCTTTGTGTAAATGGGCTGCGAGTTTTGGATGCATGTCGGCGGTCGTTCGGGCCGCTTTTTTGATTTATGAGTGAATTGCGACGCATACGACGGGCGTTGTTAAGCGTCTCTGACAAGACGGGCCTTGTCGAGTTGGCGCGGGTGCTGGACGGCTTTGGCGTCGAGATCATCTCGACGGGCGGCACGGCAAAGGCGTTGCGTGATGCGGGATTAACGGTCACGGACGTATCGGAGGTGACCGGTTTCCCCGAGATGATGGACGGCCGTGTCAAGACGCTGCATCCGAAGATCCACGGTGCGTTCCTCGCCCTCCGCGATAAAGACGATCACGTCGCCTCGATGGCCGAACATAATATCGAGCCGATCGACCTCGTCGTCGTCAACCTCTATCCCTTCGAACAAACCATCGCCAAAGAAGGCGTCACTCTCACGGAAGCCGTCGAAAACATCGACATAGGCGGCCCCGCCATGATCCGCTCCGCGGCCAAAAACTGGCGGCGATGTCGCCGTCGTAACCGAGCCGGGCCACTATGGAGAGATAGTGGTAGAGCTATCCATCCATGACGGTTCCCTGTCACTTGAAACGAGAGCAAAACTCGCCGCCTTGGCCTACTCGCGAACGGCCGCCTACGATACGTCAATTAGTTCATTTCTGAACCAGCGTATTGACTGGTCCGTTCCAACGATCGATGCAAAAGAGCTTGAGGCGAGCGGGATCGAGGTTGTACGAACGGTTGAGTCAGGAACCGTCACCTTTGAAACACCGTATTTTTCAAATAGATCTTGGCTTAGACCTCGAGAAAGTTTCCGACCTTCGATACGGCGAGAACCCGCACCAACAAGCGGCCCTTTATATTGACAGCCAAGTGGCGGGCGTTGCCAAGG
This sequence comes from Blastocatellia bacterium, assembly GCA_963716755.1. Taxonomy (GTDB): domain Bacteria; phylum Acidobacteriota; class Blastocatellia; order Pyrinomonadales; family Pyrinomonadaceae; genus OLB17. Next base: position 73,803 of record CAVQUD010000004.1, read on the forward strand.
CAAAACAGCTTCATGGCAAGGAAATGTCATTTAACAATTACGTCGATGCCGACGCTGCGTGGGCGTTGGTGAATGACTTTGACGAACTCGCCGTCGCTATCATCAAACACACAAACCCGTCCGGCGTCGGCGTTGGAGAAACCAATCTCGAAGCTTACAAAAAAGCTCTCGCGACCGATCCGGTCTCCGCCTTCGGCGGCATCGTCGCATTCAATCACAACGTCGACGCCGAAACCGCTGCCGCCGTCATTGAGGTATTTTCCGAGGTCATATCGCTCCTGACTACGACGCAGGATGCTACTCGACATATTTCAGAATCCAAGAAGAATCTTCGTGTGCTAACTAGTAGGCGGAAACCCGGCCGCTAGCTAGTGGGCCGACCGAACATGAATTCAAACAGATTGACCGGAGGCTTCCTCGTTCAAGACGCCGACACGCATCGCCTCACAACCACCGACCTCAACATCGTCACCGACCGCCAGCCGACCGACGATGAGATCAAGGCGATGCTCTTCGCCTGGACCGTCTGCAAGCACGTCAAATCCAACGCTATCGTGCTCGCAGGGCCCGACCAGACCTTCGGCGTCGGTGCGGGCCAGATGAACCGTGTCGATTCCGTGCGGATCGCGGCGATGCGGGCCGAGCGGTACGGTTTTGATCTGAAAGGCGCGGCCCTAGCGTCGGATGCATTCTTCCCTTTCCGCGACAGTGTAGACGAGGCCGCGAGCCTCGGCCTGACGGCGATCATCCAGCCCGGCGGTTCGGTCAAAGATGACGAATCCATCGCCGCCGCCAACGAGCACGGCATCGCCATGGCCTTTACGGGCATTCGCCATTTCAAGCACTAGGGCCCGTTGTGTTAGGCTTTTTGTTTTGCCATGAGCGTAATTCTAGGCGTCAATTCCTTCCACGCGGGCTCGTCCGCCGCTTTGCTGATCGATGGTATTCCCGTCGCCGCAATCGCCGAGGAACGGCTTAATCGCGTTAAATATTTCGCCGGTTTCCCTCGTCTTTCTATCCTCAAATGCCTCGAAATGGCCGGCTTGACACTAGCCGACGTCGATCACGTCGCGGTCGGGCGCGATTCGTCGGCGAACCTTCACAAGAAGCTCGAGTTTGCGATCAAAAATCCTTCGCGGCTGCTCAATCTCGCCCGCATCCGCAGCAAGAGCAAAACCTTCGACGACATGAAGTCGCTGATCGCCGCCGAATGCGGCGTTGACGCGGGCGGCCTCAAATTCGATACGTTAAACATAGAACATCACCTCGCACACACAGCGAGCGCATACTTCGCGTCGGATTGGGACCAGGCCGCGGGCATCACGATCGACGGCTCGGGCGATTTTGTGTCGTGCCTGATGAGCGAATGCGTGGGCGATGAGATACGGCCGCTGAAGCGCGTGTTTGTGCCTCACTCGCTCGGAACGCTTTATACGGCGGTTTGTCAGTTCATCGGCTATCCAAAGTACGGCGACGAAGGCAAGGTCATGGGCCTCGCACCGCTCGGCGAGGACACCTACGCAGACTTTTTCGAGGGAGTCCTGAGCCCCGCCAAGAAAGGGTTTGAGTTAAATCCCGAATACTTCCTGCCGTTCGGTGCCAATCAGGGAATGGAGATCAGCGACGGCGGTGAGATGATCGTCCACCGGCTGTATTCGGACAAATTCGTTCGCGAGTTAGGGCCGCCGCGTGAGCCTTATGCCGAGATCACACAGCGCGATATGGACGTAGCGTTCGGGCTGCAGCGGATCTTTGAAAAGTACTATATGCACGTCCTAACCGACCTGCATTCGCTCGTTCCGAGCAATCGAATGGCAATGGCCGGCGGCTGTGCGCTCAACAGCGTCGCGAACGGAAAGGCGCTGCTCGAAACGCCATTTACCGAACACTGCATCCAACCCGCCGCCGGCGACGACGGCCTCGCTCTGGGAGCGGCGTTGTATGCGTCGAATGTCCTGCTCAACGAAGGAAAGCGTTGGGTAATCCGCGATTCGTACCTCGGCGACGAGTATTCAGACGCCGAGGTCAGGGCCGAACTCGACCGTTACGGCGTCAAGTACCGCGAGCTTGGCCGCGAGGAACTGATCGACGCCACGACCGACGAGGTCAAGAATGGCAACGTCATCGGTTGGTTTCAGGGCCGTATGGAATGGGGCCCGCGTGCCCTCGGCAACCGCTCGATCCTCGCACATCCGGGCTATCCCAACATGAAGGACATCCTTAATGCCCGCATCAAACACCGCGAAGCGTTCCGTCCGTTCGCCCCGTCGGTGCTCGTCGAGCGGCAGAGCGAGATATTCGAACAGGACTATCCGTCGCCGTTCATGCTGCACGTTTACAAGATCTGCCCCGAATGGCGCGAGCGGCTGTCGGCCGTGAATCACGTCGACGACACCGGGCGACTACAGACGGTCGCCCGCGACGAGAATCCGCTGTATTACGACCTTATCGCAGCGTTTGAACAGAAGACGGGCATTCCGGTGATCCTCAACACCAGTTTTAACGAAAACGAGCCGATCGTCTGCAAACCGTCCGAGGCGATCGAGTGCTTTCAGCGGACGAAGATGGACGTGCTCGTGATCGGCTCCTATTTTTGTAAGAAGGATTGAACGGTTATTGGCGGATTGCCGCTCTATTTGTGGCAAACCTACGCTTTGCCGTTAGGTATAGATACATCTGCGGCTTGCCGCCGCCGTTGTTAGGAATTATCTCAACAACATCGCGGGCCTCGTTTTGGCGGCGGCAAGCCGCTGAATTTTGATACGCTATCGGAAAAGTAAACTTTTCCGCAAATAGAGCGGCAAGCCGCCGGGCACCTTTAAACTCATCGATGAGTGTGAAACGGAAAATCGAGATAGTTCCCGAGCTTCGCGGCTACCAGATCGAGTGGGCCGAGCCGGGCAACTATTACCTTTCACGGCGAAACGTCCTTTATCATTCCGCTGACCTCAAGCAACCCTTTTCCGAGATCGGCCGCGTGGCCGTCCCGTCGTGGAAGGCTCTGGCCGCGAACTTTCGTCTGGCCCAGCGGCTGTTTCGTTTCTTTTTTTACAATGTCATCCCGCTCGCTAACGGCGAGATATTTGTGACTTTTGACAAGACAGTCGGCGTCTTTCGCGGCAGCAAATATGTCACGCTCGACGGCCCCGTTCGCCCGTGCCGCGTCCTCCGTTCGGGCTGCGCGGTTGATAGCAAGGGCGACGTTTATTTCGGCGAGTACCTCGCCAACGACGAACGCGGCGAGATGCGTGTGTATCGTTACCGACCGGGGAGCGACTCCGTCGAGGTCGCTCACACATTTCCGGCCGGGTCGATCAAGCACATTCACGGACTGTATTTTGATAAATACGCTGACGCCGTCTGGTGCCTGACCGGCGACAAGCCAACGGAGTGCCAGATGCTGCGAACGACGGATGGCCTCGCGACCGTCGAGACGGTCGGCAGTGGCGACGAGACATGGCGGGCTGTAAGCATTCTCTTTACCGAGAAACATTTCTATTACGGCACCGATGCCGAGTATCGAGATAACGAGATATTCCGAGGTTGATCGCAAAACGCTGACACGCACGAGTCTGGGGGAGGTGAGCGGAACGGTGTTCTATTCAAAACAGATCGGTGACGACTTGTTCTTTGGCACGACCGCCGAGAACGCCCCGAGCCAAAAGGAAAATGTCGCCGCCGTCTGGCACGTCGATGCGTCCGGCAGAATCGAAAAGATCGCCGAATACGCCAAAGACTCTTGGCATCCGGGACTTTTCCTCTTCGGCACGATCCACTTCCCTGCGTCAAATGACCGAGAGGAAAGACTTTTTTTTAACACCGTCGCCGTAAAAGGCGATAATTCGACGCAAGTTATTTCTTGACAATAGGTTGTGGCAGTGTTAAAACTATACCCAATTAGGACGACTTGAAGGAACGCTCGAAGGTTTTCAGAAAGAGGAAAACTGTCGGGTTTTTGTGTATTTATTTCCAAACAAACCAGGAGAACAAGACTATGAGAAAGACCGGAACACTACTAATCACTGCGTTTATCGCCGCGATGGTCGCCGCCTGCGGAGGTGCCGCAGACAATAAGCCAGCAAACACATCAAACGCCAATACCGGAGCCGTCGGCCCGGTGACGGTCGACACGCTCAAGGCGCTCGAGACCAAGGCATTTGAGGCATACAAGAACAAGGACGCAAAGTACTTTGAGACCTTCCTCGATCGGACCTTTGTCATGTACGACAACGGCAAAAAGATGGACAAGGCCGAGTCGATCAAGATGATCACCGAGCACAAGGACGAGATCAAGGGCTTCACTTTCGGGGATGAGAAATTGACCAAGCTCGGCCCAGCGACAGCTGTGTTCACGGCAAAGGTCGTCACCGACGGAACGCGTGACGGCAAGAAGATCCCCGACGCGATCGCCTCTACGCTCTATACGCGTATCGGCACTGAATGGCGTGCGGCATGGCACGGCGAGGTCGATATCAAGACACCGCCCGCAGCGACTGACCGCGCGACCGCAGCCAACACTGGTAAGACCGACCCGACGGGTGCTGCACCTTCGAAGTCTGACGACACAGCCAAGGCCGAAGACAAAAAGCCTGCCGCTCCGGCCAAAGAAACGACCAAGCCCGCTGACAAGCCCGCGAACGCCGCCAATACGGCTGCGGCTCCGGCCGGCGAGACAGAAGCTCTGCTGGCTCTCGAAAAGTCAGGTTGGGAAGCATGGAAAGCCAAGGACTGGACGAAACTCGGCACCATGTTGATCAACGATGCGACCTTCGTCAATGTCATGGGCGGAGTGACCGCCGGCAAGGACGCCACGATCAAGGGCTGGACCGACGCAAACTGCGACGTCAAGAGTGTCGCCCTGAGCGACGCTTCGAGCGTCTCGGTCGACGGCTCCACGTCAATGCTCGTCGTCAAGGGCTCGCCCGTCGGCACCTGCGGAACCGAAAAACTCGCTCCCGTGTGGGCCTATGGCATCTACGTGAAAGAAGGCTCGACCTGGAAGCTCGGCTTCCATTTCGAACAGCCTGCTCGATAGGCAACTTACTAGTTAACGATCTCGGGAACCGGTCAATGACCGGTTCCCGTTTTTAATTGGTCTGCGAATGACGTCACGACCAGATCGCTTCCGTCCGTCGAGACCGAGATCATTCCGTTCATTCCCGTGATGATCACGCTCGCACCCGCGGCTTGCCACCGGTCAACAACCTCGGCGTGAGGGTGCCCGAACTGGGAACGGCGACCGACCGAGATGACGGCAAAATCAGCATTTGCTGAACTTACAAACGGCGGTATCGAGCTTGTCCGGCTCCCATGATGTGCGACCTTCACGACATCAGCGTGGAGCGTGCCGCCGCTGCTGACGAGTTCCTGTTCCGCCGCCGATTCTATGTCGCCTGTCAAAAGGAACGTTCGCTCGCCGTAAACGATACGCATCACGACCGAGTCGTCATTGGTCGACGTGGCGTCTGCGTTATCGTTATGGAACGGATACATAACCTCGACCGTTACCTCGCCGACACCCAGCACATCTCCGCGACCAACTCTTTCCACCGGAACGCCACGGCGGTGTAACGCCGTATATAGGTCGGTCATATCCGGATCGTTCGCGGGCAGGCGGCCAAACAACGCACGTCCGACCCTAAAGTTCTTCACGATATCCGTCAGCCCCTGCACATGGTCCGCGTCAGCATGTGTTGCCACGATGTAGTCGAGATCCGACAAACCGTTTGCCCAGAGGGTCTCGGACACAACGGCTTCGCCAACACGGCGAACATCTGGCTCGAACGGCTCTTCTGCTTCGTCCGCTTTTCGATAACTGTGTCGACCGCCGCCGTCCACCAGCATGGTTTCGCCGCCCGGAAACGTGATCAACGCCGCATCGCCCTGGCCAACATCGAGGAAGTCAACGTGCAGCCGGCCGTCCGGCCTCGGCGACGTGAATGGATGTAGCACGATCAACGCCGCGAGCAACAGCCCGGCCGCGACAGTCGCGATCGTAAGCCCGCGGTTCCATAGCGGCCATGACACTTTCACGTTGAACGGCTTCCATCGCCGTACAGCCAATGCCATCAATAGCATGGGCACGAGATACGTGAAATACACCCATCGCCCCGACCCCGAATACGCCGGCAGCCTAAAACTCGTCCAGTCGAATGACGCCAACAGACGCGGAAGGCGCGAGCATCAGCCAATTCATCACGTCCGCGAGCAGGAATAGTGGAACAGCGGCCATGTCGCTGATACCCGCGACAAAAACGGCCGCGACCGCCGCAAAACTCTCAATCGCTATAAAGAACCCGACCCACAGATTAAGCACCACCGAGGCCAGCGGCACCCGATGAAAATATACGACCGTCAACGGAAGCATCCACAGTTGAACGATCAGCGAAACGAGCAGGCCCTCGATGAGATACCTCGAATGCCTCTTGAATGACGCCGCTGATGTGATTTAGCAATGGCGATTTTTGCAGCCGTGCGGTCCATATCTGGCGCTTTGCGTCGATGGCCCAAGAGTCCTCGTTCCAATACAAAGTCTCGCAGAGCCGCCGCAGCCAAGGCGACACATTTGGCGGGAACGGCTTATCCGGCGTCGGCGTCCATCCGCCAATGGCCCGCAGGTGTTCGATCAGCGGATGAGCACAGGCAACGATGGCAGCCACGCTCACCACCGTCAGTTGCAGCGACGCGTCGAACAGATCTGAGGGCCGCCAAACAAGCAGTAACAATGCACTCAAAGCGAGCGAATTCAACAGCGACCCGCGCCGATACATCGCGTAACCCGCGAGGAGCACCGTAAACATCAACGCCGCCCTCACCACCGGCACGTCCGCCCCGACCGCGAGCGTGTAGGCCCATAGCACGCCGCCGGTGACGATGAATTGCAGCCAACGGTTCCGCGTCAGCCGTCGGACTATCAGCAGCAGAATTCCGCCGATTAACGTGATATGCAGGCCGGAGATAACGAGTATGTGAAACGTCCCGCCCTCACGAAAGAGCTCAGCCGTGTCTTTATCGAGAAAGTGCTTGTTGCCCAAAAGACTCGCGATCATCACACCCGCCGCTTTCGGCCCCAAATTCTGCCGAAACGCATCGATCAGGCGGGCCCGTTGGTCATAGACCCAAGCCATCGGCACAAACACGCTCTCGTCCGCGATATGCTCGATGAGCAGCGGGCTTTTGATCGAACACGACGCATCGATGCCCATGCGGTCGAGCAGTTCGATCCGCGAGATGACGCCGGGATTTTGGTATTGTTCCTCACGCTCCAAGCGACAGGCGACGCGGATACGAGAGCCATATCTCAAATTTGAGATCTCAGATCTCGGATCGTCCGCGACCGTGAATATCGCAAGTTACCTGTAATCTGCCGGTCCGCTCCCTTCCACCGGAGCCGCTCGGTTCGCAGTGTAAGGAATTCCCCATCAAACGCCGCCTCCGGCTGTCCGGTGAGAACGCCCTCGACCTCGACAGGCGTGCCCGACTCGATCTGGCCGCTGTCATAGATATTGCGAATGCGGTCAGGCGCAGCATTCCGGCTTTTCTCGATCTCGACCGAGAACGCGCCGGCGGCGACAAAGGCGAGGAGCACGAGAACCGTTGCGGCAGGCATGCCGCCGAAGGACGAATCCCGCTATCATGAACCCCGCCGCAGCCCCTAACAGAGCGGCAACACCAAACGTAACAAGCTTTGAGATGAGAATTCCGGCCGCGAACGCGACCACGATCGCAACCAGCGGTTCGCGATTGAATCGGCGTTGTACATCGGCCCCGTCGGTGCTCATTCGATCCGAAGCCGCGGTCGCAACTCAACGAACCGCCGTTCACTGATGCCGCGGATCAGCATAATATGTTCGACACGCCGAAACGGCCCGTTCTCGGTGCGATGAGTAATAACAGCCTCCGCCGTTGCTCGGCCGATGCCGGGAAGAGTATCGAGTTGATCAGCGGTCGCGGTGTTCAAGTTGACCGCGTCGGGCGAGTTGATCACTGGCGGCGGCTTATGCACAACTCGCGTCGAGCAGGCGACGGAAAGCATCATGACCAAAAGTAGCGGGACCAGACGGCACATATCTTGAGTTCTTTGCGGCTTGGCGTGAGATGTTAACGCAAAGACGCAAAGACCGCAAAGGGCGACGGACCGTCAGATCAGTTAATTATTTCGTGCACTTAGTGCCCTTCGTGGATAGTTCCTATTCCTCGTCCCCCAACGCCCCTTCCTCGATATCCTGCAGGTCCTCGTAAGCCTTCGGCAGGACTGGCCTCGCTCGCGTCGAGCCGTCCATTTCGCCGATATAGCCTTCGCGGACCATCGCATCGAGAATGGCAGCGAGCGCGGCCGTAGCCAATTCTCAGATGCCTTTGCAATAAAGATGTTGAGCCGCGTTTTGCCTGCACGACGCATTTGAGGGCATCGGTAAATAGCGGATCGCGGCGGCCGGGCAGGTCGCCGCTGTCGTCGAGTTCTTCTTCGCTCTTGATGATGGTCTGGTCGTATTCGGGGCGGCCCTGGGTCTTGATGTGATCGACGACCTTCTTGATCTCCTTCTCGTTGACGAACGCACCGTGCACACGGATCACGTTCGACTGGCCGGGCGGCAGAAAGAGCATATCGCCCTGGCCGAGCAGCGACTCTGCACCGTTGCCGTCGATGATCGTCCGGCTGTCGACCTTGCTCGAAACTCTAAAGCTGATGCGCGCCGGGAAATTTGCCTTGATCAATCCCGTAATGACATCGACCGACGGCCGCTGCGTTGCGAGCACCAGATGAATGCCGACCGCACGAGCCATTTGGGCCAGCCGTGTGATCGAATCCTCGACCTCTTTGCCGGCGACCATCATCAGATCGGCGAGCTCGTCGATGATGATGACGATATATGGAAGTTTGCGGTGCGGTTCGCCGTTGTCGTCCCACTGCTCAAGCTCGTTGCGGCGTTTGGCCTCGACGTTGTAACCGTCGATGTTGCGCACGCCGTAGCCGGCGAGGTCCTTGTACCGCTTTTCCATCTCGGCGACGGCCCAGCGAAGAGCGTTGGCCGCACGCTTTGGGTCAGTGATGATCGGCACCGAAAGGTGCGGAATGTCGCCGTAAAGACCGAGTTCCAGCCGCTTCGGATCGACCATGATGAACTTAACTTCGTCCGGCCGTGCCTTATAAAGGATCGACATCACGAGCGTGTTGACGCCGACGGATTTGCCCGCACCCGTCGCACCGGCGATCAAAAGATGCGGCATCTTCGCGAGGTCGGCGACGTATTTGCCGCCATCGATCGTCTTGCCGAGGCCAACGGTGAGCAGCGACTGCGATTGATCGAATAGAGGTGATTCGATCACGTCGCGAAGCTGTATGACCTCGCGTTTCTTATTCGGCACCTCGATGCCGACGTATGCCTTGCCGGGAATGCGGTCGATGCGGATCGATTCGGCCTTGAGCGCGAGGCATAGGTCATCGACGAGGCCCGTGACGCGGCTGAATATTTCACGCCCGCGTCGGGCTTAAATTCAAACGTCGTCACGACCGGCCCGGGGAAGATGTGCATCACCTTGCCGGGCACGTTGAATTCCGCGGTTTTTTCCTCGAGCAGCTTGGCCTCGGCACGCAGCTCGGCCTCGTTGTGCATTACCGCCGCTGCGGCGGGCTCGAGCAGCGACGAAGACGGCAGCACGTAATCGTCAAATGTTTGGCCTGCGACCGATCGCTCGTCGGCGGCGTCAAGCTCGTCAGCGGCGATCTTCGTCGTCTTGCCTCTTCCCTTTTTGACGATCGGCTCGGCGTCGGCCTCGTTGACGGTGATGGTCTCGTACGGATTTCGCTCGCTCTCGATCGTCGGTAGCGACGGGCCTTCGTCAAACAGCGTGGAACGGCCGACGGCCGCACCGGCGGCCAACGCTTCGGCCTCAGCGATGTTGATCGTCGGCGGAATCGCGTCGGCCTGCGCCTCGCGCATTGCACGGCGTTTATCAGCGCGTTTTTTTGCCTCGTCGATCACGGGTGCTCGTTCTGCCCGACGCTGCGCCCGCCATTCGTCGAGACGGATCTTGAGATTGCCCCAAGCAACGTCAAAGTGGCTCATAAAGCTCGCGAGCGTAAAGTTCGTCACGAGCAGCAGCGAGCTGATGAACAGCGCAGCCAGCAATATCCCCGCACCGATCGGCCCAATGAAATACGCCGTCCCTTCCGCCGCCGCCTCGCCAACAACGGCACCGGCAGACACGCCAAACGCAAGCGAAAGTATACCCGCGAGCGAGATCACAAAGAACAAAAAGCCCAAGACCCGCAGCGGCCGCGGCATCAATGTGTCAGTTTGAAATACGCGCCAAGCTATCAGCCCGATCAACACCGGCAGCAGATACGACGCCCAGCCAAAGAAATTAAAGAGAAACGCCGCGATGTTCGCCCCGACGGGCCCGATCCAATTCCGCGCCGACGCCGCCCCGCTGCCCGTCGAGAACCAAGACCTGTCCGCGGTATTGCTCGTCACAAGCGACAGCAGCACCAACAACGCCACCGCCGCGACGATGATCGCCAATACATCGTTGACGTAGCGAATGTTTCTGCCGCTTCTTGCCCCTCTTTCTGATCAGGGTCGTTCCGTCCGCGAGACAGAAATTAGTGTCGTCGTCGTAGCTTTCTTTACATGTGGGGCAAACCTTCATCAGTTAGCGACAGTCGCTCCTTTCTTAAAGAGCAGAACCTCTTGAATGAACTCGTCGATGTCTCCGTCCAGACACCGCATCGACATCTGACGTTTCGTGTTTCGTCCGCGTGTCTTTGACCAGCCGGTACGGGTGCAGCACGTAATTGCGTATCTGCGAGCCGAACGAGATGTCCATCTTGCCGGCTTCGAGTTCGGCGGCACCTTCGCGGCGTTTTTCGAGTTCGAGTTCGTACAGTTTTGACCGCAGCACCTGCATTGCGACCGCACGGTTCTGTATCTGCGACCGCTGATTCTGACAAGTTACCACAATTCCCGATGGCATATGCGTAATTCTTACCGCCGAATCGGTCACATTCACATGCTGTCCGCCCGCACCGCTGGAGCGATAAGTATCGATGCGAAGGTCCTTGTCGTCGATATTCACCTCGATATTCTCGTCGATCTCAGGCGAGACGAACATCGACGCAAACGACGTCTCGCGGCTGCCGCCCGAGTTGAACGGCGAGATCCGCACCAGGCGATGCACGCCGGCCTCGGTCGAGAGCAGCCCGTAGGCGTAATCGCCCTCGATGCGGAATGTCGCGGATTTCATTCCGGCCTCGCTGCCCGATTGCTCGTCGAGTATCTCGGCCTTAAAGCCCTTCTTCTCGGCCCAACGCAGATACATCCGCAGCAGCATCTGCGCAAAATCCTGCGCGTCGGTGCCGCCCGCACCGGCCTGTATCGAGCAGATCGCGTTGTTCGAATCGGTCTCGCCCGACAGCAGCGATTCGATCTCGGCCTCGGCAACCTCGCGGTCGAGCCGCTCGATCAGCGTTTGCAGTTCCTTCGCCGAATCTGCGTCCGTTAACGCAAATTCAAACAACACCTCCGCATCCGACAGGCCGGTCTCAAACGCCTTCTGCCGCGCCAATGCCCTTTCGATCCGGCGACCGCTGCTGAACAACCTTCTGCGCCGCCTCAGAATCGTCCCAAAAGCCCGGTGCCGAGATGAGTTTTTCCGATTCTGCTAACTGCTTCTCTTTGGCAGGTGCGTCAAAGAAACCTCCCAAGTTGGGCAACTTTTTCTTTGATCTCTTCGTGTTTTGATTGTAGGTCGGTTAGTTCCATTGGTTGTAGTCCTGTCGCCAACGGCGACAAATATTAAAGCCTAGGGTGGAGCGAGTCTTCGAGCGGAACCCTAGGTTAGAAGTGAATATAGAATACCGTCCCTGAAAGGGACGAACAATCTCACGACGGTAATTGTTGCTCGCCTTCAGCGAGCGAAATCGTTTTGCCTTTTGACCTAGGGTTGCATTCGCTACGCTCATTGCACCCCAGGCTTTATAGGTTTGTCGCCGTTGGCGACATATCGGATCAGACTTTTGGGAACCTTCTCGGAAGTACTTTTGGTCGACCGCCATCAGCGGCGTGTAGATTCTCCAAAACCCGGCTGGCGGAATGTCGACAACCTCGTAATAGCAACCATCTTCCTCGCACGGCGACGTGTTTTGTGTTCGAGCAATCACATAACTACTCAGATACAAGACCACCAACACCGAGACGATGCCCAATGTCCACTCAAATTTCTTGTTGTCTTCTTCGAAAAACCGCATACCCGACCAATCCAAATGTTACCACCGTACACAACCACGCAAACCAGTCGCCGTATTTCACATAGAACGTCTGCGAGCCGTCGCTTTTTGATACGGTCCAGACGCGTGTGCCTTCTTGATACACCGGAAGCGGGTCCAAAACGGTGCCATTTTCGGTGATATAGGTCGTAATTCCGACGTTTGTGACGCGCAGAACGGGCCGATTGGTCTCGACCGCTCGAAAAACGGCGTTCGCCAGGTGCTGCCGCAGCACCGGCGTCGGGCCGAGGTAGCCGTCGTTGGTCATCTCGATGATCACATCGGCCCCGTTGCGCACGTACTCACGCGAGAGTTGGCCAAAGTGCGATTCGAAACAGATCATCACGCCCGCCTTTGCATCGCCCAAGCGGAAACAGGTCATATTCGCGCCCGTACGAAAAATTCCCGACAAACGCCGGAACGATCGATTCCAACACCCACGGCACCGCCTCGCCAAAGGGCAACAGATACAGCTTGTCGTACTGCTCGAGTTTCTTCCCATCCGGCCCGACCATCACGGCGGAGTTAAAGTATTTACCGTTGCTTACGTCCGGCTCGGCGGAATTGAATAGGACACTCACGTTATTCCGCCTCGCAAAATCCCCGATAAACTGCTGAAACTCCCGGTCATCGTTGTACATGAAGTTCATCGGGGATTCGGGGAGGATGACTGTGGTTGGCAGTTGGCGGTCGGCAGCTGGTAGTTTTTTGATCTCATCGTCGGCCATCGCGATATGACGATTGCGGAAATGATCGGATTTGACGGAATCCAACCCGCTCATTGGGACGTTGGGTTGGATAGCTACCACGCTTCCGACACGTTGACCTGTTCGGAACGGAGGTTCATAAAAGCCTTGGCCATAAAGCAAATCAACTACGAGTCCAACGCCTGCAAACGGGCCGAATAGAAAGAAAGCTAAAACGAGCAGATAGTAACGCCTACGATTTGAGATCCACGTTGCGATAGTCGAGGCCAATAGAGGACCGGCAGGAAGCTTACGGTCAAGACCCCGCCGAACTCTGCCAGAAACTTTGTCCCGACAAACGCCTGCGAATACCCGACCGCATTCCAATTATTCCCCGTCACCCAATACCGCAGAAACTCGCTAAACACCCAAACAAACGGCGCGGCGAGGAAGGCCCACGAGCCGAAGCGGCGGAGCAGGATCGACAGTATCGCGGCAAAGATCCCCGGAAACACGCCCGCACCGAGGCAGGCGATCAGTATCAGGAAATAAGCTATCGGCCACGGCACCGCGGCGTAGTGGATCGGGGCGTAGGTCAGCCACCAGCAGGTGCCGAAAAAGAACGCGGTGCCAAAGAGCCAGCCGAGCAGGAATGACTTTACCGTCGAGGCCTTTTCCCGCTCGACGGCCCACATCAGCGGCACCAACGCAAACCACGCCGTCCACCACCATTCGAAATCCGGGAACGCGAGGATTAGCAGCCCGGCGGCGAGCAGGGCAAGTAATGCATTCTTCCACGACGGGAGCCACTTCACGCCGATAGCTTAGCATGATGATTCACTTTGACCGACATTCGGTCATAAAGCGACAAAATTTGTCACTGCAACATGACGTGTAATGTCATAAGCGATGCATTTGAGGTGGTGGCAGGTCAGTATGACGGGGCGGGCAGATCAATGGCTGGTGGAGCAGTTCAATTTGAACGAAAACGTGCATATAAACCGATAAATAGCGAAGTACCTATAAAATAAGGCGAGACCGGCCTTGGGGGCCGGTCTCAATAGGGTAGGACAACTGAAGGAACGCTCGGAAGGTGTAAGAGCACAGTGGCAAACCGCGCTCGGAGTAGGGTTGGCGGCGGGGTCTTGATTAACTTCATCAAGCTAGCCACGAATGTATATAGCACGTTGCGTGCCAAAGAGCAGTCTGGAGTCGAAAGTCTGGAGTCTTAAGTCAAAGAAAAACAAAAAAGCCCGTCGTTACGGGCTCAGATCTCAGTAAATATTTTGGAAAGGGTGTGCCTTTACGACTTAAGACTCAAGACTCAAGACTCCAGACTTATTTGGCGCACTAAATGGAACACTTATCGACCAGCCGCTGAAGCGAACTGACGTCGCCCGCGAGCGATCCGTAATCGACTCTGCTTCGGTCGACGGCAGCTAACGCTTCGTTAGCCTGCGTCGCGTAGGTCTTGGCCTGCTGGCATTCCTTACGTTCAACATAGATCTTGACGAGGGCAACGTATGCCTCGATGGTGCGGTTGTCCCAGAATGTCGCGGTCTTGAAATAGCTGATCGCTCGGTCGATCTCGGCCCGACGCATATTGACCTTGCCGAGCAGCACATAGACCTCCGCGTTCATCGGTTCCCTGAGCAGCAGGCCGTTAAGGGCAACTATCGCCTCGTCATCACGTCCCTTTTTGACAAGCTCACGAGCCTCGGCGAGCTTTGCGTCGGTCTCGGATATCTGCGGCTCGTCGCCGCCTTTGCGCTTTCGGCTGAGGATCTCTGAGACGAAATCTTCGCGGCTAGGGTCGTCGAACCGCAGCGATAGACCTGCTATGCTCTTCGATTTTTGCCACTCGACCTGAAGCCGAGCGTACGACTTCTCGGCGTCCAACAGTTGTCTCGCGGTGTTATCGATCACCGCGGCATGCGAATCGTTGAGCGATTCGAGCACGCGGGCTAGAAGATAATTCGCCTCGCCATCACGTGGATTAAGATAAATGGCCGATTCGAGCGCTTTTCTCGACGCAGCAAAATTGCCGCCGAGAAACTCGGCGACGCCGTAGTTGAACTTGTAGTTAGACCGGCTGGTCGTCGACTCGGCGGCAAGCTTGAGATACTTCGTCCCCTCGACCAGATAACTTGCGGACTTGCCCGCGTCCTTCTTCTCCGCCCTCGCCGCCTCGACGTTGAGCACGCCGAGCATGTTAGCGATGCTCTCGGTTTCGAGGGACTTATAGATCGGCGTCAGCACGCCCATCGCCAGCTCAAACTTACGGTCCTGCATCGCCTGGAGTCCCGCAAAGAACGCGGCCTCGACATAGGCATCGTCGTTGCAGCTATTGACCGATTTATCACTGCGCACCTTCTGCCGGCACGCCTCAGTGCCCTGAATAACCTCATTGAACGTCGCCACAGAATCGGCCTTGCGGTTCTGAGCAGCGTAAAGGTGCCCAAGCTCTAAGGCAGCATCGGCGTAGGTCTCGCCGGGACGGACAGCCCTGAATTCGCGCATCGCGTTCTTCAGATAGATCTCTCGAACCGGCGCGTTTGTCCGCGATGTCGTCAACGCTTTCACAAACGCCTCAAGCGCCCGCGACGGCACCTTTGATTCGGCTTCGGCGATGAAGTTGTTCTTCATGAACGGGAACTGGTTCTTATCCCGCCCGTAGATGACCTTGTCGATACGATACAAGATCTCCCACGCCAACTCGCCCTGTATACGCTGAAGGTTCTTAGTCGCGTCGCTGATGTTAAAACCGATACGACGCCCGTCCGGAAAATCTTCGCTCACTATCGAACCACTAGCCCGCAAAACACGTGCGTTCACGATAATGCTCGACGCCGTGCCGTCAGCCTCGGGCAGCAGATCGTAATCGCCGATGATCAGCAGAGTGGCCCCGGCACGCTGAGCAATTCGCAGCGATGTCGCGATCGACGGCACCGAAGCGTCAGGTACGCGCATCTCGCGCTGAATGACCTTGCGCTCCTGATTCGAAAGCACACGCGGCCCCTTGTTGCTGATCAGGTCCGCAAGCGATTCGGCAAAGCTCTCGCCGATCCAGTTCGATTCAGTGTTGGCCGATTTGTTGGCGAATGGAAGCACAAGGACCGCTCCCGACGTGTTTGTGCCCTGTGCCGCCGCCGCGCTAAAGCACAGGCTGATGAGAAACGTAGTGATTATCGATCTTTTTATCATCTATAAAAACAAAAATTCGCTCGATGGCGAGCGAATTGGTATTACTGATATGATGCCCGTTTGGCAAATAAAGATGGTATCCGGTACGGGATTTGAACCCGTGTTGCCGCCGTGAAAGGGCGGTGTCCTAACCCCTAGACGAACCGGACACAGTCGTTTCGCCTGCCCGCAAGCGAACAGTAAGGATATCGGACGGGTAAATTGATGTCAAACTTGTGTCTAAAAACCGCTTTCTCTATCATTCAGTTATCTAATGAAACGTGTATTCCTCATCGACGCCATGTCGCATATCTATCGTGCGTTCTTTGCGCCGATGGGCATGCGGCAGGACCCGCTCCGAAACAGCAAAGGCGAGGTCACGCAGGCGGTGTTTGTCTTTACCAACATGCTCCGCAAGCTGCTCAACGACGAGCGGCCGGAGTACATCGTGGCCATTTGGGACACGTTTGCACCAACTTTCAGGCACGACTCGTACGCCGACTATAAGGCGAATCGGCAGGAAACGCCGGATGATCTGCTCAAGCAATTGCCGTGGGTCGAGCGGGTCTGCGAGGCGTTTGGGATCAGCAACCTGCGGCTCGACGGCTACGAGGCGGACGACATCATCGGGACGCTCGCAAAAGAATGCGCCGCCAAACAGATGCAGGCCGTCATCGTCTCGAACGACAAGGACCTCTGCCAACTCGTCCCGATCCGTATGTCATCGCGATGCGGCAAAACTCTGTCAACGTCAAACGAAAAGTGCCCGTCCCGCCGATCGAATGGTGTGACGAGGCATGGGTCACAAACAAATTTGGCGTTCCGCCCAAAAAGATCATCGACCTGCTTGGCCTGATGGGCGACGCGGTCGATAACATTCCCGGCGCTCCCGGCATCGGGACGAAAGGTGCGTTAAAACTCGTCCTCGAATACGGCTCCGCCGAAGAAGCGATGCGGCGTGCCGACGAGATCACGCACAAGACCTATCGCGAAAGCCTGCAAAACAATCAGGAGATAATCCGCCAGTCGCTCGAACTGGCGACCATCCACTGCGAAGTGCCGATCGATCTGGACCTGGAAGCGCTCAAGCGGGCGGAATCCGACCGCAAGCTCGCGTACGAGTTGTTCCGCGAGCTTGAGTTCAAGCAGTTGATGAAGGAATTCGGCGATGGCACGGCCGTTTCCGTGGGCGCATCTGCGGGCGGCGGTGGCCTTTTTGACAGCCTGCCGACGCATACAGGTGGATCAGTGACCGGAAATTATTCGATGGTCACGACGCGCGCGGACCTCGATATTCTCATTCGCCGCCTGCTTGAGAATCCGGAGTGGAGCTATTGCGTCAACGACTCGACCTCAAACGAGAAGTCGGGCAGCGTACGACAAACTGCCGCCGCTAGGAATAGCGATCGGCCTGGGTAACGGCGAGGCATTTTATGTCGATCTCGATAATTTCGAGGGCGGCCAGACCAACGTACTCAGGCCGCTCGGCGACATCCTGACCAATCCGTATTTCGATCGTTACGCGCACGACGCAAAGCGCAACGCGGCGGCGCTGCTCAAACTTGGCATACGACCGCTGCCGGCGACCGATGACGTCCTCATCGCCGCATATCTGCTCGATCCGGGCCGGACGGGCTATGGGATCGAGTATCTTGCACAGGCGTATCTCGACACCGATCTTGCCCCTTCGGTTCCTGACGGTTTTGACGAAACCGCATTTCGCGTCGCCGAGACCGCCGACCTGACCGCACGGCTGGCTCCCGTCCTGAGGAGCAAGATCCGCGAGACCGGCCTCGAAAAGCTCTATTACGAGATCGAGATGCCGACGATCGATGTGCTTCTGGATATCGAACTCGCGGGCATGAAGGTCGACGGCGACGACCTGACCAAATTCTCGGCGACCATCTCGGACGATCTGGCGAAACTGAGCAAACAGATATTCGCGATCGCCGGACGCGAGTTCAACATCGGCTCGCCAAAACAGGTCGGTGAGGTATTTGGCGAACTCAACATAGCGACCGGCAAGAAAACCGCCACCGGGCAGATATCGACCAGCCACGACGTGCTTGTCGAACTCGCGCAAACCTACGAGATCGCACAGTTCATCATCGATTACCGCGAGATGGACAAGCTAAAGGCGACCTACGCCGATGCTCTGCCGCGTATGATCCGCGACGACGGCCGCGTCCACGGCTGTCTCAATCAAACGGTTGCCGCGACGGGTCGTCTTTCATCAACCGAACCCAATTTGCAGAACATTCCCGTCCGCACCGAGCTCGGCCAGCAGATACGCAAGGCGTTCATTCCCGACGAGGGCAACAAGCTGATATCTGCGGATTATTCGCAGCTTGAATTGAGGATCCTCGCGCACATCACGCAAGATCCGCGAATGCTCGAGGCGTTCAAGAACAACGAGGACATCCATGCCCAGACAGCCCGGCTCGTATTCGGAGCCACGGACGACAAAGGACCTGAAAGGAAAAACGCCGCCTCGCCAAGATCGTCAATTTTGGGATCGCCTACGCGGTCGAGGCGTTTGGCCTTTCGCAGCGTGTCGGCATCTCGCGAGCCGAGGCGCGAAAGGTCATCGACGATTATTTTGAGACGTACAAAGGTATTCGCGAATACATGGACCGAACGCCCGAGGAAGCAAGAAAGAACGGATACGTAACATCGCTATTCGGCCGTCGCCGTTATTTCCCGTCGATCAACGATCGCAACTACACCGTGCGCAGCCGCCAGGAACGCGAGGCTATCAACATGCCCATCCAGGGCACCGCAAGCGATATCGTAAAGGTCGCGATGATCCGTGTCGCTAAGGCGTTGAAGAAAGAGGGACTTGCGACGACGATGATAATGCAGGTACACGACGAGCTGTTGTTTGAATCTCCCGTGGCTGAGGTCAAGCGTGCGTCCGAGATCATCAAACACGAAATGGAATCCGCCGCCACACTCGACGTGCCAATCGTCGTTGATGTCGGCGTCGGTGATAATTGGATGGCGGCGAAGTAAGCGTCATAAACCTAACGCAACCCGGTTGTGATCAACAATTGTCGACCGTCGAACTTCACCGCCGGATAGCGGCTCAGGTCGCCCGGGTCGCCATCCCAGTTTTTCGTTGCGATCACTTGCCCGCTGCCGCCCCGCGACGAACTTAACCCGCCCGGTCGCCGGCATCTTCATACGGACTTCACGCCGTCCGCCGGGAGGGATCTTATTACCTGGACCAAAGGTCTCCCCTTCAACGAATATATCCGCGGCCTCAGACGAGCGGTTCTCGAAAATGGCGGTCACATAGCCGCCGGGCGGGCGCAACCGTCGGCGGCGGCGGTGACACAGCGGGCGGACCGCCCGACGGATAGCCTTCGACCCATCCGTGTCCGGTACCGCCACTGGCGCTGTTTTGGGCCCACGTCGATGGATCCGAATCAAGGATCGTGTATGTTCCGGCCGGAATGATGATATTCGGTCTTGCGGTCCAGTAAGCGTTCCTCACACCACCCTGTCCGGGCGAGCCTGCTGCCTGCCATGGCCCGTACACCTTGCCGGACGCCGAGCGTAGAGCGATCGTGCCCGGCCTGACAGTTCCCGATGCATTGTTCCAATGATAGGTCACCACCGCAGTGATCATATGTGGAACCGCAAGTTTGAGAACGGTCGGTTTGGTCGGCTGGTTCTGCACGCCGTATATGTTCCCGTTATTGAAAACCTTCTCGGACTTGCCGGCCACGGGAGTGGATCTCGGAGTTGGCTTTGGCGTCGGCTTCGGCGTTGCCTTTGGTGTTGGGTTTGGTGTTGGCTTAGGCGTTGCTTTCGGTGTTGGCTTAGGTGTTGCTTTCGGAGTCGCCTTTGGTGTTGGCTTAGGGGTTGGTGCCGGAGTTGCAGATGCTCCCGGGCCAGTAAGCGGTGGACCGTTGTAGGGGATCTTGACCCAGCCGCCCTTCTGAACGATCGTGAGACTGGCTATTATCGCCTTGGCTTCGCTCTGGGCGGCAGTCGAGTGCGCCGTGAGGAAAGGTTTTAGTGTGTTCGTCCAACAGCCACCACCACCGGCATTATATCCGACCTCCACAACGTGCCGATCCTTGTACGCCCATCCCCTGCCCTCGACCGAAACCGATTCGCCCCGGTAACCAGCGTCTGACCAGCCGCCCCGATACCACGCGACGCTTGAATGGGCGATCTTTCCCCTGAACCCGCTGATGTTCAGCTCGGTGACCGTGGTCGTCTTGCCCCACGCCTTGTTATATGCGGTGAGGTCGGCGATCTTTCGGTCGATCTCATCCCGGCTCGGCGAGCGGTAGTTGTCGAGTTCACCCCAAACCTCCGCATTGACATAGCCCTCCCATTGACACTCGCCGGCAGCGTGCGACGTTGCTTTTTGACGCTTGAAGCGAAACTTTTGCTTGTCATTGCCGCCTTCCCAGATGCCCGGGACACTACCGCCGAACTCGTACTTGGATGTGTCGACCTCCGTTGGCGTCGGCGTCGGCGTTGCCTTTGGCTTGACCTTGACGGTGTGCTCGCCGTGCGCGATCGCCTGGTCCTTACCCATGAACGGAACGACGAGGTCCACCGCGACGGTATAGGAGATCGCCTCCGTTGGCTTGAACTTTAGCGGCTGCCCGTAGACAGGATCGCGGCGTGGTATTCGCCATCGGTACCTTGCCTTCAGCTTCTTGTCCAGCACGATGTCGTGCCCTTTCTCAACGCTGTCGAACGGCCGCGCCGTGATGGTCACGGTGTCGCCCAATGTCACCTCTTCAGGTCCGTTTACGTCCAGGTTCCAATCGAGTTGGGGCACGACCTCCGCAAGGTACATCAGGATACGGGCGTCCTCGCCGCATTTGCCACTCTTGTAGTAGTTAACAAGCGCGTCGTAGTCAGCATAGAAACCCGTGAGGTCCTTCAAATTTCGGTCGTGCTTGAAGCCTTCAGCAAACTCGCCGTTCTCACCCTTCTTCAGTGCTTTTTCGACGTCTTTCCACGCCGAGATCGCGGTGCCGAGCGGAACTTCCTGCTTTGAAAGCGCGATATCATGGGCAAACCACCGCACAAGCGCATCGGTAACCCGGTCTTGATACTCTGTATTCCTCTCGGACGCCGGGTTGTTCACCATCTCGCCGGTTTTCGGATCTTTGACCTTCGACGCCTGCTTAACGCTATTGAGCCATTCGATGTGGTGCGTCACTTCGTGCATCATCGTCTGGCGGCTCGCCATGCTGATCGGCTTTTGCGGGTCGAACCTGAAGTAGATAGATGCTCCGCCCATCAACCACGGAGAGGCGTGAGACGAGTTTGCTCCCGATGAGTTTTTGGCAAGCCACGCGGCGCCGTCCTTACCGACCACGATGCCCTTCAGGCTTTTATTGAGTGCGGCAACGAACTTGTCGTAGTTGCCGATGCTGAAGCCGCCGCTTTCAAAGCATGTCCCGTTCATCTGATCGAGGTACGATTTGATGCCCGCAAGCACCGCCGACTTGACGTCCGCGCGAGATGACCCGACAATGCCCTCGGCCCTTCTAGATTGGCCCGACCGAGATGAGGACTGGGTAAATACAGGAGAGATAAGGAACCACGAGAACACTAGTGCGGTAATAATGGTGCGACCCATGAGTCTCATTGCGACCTCCTCGCCCGCGAGGTGTTCCGACGCCGTCATGTTGCATAAGAGTCGTTTTGACGCACCCCACCAAGGCTCTTTAACGTCTGTCAACGCACATACCGTGCCGTTACGAAACGGATGCAGTGCCCTATTGGCCGCTATTCAAGCCCCTTCAGGACCCCGTGGGCGTGGCGGTATCGGGAATAGCTCGCAACGAGCGCGGAATTCTACGCGTCGATCAAATTTGTCTCGATGGTCTCCTCAGTCGCCCCCAGGGTCTGTATAATCACAAAATTGACCGTTATGGACGATAACAAACCACAAAGCGAAAGGACGCGTGTTCGTCGCTTGCCGAAACGCGGGGCATATGACCGGGAATCGATCAACGCGATACTAGATGAGGCATTCATTTGTCACGTCGGATTTGTAATGGATGGGCAGCCGTATGTCATTCCGACGGCCTATGGCCGGGTCGGTGATGACCTGTATATCCACGGTTCTGCGGCAAGTCGTATGCTGCGTGAATTATCGAAAGGTGTCGATGTCTGCGTGACGGTGACGCTCGTCGACGGACTCGTGCTCGCTCGGTCTGCGTTTCACCATTCCATCAATTACCGCTCGGTCGTGATCCTCGGCAAGGCGACCCTTGTCGAGGCTGCCGGTGAAAAGGACCGCGCGCTCGAGGCCATTACCGAACACATCATCCACGGCCGCTGGCCTGAGGTAAGGTGGCCAAATGAACTTGAGCTAAAAGCAACGAGCGTACTCAAACTCCCGATCAACGAGGCATCGGCTAAGGTCCGGACCGGGCCGCCGATCGATGATGAAGAGGATTACGAGATGACTGTCTGGGCCGGCGTCGTGCCCTTGGCATTAACTTACGGCCCGCCCATAGCCGACGACAGGCTCGCCGGAAGGCGTTGCGAGTTCCCGACCACGTCGTCAACCAAAACCGAAATGGCAAAGCGTAACAGTAGCTACGGTTGGGTGATCGTCGCTGTTTCGACGCTCGCCCTGGTGGTGAGCAACGGCCTCGCCATCGGCGGCCTGCCGCCATTCTACAAACCGATAAGGGAAGAGTTCGTCGCCATCGGAGCGGTCGATGCCGCTCGAGCCGAGAGCTTTATCGCCAACGCCGCGAACATCACGTTCCTGATGTCGGGTGTTTTTTCCTTGCTCGGCGGCTGGCTGGTGACGCGGTTTAGCCTCAAACCGCTGATGGTGATCGGCTGCGTGCTGCTCGGTGGCGGTCTAATAGTTCATTCGCAGGCTGCGACCGCAGAGACGGTCTATCTCTCTCGCTTTTTGATGGGCGCGTCGCTCGGGTTTATCGGCGTCGCCCCGAACGTCGTTCTCGTGTCAGCTTGGTTTACAAAAAAGCGGGGCACCGCACTCGGCATAATGCTGACCGGCACGAGCATCGGCGGTGTGATCATTCCGCTGATCGCTCAGCCGCTGATCGCCTCAACGGGCTGGCGGACAGCCATGCTCTGGATAAGTGCTCTTGTCTGGCTCGTGCTTCTGCCGGTTGTACTATTCGCGGTCAAGGAAAAGAAACCCGCGAAAACTGCTCAAGATAACGCCGACGGCATGAGTCTGGGCGAAGCCCTGCTTACGCCCATCTTCTGGGCGCTCGCGGCGTGCGCCGCGCTCATCTTTTACCCGATCTTTGTCACGAGCCAGCAGTTCATACTTTACCTGCAATCGCCGCGTATCGGTCTGTCGGCCGAAACGGCGGCATTTGCCCAATCGGCGCTGTTCGCAGTCAGCGTTGGCGGTAAGTTTCTCGCCGGATTTTTTAGCGACATTTTCCGCTCGGTCCGAGTTTTGGCCGCGTGTGCGTTCGTCATGCTGGTTGCGTCGTTCACGCTTTTCGGGTTGTCGGCCTCGAATTGGGCATGGTTCCTGCTCCCGTTCGCATTGGGCTACGGCGGGACCTTTGTATTGATACAGCGGCTCACCGCCGACCTTTTTGGCCGGCGAGAGGCGGGTAAGATCCTCGGCCTGATCACGCTGATCGAGGTGATCGGGGCGGTAATCGGCGGCCGCATCACTGGCCATCTGGCCGATCTGCACGGCGGCGATTATCGCACAGCGTTTCGAGCCGTCATCATCGCGTGCGCCCTTGCGTTTGCGGCTTCGCTGCTTGTTCTGATCCTAAACAGAAAAAGGCTCTCGATGGACGAGAGCCTCTAGAGAATTGGTGGAGATGAGGAGATTCGAACTCCTGGCCTCTGCATTGCGAACGCAGCGCTCTGCCAGCTGAGCTACATCCCCGAGAATTGAAGTTAAAAAGTGAAAATTGAGAATTTCAAGGAGTTTGTCTTCAATTCTCAATTCTCCACGCTCAATTCTAAATTTTACTGAACGCCCGCGGGCAGAAGCGAGCCTTTCGGGTCGGCGACAAAGGCGTAGCCGTCCTCGATCTTGCCGATCATCCCGTGAAAGCTGATGTTCTCGCCCGACACGACGACGACGACATCGCCCGGGCTGGTCATTTTTTCATCGACCGGAAACTTAATGATCGTCGCGTTGCCGTTTTCCGAGGCGACAACATCATATTCAAAGGTCTCAGTGTTAAAACTGAACGTCTGGCAAAAAGCTACTTCCATAAGAGAACTTTAGCCACTGCATTACACGAATGTCACGAATGGCACCGATCTTTATTCGTGAATTCGTGGCTATTTCCTATCGATCTACGAGCTTGAATTCAGACTGTTATCGCATCGTGATCGGACAGCGGCGTGCCGTCATCCGTGACCAAGCCTGCGATCGTTTGAGGCGATGTGCCGGGAGCTAATTCCATTCCCTTAGCCACAAACCAATCCAGTCTAACCGAGACGCTGCCCCCGACGCGCCCTGCGGCCCAGAAGATGAATTTGAAACACCATTCCGGCACCCAATCGCGAAGATTTGTGTTCTTCTCGATGCTCTCGACATGGTAATGGAGCGTGCCGACGCCGATCTCGTTGAACGGTTTGTATGCATAGCCGCGTGATTCGAGATCGCCGAACAGGCCTCGTTCAAAATAGCGGTCAGGATGCGGGAAGTGGTTCTTCGCCACGTTCTTGACACCCATCATCACGCGCCGAAAATAGCCAAGTATCGCGTGCGTCGCGGTCTGGGCGTTGAATGTTGTCGTATTCCAATCGCCGCCAATTATCGTCGGCAGCGGCGGCAGTGTGTCGAGATGATCGAGAATGATCTGCACCTGCCGCCGTCGATGTTCGCGCGAACAATGCACATCCAGATGAACCGTCACCGCCCGAAACGCGCCCTTCGGATGCTCGATATCCGCGATCAAGGCGCGCAGCCAACCGAGGCGTTTCTCCTTGCCCCACATTTTGTCCTTGCCATTTGGCAGCGCGACGGCGTGAACATTCGTCATCGCCCACGGCGACATCATCGCCAGGCCGTGGATCGACAACGTGTTCTCGCCCGCCATCTCGGCCTCGACACCGCTTCCCTTTTGCAACGCGATGTAAACAGGCGCGAACGCGTAACTGAGCCCGAGCTTCTCCGCCAGTTCCTTGGCCACAAACCGGTTGCCGCTACGGGCCATGCCGTGGTCGAGTTCTGGCAGCATCAGCACGTCCTTGTTGCTCAATGCCGGATGCTTCGCCAGCGCATTTGCGATCCCTTCAAATTGGATGCCGCGTTCGAGATTCCAGGCAAGGGCGTGAATGTCAGAACCGGGGGCGGAGGCTACTGAATTCCTAGTCCAGTCGTCTTCCGAACGTTGAAAAAACCCGGTCGCTACCGCTCCCGGTTCTGACACGACCGCATTCAATATTCGCTCGACCTCGTCGCGTATCTCAGGCCAAACCTCCGACGCCTCGAGCGCGGATGTGGATTCGAACTTCAACAGCTCGAGAAAATACTTGTTCACGTCATGTTCGAGAATCGACGGCTCTCCGGTAAAACTGCTAGTCGCCATACCTCTCTTTGACGGGCGCGACGGCGAGGAAATCGCTCGTAATTCGGTCGGAATAGATCGAGATGAGTTCGTCGATCCTTTTCTGTGTTTTCGAGCGAAAGATCAGCCCGACATGCTTCGGTTTATTCACCCGATAGACGATCTCTTCGTCGCCGTAATGCGAAGTGTCTGGCTGGTCAACATTTGCGAGAGCGAGCGTGATGCCCGCAAACTCCTTTCGCAAGTTTGGCACGACATAAGCCCTCTCGTCCGTCGCCGTTTCGAGTTTTGCCCATTCGCGCCAAAGGTTAAACCCGCAGGCGTGCTCGACCACGTTTGCGATATATGCCCCGCCGACGCGGCAGGCGACCTCAAGCAGGTAGAACTGGCCATCGGCTTCACTCTGCAGGAACTCAGCGTGCGAAACGCCCTGGTCGTAGCCGAACGCCATCAACAGGGCGTTGTTCATCACCTCCAATTCCTTTCGGTCTTTCGACCGGTACGACACGATCGACGATGAAAATACGCCGCCGTAGTGCGAGACATTGAACGGCGTCGTGCCGTATTGGCTCACGCCGCACGCCGCAACCTTGCCACCGGCAACGACCGAATCGACGTGAAAAACGCGGCCCTCGATAAAGCGTTCGATCAGGAATTGCGACGGATGGTCGCGCCAGTTGTGGCGGTTGTCCAGGTCGTTCAAAACGCCCCAAACCTCGTCGGCGGTCTCGCACTTGCGGATGCCGAACGCCGACACCTCGTGTCGCGGCTTGACGATCCACGGCCCGGGCACGTCTTCAAGATACTTGCGTATCTCCTCCTGATTGAACGCACCGATGAACGCCGGACACGGAATGCCGTTGTTTCGAGCCAGATTCCGCATCGTCAGCTTGTCGCGAAACCGCCGCACGAACGAACTCGTCATGCCGCCAAGCTGGAGATGCTCACGCGTCAATGCGGCGGTGATAACGTCAAATTCGTCCATGCCGACCACGCGATCTACGTTGCGCGAACCCGCCAGATTCGTGACTGCTCGCACGTAGTCCACGGGCTGAGCGTCGTCATCGACCGGCTTGACGTCCGTGATCGCTTGCCAGGCCCACTGACACTCAAGGAGCTTTTGCCGCGTGACGAGCGTGACGTCCCAACCGGCCGCACGGGCTTCCTCAATAAACTCGTTCCCCTTGTGTTCGCTTGCGATGCAGACGATGTGTTCGCTCATACAAAATTTTATTTTGGTTAAAAGAATGGCACAATCTAGCCACGAATGCACGAATAGATCCTATGGGCGATGTCGATATTCTTAACCTAGTCAGCCACTTGGTCATTTACATGGTGGTGCTGCTGCTTGCGATCTCGTGTCATGAGGCCGGACACGCGTGGATGTCGTATAAATTCGGCGACGACACGGCCTATATGCTCGGCCGCGTGACGCTCAATCCGGTCGCTCACACCGATCCCATCGGCACGCTGGCGATACCGATGATCGCGTTCATTCTCGGCAGCATGGGCGGAGCGCTCGGCAGCATTCCCCTGATCGGCTGGGGCAAACCCACACCCGTCAACCCGCGAAAATGGACGAACTATACGTGGGGCAACGTGATGGTCTCTATCGCCGGCGTTCTGGCGAACCTGATCTTGCTGATAATCGGCATCGTCGCTGCAAAGATAATGATGTCGCAGGGCTATGACATCCGCGAGTTCTTTGGTCAAAGCACCAATCCCGTATCGATCCTCGTCGGCAACATGATGCTGCTGAATATGTCCCTGTTCGTATTTAACCTATTGCCCTTTCCGCCCCTCGACGGCAGCAAGATACTCGCGACTTTCCTGCCGGATTCCGCACAGCCGGCATTGGCGATGCTTGAGCAATACGGCTTCCTGATACTGATGCTCCTGATCTATCTTGGCGTCTTTCGGATGATAATTACGCCGTTTTTGTACGCACTGCTCTTCGTCCTCTCGGCCTGATATGGAGAAAGCAGCCGCGTATTGAAATAGACAGGATATTAATGAGCCATGCCCGTAATCTTCTTCCTTGACGGATTCAAATTCTTCTTCTTTTCAAATGAAGGCGATCCGCGAGAACCGATTCATGTTCATGTCAGAAAAGACTCAAATCTTGCCAAATTCTGGTTACATCCCGACGTGCAATTGGCCGATTCTTATGGGTTTTCGTCCAAAGAACTTAACAAGATCGCAAAGATTATCGATAATAGAAAAACGGAGATCGAGGTAGCGTGGAATGACCACTTTGAATCTTGAAGCATTGGCGGCGGGGGTTTCATTCGACGCCGACAATATGTGGGTGGAGTTGACCGACGGACGCCGGCTTGGCGTTCCTCTGGCTTACTTCCCGCGGCTTGCCAAAGCGACGCCGGCGCAGCGGAAAAAGTACGTGATAAGCGGCGGCGGAATAGGTTTGCACTGGGATGCCCTCGACGAAGATATTTCCGTTCCCGCTCTTTTAGCCGGAAGAGTAGATCGCACGGTAAGAATCGGAACAAGGATCAAGAAAGCTGCTTGAGTATTTTGACGGCTACGTCGTGGCAGTTTGACGATAATGAAAAAACGCATCTTCAGCGGCACACAGCCGACGGGCGAACTGCATATCGGCAACTATCTTGGTGCGATCAAGAACTGGGTCGCTCTGCAGGATGAGTACGAATCGTTCTTTTGCATCGTCAATCTCCACGGCATCACGCTGCCGCAAGAGCCCAAGACCTATCGCCAAAAAACGCTCGACCTCGCCCGCATCTACCTAGCCGCCGGCGTCGATCCCGAAAAGTCACCGATCTTTGTCCAATCCGATGTCGCCGAACACGCCGAGCTGACCTGGGTCCTCTCGTGTATCGCCCGCATGGGCGAGCTAGAGCGGATGACGCAGTTTAAGGACAAAGGCAAAGGGCAATGCCGACATCGATTTTACGTAATATGAGAGGAATCGAATGAAGAGTCGGGAAAGAGGGACATAATCCGCTTCGCAGGCTTTGCGACGGCCGAAGCGTCGGCGGGCTGGGCCTTTCACGTATCCGGTCCTGATGGCCGCCGACATCCTGCTCTATCAGGCCGATCTCGTGCCCGTCGGACAGGACCAAAAACAGCATATCGAACTGACCCGCGACCTGGCCGAGCGGTTCAACCGCGATTTCGGCGAGACGTTCAAGGTGCCCGAGGTTTATATTCCAAAAGCCGGTGCCAGCATCAAATCGCTCCAGGACCCGGCGAAGAAGATGTCAAAATCCGACGAGAACGCGAACGGTTCGATCTTCCTCCTCGACGACGCCGACACCATCACCAAAAAGATCAAACGCGCGGTCACCGACAGCGGCACCGAAATATCATTCGACGAATCGCGGCCCGCGATCACGAATCTGTTGACGATCTATCAACTACTGACGGCAAAAACTTCGGACGAATGTGTTGCCCATTTCGCGGGCAAAGGCTACGGTGATTTCAAAGGTGAACTTGCTGAGACAACAGTCGAATTCCTGCGTCCATTCCAGGAACGAGTACATCAATATGACGACGCAACGCTGGGCGCTATCCTTGAATCAGGTGCCGAAAAAGCCCGAACTATAGCAGCCGCGACACTTAAGGACGTTTACGAAAAAGTGGGAATGAGATAATTATGGCTGACAAGATAACCGTCTACGAAAAACCGACCTGAACGACCTGCCGTAATCTGGCAACGCTGTTTCGTGAAAACGGCATAGAGTGGAACAAGGTCAACTATTTTAACGAACCGTTCACTGAGAAGAACCTCGGCGAACTCGTGGCGAAAACAGGCCAAAGGCCGATCAAGCTGCTCCGCGGTGCGGCAGCAGCGGGCATCACCGAAGACACACCCGACGCAGAGGTCATAAAAGCCATGGTCGCCGATCCGAACCTGATCCAGCGACCGATCGTCGAGGTTGGCGATACGGCAGTGCTGGCAAGGCCAATCGAAAGGGCACTGGAAATTATTTAGCCACCGAGCACACGGAGACCGCTGAGAAAAGCCTCGCCAAATCCTCTGTGGTCTCTGTGGCCAACCTCTTATGAGCATTACCAACGGCAACGGCCATTATCCTAAACCTCGAAACGTCCTCGGCGGCGAGCTAACTTCGTGCTGCACCGACCCGATTACGGGATTTTATCGTGACGGCTATTGCCGCACCGGTGCGGACGATGTGGGGCGGCATACGGTCTGCATTCTCGCGACGGACGAGTTCCTGGCCTATTCGGCCGGCGGTCGGAAACGACCTTTCGACGCCGATGCCGCAGTATGGATTTCCCGGCGTCAAGGACGGCGACAAATGGTGCCTGTGCGTTACGCGTTGGCAGCAGGCACTCGACGACGATATGGCACCGCAGGTCGTGCTCGCAGCGACGCACGAATCGGCGTTGCAGGTCGTCAGACTTGAGGACCTTAGACAATACGCTGTTGACGGAGACGAGTAGTTTGAGCGAAGAGCAGGACCAATTCACGTTCGACTTTCATAAAGAGACCGCCGAGATCGTTGGCGGCGGGGCGACCGATCTGCAGATCAAGATCGGCGATTTCGCCGGCCCGATGGATCTGCTGCTGTTCGTCATTCGACAGGAGCAGGCCAACATCTTCGACATTCCTATCGCGCGTATAACAGAGAAATACCTCGAATACATCCAGATGATGAAAAAGCTGGATATCGCCGTCGCGGCTGATTTTCTCGTAATGGCGGCGACGCTGATCGAGATCAAATCGCGGATGCTGCTGCCCCGCGACCCGAAGGCCGAGGACGAAGAGGAATTCGAGGACCCGCGTCAGGAGCTTGTCGACCGGCTGCTCGAATACGAAAAATTCAAATCGGCCGCCGGCATGCTGCACGAACGCGGCGAGATCGAACAGGCGACGTTCACCCGCGGCACCATCGAGACCGACGACGACATTGGCGAGGTCGACGCGACCGTCTTTGACCTGCTCAAGATATTCCAGCAGATCGCCGCCCGCCATATCGACGAGATCAAGATGGAGATCGAGCGCGAAGAGATCTCGCTCGCCGACATGATCAAGAGCCTCAAACGCCGCATCTTCGACGACGGCGAGCTGAGCCTGCTGAAATTCTTCGAGGAAATGCACACGCGCCGCGAACTCGTAACCGCATTCATCGCCGTCCTCGAGATCGTCCGCACTGAAAGCGTTAAGTTATTGCAGACAACAGACGTTTGGAGACATTCTCTTGAAGAGAGTTCAACCACAGATGGACACAGATACACACAGATAGAGCCAATTCTTCTCTGTGTCCATCTGTGTTAATCTGTGGTTCAATTTCCTATGACCGAAGCCGCCACACAACAAAGATCAAGAACGCCCGCCGAGCTGATGGCACTCGTCGAGGCGCTCATTTTTGTGGCCGACGAGCCCGTGACGGCCAAGCTCATCGCCGAGGTGCTTGAAGAAGACAAGGGCGCGGTGAAAGCCGCGGTCGAGCAGCTTGTCGCCGAATACGCCGAACGCGGCAGCGGCCTGCAGATACGCGAGATCGCCGGCGGTTATCAACTTGCAACCCGCACAGAACTGCACGAGGAAGTCCGAGCATTCCTGAAAACACGCCCGTCGGCCAAGCTCTCGATCGCCTCGCTCGAAACGCTTGCGGTCATCGCATACAAACAGCCCGTCACCGTGCCCGAGATCCTCGAGATCCGCGGCGTGCAATCGGCCACATCGATCAAAACACTCCTCGACAAACGCCTGATTGTCGCCAAAGGCCGCAAAGAAACCGTCGGCCGCCCGATGATGTACGGCACGTCAAAAGAATTCCTCATCCAGTTCGGCTTGAACGACCTGTCGGAGTTGCCCAGCATCGAAGACTTCGAAGACCTAACGCAAGGCCTTTAACGCAAAGGAACCGGAATTCGTTCTTTTGCGTCTTAGCGGCTTTGCGCCTTTGCGTTAAGATTCTCTTGTGAATGAAAGATTGCAAAAACTCATCGCCCAAGCCGGTATCGCGTCGCGACGGGCCGCCGAACAACTCATCTTGGCCGGCGATGTCACCGTCAATGGCGAGATCGTTACCGAACTCGGCACTAAGGCCGATCCGGAAAAAGATCACATCAAGTTCCGCGGCAAGCTTATTAATACTAAGCTGAAGGCCCGCTCCAAAACATACGTTCTGGTCAATAAACCAAAGGGCTACCTCTCGAGTGCCGCCGACCCCGAGGGCCGTAAGCTCGTCGTCGATCTGGTCAAGGGCAAGGGCAAGCTCCATCCCGTCGGACGGCTCGATTACAACAGCGAAGGGCTGATCATCCTGACAAATGACGGTGAATTCACCAATCGGGTCTCTTCGTCAAAACAGATCCCAAAAGTTTACGAGGTCAAGGTCAAGGGATTGCCAAACCGCAACGCGATCAACAAACTCCGTCGCGGAGTGACGCTCGATGACGGTTACCGGACGGCCCCGGCCGAGATCCGCGAACTAAAACCGACCGATAACAACGGCTGGTACGAGGTCACACTGTTTGAGGGGCACAATCAGCAGATCCGCAAGATGTTCGACGCGATCGGAAATTCGGTGGTCAAGCTTCGGCGCACGAAGATCGGCAGCGTAACCGATCCGTATTTGAAGGTTGGCCAAAGCCGCCCGCTCACCGCCGATGAGGTCACGGCATTAACGCACGGTGCTCAACCATCAGGCAAAGGTCCTGGACGACCTTGATCCCTGCCTCGGCCCATTTCTCCGCAACCTCGTCATTCCTGATCCCAAGCTGCAGCCAAACGGCCTTTGGCTTTTTCTGCAGTATCTCAAAGGTGTGTTTCGCGACGTCCGCACTGCGGCGAAAGATATTCACCAGATCGATCTCGCCGGGAATCTCGTTCAGATCGCGATAGACCGGCTTGCCCAAGATGTCAGTTACCTCAGGATAATAAACCGGCACGGGAATGATGTCGAAACCGTGATCGGCCATGTATTTCGGCACGTAAAACGCCGGCTGAGCGGCGTGCGATTCGGGTTTGATGCCGAGAACGGCGATCGTCTTCACTTCGCTTAATAACTGCCTGATCTCGTCATCGCTTCGCAAAATGTTCTCGTGCATACTGCGATCTTACACGAATATCTTGCACAAAAGTATATGTTATGGGAGCATAACTAATCGTTATACTGAGGCACTATGAACTTCGAACTTTCTGACGAGCAGTTACAGATCAAATTCAGCGTCCGCGAATTTGCCGAGAGCGAGATCCTTCCGCACGTTATGGAGTGGGACGAGTCACAGCACTTTCCCGAGGAACTGCGCCCCAAGCTCGCCGAACTCGGCCTGATGGGCGTCGTTTTTCCCGAGCAATACGGCGGCGCCGGTATGGGCTACGTCGAGTACGCGACGATCATCGAGGAGTTAGGCCGCGTCTGCGGCTCCGTCGGCCTGTCGGTCGCCGCGCATAATTCACTGTGCTCGAACCATATCTTTATGTTCGGGAGCGAGGAGCAGAAACAGAAGTATCTCGTGCCGCTCGCAACGGGCGAATCGTTCGGTGCGTGGGGCCTTACGGAATCGCAGGCAGGCTCGGACTCCGCCGGCACGCGAACGAATGCTGTTCGTTCTAACGGCGGCTGGAAGGTCAACGGTTCGAAGAATTTCATCACTCACGCCTTGGCTTGCAACACGCTCGTGGCGGTCGCGGTGACGGATAAAGAGAAAGGCAATCGCGGCATTTCCGCGTTTATTTTTGATAAAACGATGGACGGCTTTCGCGGCGATAAGAAGGAAAACAAGCTCGGAATGCGTGCCAGCGAGACGGCGTCGGTCGTATTTGAGGACTGCCACTGTGCCCGAAGAAAATCTGCTCGGCAACGAGGGCGAGGGCTTTCTCCAATGTATGCAGGTCCTCGACGGCGGCCGCATCTCGATCGCCGCCCTGTCGGTCGGCATCGCACAGGGAGCTTATGAGGCGGCGGTGAAGTACGCAAAGGAACGCCACCAGTTTGGCAAGCCGATCGCCGAATTCCAGGCGATCCAGTTCAAACTCGCCGACATGGCGACGCAAATCGAATGTGCAAGATTGCTCACGCTACAGGCCGCCGCGACAAAGGACGCCGGTAAACCGGTGACTCAAAAATCCGCGATGGCAAAACTCTACGCCTCCGAGACCGCCGTTCGCGTGTCCGAGGAATCCATCCAGATCCACGGCGGCTATGGCTACACAAAGGATTACCCGGCCGAAAAATACTGGCGTGACAGTAAGCTCTGCACGATCGGCGAAGGCACGAGTGAGATACAACGCGTCGTGATCGCGAAGAACCTCCTCAGATCGATGTAAATACTCACGCGTCCCGCACGCAGCAAGTCCACTGATAAATTGCGTTTCACGCGTTGCATAACTGCAACGTCCGTGCTATTATCGAATTCCAATTTCAAAAAAGGAGTAAGAATATGAGTTCAACAGCACCAAGTACAGGCCGTCTCGCATCGGCGTTTTTGGCAGAAATGGATAATGAGGCGAAGGTGGCTCGTGAGTGTCTCGCTCGCGTTCCGGCCGACAAGTTTGACTGGAAACCGCACGAAAAATCGATGACCTTTGGCCGTCTGGCCGTTCACGTCGCCGAGATGTTCGGCTGGACAAAAGAGACGCTGACGCAGGACGTTCTTGATTTTGCGACTGCCGATTTCACGCCTTTGAGCCCAGCACCAATGAGCAACTGCTCGCGTTCTTTGACGATCACATCGCAAAGGCAAAAGCGATCCTTGCCGAGACGCCCGACGAGACGTTCTTTACCGAATGGACGATGCGCAACGGCGAGCAGGTATATTTTACGATGCCAAAGGTCGCCGTGATGCGGTCCTTCGTGATGAACCACATCATCCACCACCGCGGCCAGCTCAGCGTCTATCTGCGGCTCAACGACATCCCCGTCCCGTCGATCTACGGACCGTCGGCGGATGAAGGGCAGATGTAGATGAATTGAGAGTGGAAAATTGAGAATGGAAAATGGCGAGCCATGCGGCTCGCCTGTTTTCGTGAGGAAGCCTGGCTAAAAGTGAGTAGAAATAGTTGATTCGATGGCGATTCACGAATGATGTGAAACCTAAGGCGATCTTTGAAGAAGGAGAGTGATGCTAGTGGACGCGGCAACGCTAATGAACTCGCGAGAATCGATCAACTGCTCCGGGAAACCGCGCTCCATCGCCCGCGCGATCACGCTCGTCGAGAACGGCGGTGACGAGGCGGCGGAGATGATGAAAGCCGTCTTTCCGCGGACCGGCAAGGCCTTCGGTCATCGGCATTACCGGTGCTCCGGGAGCCGGAAAGTCTTCACTTGTCGATAAGCTGGCCCTTTTTTACAAGGACAAAGGCCAGAAGATCGGTATTGTTTGCATCGATCCTTCGTCGCCGTTCTCGGGCGGAGCGATCTTGGGCGACAGGATCAGGATGTCGGCGTTGGGACGGACAGGAACATTTTTATCCGCTCGATGGCGACGCGGGGCAATTTGGGCGGGTTATCGCGCTCGACGGTCGATGCGGTGGCGATACTCGATGCGGCGGGATTCGATAAAGTGATCGTCGAGACGGTCGGCGTCGGCCAGGACGAGGTCGAGATCGTAAAGACGGCGGACGTTTCGGTGGTCGTGCTCGTGCCGGGCATGGGCGATGACATTCAGGCAATTAAGGCCGGGATCATGGAGATCGGTGACGTTTTTGTGATAAACAAGGCCGACCGCGAGGGTGTTTTGAGGACACAAAAAGAGCTTGAAGCCCTTTTATCGCTCGCCCATCGCCCCGACATGTGGAGCGCGCCGATCGTCAAAACCGTCGCGACCGACAGCAAAGGCATCGACGACCTCGCCGCCGCGATCGCGAAATATCTCGAATTTCAGGCCGGCGAAGGCAAAAACAGCGAACGCCGCCGCTTGATCGCCCGCTGGCGGCTGACCGAACTGCTCCGGGAAAGGCTTCTGAATGACCTGCTCGACCGGAACGGAGCCGAGAGTCGGCTTGACGACTTGGCAGCCAGGATCGCCAACAAAACGGTCGATCCATATTCGGCGGTCGAGGAACTTTTGAAGGGTGATTAGGGTATTCATTTGCAACGAGTTATTGATCTGTGACACACATGTGTTTTTTTGCGCGAAATCCGTGGAACACGCCGAAAAACGAGCTATAAGTACCATATTTTACAATAACTTACAGTGTTCCACCTAGGAGTGGAACGCGAGTGGAACAGGCGGAACGGGTTCCGGATAGCCGATTTTGAGTATCTGTATGAAAATAAACCACTTAGGCATCGCAACAAAGGATATTGACGCTGCGCTGGCCTTTTGGCAGGATGCCCTCGGACTGGAACACGTTCACACCGAAACAGTCGAGGACCAAAAGGTCCGCGTGGCGATGCTGCCCATCGGCGAGAGCCGTGTGGAGCTGCTGGAGCCGACGAGCGACGATTCGCCGATCAGCAAGTTTCTCGAAAAACGCGGCGGCGGCGTTCACCATATCGCAATCGAGGTGGACGATATTGAGGCCGCATTGGCGCAACTAAAGGCCAGCGGCACGCGTTTAATTGACGAGGCCCCGCGCATCGGGGCCGAAGGCTGTCTTGTCGCGTTTGTCCACCCATCGGCAGCGCACGGCGTTTTGCTCGAGTTGGTGCAGACGGAGCATGACACAACGGATTAGTTATCGACGCGATGTTTTGCTAAAATGGCCGTTTGGAAATTTTGTCGAGATTAAGGTAAGAGAGGATCTAAGAATTGAATAACCTAACCAAAGCACTGATCTTGATCGGCATCATCCTGCTGATCGGCGTAGGACTCGTCGTATGGAAAAAGAAGGTCGGCGGGCATTCGACCGAGTCGTATAACTCCATCTCAAAGGCAGAGGTCGAGGCGCTGTTGAACGACATCGCTAAGAACAATCCAATGCTGATCAAGCGTTGGGCTGAGGATCCCGACACGGTCAAGACGCAGATGAAGAATCTCAAGCAGATCCTTGCATTTGCGAGTCAGGCTCAGCGTGAGGGTTTAGCGAGTTCACCCCAAAACCGTCAGGAGCTCGACAACATCAAGGCGGAGGTCATCGCGGTCAACTATGACCGGGAGATCAATAAAGACAAGGGCCCGATGCCGCCGTTTGGCTTTATTACCGAAGAGCAGATCACGGCGTATTGGGGCGAGCAGGCACCCGCCGGCGGCCAGGCCGGGGCACTCGACAGTATCATGGATAAGCTCGGGCTCGGCAGTCCTAAAGAAAGCCGCAGTCATGAGCAGGAGTTCGAGGACTCGCTAAACGCAAGGGTCGAATTGATGAAGGCCCGCAGTCCCGAGATGAAGGACCGCGAGATCAGCGAAGAAGAGAAGGCACAGGCCAAAGATCAGTTTGCCAAGGTGCGTATCTACCGCAACGAGTTTGAGAAAAAGGCCGCGTCGGGGGAATTGCCAAAGGAATTCGTTGATAAGACCTACCTTCAGGTAAAGCTGCAGCAGGCCCAGTTCCTTGGCGGCCTCTACAGTGAATCGATCGCCGAGCGGACAAAGGTGACCGATGCTGAGATCGACGAATATATCGCCGCACACCCGGAATTGAATCCCGCCGCAAAGCGCGAAAAGGCCCAGGCCATTCTCGACCGCGCGAAAGCGGGTGAGGACTTTGCGACGTTGGCCAATGAGACTACCGAAGACCCCGGCAATAAAGGCGTTGACGGCACACTGCAGGGCGGCCTTTACAAGGACGTAGCCAAGGGCCGTATGGTGCCTCAGTTCGAGACGGCTGCCCTCGCTCTTGAGGCCGGTCAGGTCTCACCGGAACTGGTCGAGACCAACTACGGCTTTCACATCATCAAGCTCGAACGTAAGCTCGAATCGGTGGAAAAGGACGGCAAGACCAGCGAGACATACGACGCTCGTCATATTCTGATCTCGACCGGCATAAAGGATCCCGAAAAGCCGAATTCACGCGAGATGCCGGTTAAGGACTACGTCCGGAGCAAGCTGGAAGCGGAAAAGGATAAGAAGTTGATGGAAGAGATCGTTGCGGCCAACAACGTTCAGATCCCTGAGGACTTTGTCATCCCGCAGGTGACTGATGCTCAGCTCGAGGAGTTCAAACAGAAGCAGCAGACCCAAATGCCTGGCGGTCCTGGTGGCCCTGGCGGCCCCGGTGGACCGGGAGGTCCTGGTGGTCCCGGCGGACCGGGAGCACCTAAGCCGCCGCCGGCCGTAAAGCCTGAAGCCAAGAAAAAGTGACGCATGACGAGTGACAGGTTTTGATCACTTGTCACCTGTCACTTGTCACTGTTCACTATGAACATCGGTGACTATCGCGTCGAGATAATTCCCGACTGCGAGTTCAAACTAGACGGAGGGGCGATGTTCGGTGTCGTCCCTCGCGTAATTTGGGAACGCCTCTGCCCGCCCGACGAGCAGAACCGAGTCACGCTGACCTGCAACTGCCTGTTTATCGACACCGGCTCCAAAAAGATACTGGTCGAGACCGGAATGGGCGACAAATGGACACCGAAACAGATGTCGATGTACGGCATCAAGCGGACGAAGCCGCTCGGCGAAACGCTATTTGACATCACCGGCTGCCGGGCAGACGAGATCGACCTCGTGATCAATACGCATCTGCACTTTGACCACGCCGGCGGGAATACGACCGTCGGACCGCAGGCTGCTAGCCTGCGTGTAAATGTCGAAGGCGTCGGCCAGGAAGACACGCAGGCTAGCAGCCTGCGGTCCGACATTACGCAATTCCCGAATGCCCGCTATCTCGTCTCCAAGAGCGAGTTCGCAGCCGCCGAATCACCGCACGAGCGCGACCGTGCAAGTTACCTTAGCGAGAATTGGCAGCCGCTGATCGATTCAAAACAGCTCGACCTAATGCCCGACCGCTATGAACCCGTCGCTGGCCTCGTTGTCGAACAGGTCCGCGGCCACAGCGAGACGATGCAGACTGTTAAGCTCACACGCGGCGGAGAGACGCTGTTTGGCTTTTTCGACATGGTCCCGACGCGGCATCACGTGCCTCTCCCATGGATAATGAGTTACGATCTGTACCCGACGGAGACGCTGGAATTCAAAGAGCGGATCCTGCCTCAGGCGGTCGAACAGAATTGGATATGTCATTTTTATCACGACGTCGAGATGCCGCTTGGGCGACTTGTTGAGGTGAACGGCAAGATCACTGCGATCGAGATTGAACATTAAATGGAAAAGGTAAACATCGGAATAATCGGCGGCTCGGGCTTGTATCAGATGCCCGAGCTTGAGAATGTGCGGGAAGTTCCCGTTGACACGCCGTTTGGGGCGCCGTCGGATGCGTTCATCGTGGGCGAATTGGACGGCGTGACGGTGGCGTTTTTGCCGAGGCACGGGCGCGGGCATCGGTTGACGCCGAGCGAATTGCCGTTTCAGGGCGAACATCTACGCGATGAAGCTACTCGGCGTCGAGTACATCCTGTCGGTGTCGGCGGTCGGCAGTTTGCAGGAACAGTACGCGCCGACGGATTTTGTTATACCGGACCAGTTCTTTGACCGCACGCGGGCGAGGGCGCACGAATCGACATTCTTTGGCGAAGGCATCGTCGGGCACGTGACGTTCGCTGCATCCTGTGTGCAGCGAGCTTGGCGACATTCTCGAAGCGTCGTGCAACACCGTCGGCGTCAAGACGCACCGCGGCGGCACTTACCTTTGTATGGAAGGGCCCGCGTTCTCGACCGTCGCCGAATCGAACGTCTATCGCCAATGGGGCATGGACATCATCGGGATGACCAACCTGCAGGAGGCCAAGCTCGCCCGCGAGGCCGAGATCGCCTACGCGACGCTCGCGCTCGTGACCGATTACGACTGCTGGCACGACGCCCACGACGCCGTCACCATCGACATGGTCGTCGAATATCTCAACAAGAACGTCCGCAACGCCCAGCTCGTCCTAAAAGACGCCGTCAAACGCCTCGCGGCCAAAGAGACGCCGAATCAATACGCCGACGCCATCAAAAACGCCATCTTCACCGCCCCCGACCACTGGCCCGAGGCGACGGCGAAGAAGCTGGAGGCGATCATCGGCAAGTACGCCGCAAAGTGATGGGAAAGATTTCACCCAAAGATTCTGAACTACTCGAACGGATCGACGAGGTTCTCCATTATCTGTGGGATCCGATCGGCGTTCGCGGTGTTCCGGCGGCTCGGGACGAGTATGAATCTTATGTCGGGCACGTCTTTACGCTGCTAAAAAGCAATGCGGACGTTGAACAACTAAGCAAGCACCATGACGCAGATCAGGATCGTGAGATATGGGCTTAGGCAGTCTCGATGTCGCGGCTCGTGAAAAAGAGATCGCTGCCGTGCTGATAGAGTGGAAGGAATTATTATTCGACGAGTAGGAAGTCAACGGTTCGGCGAGGACAAACATCTTAAGCTACGCAATGCATAAATATACTCTGATCGGGTTTCTTGTTTTTAGGACTGCTCTCTGGTGTCGTATCCGCCCAGCGCAACGTCACGCCGGTGCTCGACACGGTGATGGAGCGCGATGCTAAGCATAACCTCAAGGTCGCGAAGCAGTACTATTCGCCGCTCAAGAAGGCGTACAAGTCGGTGATCGACCGGTTTGAGGAGACTTACGCGGCGTATCCCGAGTTTACGGCGATCGACGAGTTTCTCTACCTCGCCGGCATGAGCAGCTATTACCTGGCCGAGGGCAAGGGCAAGCAGAAGGTGAATCTCAAGAGCGAGCGGGAACGAGAGAAATACGCCCCCGAAAAGCTCCGCTCCGACGCCGTGGCGTATCTTTCGACGGTTGTTGAGAAGTATCCGGATAGTAAGTACAAAGGCGACGCCGAGAAGACGCTCGCGGTGCTGAAGAAGCAAGTAGCCGGTAGTCAGTAGCCGGTAGATGAGAACGGATCGCTGCCATTGCCCACTGCGGACTACTGACTACCAACTACTGCCTTCTTTCCGATGAATCTCAACCAGGTCACGATCTATTCCGACAAGACGGTCGAGACGGTCGAGTTTTTTGAAAAGCTCGGCCTGCGGCGGATCGTCGATTCCCTGCCGCGTTACGCCCGGCTCGAGTGCCCGGACGGCGAAGCGACGTTGTCGGTAAACGACGATTGACGCCGCACAGGCGGAAACGCCGACCTGTGGGGAGGGACCCGAACGATCGTCCTCTACTTCGAATGCGACGAATCTCGACGCCGAGGTCGCGACGACTAAAGATCGCTCGGCCTCGAATTCGACGAAGACCCGACCGATCGCCCGTGGCTCTGGCGGCAAGCCTATCTAAAAGACCCGAACGGCAACAAGATCTGCCTCTTCCACGCCGGCGAAAATCGCAAAAACCCGCCGTGGCGTGTAGAATAGCGGTAGTCAGTAGTCAGTAGCCGGTAGCCAGAATTCATCTTCTGACTACTGCCTACTGACCACTGACTACTGAATCTTATGTCATTAACAGTTGTTGGTTCGGTCGCGTTCGACGCGTTGGAGACGCCTTTTGGTAAGCGCGAGCGGGTTTTGGGTGGTGCGGCGACGCACTTTGGGTTGTCGGCGTCGTTTTTTACCGAGGTGAACGCCGTCGGCGTCGTCGGCGGTGATTTTGGCGAGGCGGAATGGGACGTTTTTAAGCGACATCATATCAATACCGACGATATCGAGGTCGTGCCCGACGGGAAGACGTTCTTCTGGAGCGGCCGTTACGATTACGATATGAACACGGCCCACACGCTCGACACGCAGTTGAATGTGTTTGAGACGTTCGACGCCGAAGCTGAGCGAGAATTCGCAGACTCGGCGAAGCTGCTTTTCCTCGCAAACATCCAGCCGATGCTGCAGAAAGCAGGTCCGCGAACAGTGCCCGGACGCGCAGTTCGTCGCGATGGACACGATGAATTTCTGGATCACGTCGATGAAAGACGAGGTGATCGAAACGATCAAGTTCGTCGATTGCATCATCATCAACGACGCCGAGGCGCGAATGCTTACCGACGAACCGAGCATCTACAAAGCCGCACGTGCGATCCTCGATCTCGGCCTGAAAGCCGTCGTCATCAAACGCGGCGAGTACGGCGCGACCTTGTTTACCAAGGACGGCTACTTCGCGACGCCGGCTTATCCGCTCGAGAGCGTTTTCGATCCGACCGGTGCGGGCGACACGTTCGCGGGCGGATTTATGGGCTATCTGGCCGCCCAGAACGAGATCACCGACGACGTGCTGCGGCGGGCGATGATCTACGGCTCGGTGATGGCGTCGTTCAACGTCGAGAAGTTCGGCACCGAACGCGTCGATGCGCTCGATTATCCCGAGATCAACCAGCGATTTAAGGATTTCAAGCGGATGACGCACTTTGACGATATTCCGTTTGAACGCGCAACTGCAGCGTAACGAGTATTGCCGTTCGCTTTAGCGAACGGTGGGCGGTCTAGTTTTTTTTTCTTGGGCTTTAGCCCCGCTTCCGTTGGGCTAAAGCCCATTTGAGATTAATGCCGTCACCGTTGGCTAAAGCCAACGGCAATTGAAAAGGATTTATGGCAGATTCCGCCAAAAACCCTCTCAGCCGCGTCGAGCGGCGTAAGACCAACTATCCGTTGATCGCCGCGGTGGTCGTGCTGTTTGTTTTACTGGCGGCGGGTGCGGGCATGTCGATCAATGATCAGAGCTGGACCGCGGCGATGCTGTTTGTTGCGGCGGCCCTCGTGCTCATTCTCGCCGGCTTGATGGAGATCACGCACAACCGCCGATTGGCGGCGACCGACGATCGAAAGTTCATCCGCTGGGATGCCGCGATGCCCGAGGTGCAGCGTCAGAACGTCAATCTCGAGGTCCGCGAGCTCGCACGGCTGCTAAATGTCGGCAGCGACCAGCTTCCCGACCTGCTGTCGGCGTACATCGTCGCCGAGGACCTCGCCCTCAGGCAGGTGCAGCAGGAAGAGAACCTGCCGCTCATGCGCCACGTCAGTATCGGGAAGATACCGTTTGACGGCATTCTCATCGATCAGGACCTGATCACGTGCATCGAGACGGCGTTTCTCGTCGTCCCGGATGTGCGGCAGGAAAAGATCGAATCGATCCTAAAAAAGGCGACGATGGCCAAACGCAATCTCGCCGAAATGAAAAGCCGCCTGCGGCTTAAACTAATGCTCGTGCTCGTCACGCAGCTCAGTCACGACGAAGAAGAGCAGCTTCGCGGCGTGCTGACGACGCGGCGATTCACCGATACGCCTGTCGATGTCGATATCAGGATGCTCGATTTTGAGATGCTGCAGAAGGTTTATGTCTCGGAGTAGGCCGTAGTCAGTAGGCACTAGTCGGTAGGTAAGGATGACGTCGAGAACATTCCAGGATGTTGAGGTTTGGCAGCGAGCTCCCCGTTGGGTCTTGGCGATTTATCGACTGACGGATGGATTTCCGAAACAGGAAATGTTTGGGCTTACGTCCCAGCTACGTCGCGCCGCAGTCTCCGTCCCTGCAAATTTTGTCGAAGGATTTAAGAAGGCCTCGCATCCCGACAAGCTACGTTTTTATAATATTGCCCAAGGTTCGTTGGAAGAATGTCGATATTATCTGATACTTGCAAAGGATCTGGGATACGGCGAGACGGATGAACTTACAGTTGACCTGGAAATAATCAGTAAAATGCTGGGTGCTTACATGAGAGCAATCAGGAACTCTCGCTAACTACCGACTACCGGCTACTGACTACTCATATGCTTAACGATAAGATCGGAATGATCCTCGGCGTCGCGAACAAGCGTTCGATCGCCTGGGCGTGTGCGGCGGCGTGTGGCGAACACGGCGCGAAGATGGCGTTTAGTTATCAGGGCGAACGGCTTAAGGAGAATGTCGAGGAACTCGCGGGAACGCTGAACGATTCGCTGGTCGTCCCTTGCGACGTGAGCGATCAGGCGACGGTTGATGCTGCGTTCGACGCGGTTAAGGCCAAGTACGGCCGGTTAGACTTCCTTGTGCATTCGATAGCGTTTGCCCCGCGTGAGGCCCTTGAGGGCGACTTCGTGACCACGACTCGCGAAGCGTTCCGAACGGCATTGGAGATCAGCGCGTTCTCACTGACGCAAGTCTCGCTCGCGGCCGCTCCGCTGATGACCGACGGGGGCTCGATCGTGACGATGAGCTATTACGGTGCCGAAAAGGTCGTGATGAATTACAACGTCATGGGCGTCGCAAAAGCCGCGTTAGAAGCATCGACACGTTATCTCGCGGCCGACCTCGGCAAGAACAACATCCGTGTCAACGCGATCTCAGCCGGGCCGATCAACACGCTCTCGGCCCGCGGCGTCAAGAACATGGGCTCGCTGCTCAGCTACGTCGGCGAAAGGTCACCGCTAAAGCGCAATGTGACCGCCGCCGAGGTCGGCAAGACGGCCCTGTTCCTCGTCAGCGATCTCGCGAGTGGCATCACCGGCGAGACGATCTATGTCGATTGCGGCTATAACATCATGGGAATTTGATGGCGGAAACAAAAGCAACCAAACCAAAAACCAACGGCCGTAAGAAAAAGACGGCTGAGCCGGCGACCGTCGCCGAGGCCAAGGTGCGCGAAGAAGAGCCCGGCTACTGGAAGCTGACCGACGACGAGATACTTCTGCGTTCGCCCGATCCCGAGGACGCGTACAGGACGTCGGATTCGTGGCGAGTGTTCCGTATAATGGGCGAGGTCGTCGGCGGATTTGACGACATGGCCACGGTGACTCGTGGGGTCTCGATCTTTGGATCGGCCAGGACCAGCGAGGGTGATCCTCTATACGAGGCCGCGCGGGAAACCGCCAGGCTCTTGGGCGAAGCCGGATTCGAGATAATAACCGGCGGCGGGCCTGGCATAATGGAGGCTGCTAATCGAGGCGCGCAAGATGCCGGAGCCGTTTCCATTGGCTGCAATATTGAGCTGCCCATGGAGCAGGCGCCCAATCCATATCAGAACCGCTCGCTCACATTCAAATACTTCTTCGTCCGCAAGACGATGTTTATCAAGTACAGCAACGCCTACGTGATCTTTCCCGGCGGTTTTGGCACGATGGACGAGCTTTTTGAGGCGTTGACGCTTATTCAGACCCGCAAGATACGCAATTTTCCGGTCGTGATCTTTGGTTCTCAGTACTGGCGCGGCATGCTCTCGTGGATCACGTCCACAATGCTCAACGAGAGGATGATCAATCCCGAGGATCTCGGTCTCATTCACCTCACCGACTCGCCAAATGACGCCGTTGATTTCATTATCAAGACCTGCTACGACTGTATCGATAATGGAAAATAGCTCCGTTTGGATGTGTCTTATCGGCATTACCTGAATTAGTGGCTTTGGATTCCCGTACTATTCGGGTATCCTATGCTCAA
Organism: Blastocatellia bacterium; assembly: GCA_963716755.1. Taxonomy (GTDB): domain Bacteria; phylum Acidobacteriota; class Blastocatellia; order Pyrinomonadales; family Pyrinomonadaceae; genus OLB17. The sequence goes on from CAVQUD010000004.1 coordinate 118,765, forward strand.
ATTTCGAACAGAGGACTAATGAATTATGAAGAGCTTTTTACGTCTCCTTTTGGTAGCCGTTGTTGTGGCATCGGCTGTGGGCTTTGCGGTTCTATTCACCGATAACACTCGCGGAGCGGTTGTGGCTGGCAAGGGACTTCGAGTCGCGCAGGACGGCGACAGTTCGATACTCTCGGCTGACGGGATAGGCGAGGTGGCCCGGACCGGCGTACCCATCACCGAGGCTCGAATGTTGTCGTACCCCGATTCGGCAACGAAAACGGTTGTATGGACCGCGGGTGGCGAGAGCTTCTACGCCATCAGCCTTGACGGCACGACCATCGCCCGATCAACACCGGCTGACTACAAGCTGATGCTCCGGTATGCCGAGTTCGATCCGATGGTATCGATACCTCGCGTGCCCTTCACGCTCGGCGCAAGCGAGGCCAGGGGTGGCGAACGCGCGTACATTGTTCAGTTTGTCACGCAACCACTCGACGGCGATATCAGCCAGATAACCGCCGCTGGTGCAAAGATACATATATACCTGCCGAACTACGCATATCTCGTCTCGATGGATGACCGTGCATATACGGCCGTGTCGGCGGTGTCCTCGGTTCGCTGGATCGGCCGTTACCAGCCTGCATACCGGCTTGAAGAAGTTCTACTGGAGCAGCTTGTCTCCGATCCGTCACGTCTGGGCCCGGCCCGCTACAACATCATGGCGGTCGAGCGCGGAGCAGACACGCAAAACGATATCGGCGGCCTGGTGCGGCAAGTGGGCGGCACCGTGGACAACATCATCCCCGAAGGACTGAGGCTGGAGGCAACTCTGTCCGGCGAGCAACTTCTCCAGATCGCCCATCACGAAAAAGTGCTCTTCATTGACCGCTGGTCAGCCCCCGAGCCCGATATGGACATCGTCCGAACCATCGGCGGCGCCAATCAGATCGACACACTCCTCGGCTATCGCGGCCAGGGTGTGAGGGCTGAGGTGATGGACGGCGGACTGCGCACGACGCACGTCGATTTTCAAGCGGGCGGAGCGCCGATCCTACATGGGGCGGTTGGCGTCGACAGCCACGGCACGGCGACGTATGGTATTAATTTCGGGCGGGGCACCGCCAATAGCGCCGGGAAAGGAATGCTACCCGAGGCGCAGGGCATCATCGCCGCTTATACGCAGTTGACGAACCGCTACACGCACACTGCAGAACTGCTGCAAGATCCGTATAAGGCCGTATACCAGTCAAACAGCTGGGGCAGCACGTTAACGACCCAATACACTACGATCTCAGCCGAGATGGACGACATTCTGTTCCTTAATGATTTCACACTGCTCAATTCGCAGAGCAACGCCGGCACCCAGAACTCTCGGCCACAGGCATGGGCAAAGAACGTCGTATCAGTCGGCGGCATCAGGCATTTCAATACGGCCTCATTTACCGATGACCGATGGCAGAGCGGAGCAAGCGTGGGTCCGGCCGCCGACGGCCGCATCAAGCCTGAGTTGGCTCACTTTTACGATAGTGTCTTCACCACGACAAGCACGAATGATACGGCCTACACATCGAGCTTTGGCGGCACCAGCGCGGCGACGCCTATAACGGCGGGACATTTCGGCATCTTTTTCCAGATGTGGCACGAGCGGCTGTTCGCAAACGCGGCTGGAGGAGCGACCGTTTTTGACAGCCGCCCGCACACGTCCACAGCAAAAGCTGTGATGATCAACACCGCGGTCCAATGGGATATGACCATTGCCGGCAGCGACGTTACACGCGTACGTCAGGGCTGGGGCCGCGTCGATCTCAAAAACCTTTACGACCGCAGGTCGACGATCTTCATCATCAACGAGAAGCATGCGCTGACCAATCTGCAGTCAAAGGTGTATCAGTTGCCCGTCGCAGCTGACACAGAACGGATCCCGCTAAAATTCACACTTGTTTATACGGATCCGATGGGCAGCCCCGGCGCAACCCGTGCCCGCATAAACGACTTGACGCTCAAGGTCACCGCTCCGGATGGCACCGTCTATTGGGGCAATGTCGGCATGGGCAATGGCGGCGGCATGTGGTCGACGCCCGGCGGCAGTGCGAATATCGTCGACACGGTCGAGAACGTATTTATCGAAACAGCGATGCCGGGGATGTGGACATTCGAGGTAATCGCCTCGGAATTGGTCGCCGATGCGCGTCCCGAAACACCGGGTGTGATCGATGCGGACTATGCACTTGTGGTGACCGGCCCGCTCGCGGCACGAGCCAGGGACCAGCGCCCGGCAAAGAAGTCGGGTAACCTAACCGACAACTGATCCAAGCCACTTTCTATACGGGCCCGAGACGCGTTCCGCCTCTACGGCAACGATCTCGGGCACCGTATAGCTGTGGTTCAAGGTGATGAACTCGCATAGCTCGTCCCACTTCTCCACCTTCGTCTTGATCAGTAGCAGATGTTCCGGCTCACGTTGGACGGTGCCCTCCCAGACGTAGAAGGATCTCATCTCGGACAGCACTTGAACGCACGCAGCCAGACGCCGTTCGACGATTAGTTCTGCGAGTGATTCGGCTTCTTCCTGATTCGGCACTGTTGTCGTTACGACTATCATATTGGCAATTATATCTCAGCATCGGTCGCGGTTTTATTTCACTCGTAAATGAGATAGACTTGTCATCGCTCCACGATAACTTGCGGCTATGCTCTTCCTTACGCAGTCGGCGACCGTTTACGGCATCGATGCGCTCGATCGTCGACATCGAGGTCAACTCGAGTAAGCGGTCAGAGAATGATCCCTCGCCGCAGGTGACCATCGTCGGATTGCCTGACACGGCCGTCCGCGAGTCGCGCGAGCGTATCCGAGCAGCGATCTCAAACAGCAACTTCTTCTTCCCGCCCGAAAAATTTACCGTCAATCTTGCTCCCGCCGACCTGCGTAAAGAAGGTGCGAGCTTTGACCTGCCCATCGCCCTCGGCATGCTGGGAGCAAACGGCGACCTGACGGACGGCAGGTCGATAGAGAGCACGCTCAGCGTCGGCGAGCTGTCGCTTGACGGCCGCGTGCGTCCCGTTCGCGGGGCGTTGTCTATAGCATTGGCGGCACGCGGGGCGAATATCGCCAACCTGATCGTTCCCGAAGCGAACGCCCGCGAGGCGTCGGTCGTTCAGGACGTCAACGTCTTTCCGGTCAAGAATCTTCGCGAAGCCGCCGAGCTTGCTCGCGATCTCGACGCCGGACGTGACAGCTCGATCCAGCCGCTTAAGCTCGACATTTCCGACCTGCGCGGCGACACCAGCAAATACCGCGTCGATTTCAACGAAGTTCGAGGCCAGCAGACCGCGAAGCGGGCGTTAGAGGTCGCCTCGGCCGGCGGCCACAACATTCTCTTCATCGGCCCGCCCGGATCTGGCAAGACGATGCTCGCCAAACGTCTGCCGACGATCCTGCCGCCGCTGGAGTTTGAAGAAGCACTTGAGATCACGAAGATCCATTCTGTCGCGGGCCTCACCGGCCGTGCCGGACTCGTCATCGAGCGGCCTTTCAAATCGCCGCACCACACGGTCTCGCAGGCAGGCCTGATCGGCGGCGGCTCGATACCAAAGCCCGGCGAAGCGAGCCTCGCTCACCTCGGCGTGCTGTTCCTCGACGAATTACCCGAGTTCGACCGCAGCGTCCTCGAAGTTCTGCGTCAGCCGATGGAAGACAAGACCGTAACGATCTCGCGCGCGGCCAGCTCATTAACATTCCCAGCCAACTTCACGCTCGTGGCGTCGATGAACCCGTGCCCGTGCGGATATTTCGGCTCGAGCCGTGAGTGCAAATGTTCACCGATGCAGATCCAGCGTTATGTCGGCAAGATCTCAGGCCCACTGATGGACCGCATAGACATTCACATCGATGTACCTGCCGTGAAGTTCAATGAGCTTCGCGGCCGTGGCACGCCGGCGGGCGATTCAAGCGAACAGGTCCGCACCCGCGTGCTGCGTGCACGCGAGATCCAGCTCAGGCGATTTGCGGGCGACGGCGTCTACTCGAATTCCGCGATGTCGCCAAAGCAGATCCGCTCATTCTGTGCTCTGGACGACGCCAGCGAGCTACTTCTCGAAAATGCCATGCGCCGCCAAGGCCTGTCAGCGCGAGCGCACGATCGGATACTAAAAGTCTCGCGTACTATCGCCGACCTCGCGGGGAGCGAGAACATACATCCTGAGCATATTAGCGAAGCGATTAACTACCGCTCGCTCGACCGCAACTATTGGACATAGACTATTGCTAGTGCGCCGAAGGCCGTATAATATTCCTTGGCAACGTTCTAAACAATTTTCGCCATGAAGTGGTCCCATTCGGAGATCATCAGCCTCTCTCACGGGTTTTGATGCACTTTCGTCTGAAGCAAAAATTTCGCGAGGATCCTCGCAATATTAGGAGACTAGACAATGACAACTACAGTAACGACACTTTGCAGACGCCTGCTGATGGCGTCGACGATAGCCATACTACTGTCGCTTGGCGGGTATGACGCAAGCGCGCAGGACGGGCCGGACAAGGGCTATGAGCGACCTGCTAATGCCAAAGACAAGTTTTCGATCCCGCCTGTGACCGGTGAGGGCGAACTGGCCAAGGACGAGGCGGGCGTAAAGGCCGTTCTAAGCAAATTAAAGACCGGCAAGACGAAGGCCCAGAGCAAGTCGCCAGCGGCACGAACCCGCGGCAACGACGCGCGAAACCAATGCGGCGTCGGCGACTATAAGGGGCTCTGCGGGATGTGGCAGTTCGATAATTGGGATTTTCCGGTCCAAGGTACGACCTGCGGGCAGGCCGCCGCCGCCACGATAATCACGCATTGGCAGGGCCTGAGAAATGACAATAAGTTCAAGACAGATCTTGCGAGCTACCTCTACAAAAACTATGGCCCTAACAATCTGGGCGGCTCGCTCGGCACTTCGTGGCAGCAGGTCGTGAACTCGATAACAGGCCCTTACAAAATGAGTTGGCGAAAAACCTCAGGTGAGGCCGATCTGAGAAGAGAACTAAACAAGGGCATTCCCGTCATAGTGATACTTGATTCCGAGCGGTTGCGACAGCGGGGTTACGATTACCCAAGGGCTACGCTTGGGGTAGCAGCCCACTACGTTGTCGTTTACGGCTATGACAACGGGTTTTACTATGTGACGAACCACGACAAGAACTGGATCCGCCGGGCCGATTTCCTTGAGACGTGGGACACCTGGATCCACGGGCCGATCGGCGGGGGCAAAGTCGGCTACGTGTTCTGGAAATAATGGACCTCAAAGTCGGCGACACATTCTCGACGACGCGCGAGATCACCGATGAGGTGATCCGCGCGTTTGCCGAGGTTTCGGGTGATCACAATCCGATACATCTCGACGAAGAGTTTGCTGCAAAAACGCGTTTCGGCCGGCGGATCGCGCACGGTGCGTTGAGCGGGGCGTTCATCTCGGCGGTGCTCGGGCACGAATTCGCTCCAAGCCACACCGACAAGATCATTTTTGGTCCCTTTCGCGTCTTTCGCGGTTTCTCTGCTAAAATTGCGTATTCATGAGCGCTGAGAATCTCGCCGGTTTTGACCGCATCCCACAGACAATACCTCACTATTGTTTCGAGTCCTTCACTCGCTACAACCATCGAGACGCGCTTGCGTATAAGCTCGACGGCGTCTGGAATTATCTCAACGGCACTGAGGTCGTCGAGCGTGTCAAACGCATCGCGATGGGCCTTGCTGCACTCGGCGTCAAAGCCGGCGACCGCATCGCGATCATCAGCGAGAACCGCCCCGAATGGTCGCTTGCGGATCTCGCGATCCTGAGCCTCAGGGCCGTCAACGTGCCGATCTACACGACGCAGGCGGTCGAACAGGTCCGGTTCATTCTCGAAAACTCCGGCGCCCGAATGCTCTTTATCTCGGGCAAAAAGCTCTGGAAGCACGCCGAGCAGGCTTTCCAAAGCGTCGAGAGCCTCGAGAAGCTAATCTTCTTTGACGCGGACGAGAAAGCCGCCGACAGCCGCGCCATCACGCTTGCCGATGTAGAGTCCATGGCCGACGAACATCGCAAGATCGACGCCGACGTCGTAGAACGTTCGCTGGCTGAGATAAATCCCGACGATCTCGCGACGATCATCTACACCTCAGGCACGACCGGCGAACCAAAAGGCGTGATGCTCACGCATGACAATTTTGTGTCAAATATCGCCGCTATCTCAGCGGGACTGCCGATCCGTCCGACCGACAGCAGCCTTGCCGTGCTGCCGCTATCGCACATATTTGAGCGGAGCGTGTTTTACGTGCTCTGTGCGAATGGCGTCTCGATCCACTATTGCCCGGCGTTTGACCAGATCGCCACCTACCTGCAGGAGGTCAAACCGACGATCATGTCGGCAGTTCCGCGGCTGTTTGAGCAGGTCTATCACAAGATCGTCAAAAAAGGGAAAGCGGCCGGCGGCCTGAAAGCACGACTTTTCGAATGGTCGCTCGACGTGGGCCAGGCCTACTGGACCGCAAAAGACGCTCACGGAAAAGTCTCGGCTTCGCTTGCCGCCAAACACGCCGTCGCAAACCGTCTCGTGTTCTCAAAGTGGCGTGCCGGCGTCGGCGGCGCGCTCAGGTTCTTTGTCTCGGGCGGCGCACCGCTGAGCAAAAAGCTCACGAACGCCTTTTGGGCGGCCGGCATTCCGGTCCTTCAGGGTTACGGCATGACCGAGGCCTGCGTCGTCTGTGCCAATCGCCCCGACGACAGCAAGGTCAGCTCGATCGGAACGCCCTTCGAAGGCATCGAGATGAAGATCGGCCCTCAGGACGAATTGCTGGTCCGCGGCCGCAACGTAATGCGAGGCTATTACCGCAACGACGAAGCGACCGCCGCCGTGATCGACGCCGATGGGTTTTACCACACCGGCGACGTCGGCTACGTCGACCATGACGGCCACTATTTCATCACCGACCGCCTCAAGGACCTTTTCAAACTCTCGAACGGCAAATACGTCGCACCGCAGCAGGTCGAGAGCCTGCTCAAGCAAAGCCCGCTCGTCTCCCAAGCCGTAGTCGTCGGCTCAGGCCGCAAACAAGTCGGTGCCCTGATCGTCCCCGACTGGGACGGTTTGAAGGACGAAATGAAAGCCGCCGGCCACGACACCTCACGCCCCCGCGAAGAACTCGCCCGCGATGCCGCCTACATCAAACGCGTCCAGGACGACGCCATCGCCCTCACCCGCGAACTCTCAGACTACGAACGCCTAAAACGCGTCTACCTCATCCCCCGCGAATTCTCCATCGACAAAGGCGAAATGACCCCAACCCTCAAGATCAAACGCAGCGTCATAGACGAAAAATACTCCGACGAGATCGACGACATCTGCGGCTCTTAGACCTCCGTTGACTTGGTCGCTATGATCCCTCGGGACTCTGCTTGACTTTCAACATCTGCCCGCATTAGCATATCTCCATCACAAACAATCAAGTCCTAGGTAGCTTCTGAACCTACGACTCGGTAGGAAAACGCCCGCACCGTTTTTCGCAATCGGCGTCTTCCCACGAAAGGAGAAACAGCATGATTCCTACGCGCGCTTTCCAGCGGCTTGCCGTCTGTATTTGTGGCATTACCCTCGTTCTTTTGTTCTCAATATCGTCTTCGCAAGCCCAATGCACTCCGCCCGATCCGCCAACTTTTTCGGCAACCGCCGGTCCCTATTACCAAGAGATTACTCTTGACATCAGTGCAATCAATCCTAGGGCATACATTGAAAAATTGGTTGGCCGAACTTGGGAACACTATGCCGAGGTCCATGAGGAAACATCCTTACTCGAGGACGGTCTCCTTCACAATGAAACGGTGCATTTTCGTGCAAGAAACGTAATCAACGAGTTTTGTTTTTCGAGTTGGGTAAATGCCTCAGCCACTACGTTCGACGTCGGTAACCCATGGATCTACATTTATACGGGATTTGAAAGCGCGGTGGTGGTGGCATCGGGACCGATATCTCCCCCAGGTATCTGCTCGACGGCGCAATACTCCCTTGATGGTGTCAATTTTCAGGCGGTTGCAATAAACGGGCAGCCGTGGTGTGTGAATACTGAGCAGGTCTTTCCTATGGTCGCGAATGTGACCTACTACTTCCGTTCCGTGGCGCATGCTGGACTGAACCCACCACGTTACTCGCCGGTAAAGATGGCGCGAATTGCACTCGATCAGGATTACGGTCGCCCCTCATGCGAGGTGTCCGTTGGCAGACCAGTCAACGTCACCAATGGCAACATGTTCCTTGACCAATCCGATTATCGATTGCCGGGAATCGGCGAGACGATAGACGTAACGCGGAGCTACAACAGCGCGGTGCAGACATCGGGGCTGTTCGGATTCGGCTGGACGACTATCTTGGATCAGAACTTGACGCTGATCGATTCCAAGAACATTCGCATTGGAACCGCGGACGGCCGAGCCAACTATTTTGCCCGGGCAACCCCAGCCGAACCGTTCAAGGGGCTCACGCCGGGCTATGACGACGCTATCGTCGTAAACGGCGACGGGACCTATACGCTTACATACACGGACGGACGGTCGGCTAACTTCAAATCTAGTGGGAAACTCTCGTGGCTTAAGGACCGAAACGGCAATCAGACCAACCTTAATTACAATGGCAGCAATACTCTTATCGGCGTAGTGGATGCTTTTGGTCGAACCCTGACCATCACAGTCAGCGGTGGACTGGTTTCGCAGATATCAGATTCGCTCGGGACGATCGCCACTTATGCCTACTTTCCGTCAACAAGCCTTCTGAAAACTGTGACGTATCAGGACGGATCGAAATTCGAATTTGAATACGACTCCACGTCTGCACCGGGCAAGACCCTACTCAAGACTGTAAAGGACGCATCTAACAACGTTCTCGAAACCCACCTCTACGATTCGCAGGGCAGGGCCACAACCTCGGAAATTCACGGCGCTCACGAAAAATATACTCTCGATTACTCGAACAGCGCGTTTACAAATGTGACCGACGGCCTTGGCCGAGTGACAAAGTATCACTTCGACCGGTCCGGAATCCGAACAGTGATCAAGAAGATCGAGGGCTTCTGCGGCTGTGGAGGCAGTGGAACGGAAACAACCGAATTCTTCCACGACGCCGAGTTAAACCTCGTTAAAAAAGTTGATGCACTCGGCCGGGAGACTCTGTATACTTATGACAACAATAGAAATCTGCTGAGTCAGGAAGAAAAGATCGGACAAAACTCTCTCGGCACCGAGACGTTCACCTACAACACGTTTCGTCAGGTGCTTACCCACACAGACCGCATGAACGGCCTTAGGACAAACACTTACGATGCCAACGGGAATCTTTTGACCACAAAAGACCCGCTCAATAACATCACTACTCTCGAATATCCGACTACCAATAACAAAGGCCTGCCTACGCAGATCAAGGACGCGCGGAACAATATTACGAAGTTCAAGTGGTTCGCGAATTCAGGGCTGCTCGAGGAGATCGAGGACCCTTACGGAAAGAAGACCAACTTCACCTATGACGCGCGCGGACGAACCAATACGATAACTAATCCGTTAGGCCATGTGACAGATTACAACTATTTCGACGACACGCAGCGAAAGGTCGAGATGATCTATCCGAATCTGGACAAGATCACATACAAATACGACATTCGCCGACTGTTGGAATCGATAACGGACGAACGCGGGAAGGTCACGAGCTACGAGTTCGACCCTCAATATCGTCTAAAGAAGATCACCGATCCGCTTGGTCACGCGCGGGAATTTGGCTACAACGCGATGTCATTCATGACCTCGTCAAAGGACGGGCTTGGGAACGTCACGAATTACGTGCCAGACGACTTTGACCGCCTGAAAGAGGTCGAATATCCGGCTCCGACCGTTGGTGCACCGCGGCTCAAAGAGAAATTCGAATACGACAAAGTCGGGCGTATCAAAAAGGTCACGGACACGGCAAATCGCGACACCGTCTATACCTACGACGATACGAACCGCAAGATAACGGTAACGAATGCCGAGTTTGAAAGTACGGAACTAAAGTACAACGCACGCTTTCAGAACATCGAGGTAAAGGATGCACTGAATCAGGTCTACACCTTTACGTACGATCCGCTTGACCGGATGCTCTCGCAAACGCGCGCGGGCGCGACGATGTCATTCGAATATGACGCGGTCGGAAACCGTCAGAAGCGAACCGACTACGCCGGGCGTGTTACGCACTATGAATACGACAATCTCAACCGGCTAAAGAAGATCAAATACGGTGATCCCGTAACGCCGGGCACGCCCGTTCAAGAAGCGACGTACAACTACGACGACATCTCGCGCCTCGTCTCGGCTATCAACGGAAGCGGCACCGTCTCGTTCGCCTATGACAACCGCGATCGCGTTACGTCAACCACTGACGTTTTCAATCGCGTCGTCGCCTACGAATACGAGCGGACCTCGACGGTCAATCAAAAGCGGCTCAGACTCGACGGAGCTCTTTACGCGACATACAACTATGATAATGCCGAGCGGCTGTCGAATATCGTCAATGCATCCGACAGCACGACGATAACCTTTGGTTATGACAACGCCGATCGGAATGACATCGCGGGTTTACCCGAACGGCGTCACGACCACTTACGAATACGACGACATGAGCCGTCTTAAGAGGCTGAAAGACGTTAACACTTCTGCCACGCTCTTTGACCGGCAGTATCAATACAACACCTCAAACCAGATCAGCCAGATCACAGAACCGTCGTTAACGAGGATATTCGGCTACGACAACGTAAACCGCCTGACGAGTGTCTCGAACGGCGGCAGCGGTGAGAGTTACACTTATGACGATGTTGGCAATCGGACGAGTTCACATCTGGCGTCGAGCTATGGATATCAAGCGGGACAGTTTAACCAACTGATATCGGCTACTACACCAAGCCAGACGCTCGCGTACAGCTATGACGCGAACGGGAACATGACGCGCAAGGCCGAGGGCAATAACCTGTGGCAATACACATGGGATCACGACAACCGCCTCACCGAAGCCGCCGCTCGCCGAACGAAAGTCCGCTACCGCTACGACGCCGTCGGCCGCCGAGTGCAGCGTTATGTCGTCGGCGATGGTGAGAACACAAAGTCCACCTACGACGGCCAGGACGTGGTCGTGGATGACAATTTCGGAACGCTTACGAAGTACGTAAATGGCGAAGGTATCGATAACAAACTCCGGTCAACCACCGGTTCGACACCGAGCTACTTCCTCGCTGACCACCTCGGCTCGACAAACGGCTTGGCAAACTCGTTGGGCTCGCTGACGGCATCAACCGGTTACGATTCGTTTGGCAATCCAACGAACACAAGCTTTGCGTCTCGTTATCAATTCACCGGACGGGAGTTCGACTCGGCTGCCAAGATGCAGTTTTCGAGGGCGAGATTCTACGACCCGACCATCGGGCGCTTTATTTCCGAAGATCCAATTGGGTTTGCCGCGGGTGATGTCAATCTATACGGCTACGTTTGGAACGACCCCCTACATTACACGGATCCCAGCGGGCAGCTAGCGGTGCTGCCAGTCATTTACCTTGTCTTCGAGGTATGCGCGACAGGGTACGATATCTACGATTTCGGCTCTACGCTCGTAGATCCGAATGCCGACTGGTTTGACGTAGGTATCGGGGGCGGCGGGCTTGTCCTTGGAGCCGTTGCACCTGGGGGCGGTTACGGCGCTGTTGGTAAGGGTGTTAAGAGGTATGGCAGAAGGGGGTCCCCCGCGACTCGTGACCAACTTGATGCTGTTCGGGACCAATTCCTTGACGCCAACCCTAGCTACCGGCAGGTTGGTGGAGGACGTGACCGAGTAACCGGTGCCGACATTCCAGAGGAGTATATCCCGAACATAAATGGCGGGAGAAAGGGCGGTTCATACCCAGACTTGACGTTTGAAGGGCCCGATGGATCGCGAATAAGGTTTAATACCTACGATTCGAACAAAAGCGGGTTCCCTACGAGACGAGAAGCCGACGGGGGAGATCGCTTGTTTGATAATAGTAGCGGCTCTCCGCTCGTGATGATACCCAAGCAAAAATGTCCGCTGCAATAAATGAAAAAATCACTTGAGATCTTGTTTACTCGCGATGATGAACAGGTCTTCTCTGAAAAGATCCGTACCATTTACCCTGACGTCGCTTTCATAGATGACGTGTACTGGCCGTCGCAAACGCCGCCGGCCAAGGCATCTATCGCAGACTGTGACTCAAGATTTGTCCTGATCTGGAATAGAAAGATGTTTCCGATCCTTCCAAGCTTGCCACGAAAAGACGGGACGTTTCACGGACCTCAATCGGGGATGGTACTTCAGTGGATACGGTCGACAGTCACGGGAGAGGAATTGCTTTCGGGCTCTCTAGGAGCCGGTTTCGATCCGTCCGATTTAAGAATGAAGACATTTGTTGAGGATATCTGGAAAATCATTAAAGCGCTTACGCACAACGACCTAGTGCGGGTTGATTCGGAAACGCGTGAAGTTCTAGGCCCTCGCACCGATATTCTGCTGGGCGATGATGCTCGGGCGTGGTGTAACGAGAAGCCCGAAAGATGCTTTCGTTTTTTCAACAGCCGACGTATCGTAATGCGGCCCTCGGGTTGAACAGGCCGCGAGCTTTATCAATTGCCCCGCTCTTTAGAGCGGGGTTGGATGGCCGACTTTCTTCCGGCTTTAGCCGAACCTTGGGCTGAAGCCCACCCTCTATTTGAGAACACCTGACCTCCACCTAAAGGTGGAGGCAATTCATCGCCTGTCGCGGGCGTTCATGAACAGCATCAACATCGCGAGCTAACCCATCAACAACATCAACGCTCGCCATAAAGACTATCAACGCCGCCACAAAAAGATACGGCTCACCATAAGTAGAGATCACGTCGTCATCAAGACCATAAAGACGGTCGACATCATCAACAAAGTCGATCTGGCTCGATGTGAAAAGCGGACATCTTGGAGAGAAAAATGCCCTCTCGGACCTTCGACCAATCGCGGGTTTACCTTCGACCAATCGAGGGTTTTTCTGTGCGCTACGCTGGGTTTATATACGACCAAAGTGCCGTTTTTGCTCGACAGAACGCGATTTCGGGCGAAACCTGCGCAAATTCGTACACAAAATTCACCCCACAAACGAGCACGGCGCGCCGAAAATAAATGAAATTCCCCACCGATTGAACCTATTCTCTGACTGGAAATCCGCCGATCCGCCCCGATCGGTGTTTGGCGGAGCCACAACTGACTCTGCATGATGGCTGAAGTGCTAAAGACCGAGAAAGACCCCACGCTGATCTTTGATGTAGGAATGCATCACGGTCAGGATACCGATTTTTACCTCAAAAAAGGCTACCGCGTGGTTGCGTTCGAGGCCGATCCGGGCAACGCGGCGTTTTGCCGCGAGCGCTTTGCCGAGGCCATATCTGACGGGCGTTTGACGATCGTCGAGGGTGCTATTACCGAGGACCTGCCGACCAACGGCCATCGGGCCGAGGTCAAGTTCTACCGCAACGCCGACCACTCGTTATGGGGCAGCACCGCCGAGGACTGGGCCCTGCGCAATGAGGTCCTGGGGACGCGAAACGATGTCATCAGCGTGCCGGCGATCAACTTTGGCAAGTGCCTCGAAAAATACGGCATTCCCTTCTATCTAAAGGCCGATATCGTGGGCTCAGAGACCATCTGCCTGCGTGCCCTGCTAAATTTTGAGAACAAGCCCGATTACATCTCGGTCCGGTCGGAAAAGCTCATTTTCCGCAAGCTCGAGTACGAATTCGACCTGCTCGAACGGCTCGGCTACGACCGTTTTAAGGCCATAAAACAAGACTTTCACAGTATCAGGGCCGAGTTGTCGTCCGCTGACGGCGATTACCTCTATGAATTCGAAGAAGGCGGGTCGGGCCCCTTCGCAGAGGAAACCATCGGTCGATGGAAGCCGCGCGAGGCTACGATCCGCGACTATCGGCGGGTTTTCGTTAGGTACTGGCTGTTCGGCGATTATTCGTACCTCGTCCAGACCGATACCGGACGGCGATTTATCGACCGACATGGAAAATGTTCTCGGCCGCTCAGTGCCCGGTTGGTACGACACGCACGCAAAACACTCGACGGTGACAGGATGAAGCCGGTCGTAAAGCAATCATTAAAACAACAAAGCGCTTGGCTACTCGGAGCCAAGATGACCGGCTTTGCGCTGAGCTTTTTTCTGCCGTTGATCATCGTACGCTACCTCGCTCAGGACAAGGTCGGCGTCTATCGCGAGTCTTTTCAGGTAATTACGAACGCGGTCATCATCCTATCGATGGGCTTTGCGATGAGCGCGTACTACTATCTGGCCCGCGAAAAAGAGCGGCGTTCGGCAGCGGTTTTTAATATTCTCGTCTTCAATTTCGTGATGGGCGGCCTCGCCTGCCTGACGCTCTTTCTGTTCCCGCAGATCATTGGAAACATCTTTCGCAGCGAGGAATTGACGCAGCTCGCACCGAAAATTGGTGTTGTTATCTGGATCTGGATATTCTCGAGCTTCCTCGATACGGTAGCGGTCGCCAATCAGGAGGCCCGCGTCGCAACCGTCTTTATCATCACCGCGCAATTCACAAAAACGCTGCTGATGGCGAGTGCGGTTTTTGTATTCGCGAGCGTTGAGGCCTTTATTTACGCAGCGATGGTGCAGGGTGTTTTGCAGACATTCATACTGCTCAACTATCTGCGGTCACGATTTCCGGGATTTTGGCGCGGGTTCTCGTGGAGCTTTTTTCGCGAGCAGATGGCCTATGCGATACCCTTCGGTCTGACGGGCATTCTGTGGATGGCCCAGAGCGATATTCACAATTACTTCGTCGGCTACAAGTTCTCGTCGGCCGAGTTTGCGATCTACGCCTACGGCTGTTTCGAGATCCCGCTGATCGCAATGCTCTCTGAATCGGTGACCGCCGTTCTGATACCGAGGATGAACGAACTTCAGTTGGTCGGCGATCGCGACGAGATGATCCGCCTGACGGCCCGGGCTATGCAAAAGCTGGCCCTGATCTACTTCCCGATCTACGTGTTCCTGATGATCACGTCGCAGACGTTTATCATCACGCTGTTCACTCAGAATTACGCGGCGAGCGCATCTGTTTTCGCGGTGAATCTGACGCTGCTGCCCTTCGCGATCCTGATCACCGATCCGATCGTAAGATCGTATAAGGAACTTGGGCGGCTGTTCCTGCTGACCCGCATTCTGGTTCTGGCGGCGTTGGTCTGCGTCCTCTATTATGGCCTCGGGCACTTTGGCTTGACCGGAATGATCACCGCGGCCGTAGGTGCGATCCTCGCAGAAAAGCTGATCGCCGAGACGATGGTGATTCGTAAACTCGGCCTCGGATTGCAGCACCTCGCCCTGTTAAAGAACGTCGGTAAAACAGCCGTCGTCGCGGCCCTTGCGGGCCTGGTGACGTACGTCGTTTACTCGAACCTAAAGGACTATCTGCTCAGCGTCGGCGAGCATTTTGCTGAAGAGACGCTGCATACGACGCAGCTCGCTGCGTTGAACTTCTTCGGCGGAAGCTTCGTGCTGCTTATCTCGGGACTGGTCTTTGTCCCAATTTACCTGATCGCCGCCAACGTGCTCGGGCTGATCGAGGACAGCGAGAAGCAGGCCGTCAGAAACTTCCTTAGACGGTTCATTCCGCGACGCGGCGGCGAACCGGTCACCGACACGCAATGAGCGACGCTCCTACATTCATAACAAAGCTCGGCTGGAATATGCCCTGGCTGGTCCGCTACCCATGGTCGCGGGCCCGGTCTTTCTTGCACCAAACGGCCTTTGAGAAAAAGCACTATATCATCACGGTCGCGAATCATTTCGAGCCGGGCTGGAGCGACAACGGCGTTCTCGACCACAAGACGCAAATGCGTCGGCTGAGGGAATACCACAAGGTGGCCCGTGAGACCGGCGAGGCCGTTCGCGACGCGGATGGAACGAAATTCCGCCACACGAACTTCTATCCGGCCGAACAGTATCATCCCGAGATCCTCGACGTTATGGCCGAGATGCAGGCAGAGGGCCTTGGCGAGGTCGAGGTGCATCTGCACCACGGCGTCGAACGAGCCGGATACGGCAGAGAATCTGCAGTCGACGCTGGTTGATTTTCGCGACACGCTTGCCGAGCGGCACCGCTGCCTTTCTCGGCTCGACGGCCGTAAACAGCCAATGTATGCGTTTGTTCACGGCAATCTCGCCCTCGCAAACTCATGCGGCGGCCGCTTTTGCGGCGTCGATAATGAGATGCAGATCCTCGAAGAAACGGGCTGCTACGCAGACATGACTCTTCCGTCGGCTCCGGACCAATCGCAGGTCCGTATGATCAATCAGATCTACGAATGCGGTGGACCATTGGACAAGGCCGCGCCGCATGCGTTCGGAACGCGTGCAATGGTCAACGGCCATCGGCCGCAGTTGCCGCTGATCTTTACCGGGCCGCTTGTAATGAACTGGACTCGCCGCATCGGCGGCATTCCCGTACCGAGGATCGATGATGGTGCACTCACGGCAAACCAACCCCTCGACGCCGCCCGGTCCCGACGCTGGACCTCGGCCAACATCACAGTGGACGGCCGTTCGGATTGGGTGTTTATTAAACTCTATTGTCACGGTTTCTTTGACCGTGACCAGAGTGCATGTATCGGCGAGGACGCAAGGCGGTTTTTTGCCGAGATGGTCGAACTCGCGGACAAGGCGGGTGAAAAGGTGCATTTCGCAACCGCGCGCGAGGCCTTTAACATCGCCCGAGCCGCGATGGACGGTAAGTCGGGCGACCCCGGCGGTTTTCGGGACTACTTGCTCACGCCGATCATGGCTGACGGCCGGTAAAAGCTTGTTATCATGGCAGTTGGAATGGCCAAACCTTTGACCAGGATCAAAAAGATCCGCAGCCTCGATGAGTTCATCACACGGGGCGGCCAGGCGATCTCTGCCTATCGCGAACAGCGGGGCGGCAGTGACCTGCCGTCGAACAAGGACTTCGCCAAGTTGATCGACGAAACGCACTTTGGGTCGGCGCCGATAATCGCGGAGAGCCTGTGGCAAAAATTCTTCAAGAACGGCGAAGACCGGTTCTTTCCGTCGATGCAAGACGCGACAGTCTCGGCGGCGGCATTCAGAGAAACATTTGGTGACGAAACGGTCGAGCGGTTCATCGTAGCTGCCGACAACATCGCCGACGGCCGGATCGACCTGATGGGCCTCAAGGCCGTTTACATCGGCACGGATATCGACTGGCACCGCGAACCGCTCTCCGCCAAACGCTCGCCGTTGAAACACTGGAAGGAATTTGACGATCTCGACACCGAGTCCGGTAACAAAAAGATCGTCTGGGAACTCAATCGCCACCAACATTTTTTCACCCTCGGCGTCGCATTTTGGCTGACCGGCGACGAACGCTACGGCGAGGTATTCGCAAGACACCTTAGCCTCGTGGATCGAGCAAAATCCGCCGGGCCTCGGTGTAAATTGGTCTAGCAGTCTTGAGGTCGCTTTTCGGTCGATGTCGTGGATATGGGCGTTGCACTTCTTTAAGGATTCGGACCATCTGACGCCGCAGCACTTTCTCGACGCTCTAAAACATCTGCACTGTCACGGCCGCCACATTGAGCGTTACCTCTCAAAATACTACAGTCCTAACACGCACCTGACGGGCGAGGGACTCGGGCTCTTTTATCTCGGGACGCAGATGCCGTTCTTTAAAGCCGCCGAGCGATGGCGAAAGTTGGGCGAAGACATTCTCGTCGCCGAGATCGAGAAGCAGATATTGCCTGACGGCGTATATTTCGAGCAGAGTCTGTGGTATCAGCGTTACACGGCGGATTTTTATCTGCACTTTGTGATCCTGCGCGCTGCTGTCTGCAGAATCACATCTCAATGCCGCCGCCGCGAAGGTCGAGAATCGCTTGCAGGCCGCATTCGATCTCATGATGGCCGCGACGCAGCCTGACGGCTCGACCCCGCTGATCGGTGACGACGACGGCGGGCGAATGCTGCCGTTAACCACGGCACGATCCGATGATTTTCGCGGCTCGCTGGCTGTTTCCGCGATCGTCTTTGATCGCGGCGACCACAAGCACGTTAGCGGCAACGTCAGTCAGGATATCTTTTGGCTCACGGGAAACGAAGGCATCGAGTCGTATCGCAGACTCACCGCGTCCGAACCGAAGGTGGCCTCGGCACAGTTCACCGACGGCGGCTATTGCGTGATCCGCGACGGCTGGACCGATGCGGACAATTTCATGATCGTCGATGCCGGCGAGGTCGGCGGCCTGTCGGGGGGTCACGGACATGCCGACACGTTATCGATCGTGGCTTCGATCGACGGCCGGCCGCTGCTGGTCGATTCCGGCACTTACACTTATCACGAATCGCAGGAACTGCGCGACTATTTCCGCTCAACGTCGGCCCACAATACGCTCGAGATCGACGGTATCTCATCATCTGAGCCGGGCAATGCCGTTCGGATGGCGCACGCGTGCAAATGCACGGATCGAGCGGTGGATCGGCACGGAACGGTTCGATTACTTCGAGGGCTCTCACGATGGCTATATGCGACTAGAGTCGCCCGCGGTACACACGCGGTCGATACTGTTTCTCAAGAGCGATTACTGGATCATCCGCGATGTGGTCGAGACCGACGGCGAACATGCTTATTCGCTCAATTTTCATTTCGATCCGAGAGTTGCGACAACCATAGGCGACGACGGAGCCTGGATCGGTGGCGACGGCCACCGCATCTACACTTTTGGTGACAACGGAAATTGGGAGCAGAAGGAGAGTTGGGTTTCGACAGATCACGGCAATCGCGTCAACGCCCCGCTGATGCGCTTCGTCTCACAGGGGCTTGGCAAACAGGAATTCTGGACGTTCATTCTGCCTGCTGATCTTCACGACGAGCCGGAAGTGGTCGAGGTTGATGTGCCGACGGGCCGTGCGTTTGTTATCAAGCATCGAGGTTATTCAGATACATTTTTCCTAAACGACGAGCCGGGCGAGCCTATCGAAACGGCCGCGTTTGAGAGCGATTTTCACTACTCTTGGGCACGTTTGAGCGCGAACGAAGCTGTACCGGACGAATTTGTCGGGATCGACGGCAGCCTTTTTGTCATAGGTGACACCGCTGTGATCGACAGCGACGAAACAAAGCACGCCGCTGGCCGGCGGCTCGGCCATGACGTTTACATCACGACCGACGAGGGCCGTGCTTTGCGCTCGATCTAGCCACTTCGTGAAGAAACGCGTCCTACAATTCATCGGCAGCTTTCACCAAGGCGGCTCAGAACGTCAGGCGGTCGCTCTGTCTCGATTGCTCAAGAGCGATGGCTCATTCGACATACTCGCGGCGACCCTCAATAACGAGGGCTCGCTGGCCGGTGATATGGCCGACGCGGGATTCGCCGACATTCCCGAATTCAAGCTCGATTCGTTCTATGACGCGAACTTTGTCCGGCAGGTGCGTAAGTGCGCAGGCTGGATGCGCGAGCAGAAGATCGACATCATCCACACGCACGATTTCTACACAAATGTTTTTGGCATGGCCGCAGCAACTCTGGCTCGCGTTCCGGTACGGATCGCCGCCAAACGTGAGACCGGCATGCGTTCCCGCTCGCAGCGGTTCGTCGAACGCGTCGCATTTTCGCGAGCACACGCGGTCGTGGCAAATTCGATAGCAGTACGCAGCATGCTCACGGGCAGCGGCGTCCCCGGAGCGAAAATACGTGTCATCTACAACGGCCTCGATCTCTCGCGGTTTCAAGCAGACGCCAGTACCGCCGAGGTCCGCGGTAATTATGGCCTTCCTGAGAGCGATTCTGTCAGATTAGTTACGCTCGTCGCGAACCTTCGACACGGCGTTAAGAACATCCCGATGCTGCTGCACGCCGCGAAGCGAGTTGTCGAGACGGCGGCCGACGCGCACTTCGTTATCGCGGGCGAAGGTCCGCTGGAAACCGAACTAAGGGAAATGGCTACAGACCTCGGTATCGCCGAACACGTTACATTCATTGGCCGGTGCTCTGATGTACCGGCACTTCTAAACGCCTCGTATGCGTGCGTTCTGACGTCTGATTCCGAAGGATTTTCAAATTCGATACTTGAATACATGGCCGCCGGCCGTCCGGTCGTCACCACCAACGTCGGCGGTGCGGCCGAGGCTGTCGTTGAGGGCCAAACCGGATTCCTGGTCAACCCAGGCGATGAACAGAAACTCGCCGAACGTTTGCTCGAACTCCTCGACGACCCCGCGAAAGCGAATCGGGTCGGAAATGCTGCCCGAGAACGGGCAATTGCGAAGTTCTCCGATCAGGCCCTGCTCGACAACACGCTCGGCCTGTATAATTCCCTTCTGGATCGATAGATGCCGCTACACGTGCTCCAACTCGGCCCGTATCCGCCGCCGGAAGGCGGGATCACCCGCAACATCATCGGCATTCGCGATGAACTTCAGCGGCGAGGTCATCTGTATTCGATCATCGCAACCTCGCGGAGCAGTTCTAAAACGACGGATCCGACGGTGCATCATCCCCGCACGGCCCTCGGCCTGCTGTACCGGCTGGTTTCATCAGACTCCGACATTCTGCACCTGCATATCGGCGGCGACCTCACGCGACGCGTCGTGGCGTTGGCGGTGGTGTGCACGCTTCTTTCCAGAAAATGCGTACTCACACTGCACTCAGGCGGTTATCCGCTGACGGCGGAAGGGCGCAATGCGTCGGCCAACTCTCTACGCGGGTCGATATTTCGCCGCTTTTCGCGAATTATCGCTGTAAACCGCCAGATGAAGGATCTCTTTCGCAGGTATGGTGTGCCGGACGAGCGGATTGCCGTCGTGGCTCCGTATTCCCTCGCGCCGCCTGACGAGAGCACCGTGGTCCCGCCGGGCCTGCTTGCGTTTTTTGATGAACACTCGCCCGTGTTCGTGGCCGTGGGCGGACTTGAGAACGAATATCAGCCACTACTCCTGGTTTCTGCGATAGATCGCATCCTTGAGGACTTTCCGGATGCTGGTCTCATCATTGTGGGTGACGGAACACTTCGGACCGAGACCGAGCAGGCGATTCTTGAGGGCGGGCATGAAGGTCGAATCTACCTCAGCGGCAGCATCGACCACGAGTTGTCGCTTCATCTGATGCGGCGGGCAGACGCGATGATCCGATCGTCACTCTT
This sequence comes from Blastocatellia bacterium, assembly GCA_963716755.1. GTDB lineage: Bacteria > Acidobacteriota > Blastocatellia > Pyrinomonadales > Pyrinomonadaceae > OLB17. The sequence goes on from CAVQUD010000004.1 coordinate 139,968, forward strand.
CGACGGCGACGCCATCTCGATACGCGAGGCTATGTTTCTCGGCACCCCGGTCGTTGCGACCGATACAGGCAATCGCCCGGAAGGTGTACAACTCTTCAGCATCGGAGACGTCAATGGGCTCGTTGAACATCTAAAAACTGCCGTTGCGGTAGGCAAAAAGGACTCTACGCTCCCGCCTGCAGACGTGTCGAATCTCGCTGCGGTAGTCGATCTTTACGAGGAACTTTCCGGTTCAGCCTAGTCGATCCAGACAGGTCCGCAGATAGTACCGGACAAGATTGTCTTTGTGAAGATTTAGGTCAAAATACGCGCGCGCGTTGTGTGCGATAGCTTCCCGTTCATCGTCGTGACTCAAATAGTATTCGCATAGTTCGACCAGATCGGACATATCGGGCCGGCAATAAACGATGTGTTTTCGGTCGACGAGCGGAACATGCATCAGAGCCGCATGCGGATATGCAATAATGCACGAACCAATGGCCAGATAATTCACGAGCCTAAAACAAAACGGGCCGAGGCCCGGCATGTCGATGACGATCCGCGAGCGTGCCACCTCACGGAGAAAGTTGGAATACGAGAGCGGATTCATACCGCCCTCAAAGGTAAAGCCCTGCTGGGCCTTAAGAATCTCGATAGCAGCTTCACGGATCTCACGCGAATACTGAAGGCCAAAACGCCCCGTAACATCCGCGACGTACGACCTGCGGTCTCTCAATCTGCGTAATGATCTGAGTTGAGAATAAAGCCGCTTGCCGTCAGGGACATAACCGCCGGGCACGACGTTAGCCGCCGAATATCCCGCGGCGTCGTATTGCATTTTGAAATAGAGATCGGAGTCCCGAGAGCAGTCTTCGTCAACGGGCAGGTAATCGGAATAGCCGATGGCGACATTGCGGACGCGGCCACCGATGACCATCTGAAAGACGACCGTTCCCTTGTAGGGCTGTGGAATGTTCGATACTTTTTCGACTGGCAAATATCGCTCAAATCCATATCGCAGCAGTTCCACCCAATCGGACGCGACTTCCCACTGGTAAGTAGAAGGCCAGCGAATGGTGACGCCCTTCAATTCGTCGCGGTCGATCGTCCATGCGGGGTTGAGCTCAGGCGGACGATGCGCAAAATGGTTGAGATAGGTCGATGTAAGGAGGCGTCGCATCTAAGGGCCGAAGTTCCTACGGCAGAATACCGTGGCTATTGTAATATACATCGGCCCATACGGATGCGGCGTGGATCTATTTCCCGGGCGAGCGGCACACTGGCGGCCGGCAGCGTTGCCACCGAGCAGCCAATATCACCGCCGCCGCTTCCCTTGCCACGCAGGCGACTTGTTGGCGACAGTTCAAAGTTACCGGCCTGCATATTAACGAACCCAACGTCGTTATAATCACCCACCCAGATGCTGTCCGGCGGGACCGACATATCGCCGCGGTCAACACGTTTGTTGTTCACGATGACATTGTTTGAGAAGAATCGCGGCGCCGACGGCGATCGCAGATCGCCCATCCCATGGACGCCGTACAGACCGTGCCCGATGATGTTATCGCGAATGATCAGTCCCCGCGGAACGTCGCCGTGAAACGTCGCCGTATTGCCCTCGTTAAAGACGGTGTTGTTTGCGATCGTCACATCTTCGCTGCCCGAGATCTGAACAAAGTAGCCGGAGCCTTCGAAAACACCGCCGCCGAGGTTGCGAAAGAGATTGTTGACGATCTCGATACGCTTTGCCGACTGGCTGGGATGAGTATCGTCGCGGCCCAGGATGTTAACGCCCTCGCCCGCCCCGTCGATGACGTTATCTTTGATCAGAACGTCCTCAATCGTCGAAAAAGGTGCTTTTCCGTCCTGGTTGCGGACCGTTATGCGAAAGGCCGACCCCTTCCAGTTGTTCTCAAGGTAATTGCCGGTGAATTTGACTCGTTTCGCGTTCTTTAGCTCAAAGAGCGTTTTTACCGTTACTTTTTCGAGCCAGCCACGCGGCTTTGCGATGTGATTGCCCGATATTTCTATACCCGTCGGGATCAGTTCGGCGTTTGCGGGGTCGGCTCCGCCAAACATGATGTTTTCCGCTCCACCCTCGATGTAATTGTTGATGATCTTAACGTTACGCGTTCCGGTCCAGCCGCAGATGCCTTGGGTCTCTTCACCGGCATAGGCGAATCCCTCAATATAGCTGTTCTTTATCGTCGTATCGGCACTGTTCAGGGCGATACCGCGGCGTGAGGTTGTTCCGGCGACCGAGTGAATGTAACTTCGGTCGATCTCGATCGTATGAGGCACCTGCTCGGGGCGCGTTTCGCCGCCTCCGAGTAAAATGATCCCGTAGTTCGCAAATCGACCGGTCGCCGTGAACTCAATTCCGACAAACCGGTAATGATGGGCGCCGCTCACCGCCTGGATCGCAGGCCGCCCAAGGATTCCCGAGGTAATGGTTGCCATCGAGGCTCGATGTGTCGGGCTGACGCGTTTATCCGGTGGCAAGTCACCTGCGGCTGACGAGCGCACCGTCACATAGTCAGTAAGCGGCTTGGTTGGGAGGTTTATCGTCCCGCTGTAAACCGCACCGGCCTGAAGTTCGACGATATCTCCGCCTTGCGCGGTCTCAAGAGCGGCCTGCACGTTACCGCCGGGCGGCACCCGAATGATGCGTCCGCCCGCGGTGTTCGATTCGATCGTAGGCTGAGGAGCGACCAGGCCGAGGCTCCCGCCGTACCAATCGTACCAGCCCAACGCGAGCACGGCTGTCGCGACCAACAGTCCGGCCACTAACCATACGCGCACCCTACTTCGTCCGCCATTTTTGGCAGATCTCGCTCTCACGCGAACGACATTCATTTGCGTTACATCAGTCACCGCCATTCGATGCCCAAAATAAACGTCCAAAGCCAACAAAAATCTACAAAATCGTGCGGATTGCGTCTTTCTTCTACCTGAAACGCGCCGCCCTCGCGTCGGCGCACACGTGTCTATGTGCGGCATTAACGGAATCGCTTTCTCCCCAAACTCACGACGACAGGTCAACGAACGTACCCTGGTCGCGATGCGTGACATCCTGCACCATCGCGGCCCTGACGACGGCGGAGCATTTATTGACGGCAACGTCGGCATTGCTATGCGTCGGCTTAGCATCGTGGACGTCGCCCACGGCCATCAGCCGATGTCGAGCAGCGACTGCACGATCGTCTATAACGGCGAGGTTTATAACCATGCCGAATGCCGCCCCGATCTGGCCGCCCGAGGTCATGTTTTTGAGAACCGCAGCGATACCGAGACGATTCTCCATCTTTATCGCGAATACGGCCGAGATTGTGTCGATCATCTTCGTGGGATGTTCGCGTTTGCTATTTGGGACAAGCATAAACGCGAACTCTTCATTGGCCGCGACCGCTTTGGCGTCAAGCCTCTGTACTACGTTCATACCGACGACGGCAGCCTGTTCTTCGCCTCTGAGATAAAGGCTCTGATCGAGGCCGGTGCAGTTAAACCGGCTGTCAATTTCAACGCCCTGCCCGATCAATTCGGCAATCACGGCACGAGCGGCGATGAGACGTTGTTCGCGGGTGTCAAACGCCTGCTTCCCGGCCACACGATGGTCTGGACGGACGGCAGGATCGACATCCGCGAGTATTGGGACCTTGAATACGAGCCGAGGCACGAGGCCCGCACCGACGCCGAATACATTGACGAGTGGCGCGACCTTTTCGAAGAGTCCGTCCGCCTTCGCCTGATGGCCGACGTTCCGTTAGGCATGTTCCTCTCTGGCGGCATCGACTCTTCGGCCATCGCGGCGATGATGTCCCAAATGGTGGATGAGCCGATCAAGACATTCTCCGTCGGTTTTGCCGAGCGTGAAGCAAACGAACTTGAATACGCTCGCCTCGTCTCGCAAACCTTCGGCACCGACCACCACGAGATCACGATAAGTCCGGAGCAGTTCTTTGCCGCCCTGCCAAAACTCGTCTGGCACGAGGACGAGCCTATCGGCTTTATCGCCTCGGTGCCGCTGTACTTTGTGTCGAAGCTCGCCCAGGAACACGTCAAGGTCGTTCTGACCGGCGAAGGTGCGGACGAGATGATGGCCGGCTACGGTCGTTACAGCAAGGCGCTCAAGCTGCTCGAATACGGCGAAAAATACGAGAGCGTTACGCCCGGCTTCCTGCGTGATGCCGTTCGCGGCGGCGTTGCGACCCTCCCAGCGGGATTGAACCGAAAACTGAACAGAACGTTTCTGACGCGAGCTGCCGACATAGAGAATCTCTTCTTCGACAACTTTGCCGTTTTCCCGAAAGCGATGCAGGCAGAGCTCTTTGGCCGCGAAACGCGATCCAAGATCGCCGATGCGAATCCCTACTCGCAACTCAACGCATGGCTCGACAGGTCCGATGCCGAGGACGTTCTCGACAAGCTTCTTTACGCTGACACCAAGACGTATCTTCACGAACTGTTGATGAAGCAGGACCAGATGTCGATGGCCGCGTCGATCGAAAGCCGCGTGCCGTTTCTCGATCACAAGCTTGCTGAATTTACGGCACGAATGCCGCGTGAGATGAAATTCCGTGGCGGAACGACCAAGTGGGTCCTCCGCGAGGCGATGAAAGGCATTCTGCCCGCCGAGATCCTCGACCGTCCGAAAATGGGCTTCCCGGTGCCGGTCGGCAATTGGTTCCGCGGCGAGTTCAAACATATCGTCGACGAATTCGTGCTCGGACCGCGAGCGACAGATCGCGGTATATTCGACGCCGCTTTCGTCCGCTCGCTCGTCGCCAAACACAACGCCGGGGAAAACAATGACGAACGCATCTGGTCGCTGGTCAACTTTGAGATCTGGCAGCGGCGGTTTATCGACGGCGAATGATCACAATGCTCGTAGACACAGGAGAATACAAGACACAACCGGCGGCCGGCGTACTTCGCGGCCGAGATATCCTGTGCTTTTCGCACGACTGGACAGGTGATCCGCTGTCAAAAACGCACCTGATGCGCGTGCTTTCCAAGGACAACCGCATTCTCTGGATCAACGCGATCGCGAATCGCATGCCGACGGCATCGGGCAAGGACATTTCACGTATCTTTAAGAAACTAAAGAGCTTTACAGAGCCGATCCGTGAGGTTGAGCCCAATATTTTTGTATTCAATCCGCTCGCCCTCCCGGCATACGGCAATAAGACGATCGTCGATCTCAACCAACGTTCCCTGATTCGTCAGGTCAAAAAGGCGATGCGGAAACTCGGATTTTCAAACGTGGTCAACATGGTCTTTAATCCGGCGGCGGGCATGATCGCGGGCAAGCTCGGCGAAAGCGAATTGATCTACTACTGCGTCGACGAATACACGGCGTTTACCGGCTCCGCGGCATTGAAAGAGATCGAGGAGAATCTGTTTCGAATAGCCGACCTCGTCGTCGTATCGGCGGAGAAACTGTACGACTCGAAAAAGCAATTCAATCCGAATACGCAAATGATCCGCCACGGTACCGACTGGCGACACTTTCGCACAGCGGTTGACGGCGATCTCGCGGTTCCTGCCGATATCGCCGACCTGCCGAGGCCGATCATCGGCTTTCACGGCCTGCTGGCCGATTGGGTCGATTACGAGCTGATCAAAAAGGTCGCCGAACATTTCCGTGACGGCTCAGTCGTCCTTATCGGCAAGATCGCCGTGGATGCAGACGAAAAGATCAAGGTTTTGGATGGCGTACCGAATGTTCACATGCTCGGGCGGAAACCGTACGCCGACCTTCCGGCCTACTGTACGGCCTTCGACGTTGCCCTTAACCCGTTTGCGATCAACGAATTAACGCTCGCGGCGAATCCACTGAAAGTACGTGAATATCTCGCGGCCGGACTACCCGTCGTCTCGACCGACATACCTGAGGTACGCGTCCTCGACGATGTGCTCGTCGGCGTCGATCATGCGGATTTCATATCAAAGATCGAGTCCGCCTTGTCCTCCGCCAAGCCGCGAGAGCAGGTCAGCGACGCCGTACGCCACGAAAGTTGGGAGGCAAAGGTCGAGGAACTTCGCGAGATATTCGCGACGTCGGAACGCAGGCTGCCAGCCTGCGTGTAGTACATCGATACGCAGGCAGGCTGCCTGCGGTCCGACAAAATATGCACGAGATAGCATTACAACATCAGACTGAGGTCGCCGCCGGCGAGCGGTTCGAGTTTGGTAAGAACTGGGCCGCGTTTCTCGCCGTGCTCGATGACGAGCGGATCGCGAAGGCCGAGCAATCTCTCAAAGAGATGCTCGAGGTCGAGTCGCTCGAGGGCAGATCGTTTCTCGACATCGGCTCGGGCAGCGGACTGTTCTCGCTGGCGGCGAGGCGTCTGGGTGCGAGGGTGCATTCGTTCGATTTCGACTCGAACAGCTTTGCCTGCACGCAGGAATTGCGGAATCGCTATTTCCCCAACGACCCGAACTGGCGTGTCGAGCAGGGCTCGGCCCTCGATGCCGAATACCTCGAGACCTTGGGCACGTTCGACGTCGTTTACTCGTGGGGCGTGCTGCACCACACGGGCGAGATGTGGCAAGCACTGGAGAACGCCGCCATCCCGACCCAGCCTGGCGGCAAGCTCTTCATCGCGATCTACAACGACACCGGCAGCCAAGCCCGACGGTGGCATTGGATCAAGCGAACCTATTGCCGCCTGCCGCGAATTCTCAAAACACCATTCGCCGTTGCCGTATCAGTGCCAGACGAACTAAAGCGCTTCGCCTCGGCCCTCGTTCGGCTCAAACCGTCCGAATACGTCCACTCATGGACGCGCTACAAGAACGGCCGCGGAATGAACCGCTGGCACGACATCATCGACTGGGTCGGCGGCTATCCATACGAGGTCGCGACCGTCGATCAGATATTTGAGTTCTACAAAGAGCGCGGATTCTCGCTCGCAAAGGTCAGAAGCGGCGGCGTCGGGCTTGGGTGTAACGAGTTTGTGTTTACGAAGGGATAAGACGGAACCACGAAAAAACATGAAAGGTCACGAACAAATGCGAGACGCATTTTTGTGACCTTTCGTGTCTTTTCGTGGTTACTTCCTAATCCCCGTTATTCATCTTCTCCATCAACTCCGCCCATCGCTCGTCTGAGCGCAGAGATTCGATGTTGATGTCGTTTTCGAAGTGCGGCTTGTTTTGGTTGCCGAGGCGGACGGCTTTGTTGAGCCATTTGAAGGCGAGGTCTTTGTCGCCGAGCAGGGCGTAGGTGGCGCCGACCCAATAGGCCATGTCGTGGTCGGAGCGAGAAATGGCGAGGGCGTCGTCGGTAAGCTGTGCACGGGCTTCATGCCTCGCGGCCCGAACCGGCGAGATAGATGGCGAAGAGCGGTTTGATGCCGTCCATTCGCGGATTTTCTTTGAGCACCTTCCCCATTATCTCGATGGCCTCGTCCTTGTGGCCGGTGTAGTAGAGCACGCCGGATCGAAAGATCTTGAGCATCGGATGGTTTGGTTCGACCTTAAAGCCCTTGTCCAATTCCTCGTTCGCCTTGTCGAACTCGCGTTTGTAGATAAAGATCCGTGCGCGGTTGTAGGCGGCAACGGCACGGGCGGCGGGATCGAGGCGTGTGAGCTTCTCGAATGCCTTTAGCGATTCCTCGTATTTGCCGTCGAGACGATTGATGACGCCGGTCACAAAATATAGAGCGGCGTCGTTGGGAAACTGCTTTTGCAGCAATTCGATCTCGCTGCGCGCTTTCTTCTTTTCTCCGCGGGCCATGTAGATCATCACCATCAGCACGCGGGCCTCGACGACGTTTTGATCGTAGAAGAACGCTTTGCTAAACGCCGCTTCGGCATAGGTGTAATCTTCGGGCTCGCCGAGTCCCTTGAAAACGCGGTTGGCATAGCACGCTCCGAGGCCGCTATAGGCGAGGGCAAAGTGCGGATCGAGCTCTATCGCGCGTTTAAAGCACGCGATCGCTGCGTCGCAATCCTCGGCATCGATCGTGCGGAAAATGAACCGGCCAAAATGGTCGCGGGCGCGAAGATATTCTTCCCACGCCTCGGCGTTATCGGTCGCCCGTTTGCCGAGTTTTTCTGCTTCAAGGTCAGTGAGTTCGAGCCTCAATCCTTCGAGAATGCGGTGTGCGATGCCGTCCTGTAACGCAAGTATGTCACTGCCCTCCGCGTCGATGCGGTCGCTCCAGAGAATGTCCCCTGACACAACGTCAAGCAATTGCGCCGTGACACGCAGCTTATCGCCGGCCCGGATAAATCCCGCCGACAGCACGGCGTGAACACGCAATTCTCTCCCGGCCTCACGCGGGTCGACCTCTTTACCTTGGTATTTGGCGATCACCGATGACGGCCGGACGATGATGGAGCGGATCTGTGCGAGTTCGGTGATCACCGAATCGGCTAGAGCAAACTCGTAAAACGCCGACGCCGCGTCCTGGCTGAGATTTTGGAACGGCAAGATCGCGACGCTCTTTTTCTCCGTTCCCGTCGCCGTCATAGAGATGTCCGGCGAGAACGATGGCTGGCTCGAGGCCGAGATCTGGGACGGGAAAGATTGCGAACTCGCCGATGTCTCCGGCGTCGATTTGCCCGTGAACCAGTTGAGAACGCGCTTGACCTTGCCGCCGTCCGCGTGGGCAGGTGCGAATGTGTCTGACGGCATGACCGGCGAGCCCGCGATCTGCTGCATAACTGCCCGCAGTTCGTCGCGCATATGAGCGATCTTCTGATACCGGTCCTTGGGGTCCTTTTGCAACGCCTTGTCGACGATCGGCTGTAGCTGCGGCGGCAGCGGCCCTTTGCGCATTTCGGCAAGCGGCTTGGGCGTGCCGTATAGCACCTGATGACGCACGTCGATTACCGTCTTGCCCTGAAACGCCCATATGCCGGTGAGCATTTCGTACAGCAGGACGCCGGTCGAAAAAATGTCCGACCGCTCGTCGGCCCGCTCGCCTTTGGCCTGTTCCGGCGCGGCGTAGGTCGCCGTGCCGTAGGGAATTCCGAGCTCCGTGATCTCCGTACGGTCAACCCCTTCGTGCTGCTCGATGTGCTCGTCCTCGAGTAGTTTCGCGAGCCCAAAATCGAGCACCTTTACCTGACCGCCGTCCGAAACCATGATATTGCCGGCCTTGATGTCACGGTGGATTATGTTCTTTGAATGTGCGTAGGCCAGCGCGTCAGTGACCTGGATCGCGATAGATAGAGCACTCTTTAATTCCAGAGGCCGGCCGGCGACTAGTTGACGAACATTCTTGCCCTCGACGTACTGCATCGCGATATAGACGACGCCATCGGCATCGCTGAAATCGTAGATCGTGCAGATATTCGGATGATCGAGCTGCGAACAGAGCTGTGCCTCGCGTTCGAATCGTCTGAAACTGGCAGTCTTTTTTGTGAGATCCGGCGGGAGGATCTTAATGACGGCCTGGCGGTTGAGTTTGGTGTCTAATGCCTTATAAACGGTTCCCTGACCGCCTGAGCCTATCTTTTCGAGGATCTTGTATTGGTTGATCTGCGAACCGATCATAAAAACTACAGTTTAAAGTGAAAAGTGGAAAGTGGAAAATGCTCAGGACCCTCGATGAGGCATTCTCCACTTTCCACTTTCCATTTTCAATTTTTCGTTGTCACCGTCCGACCAACTGCCGGACTCACGGATGCACCGTTCAGCCGCGGGGCGGATCGCCCCAGCCCGACTGTTTCCAAACACCATCTTCAACGATCGCCGGCACCGTCGGGTCGCCATTGGTAAGAGCCAGCATCTCGCGCTGACGAGCCTTGTCGATCTGTGCGTCGAATTCAGTAAAGGCAATGCCATTAGCGTCATAATGGTCCCGGGCCTGCTGACAATACGGACAGCCGGGCTTGGTATAAAGAACTACTGCCATTATTCAAAGCTACACCTTTTCGATAAGATTATCTACCAAACACACGCCGCACAACGCCGCGATCCGTTAAATGTTTCATGCCACTGCCCGATATATTCCAGCCCTACGAAAAACTCGTCGAGATCGAGATACTCGGCAGCATGCATCTCGTCCCAGAGAACAATTCGCTGCTCAGGTGTTTTCAGTTTCTGGCTATGGAAAATATCTCGTACGGCGATTTTTGCTGGAACGGCGACTGCCTCAACTGCCAGGTCTGGCTTCAGCAGGGCGACAAGGAAAAAGCCGTCATCGCGTGTCGTGCCGAAGTTCAGGAAGGCATGAAAGTCGTGCGTATGGCTGACGAGATCGACCTTGGAACACCTAGTACTTAGGAATTGTCGGATCAACATCGTTCGCCCACGCAGTGATACCGCCAACGAGATTGGTCAGACTGCCTTGATATCCAGCCTGCTGCATCGCCATTATTGCCCGCGCGCTGCGGCCGCCCATTTTGCAATGAATGACGACTTCGCGTGACGGGTCGATCTCGCCGATACGCGACATTATCTCACCGAGCGGAATGAGCTTTGCACCCTCGATGCGAGCAAATGCGTGCTCGTTCGGTTGCCGAACGTCGATCAACTGAATGTCCTCTCCGGCGTCCAGCTTCGCCTTTAATTCGGACGCTGTGATCTCTTGCATATGTATAACAATCCTAACCCATCTGGCGTAAGAGAACTCTATCATCTCACTCGCGGAAATTCACGATGATGACCGTCTAACTATTGACAAATCTTTACACAGCAGCCAGTTGCGGTGTTATAGAATACGATATTTAGACAATACGATATGTTTGGTCTACAAATCAGGGTGGTTGTCTGTGCGGTCGGCGTATTTGCAGCCGCATGCGGCACTTCGGGCAGTAACCGCGGGGCCCGAAACGCTAACTCAGACGAGAATTCACCGCCTGCGATCGCGATCACGATTGCGAAGAGCGAATCGCGCGATGTGGCCTCCGTCATCCAGGCGACGGGCAGCTTCACCGCCGACGAGACCTCGGACATCGCACCAAAGGTTGCGGGCAAGGTCGCTAACATTGCGGTGAACGTCGGGCAATTCGTCGGCACCGGAGCGCTCATCGCAAAAATCGACGACCGCGATGCACGGCTGCAATTGGCAACGACTCAGGCTGCGGTGCGAAAGGCACGGGCGTCTGTGCTGCAGGCCGAGGCGCGCTTGGGACTCGCTCCCGGCGGTAAGTTCAATGCGTCGATCATACCCGAGGTCCGTGCGGCAAACGCAAATTACGAGCAGACCCTTGCCGAACTCCGGCAGGCCGAGGCCAACGAAAAACGGTATCGCGAACTTACCGAGACCGGCGACGTGGCGATGATCGCTTACGAACAGTACCGGACCGCTCGCGACACCGCCCGTTCCCGGGCAAACGCGGCCAAGCAGGTGCTTGACGCAACCGTAAACACCGCAAAGCAAAGCAACCAGGCCATCGCAAGCGCACAGGCCGATGTCGCCTCCGCCCAAACTCTGGTTGCGGACGCACAGCAGGCTATCACGGATACGGTCATTCGGGCACCATTCGCCGGATTCATCAGCAACCGCGCCGTCGCGGTGGGCGAATTCGTCTCGACGGCGACGGTCGTGGCCACTATCCTGCGCACCAATCCGATCAAGCTCCAGATACAGGTTGCTGAGGCTGACATTCCGTATGTCGGCGTCGGCCGCGGCATCTCTGCTCAGGTCGATGCGTACAAAGACAGGCGATTTGCCGGGACCGTCATCGCCGTAAATCCGGCTGTCGATCCTGTCTCACGATCGGCCGTCGTCGAGGCCACGATCGAGAATGGCGATAACTCGCTGCGACAGGGAATGTTTGCCACCGTTCGCATCAACCGCGAGGGCGGCAGCAGAGGCGTTTTCGTGCCAAAGACGGCGGTTTACAACGACCAAGCCGACCCAGTCGTATCGTGTTTTCGTCATTCAGGAAGGCGTCGTGAAATTGCGTGACGTGCAGTTGGGGACGGAGGAAGGCGACTCGTGGCAGATCGTTGTCGGTGTTGAACCGGACGAAACGGTCGCGACCAGCAATCTCGATCAGCTGTTTGAGGGGGCAAAAGTGTCGTTCTAGCGGATAGATAGGTCGAATACGACCCATATGACCTATTTCTGATCGGTTTATGCAGTGGCTCGCTGAAATTTGTGTTCACCGTCCGGTCTTTGCGACCGTGATCGTCTTGTTTTTGACGGTCGTGGGTGGATTCAGCTTTTTTACGCTCGGCGTCGACCGATTTCCCAAGATCGACCTGCCCACGATCTCGGTACGCACGAGCAATCCCGGAGCGGCTCCCGAAGAGATCGAGACCGAGATCACGGATATCATCGAGGGCGCGTTGAACACCGTTCCCGGCGTCGAGGAGATGCGTTCCAGCTCGCAGCGGGGCAGTTCGAATGTAACGCTGACTTTCAACCTCGAGAAAGATCCGGACGTTGCGTTTCAGGAGGTCCAGCAAAAGCTCAGCAACGTCCTCAACCGCCTGCCCGAGACCGCCGATCCGCCGTCAGCCCAAAAAAGCGACCCCGATTCGCAGCCGATCCTCATGTACACCATCAGCGCGCCGCGGGACGTGATGGCCCTGACCGAGCAGGTCGAGGAACTCATCCAAAAACGCATCGAGAGCGCGGACGGTGTCGGTGAGGTCTTTATGTGGGGATCGCGCACGCCGCAGATCCGAATTAACGCGAATCCTGACAGATTACGGGCGTTTAACATCGCTGTGACCGAGGTAACGGCAGCGATCCGCTCGCAGAATCAGGAAATGCCCGGCGGCAGCATCGTCGAAGGACGCCGGACTCTCGGCGTTCGCACGATGAGCAAGCTGACCGAGGTCGATCAGTTCAGCGAGGTCGTGATCGCAACGCGAAACGGCTTTCCGATCAAGATCAAGGACATCGGCACGGTCGAAAAGACGGGCGGCGAGCCTTCGTCGGCGGCATCACTTGACGGCGTCCCGGCCGTCTCCGTAGGCGTTCGCAAACAGGCCGGGGCGAATACCATCGCGGTTATCAATAGCGTAAAAACGCGAATGGCCGCGATCATCCCAAACCTGCCCGACGATATGAGGGTGGCTCTCATCCGCGACCAGTCGGAGTTCATTCAAAACTCGCTCACGGCCATTGAAGAACATTTGGTGCTCGGCGGGCTATTCGCTGCCATTGTGGTGTTCCTGTTCCTATGGAACTTTCGCTCGACGATCATCGCGGCGTTGGCGATTCCCGTCTCGATCATAGCCGCATTCGGCGCCATTGCGGCCTTCGGCTTTTCGCTCAATCAGATGACGATGCTGGCGCTGACGCTGATGGTCGGCATCGTGATCGACGACGCGATCGTCGTGCTCGAAAATATCTACCGTTTTGTTGAAGAAAAAGGAATGGACCCGATGCAGGCCGCCGTCGAGGGCACCCGCGAGATCGGCTTGCCTGTGCTTGCAACGACGCTTTCGCTTCTTGCGGTCTTTATTCCGGTCGGCTTCATGACGGGCATCGTCGGCCGATTTATGTCGTCGTTCGGACTGACGGCAGCGGCGGCGATCGCGGTCTCGCTGATCGTGTCGTTCACTCTGACGCCGATGCTGGCGGCACGGTGGATAAAACGCAGAAGAGTTCAGAGTTCAGAGTTCAGTGTTGAGAGTTCTGAGAGCCCGATCTTGGATTCGGGGAGAGTGACCGGCGATCCCGAACCCCGAACCCTGAACTCCGAACACAGCTCAAAGTCCGGTTGGTTTTATAGCAAAGTCGAGGGCACGTACACGTGGCTGCTCCGTCTGGCAATGCGGTTCCGCTGGGCGGTCGTGCTGATCTGCATCGTGACGGTGGCGTCGATCGTGCCGCTATATAAGTTTGTCGGCATGGCGTTTTTGCCCGACGAGGATGAATCGCTATTTCAGGTGAATCTTCGCGGGCCGCAGGGCACATCGCTCTCGGCGACGCAGTCGATGCTCGACCGCATCGCACGCGATATACGCGCTGAGGTGCCGGGCGTGCAGAATACGCTCATCCTCGCCGGTTTCGGACGCGGCTCGGGCTCGAATAATGGCTTTATTAACGTTGCCCTTCAACCGGTGTCCGAACGTGCCCGTTCGCAATCCGACCTGATCAACCAGACACGCCAGATAGCAAAGAAGTACTCGTCAAAGGATTATCAAGTCTCGGTTTCCGCTTCTTCTTCGATCGCGGGCAGCATAGGTCTCGGCCGCGGCGGTTCGGCTGTCGGCATTTATATCGCGGGGCCCGACATGGCAAAACTCACCGAATACGCCAACGCTATGGTCGACAAGATGAAGCAGGACCCGGTCTATCGCGACCCTGACACATCGATCGAGGTAGGTAATCCGGAGGTCCGTGTGACCATTGACCGCACGAAAGCCGCAGACCTTGGCGTGAGGGCCGGCGACGTCGCGCAGGCATTGAATATCCTGTCCGCGGGCCAGATCGTCTCGACCTACAGCGAGAATTCGCGGCAATACGACGTCGTCGTGCGTGCCGACGAAGCGTATCGCCGCGACCGTAGCAATTTCCGCTACTTCACCGTCGGTTCCTCGAATGGAGGCACCGTCGATCTCGAACGCGTCATAAAGATCGACGAGGGAACGTCGCCGTCGTCGATCAATCGACTCAACCGTCAGCGTCAGGTAACGGTCTCGGCCGGACTGCCGCCGAACACTTCCGAATCCGACGCCATCTCAAAGATGGAGCGGATCGCCGGCGACCTGAAAATGCCGGCCGAATACGTTACAGGCGTCACGGGCCAGTCAAAGGAGCTGCAAAAGGCCTATGACGCATTTCTTTACGCTTTTTTGCTGTCGTTCGTATTCATGTACTTGATCCTAGCGGCGCAGTTCGAATCGTTCATACATCCGATCACGATCCTGCTGACGCTGCCGCTCGCGGTGCCGTTCGCGCTGTTGTCCACTGCCATCGCCGGGCAGACACTTAACATCTTCTCGGCTCTTGGCATCCTGTTGCTGTTCGGCATCGTAAAGAAGAACGCAATTCTGCAGATCGACCATACGAACAACCTTCGGTCGCAAGGCATGAGCCGTTACGACGCGATCATTCAGGCGAACCGCGATCGCCTGCGGCCCATTCTGATGACGACGATCGCTCTGGTCGCCGGAATGATACCGCTCACGTTTGGCACAGGTGCCGGGGCCGCGACGAACCGCTCGATCGGCATCCTCGTAGTCGGCGGGCAATCGCTCTGTCTGGTGTTGACACTGCTGGCCGTGCCGGTGTTTTACTCGCTGTTTGATGACGCCGGAGAGACTCTCGTCTGGCAAAAGATATCGGGCGGGGTGCATAACATTTTCTCGGTTTTCAAGAGGAACAAAGCCGATTCGGGGGCCGACGCGGTTTAAGATGGATCGGTTTACAAGCAACTCTCGCGGCTCTGCGACTCCATTTGCGTCGATATTCGGAGCGGTACTCCTATTTTGCGGCGTCGCGTTCACTCAAACTCCAGCACCTTCACCGACACCCGATGAATCGATCCCAACGCAGCCGTCATTCACCGTGCCGCTCAAGCCGATGCCCAGCGGCGAGCGCGTTGGCGTAACGGCCGCAGATCCGCTGTCGCTCACCCTCGAGGCCGCGATCGAGATGGCCCTCAGCAACAACAACGACATCGACGTATCGCGCAATGACGCCAGCATTTCTGAGTTCAACCTAAAGGCAGCGCGCGGCATTTACGATCCGCTCTTTAACTCGCAGACGTTCTTGAGAGCCGCACGACACCTACGGCGTCGACCATCGGCGGCGCGTTGAGTCGGCAAGGTAACGCAAAGGCAGTTTTACAACGATCTCGGCCTGTCTGGATTTGTCGCCCAGATTTGGCGGGTCGTACGACGTGATCTTTCAACTCGTCGCGCACGAGTACGAGCACCACAAACGCACGATCAATCCGCAGTTCCCGGCTCGACTCTGATCGCGTCCTACGTCCAGCCGCTCTGGCGAAATCGCAGCATTGACGCAAACCGCCGATCAATCGAGATCGCAAAGAAGAACGTCGAGATATCCGATTCGCAACATCAGCAACGGCGATCACTGTCATTTCGAGCGTCGAGCAATCGTATTGGGATCTCGTCTTTGCGCTGAGGAATCTTCCAGGTGCAGACCGATACGCTCCGGCAGGCCCGCGAGCAGATGGAGAGCAATAAACGGCTGGTCGCCCAAGGCGTGCTTGCACCGGTCGAGATCGTGGCCGACAAATGCACAGATATCGACCTTTGAACAAGCCATCTACGGCGCTCAGGAGGCCGTGACCCGTGCCGAGAACTACGTTAAAAACACTACTCTTACCGGATCGCATGTCTACAGAATGGTCGCGGCCGCTGACGCCGGTCACGCCGTCCGAGATCGACCCTCCGCGGATCGGCCTGGAGGTCGCGGTAACAGAAGCGTTCAAGAATCGCCCTGAGATCGCGCAATATGAGGGTCTCGCGGAGATCAACGGCATCGATCAAAAGTTTTACCGCAATCAGAACAAGACCGCAGATCGACTTCGTCGGCTCGTACACGTCAGCCGGCTTGGCGGGTACGCCAATGGTCGCCGGCGGCGGAGCCAACGTGCCCGACAATCTGCGCGGCGGTTATTTCACGTCGCTCGGCAATCTGCTCGCTCAGGATTTCCCCACGTATCGTGCCGGCGTGCAGATAAACTTTCCGCTGCGCAATCGCACGGCAAAGGCGAATCTCGGCCGCGTAATGGTCGAGGGCGAACGCCTCGCCAACAACCGCGCCCAGGTCGAGCAACTGATCGAGGCCGATGTCCGCAACGCCCTGCAGGCATTGCGTTCGGCGGAGGCACGTCTGACGTCGGCCACGGAGGCCCGCGTCGCTGCCGAAGAGCTCTATGCCAGCGAGCAGCGTCAGTTCCGTGCCGGAACAACAACCTTTTATCTTGTCCTGCAACGCCAAACCGAACTCACCGCCGCACGCGGCCGCGAACTGCAGGCCCGCACCGACCTCAACAAGGCAGTCTCGGAGTTTCGACGATCGATCGGCACAACGCTGTCCGCAAACAACGTGACGGTCACCCGTTAGCTACTGCTACTTTCCTGAAACTTTTTAGTTTAGAATCCGAATAACCTATTCAAAGTTCAACTCTGGACGGAGTGCTTATGAGAACCATTTTTCGAAAAGCGGCCGCTGCCGTTATCGTCGCCGCGGTCGTCACAATGTCTACAACGGCCGCAAGTGCGCAGAAAGGCACCAGGAATCAAGGTGCCTGTCACCTACTACAAGCTCAACAACGGCCTCAAGGTCGTGCTGTCGCCTGAGCATTCGGCGCCGCTCGTGACCGTCGCGGTGTATTACAACATCGGCTTTCGCATCGAGCCGCGGGACCGCACGGGCTTTGCGCACCTTTTCGAACACTTGATGTTCCAGGGCTCGAAGAACCTCGGCAAGATGGAGTTCATTCGTCTCGTCGAATCGAATGGCGGCGTGCTCAACGGCTCGACGCGGTTCGATTTTACCAACTATTTCGCCGTGGTTCCGGCACACAAGACCGAGACGATCCTCTGGGCCGAGGCCGACCGCATGCGCGGGCTCGACATCACGCAGGAGAACCTGACCAATCAGCAGGGCGTCGTCTCCAACGAGGTCAAGGTCAACGTGCTCAACCAGCCGTACGGCTCGTTCCCGTGGATCGACCTGCCGATGGCCGCGTTCACGAACTGGTACAACGCGCACAACTTCTACGGCGACCTCACAGACCTCGACGCCGCAACGCTCGAGGACGCCAAAGCGTTTGCGACCAAGTACTACCAGCCCCAGAACGCCGTGCTCGTCGTCGCGGGCGATTTTGACGAAAAGGCAACAAAGGGCTGGGTCGATAAGTATTTTTCGGGCATTCCGTCGCAAAAGCCCGAGCCACTTCCCGAGCTGACCGAACCGCGTCAGGAAAAAGAAAAGACGTTCACGCGGACGGACAAGCTCGCCAAGAAGCCCGCCGTCGGCTTCGGCTATCAGATGCCCAAGCGCGGTACGCCTGAGTATTACGCGATGGGCCTGCTCGATCAAATATTGCTCCAGGGCGAGGACTCGATGCTCTATCAGGAGTTGGTCAAGAGCAAAACCTACACCAGCGGCCTTAACGGCGGCATCAATGGCTATTTGGGCAATATGTTCAATTACAACGGCCCGATGCTCTTCAGCGTGGACCTGATCCACGACGAAAAATACACGCCGCAGCAGATCCTGGACAGCACCGATGCCGTGATCACGCACGTTCAGGACAAGCTCGTGGACAAGAAGACCATCGACCGCGCGATAGTAAAGCTGCGTTCGGGTCTGTACGACACGATGACGCAGTTCGGCGGTTTCGGCCGTGCCGACCTGTTGGCGAGTTTCGCGCTGTTTGACGACAAACCCGAGAACATCAACCAGATCGAAGCGAATTTCCGAAAGGTCACGCCGGAACTTATCCGTAAGGCGGCCCAGGAATATCTGCGAAAGACCAACCGCACCGTCGTCATCTTAAACGTTGAAAAGTCAGCCACGGCGGAGTAACTCCGCAAGGCAAAGGCAAAAGTAAAAAGGCAAAAGGCAAAATAAGAAGGTGAGAAATATTGAGGATAGAAATATGAAACGGTTTGGATGTTTGAAAAACAGGGTGATTCGGTCTTTTTTTGACTTTTTACTTTTGCCTTTTGCCTTCCGGCAGGCTTTTGCCTTTTGCCTTTTAACTTTTGCCTTTCTTTCTGTGTCCGCACAGAAAGAAACGCCGCCCTCCGGCGGCCAGCCAAAGCCGTTCGTGTTCCCCAAGCAGGACACCTACACGCTAGACAACGGAATGCGCGTGACGCTCGTTCAGTACGGTTCGGTGCCCAAAGTCGCGATGCAGACCGTCGTCCGTGCCGGTTCGCTCAACGAGATGAGCAATCAGCGTTGGATCTCGGACGTCGTCGCGACGCTGCTAAAGGAAGGCACGTCGAACCGTACCGCCGAACAGCTCGCCCGCGAGACCGCCGAAATGGGCGGCAGCATCTTTACCTCCGCCAGCACCGACCAGACCATCATCGGCGGCGAGGCGTTGTCGGAGTTTGATATGCGGTTTCTCTCGCTTATGGCCGACGTGGTCCGGAACCCAAAGTTCGCCGCGGAAGACCTCGAAAAGGTCCGCGCCAATAAGCTCCGCGAGCTGGCGATCAGTAAAGCTCAGCCCGGTACGCTCGCGTGGGAAAAGTTCCGCGCCGTGATCTTTCCAGACCACGCTTACGGCTCTATATTCCCGACCGAGGACGGGCTCAAAGCCTACACCATGCAGGAAGTTAAGTCGTTCTATTACAACCAATACGGAGCGACCCGCACGCACCTGTACGTTGTCGGGCAGTTTGATGCCGCAAAATTGAAGAAGGCGATCGAGAAGGAATTTGGCAATTGGAAGAAAGGCCCCGAGCCGATCCGCAATACGCCGAAGGTCGCGGGCAAATACTCGCTCGACGTCATCGACCGGCCCGATGCACCGCAATCGACCATCTATCTCGGCATGCCCGCGATGTCGCCGTCGGATGATGATTTCATCAAATTTACCGTGATGGATTCGCTGCTCGGCAGCTCGTTCGGCTCGCGCATCACCGCGAACATCCGCGAGAACAAGGGCTATACCTACTCGCCCAACAGCTTTATCTGGAACCGCTACAAAACAGGCTACTGGATCGAGAACGCCGACGTCACCACCGAACACACCGGCGCGTCGATCAAAGAGATCCTCCACGAGATCGAACGTCTCCAAAAAGACCCGCCGTCAGACGCCGAGCTGCAGGGCATCAAGAACTACCTCGTCGGCATCTACGTCCTCCAAAACTCCTCCCGCCCCGGCGTCATCGGCCAACTCGAGTCGGCCAATTACAACGAGCTGTCAAAAGACTACCTCGACACGTTTATCCAAAAACTCTCAACCGTCACCCCCGCCGACGTCTCCGAAATGGCCCGAAAGTACCTGCTAAAAGACAAAATTACGCTGGTCGTGGTCGGTGACAAAGCGAAGATCACCGAGCAGTTGAAGCCCTACGAGCATTAACCCGAAGAGCGCCACCGCGTCGGAACGCGGGCACCTCTGCCCGCGTGTGTAGCGACCACACAGTCTAAAGATCAAAAATAACGCGGACAAGGAAGATGATCTGATCTCCTCCTATCCGCGTTATCTTATTCATCTGAGGCGCGGCCCTCGCCCGACCAGGCTCGCTGCATTTTTTGCCTGTCGAAATATTGAGAGTGATCGGCTAGTAGACCAGGGCTCCCATGTCGGTTAGCAGGTCCTTAAGCGAAGCGGGGTCTGACTGCTTTTTTTTTAAAAGAGCCTCGGCGAGCTCGAATAGCGGTGCCGGGATCGCCCCGGGCTGATCTGTCTCAAGGGGCAGCTCGTCCTGCGGGTACATCGAATAGAACTCGGCCTCGGCGGAACAGAATTCGCAGGCTTCGAGGTGTTCCATTATCGCCAGCGACTGCGCGGGCGTGAGTTCGCCCTCTTCAAAGGCGACCAGATCAAACGATGCCGGACAATCTTCGTCCTTATAAAAACCTGTCATCTTAGTTGAGTCCATATAGACACAATGCGACCTCACATGTCGCTTGCATCGGCCACAGATAGGCCGGCTGAAGTTCCCTCTTGCTACATCAAAAATAAATCTGTAATGGGCGTTTGCTTCCAAAACTTGTGAAGCTAAAACACGCAGATTGACAAAAAATGAGTCTTTCTGATGTCAAAAACTGTCACAAAGCCCTGCATTTGACAATGTTTAACAACGGTGTATAAAAAATACACACCTTTGTAAAAACTTGTTGCTCATTTTCGCGGGAATTGCTACTATCTTACTTGTCGGCAGTGAGAGGCAATCATCTCATTGCCACCCGACGCGGATCGTATGAACCACTGCTCGGCAGCGATCCAGTAACCTCTCTGCCGTAATCTACCGCTAAGCGCAATTTAACCAATTGAGTCGCAACCGATGCGCTCCATTAGGCATCGAAAGCCGGATCGTTTGCTCGACGATCTTTCACCCACGGTGTATCGGGACGACTGACTGGCGATAAGGACACCACGAATCGGAAAGGCTGATCATGAACGAAGTTAAAACAAAATCAAGGCTTCCACGCTCGATCCAAAACAAACAGGTCAAGGTTGGCAAATGGAACGAGAGTCTCAAGACCTCTGACGTAAATCAGATCTGGACCGAATTGCACCGGATCGTCTCGTCGCACCCGCTGGTGCGTGCGTCAAAACGTGCGGGCTTTCTCGTCGAAGAAGGCCGCTACAATGCATACACAGATCTCACGCAGGAACTGTTTGTCGCCCTGCTGAGCAAGGACCGATTCCAGCATTACATCGACACCGGAATGTCGGACCCTGAGATCGAGGCCGAGATCAGCCAGATCGAACTGACCAACATGCTCACGGCCGAGCTCCGCAAGCGCTATCCCGAGAGCTATCGCCTGGCCCGCCGCATCTCGACACTTATTCAGACCAGCGAAACATTCAAGAGATTCGATAACGTCGACAATCCTGAGGCCCATCGCCGCCTCGCCGACCGCCTCTACGGCTTGGCCGACTGGAAGTACCAAAAGGCTCGTCGCGACGTTCAGGAGATGGACGAGCGCGTAAAAGCGGTGTCGTTCTACGGACGCGACACGCGTATGGTCGGCTGCACCGGCGACGCGCAGATCGTCATTAGTAATCCCGAGCTTGAGAAGCTCATCATCCGAGTCTTTAAGGCGATCGACTCACCTGTTGACGTTCGTTCGCTGCGTTCATTTGTAATGTCACGGCTGCCGATCATGGACATTCACCTCGTGCCTGTTGGCAGCGGAACGGACAGCGATGACGACGACCGGATGCCGTTCGAATTCAAAGACACCCGCGAAACGCCCGAGGAAGACCTGCTCCGCAATGAGGCTGAGGCTGCCGCAGCGGGATTTGTCGATGACTTTCTAAAAACGCTCAACCACTCGGTACGCGGTAAAGAGAAGCAGTACGACCGGATGATAAACGTACTCTGGTATTGCTATCTGGTCTCAAACAGCGGCACGCAGCTCGAGGTCGCGGAGATGCTGGGCGTCTCGGACTCGCTGGTATCCGACTACCGGAAGCGCATTGAGGCGAATTTACAGCAGCTTGCATTCAACGGCGTTAATGAGGCCCGGCAGTTTGAGAGGGCCCTGAAGCAACGTGTCCGCGAAATGCTCACAATGGATCGCGAAGAGGTCGCCGCGTAGCAGATCTCGGCAAGTTTATGGGAGCTGATGGCCTCCAACAAAATAAAAAGCAAGGACTACCGATCGCTGACAAATCCGGGCAGAAAGAGCCCCGACTCGTCGGGCGATATTCCTTCATTAAAAAAGCCGTCGAAAGCGACACCGCCGGCCGAAAGCGAGCTGCGAGGATCCGTCGATGCCGCACCGCCGTTCGACAGAGCCGAAACGTCGCCCGTTGTAACTGAGTTCCCCGTTCCGCCCCCACACAACCCGACACCTCAGTCGTCCCGAAAAGAAAAAAAGGTCAGGAAAGACCATAAGGACCGTGAACTGCTGACGAGTGACCGCTGGCTCATTCGTAAGGGACACGATCTGACCTACGTGGCGCTGTTCCTGTTCTCGATAATGGTCCTGTTCCGACCCTACGAGATCGTGCCGGGCATGGGCTTCTTGTCGGGAACCGCGTTCTACTTCGCTCTCGCGACGATCGTCTTGTTCATCCCCAGTCAACTCGCGACAGAAGGCACGCTAACGACGTTTCCGACCGAGGTAAAGGCGATCCTCGCAATGGTGCTGATCGCTCTCCTCACTATGCCGATCGCACGTGACCCAGCGATGGCATGGGAGACGTTTAACGACTCTTTCATTAAGGCTGTCATCATCTTTATCGTCCTAATAAACGTCGTCCGCACGCGCCAACGGCTGATGGGCATCATGTGGCTGTCATTCGGCGTGGGGATCTATCTCGGCTTTTCAGCACTGAACCTCTATTTGCAGGGGAAATTTACCGTTGAGGAATACCGTGTCGCGGTTGACGTGGGCGGAATGTTCGGCAATCCGAACGAGATGGCGATGCATTTCGTGATGATGACGCCGATAGCGTTTACGCTTGGCCTCGCGGCGCGAAAGAGCCTTGTCCGCTGGGTCTATTTTGCGATGGCGGCGCTCTTCGTCGCGGCTAATATGGTCACATTCTCACGCGGCGGTTTTCTGGGCCTGATCGCGTGCCTTCTGGTGCTCGCCTGGAAAGTAGGTCACAAATACCGCCTGAATGTTGCCATCGGTTCCATTATCTTCGGCGGCCTGGCGATCATCGCGGCCCCGGGCAATTATGGCCTGCGGATGCTGTCGATCTTTATTCCCGGGCTCGACACCGTAGGTTCGAGCGATCAGCGATGGGAGTTGCTGATGCGATCCCTACTCGTGACCGCGCGAAATCCGTGGGGCATCGGCATCGGCAACTTTCCTATCGTAGGCATCCGCGATCTGCAGTCGCACAATGCCTTTACACAGGTGTCGGCGGAGCTTGGCCTTATGGGCCTTGCCGCCTACCTCGTGTTTATCATAAGCCCGTACCGCAAACTGTCAGCGATCGAGCGCACCTTGTTTGACGCCGATGACCACAGTTGGCATTACTACCTCTCTATCGGCCTGCAGGCGAGCATCGTCGGCTATCTCATGTCGAGTTTCTTTGCGTCGGTCGCTTATAATTGGTTCGTGTACTACCTTGTCGCGTATGCTGTAGCCTTTCGCCGGATCTACGCCATCGAAACGGGCGCCACGGAAGTTGCAAAACAGCCCGCACCAGCATCGGAGCCCGCCCCAGCAGTATGACCGTGACCATCGAACAGATCATTTTTTGGGCATCGGCGGGCGTACTCGCCTATGTCTATGTGGGCTATCCACTACTGATCTGGCTGCTCGGGGCGTTAGCGCCAAAGAGGGTTAATGCGGGCAATGTCGAGCCGCACGTGACGGTCCTGATCACCGCATTTAACGAGGCGGCCTCGATCCGCCGGAAGATCGAGAATACGCTCAAGCTGGATTATCCGCCCGAAAAACTCGAGATATTGGTCGCATCCGATGGTTCGACCGACGGCACCGATGAGATCGTTGGTGAATTTGCTTCAGCGGGTCTAAAGCTGTTTCGGCAAGAAGGCCGCGTCGGGAAGACGGTTACACAAAACAACGCGGTCAGCCGCGCTATGGGCGAGATCGTGTTGTTCTCTGACGCGACGACGATGTATCGCGAGGACGCCTTAAAGCTCGTGATGCCGGCGTTTGCCGACGAGAATATTGGCTGTGTCGCCGGCCGCCTTGTCTATGTGGATGACGCCAACTCGACAGTCGGAAAGGGGGCACAAAGCTATTGGGGTTACGAGACCTTTGTGAAAATGGCTGAGAGCCGCGCATGTTCGCTAATTGGGGCCTCAGGGTGTCTCTACGCCGTTCGGCGTTCGGCGTACGAACCGATGTACGCTGAGGCATGTTCCGATTTTCTCATCTGCACTTTGCTGTATCGAAAAGGGCTTAGGACCGTTTTTGAGCCCGACGCCGTATGTTTCGAGGAAACCAACCGAGACCCCGGTGATGAGCTGCAGATGCGTGTTCGCGTGATCGTGCAAACCCTCACGGACCTTTGGCGAAACCGCGACATGTTGAATCCACTGAAAAGCGGCTTTTTTGCCATCGAACTTATTTCGCACAAGCTGCTGCGCTATCTGGTTCCCCTGCTTCTGCTGATGCTTTTGGCCGCAAATGCCGCTCTCGCGGCCTCGTCAGCGTTCTATTCGATCACGCTGGCAATTCAGGCGGCGTTTTACCTTATGGCCTTTTGCGGATGGCTATTGGAACGTTTTGGACGGCGTGTGAGCCTGTTGGCAATGCCGATGTACTTCCTGCTCGCGAACGTGGCATCAGCGGTGGCGTTCTACAAGTTCATCCGCGGTGACCGAAGGGCCCAGTGGGAACCGATACGTGACTCGCGATAAAGATGACCGACGGACGCAATCAAAATATCAGTAAGCGTGTCGGGCGAAACGTCTTTGAGACGCCGCCGCGGGTTTCGGTCGTCATTCCGGCGTACAACGTGGCCAAGTTTATCGGCGAAACGCTCGATTCGGCGATCGGGCAGAAATTTCGTGAACACGAGATCATTGTTGTCAACGACGGCTCACCGGATACCGCGGCCCTCGAGCGGGTCCTGCATACACGCCTCGAAGAGATCATTTATATAAAGCAAAGGAACCTCGGCGCCGGCCCTGCTCGCAATACAGCCATTGAACACGCCCGCGGCGAGGTGATCGCGTTTCTCGATGGAGACGATGTGTGGCTGCCCGACTATCTCGCCTCGCAGCTCGTTCACCTCGAACGCCATCGTCTCGATATGGTCTATTGCGACGCCTTTTTGTTCGGAATGAACTCCGCTTACCGCCGGACATTCATGGAGACCGCGCCGTCGACAGGCGAGGCCGATTTTGCGAGCATTCTGGATCTCAGATGTAATGTGATCACCTCAGGCACGCTCGCCCGAAAACAAGCGATCGTCGACGCCGGTATGTTTGAGACCGAACGCGTCAGGGCTCACGATTTTCACCTGTGGCTCCGAATGGCAAAGAACGGGTCGAAGATCGGCTATCAGACAAAGCCGTTACTGAAATATCGTGTTCACACAGACAGCCTGTCGGGCGACTCGATCAGCCGGGCCGAACGTGAGATAGACGCATTTGAGCGCGTCCAGCGAACCATAGATCTCACGCCCGAGCAGCAAGCCATCGTCGAACGCCGCCTCGCCGGCCTCGAGGCGGACCTGGCCGTCGAGCAGGGCAAATCTTATCTACTAAAAGGCGAGCACCGTGAGGCGGCGGTCGCCTTCCGGGTAGCAAACCGCCATCGCCGCTCGCTGAAGCTGGCCATCGCAGCGTTTATGGCCGTGTTTGCCCCGTCGACATTGATCAGATTCATGCAGAAAAACCGAGCCGACGACCTCGCCCTGATACGCCGCTGACCGGTCTAACAGAACAATTCCATTGCTTGACATCGGCCTAAGACCTGAATAAACTTGAGGTTACTCGAAAATCGCAAGTTTTTGACAAGGGGGCACGAGCTCGTGTCGTTGAGTATTAGCGACGCGGCAGTTGTTCCGGCCAAGAAAAATCAATCAATTGGAGACGTATTCGTATGTTAGATAAAAAGCTCTCTGACGAGAGAAACGGTAGAACTCGACTGGTCCACATCGTGGTCATGGTCGCGTTCGCTATGCTTGCCATGGCGACGGTTCCGACGTATGCCGCAACCTTTGTAGTAAACACCACCGCTGATACAGCAGACGCGGCCCCGGGCAACGGTGCTTGCGCGGATGCCGGCTCGTTGTGCTCTCTCCGTGCAGCCATTTCGGAAGCAAACGCTCTCGCAGGAGCGGACACGATCACGTTGCCGGCCGGAACCTACACTCATTCACTCGTAGCCGCAACGGAAGATGCTAATGCCGGCGGTGACTATGACATCACCGACGCGCTGACGATCAATGGTGCCGCGGTCGGAACGACCATCGTTCAGGCAAACGCGGCTCCCGATACCGCAACCGAACGTGTATTTCACGTCATAACGGGCGCCGGTGTGGTCAACCTAAACAATTTCACCATTCGGCACGGTTTTCATCGGTTTACAGCCGCAACGAACGGCGGCGGCGGCATCCTTCAGGAAGGAGCCACTACCAATGTGACGCTTGCCAGCATGAACATCTCAAATAACACCGCAGAGCCTCGCGGTGGAGGTGTTCGCATCGGCACCAACGGTGCGACGATGACCATCACCAACAGCACCATCAACAACAATAAAGGCAGCGCCCTCGCACCGAACGTATCGAATGCCGCCGGCGCAGCTTTAGATGTCGCTCAGATCGCAGGGACCGGGCTTTACGAACCTTACCGTGACGGGAACGACGATGGCGAACAACGTCGCCAACACGCAATACCGGCAACTGCTTCGGCGGTGCGGTGATCTCGACATCGATCGGCGCCACGTTGAGCTTTACGGACAGTAACTTTACCGGCAACCAGTGCATCCAGACGACCGGTACTTCAAATTCGGCGAACGGCGGTGGCCTTTACAACCAGAACAGCACGTTCAATATTACCCGCTGCAACATCACGGGGAATGCATCCGGCGTAGCGGTGGGTGATAACGGGTTCGCAGGTGGTCTTCGCGCCCTCGGCTCAGCAGCCGCGACGATCACCAATATTATCGAGTAGCAACCTATCGAACAATACGGCTACGGGAGCTTATGCAGGCTTCCTTAATGTCGGTATTACCGATGAGACCATTCGAGGTGACGATGAATTTCGATCGCTCGCTCATCTCAAACAATACGGCCACCGATGTCGATGCCATCGGAGGCGGCGGCTTGAATCTTACATCAGGCTCGACTGGTCCGGTGACGACGGCGGTAACCAACACGACCGTCGCGAACAATACTGCACCTGATCTGGCCGGTCTGAATAACGAGGGTGCAACAGCTACGCTGGTGACGACCTTTGTGACCGTGACGGGTAACATCGCAAACAATACGCTAAACGCCGAAGGCGGCGGGATTTGGCAGGGCTTGGTCGTCGGCGGTTCGACCTTCATAGCCAATACCATTTCGGCCGGCAACACAGCTGACCCCTCGTTCGGACCCGACCTGTTCGGCACGATCAACTCGATCGATTATAACCATATTGGTTTTGTAGGTGCCGGCACCACATTCACCCCGGGAACGGGCGATGTAGTCGGGACCGATCCTAACCTGGGACCGCTGCAGAATAACGGCGGTTTCACCTCAACACGTCTGCCGAACGCCGGCAGCCCCGTTTTGAATGCGATTCCCAATGGAGCCGGTGGCTGTGGAGACCCTTCCATCCCGACCGACCAGCGGGGAACCGGTTTCCCGAGGCTCGTTGGGGCAGGATGCGACAAGGGTGCAGCTGAGGTTGGTGGAGCTCCGCCATCACCGACGCCTACACCGACGCCGCCGCCGGCATCACCGACGCCAACACCGACCCCGACGCCGACGCCAACACCGACGCCGACGCCCACACCGACGCCGACACCTACACCGACGCCTACACCGACACCGACGCCTACACCGACACCGACGCCGACGCCGACACCGACGCCGCCGCCGGCAACACCGACGCCAACACCGACACCGATGCCAACGCCGAGCCCGAGCCCGAGTGCTTCACCGCTCTATACGCGTGCAGACTATGACGGTGACAACAAGACGGACCTGACGGTCTGGAGGCCGACGGCCTTTGCACCGAATTTGAGTGCGTTCTACACAAAGTCGTTAGCGGTCCCGGCCACCTTTGGCATCCAGTTCGGTAACACGGGCGACTTGGCACAGGCGGGCGACTTTGACGGCGACAACAAGACCGACTTTGCCGTCTCGCGTCTGAACACCAGCCCGGCACCACCGGATCCGGCGGACTTCTTCTATCTTGAGAGTTCGACCAGCACAGTGAAGTATCCGGTTTGGGGCAATGCGGGCGACGTCTTTGTGTCCGGCGACTATGACGGCGACAAGAAGACCGATGTTATGGTCTGGCGGCCGTCTAACGGAACGTGGTACATCGTCAATAGCAGCGGTGCGAACGGCGGCTTTACCATCGTCACGCACGGCCAGAACGGCGACAAGCCGTATGCGATGGACACTGACGGTGACGGCAGTGCCAACCTCGTGTACTTCCGGCCGTCAACCGGCGATTGGGTCGTCTTCAACGGAGCGACGCAGAACTTCGGTCTCTCGACTGACATTCCGGTCCCGGCAGACTACGATGGCGACAACAAAGACGACTTCGCCGTCTTCCGTGACGGCTTGTGGATAGTACTTCGCAGCAGTAACAGTCAGGTCGAATTTACGCCATTCGGCACCACGGGTGACATCCCTGTACCGGGCGACTACGACGGTGACAACCTGTACGACCGCGCAGTCTACCGTCCCGACGTAATGACCGGCGGCATCTGGCACCTTCTCCGCTCAACCGCCGGCTACGCTGGCGAGCAGTTCGGTGCTCCGACGGATACACCCATGCCCAAGACTTACATTCCGTAAGCTCTTGGCATCGACCAATACAAAAGCCGGGCGAGATCACTCTCGCCCGGCTTTTTCATCTTGAGTCGAAGTTATTTGCTGGTCATCAATTCCTCGTACTCGCCCGTCTCGACCCACTCGAGTATCTCAGCGACCCGCCAGATCGGGAACGGATGCGATAGGCCCGAATTCATCACATCGGCCCAGAACCGGTCAAGCCGGCTCTCATCGTACTGCTTCTTAAACTCGCGTCCCTGCTCCAGAAACAGGTCGTAATCGATCTTTGACGCAAATGTGCCGCCCGCGAGTTTCATCATCGTCCTTCCGATAACATGCGGCTCCTGTGTCACCAGGAGAGCCGCTCGGTCGCACGACAATTCAGCTCGTCTCGCCCATGCCAGCAGTGCACTTGCGATGCCCATGCTGACGACCAGCTTGATTATCTCGGAGCCCGGAACAAGAGCAGCGATCGACCTGTTCAACAGAAATTCCATCAGTCGTGCCGCGGTTATGTACAGCACATGCTCTGAGTGGATGTGACCGACCTCGTGAGCTATCACTGCGAGCGTCTCCTCGTCGTTCAGCCGCTCAACAAGTGCAGAGTGCAGCACGATGATCGGCTTTTCGACTCCGCCGGTAAACGCATTAACAATAGGGTTCTGCTGGACGAACATGTCCGGCATCTCGACTCCCAGCGTGTTGCAAGCGACCTCGAGCTTTGCGTATAGGTCGGGGCACTGTTTGGGCGTGACCTTTACCGCCGATGCCATGAATGAGACGCGGATGGCCGACTCGCCCGTCCACGCGAGCAGCTTTTTCAACGCTGAATCGACGCCGGGGATCGCCTTGAGCGCGGCCATGGCCTTGGCGTCGGCGGGATGAATGTAATCGTTCTTGTTGAGGTCGGTAAATTTCTTATGCGGCCCGTCCGAGAGCGGAAGCTTGCACCGGCCGCAGTTTGCGTCTCGCTGTTTATAATCAGTCTTTACGGCATTCTTCTGACCGCAAAATCGGCATGTTACGGAATTTGGTTTTGAAGGTTCGAGCGACTCGCTCTTTTTTCGTGGCATAAACGCAGTCTATTTCATCCGTCGGGCATTCTCCAACAGTTTAGAGAACGATATCGCACGCAAAAAGTTGCGCGACATCTACCGGGCCTCTAGATGAACAACGGTTTCAACGTGATGTGTCTGCGGAAAGAGGTCGAGTGCAGTCATCGAACGAATAACATATCCGCCATCAACTAATTGCCGAAGGTCACGTGCGAGGATCGACGGCTCACACGAGACGTAGGAGATCCGATCTGGCCGCATCTTGGCGATGCCGGCAATTACGCCATTTTCCGGTCCGGTTCGCGGTGGATCGAGTACCACAAAATCTGCGCTCTTTCTCTTTCCTGACATGAGAAATCGCTCGACGTTGCGATGGACAAGCTCGACGTTGTCGAGGCGGGCGGTTTCCGCATTCTTCCGTGCAAACTTGATCGATCGCCAGTTTCCTTCGACGCCAGTCACCTTCTCGAACCTTCTAGCCAGCGGCAGCGAAAACAGTCCAACCCCGCAATACAGGTCGATCGCAGTGCGGCCTCTAGCATCGCCGATCGCCGTTTCGATCAGCTTCGGTATCAGCTGCCGGTTTGCCTGAAAGAACGTCTCTGCGGAATATGCATACGTTTCTCCGGCTAGTTCGATATCGATCTCGGCGGCTGGTGCCTTCGAACCGGGCGAATGGGTCGAGATACGCCCGCCCTCACCGCTGACGGCCTCGATCTCGCCCTGGCTGCCCTTTTGAGCCGACCAGTCCGTGCTCAGACGCAGATAGTCGAGCGTGGACTGCATTCCCGGCGTCAGGATCGGACAGGAGCCGACATCGATCACATCGCCGGAATCACGGCGCATGTAGCCAAATGCCTGCCTCTCCTTATCGAGATGCCATCGGGCACGCGAGCGGTATTCAAACTCCTGCGGGCTCGCGATGATCGGGATCTCACCCTCGAAGTTGATCTTGCCAATGCGCGTAAGGCAGTCGCGAATGATGCCGATCTTTGCTTCCAATTGCCCCGATAGGTCAAATGTTGAAAATCGCATCCCCCGCACACGCCATACAGCGGGCATGGCGGCTCCATTCGCTTCGGGCCCCGCTGCCTGATCTCGACGATCTCGCCAAACGCGAGGCGCTTTTTGCATTCGCGTATCTTCACCCGAACGACGTCGCCCGGCGCCGCCAACGGCACCAGAAGGGTCAGATTCTCGGCAAAACCTAAACCAAAGCCACGCGGCACGATCTTTTCGATCGTCACCTCAACGGTATCGCCCTTTCGGTAATAGGTATCCAAAGGTAACCCTGGAACGAACTCGTTACATTTCTCTATCGATGGAAAGTAACTTATTTATCACAAAACCCGAGCAAAACAAACTTTGAGATCATGTCAGGGCAACGGCCCTAGGTCGGATCAACTGCGGAGAAAAACTATTCCGAGTACTTTAACTTAAGATATACCCTGAATTCCTTAAAGGTGCCCCCCGTCGCTGTTAGCGCCCGTCGATCCCTCGAGCCGGAAGCCTGATAGGGGCCGAAAGCAAATACCCGCTCCTCCCATCTGGGTGCCTGACCCGACCGAGTGATCTTGCGATAGCGACCGACGTCCTTTGATGTGCTGACCGGGTCCCGCATTTTTATAAAAGACGAAAAATCATCGCACAGATCGCAGGTTTTATGGGCAGAGCCCAGGTCAGAGGTTACCAAGAGCTTCAAGCGCCTGTCCCTCACCGCCTTTTTCCCTACGACAAATACGGTGGATGATGCGGCGGGTTGGGTCCCTCGCCGGATCCGGTCAGAAATCGTGAATTCAGGATCGTTTGGACGGTAAGGATCTAGGTCGTGTATGAATTGCCGGTAATATTCTGGCGGCAGGCTCCTTGCGTGCTGATAATTAAAGGCCGTAAACATATTTGGATTGACAGTAGCTACCGGGCCTCCCGGCGAGCCCGATACCGAGCCAAATGGCATGAACGACTGAACCTGTTCGCTATCCGGCGAGACTTCGGTCAGCATGACCTGGACTTTACCGTAAAATCGTCTGCAGTCGTTGTTGTGGATTGCTGTCTGAATGCCGTAAAACCCAACCTCAATCGACGCCTTGTCATCGCAGCGAATGCCCGTAATGTTCTGCAGATCGATTCGGGGTTGTGATTCGGTGTAAACGGCCTCGGACGAAAACTCAAATGTTGTCCGGATATAGACAATCTTCCCGTCCGGTATCTTGAATGAAGCATTTGAGACCTGAAATGGAGGCACCAATCTGCCGGCCAGCCATCGAAAAGAACCACTTCTCCCCTGATAGTTCGATCGTTCAAAAACTTTGACATCGCAATCGGAGATCTCACCGGCACCTGCTGGCCCCTGCGCCCTAACAACACCGTCGACAAAAAGTATGCCGATCGCGATCTGCAATAAGCAAAGTTGTTTCAAAAGACGTCTCTTTCCACTCATTGTGCAACTCCTCTTGCTGACAATCATATTGCGTTTTCGGTCGGCTAACAACCAGGTGGATCGATTGCACCCTATGAC
The DNA here is from genome assembly GCA_963716755.1 of Blastocatellia bacterium. Classification (GTDB taxonomy): domain Bacteria; phylum Acidobacteriota; class Blastocatellia; order Pyrinomonadales; family Pyrinomonadaceae; genus OLB17. Next base: position 172,485 of record CAVQUD010000004.1, read on the forward strand.
ATCCGCCATGCTACTCTAGTTTCGCTATGGCGGATCGGCGATCGAAATTTCTAACATCATCGGGTATCGAATTGCCAAGCTCCTACTCGCCGGACGACACCGCCGATATCGAGTATGCGCGCGACATCGGGGAGCCGGGCGAGTTTCCATACACGCGCGGGGTACGCCGCGACCTCTATCGCGGCCGGCTCTGGACGATGCGCCAGTACGCCGGATTTGCGACCGCTGAGGAATCGAATCTACGTTACAAATACCTGCTCTCACAGGGCACGACCGGCCTCAGTGTCGCATTCGATCTTCCTACACAAATAGGCCTCGACAGTGACGATCCGCTCGCGGCGGGCGAGGTGGGCAAGGTCGGCGTCGCCATCGACTCGCTCGACGATATGACGACGCTGTTCGACGGGATCCCGCTCGATCAGGTCACTACGTCGATGACGATAAACGCTACGGCATCGACGCTCTTGTGCCTTTATCTAGCGGTCGCAAAGCGGCAGGGCGTATCGTTTGACAAGCTCGGCGGCACTATCCAGAACGACATTCTCAAGGAATACATCGCTCGGGGCACATACATCTTTCCGCCGCGACCAAGCCTAAGGCTCATCACCGATACATTCGCGTACTGCACGGCCGAGGTGCCGAATTGGAACAGCATCTCGATCTCGGGCTATCACATTCGCGAAGCCGGATCGACCGCCGCCCAGGAGATCGCCTTTACCCTCGCCGACGGCATCTGCTATGTGCAGGCCGCGATCGATGTCGGCCTGGATGTAGACGAATTCGCACCGAGGCTTTCATTCTTTTTCAATTCGCACAATCAGTTGCTCGAGGAGGTTGCCAAGTTCCGAGCCGCAAGGCGTTTGTGGGCACGGATCATGAAGGAGCGGTTTGGTGCAAAGAACCCCAAGTCACTAATGCTCCGATTTCACACGCAAACGGCCGGTTCGACGCTCACCGCCCAGCAGCCCGACGTTAATGTCGCCCGTACGACGATCCAGGCCCTCGCCGCCGTGCTGGGTGGGACGCAGAGCCTGCACACCAATTCGCTCGACGAAGCCCTCGGCCTGCCGACCGAGCACGCAGCGACTCTCGCGCTTAGAACACAACAGGTGATCGCGCACGAATCCGGCGTCGCCGACACCGTCGACCCGCTTGCCGGCAGTTATGCTATCGAAGAGCTGACGAGCGAACTCGAACGCATCGCTCGCGACTATATCGACAAGATCGATGCCATGGGCGGCATGCTGCGGGCGATAGAGACGGGCTATGTGCAGAATGAGATCCAGGAAGCGGCCTTCCAGTATCAGCGTGCAGTCGAGACGGGCGATGCGGTCGTCGTTGGCGTTAATAGATTCCAGGCTGAGGAGGAGCCGATCCCCGTTCTTCGCGTTGATGAACGGATCGAAGGCGATCAGGTCGCTCGCCTACAGGCCGTTCGAGCAAAACGGGATGCCGCGGCAGCCGGCAAGGCGTTGAAAGAGATCGAGAACGCCGCACAGGGCACCGAGAACCTGCTTCCCAGCATTCTAACGGCCGTCGAGGCACACGTTACGGTCGGCGAGATCAGCAACACACTGAGGAAGGTTTGGGGAGAATATCGCGAATCGGTGACCATCTGACCCGAATAGTCGGCAGTCAACTAGCACGTAGGAGCTTCAGGACCCAAAATAATACTCGTTGTAATCTGGTGGGCAGGTACATTGGCATTCACCTCCCGGCAACTCCCGGAACTGAACCAGAAAGTTGAGACGGGAGGGTGGTGTCCCTGTTATTGACACCACCTTCCCGGATCGAAGGCGTTTCGAATTGGTCACCTGACCGGCGAGTTTGTCCCCTTGTTAGTCCATTCCCCTTGTAACTCACTCTATTCATCTAACGTATCTCCGATCAAAATGGGCCATTGGGAGGCAGGACGCATTTGGATATTCCTGTTGCTTAAGTTCCTGGCGGATACTCAACGTTCGCTACCCTAAGTCGAACAACTTTAATGGCTTGGAACGAAGATACCGCAGGATCGAGGGCGACTTCTGTGCGCTCTCGCACATAGCGAAAATAAGCCCGCGGACCGCTGCGCCCGCAGTGTGCGGTAGCGTACATACGCTATCTGCTTGAGGCGGTATCCTTAGCGTGTTACCGCTGGTTTGCCGACCATTATATCTCGACAAAATTCTCGGTTGCCAGTGGTCCGGTTGCTTTCAACCGGTCGGTCGATATCGGAAATGGTTTCTGAAACTCGTACCTACGTGCTATTCGAAAGGAGTTTACTTATGAAAACGACATCTTACATTTTAACGATTATAGCCGGCATAATGATGCTGGCCTCAGCTAACAACACTCTCGCCCAGCCACAACTGCGGGCGACTAACCAACAGGTTCGCTCCGTGCTTACTCGCATCGAGAGGAATACCCGAACATTTCAAAACACCGTCGATCAGAGCATAAATACTGCTTCGGCACGCGAAACAAGATTAACGGATCTCGTCGCTGACTTTACAGGCGCAACGCAAGAGTTCCGATCACGTATCAACGCAAGTCAGAGCGCGGGCGTTGAGGTCACCGACATGCTGAATAAAGCACTGTTGGTCGATCAATTTTTTACTCATCACAGTGTGACGAGCCGAGTAACAAACCAGTGGCGGCCGATCAAGACCGATCTGAACACTCTGGCAAGCTATTACAGAGTGAACTGGAACTGGAACCAGGCCGTCGATCCGCAGATGGGTTATCCCGTGTACACCGCAACCGATGGTCAATTACGCGGTTTGATCACACGGATCGAAACTAAGACCGACTCGTACAAACGGTCGATGGACAATTCGCTCGACCGCAGCGTCATCGACGGTACCAGAGCCGAGGATTCGATCAGTTCGTACATCGCAAACTTTGAGAATGCGACTGATCGGCTAAAGGATCGATTCGATTCACGTCAGTCCACAGTCGCCGACGCAACCGAAGTGCTGGATCGGGGACGCTATATCAACCAGTTCATGGCACAGAGCCGAATGACGCGCAATGCCCAGAATCAGTGGAACTCGCTCCGAACGGATCTCAACACACTCGCCAGCTACTATCGTGTTAGCTGGAACTGGAACGTTCAGAACCCGACCTATCCGGGCGGCCCTTATTCAAACAACGGCATCGACGCGAGAATGACCGGAACATATCGCTTGAATTCGAACCGAAGCGATAATGTCACCGACGTCATCAACAGATCGCTCGGCAGCTATTCGAACGATCAACGCGACAATATGCGTCGTAATCTCGAAAGGCGTCTTACGTCGCCCGAGATGATCGCCATCGAAAAGCAAAACCGCACGGTGAGCATTGCCTCGAGCAATGTGCCGCAGGTCACGTTTGAGGCCGACGGCGTCGCAAGAAGCGAAACCAACAATCGCGGCCGAACGGTTACGACGACGGCCACCGCAAATAACAACGGCGTGATGATCAACTACGAAGGCGATCGAATCAATGACTTTTACGTGACTTTCTCGCCGACCAACAACGGTCAGTTAAATGTCACACGCCGCATCTATCTTGAGAATCAGAACGAGACCATTACGGTTTCGAGTGTTTACGACAAGATAGACAACAACCCGCAATGGTCGGTTGTTAATAGTGGTCAGGTTGCCGGATACAATGGTGGGATCAACGATTTCTACATCGCTAACGGCACCAGCATTACCGCAACGCTTCGGGACACGGTCAGTACCAAGACATCCAAGGTCGGCGACCGGTTCACGATGGAAGTCACGTCGCCCGGACAGTATCGCGGAGCCGTGATCGAAGGCACCGTCAACGAGACGGCTAATTCGGGCCGCTTTTCAGGGCGGGCGAACATATCGCTCGATTTTGACACGCTCAGAATGAACGGCAATACCTATCGTTTTGCCGGGATCATCGAGTCAGTGAGGGCTGCGAATGGCGACAACGTTTCCGTAAACAACGAGGGAACCGTTCGCGACGGTAGTCAGACGACCCAAACGGCGACTCGTGCCGGGATCGGAGCTGTGCTTGGTGCGATCATCGGTGCTATCGCCGGCGGCGGCGCAGGGTGCCGCTATCGGAGCAGGCGTCGGAGCTGGTGCCGGTGCCGGAACGGTACTTATAACGGGCCGAGACAGTATCGAGCTTGGACCGGGAACCGTGTTCACAATTACTTCAACGGCTCCTGCCAATATCGGCAATAACCGCTAAGTAATTCTTCACAAAGAAGGTTTGGGACGGGCTATTCAAGCCCGTCCTTTTTTTGCCCGTAATTGACCATGACCCTGTTTTAAAGGTTGCATAAGACAACTAAGAGTATTACTCTAAAACGCTGTTCTAGTATTCTAGAATGGGTTCCCGACTTTTGGAGGAAGTCGTCTAGTGGTTTCCTTGGATGCGAGTCACAGCGATTCGCGGCAAAATCATCTGCTCTCAGCCCTCCCCGATGAAGATTTCCGTCGGATAGATACTCATTTGGAATCTGTTTCGCTCAAGCTTGGCGAGGTCCTCTATGAGTCCGGGGACCGGATGACCCACATCTACTTTCCGACCACAGCGATCATTTCACTTCTCTACATAATGGAAAACGGCGGCACCGCCGAGATCGGCATCGCCGGCAACAACGGCCTCGTCGGGATCGCTCTGTTCATGGGCGGCAATACGACGTCTAATCGCGCTGTCGTTCAGAGTGCGGGCCAAGCAGTCCGGATGCGGGCGGACGAGCTAAGGGCCGAATTCAAACGCGGCGGCATTTTTCAGGATCTGCTGCTTCGATACACACAGGCCCTGATGACCCAGATCTCACAGACAGCGGTCTGTAACCGGCTTCATAGCGTCGAACAACAGCTCTGCCGATGGCTCCTGATCAATCATGACCAGTTGCCGGCCGATAAGCTCGTGATGACTCACGACCTGATCGCGAATATGCTCGGCGTTCGTCGCGAGGGCGTCAGCATCGCCGCCGGACATTTGCAGGAGATGGGCCTTATTGATTATTCACGCGGCACCGTCAACATCCTCGACCGCAAAGGCCTCGAACGCGTCTGCTGCGAGTGTTACCAGGTCGTCTCAACCGAGTACGACCGCCTCCTCGGCGAATACCTGCGGAAGAATCTCCCGGACAAGTAGCTCTCAGTAGCCCGCACGTAAGTAAGGGCACCGTTGCCACCAGCGTCAACCCGGCGAGACCGCTCCAACGCGTCGGACCGCAGGCAGCCTGCCTGCGTGTCTTCTGTCCTAGAAAAATTGCCGTTGCCTTCAGGCAACGGGTTCGTCGACAACAACAACTCGGGCTTTAGCCCCAATATCGCGTTGGGCTAAAGCCCGGTTTCTTGTTACGCTGACGACCGTTGGCTAAAGCCAACGGCAATACAAAGTCAGCATTTTCCATTCTCAATTCTCAATTCCCAAACGCCGCAGGCGTCGGAACGTCCCCGTTCTGCCCCCACGGGAACACAATGAACTGCCCGTTATCGCTCCTTTGTATATACCAAGTCCCATCCGAAGGCCGCCAAACCCCAATGTCCGCCTTGCCGTCACCATCGTAATCACCAGAAATGGGAATGTCCGCAGGTGAGCCAAACACAGAATACGAATACGTCGCCGTCGCCGAATTCCTCACGACCCACAATCCTGTCGAAGGCCGGAATATCGCGATATCAGTCTTGCCGTCGCCGTCATAATCCGCCGGAGCCATCTTGTCCCCCGTCTGGCCGAACCGTTCGCCAAACAGCCCGCCGCTGCCGCTGAAAACGTGATACCAATCGCCTATCGACGGGCGGAAGATGCCGTAATCGTTCCTACCGTCGCCTTTGGATCAGGCTCGATACGGGTCCGGTGCCGAGAGGTACCGATTTGCTTGTCGCGAATGTTTATCATTTTTCACTTCCCGTTGCTCCGCCCGTTCTTTGGCAGCGGGACACAGTATTTTAGTTCCAGGAGGAGGACGCCTTCTTCGATGCGGGCGGTGGGGATCTCATTTACCCCCAAGTTTCTTTCGCGCCCGGGCGGGGGGCAGGAAGTTTTCGCCGGTGACGACCTTTCGGCCGGTCTTTTCTTCTAGTTCGAGGCGAGCGCGCCTTGGCGATGCGGCCGCCTTTTTTTTCGGCGGCGGAATTTTGGGCCATTCCGGTTGCGTCGTCGGTCTCTCCGATCTGGCCGGTCGCCAACAGCGACAGGATTCCTGGCTGGTGCGGCTAAGCGGCTCTTAGCGCGAGTTTCTTTAGCGGCCGGACCTTTACCTGGCTCAGTTGCCAATTCTTTTGAAGGTTGAGCCAAAAGCCCGGGCTTGCGCCGAGCCGAGAATCTCTTCTTTTCGCCGAGCGGAACGGTTGCGTCGTTGGCAACACTGGCAGGCCTTGATGCCAGAACCTCTGCTTTTCCGACACGGCCCTCCCCTTCCCGCGGCTCTGCCGCAGTGCTGTGCGGAAAGGCTTGGCCTTTCCGTCAGCCGGCCAAAATATCTTGAGGCTGCGCCTCCGTTTCTAGAAATGGGAGGCATAGCCTCATTTTTTGGAGAGCCGTCCCGGAAAGGCACAGCCTTTCCGCACATCACTGCGGCAAAGCCGCAAGATCGCCTGCCCTCTCAACAGAAAGCCGCCGACGCGCCTTTGCCCGGGCGGAGGGGCGGGCGGTGCGGAGGTCGAGGAGGAGGATGCGTTCGTCGGTGATATCGGCGTCGGGGAACTCGACCGTGGCGGATCAAAGCTCTAGCTCCGCAAGAAATACCGCGGCGGTAACGATCCTGATACCGCGATGTTCGCTCAGTACCAGCAAATCCTTGTCGCCCGAGATTATCAACTCGCAATCACCCGAGACCGCACAAGCAATTACGGCGTCGTCATCCGCGTCGCGCGAGACCCTGGGCTCTATTTCATCTACTTCTATCAGTTCTGCCAGCGCCGTGTACTCGTCAAGTATCTCGTCAACGGACGAGTCAACAGCTTCTAACCGTTGCCGAAATTTGTCCCGGGACAGGACCTCCGCGAGTTCCGACAGCAGAGCACGGCTCGTGAAAAGGTCCACGACGCCTGCCTGAGCCGCCCGCAAAACGCGACTTGGCAGGCCGCCCCACAGGAAGGCTGAAACGACGAGATTAGTATCAACGGTGGCGCGCGATTCATGAAGTCTGACGTTCACGTCTCTCTCGCCGAACAGCAGCTATCTCTTCAGCGATCTCCTCTTCTGTCGGCGGATCCGGCAGCGCGGCGAGGCGGTCCATTGTGTCGAAGAGCCTATTGACCTTTCGCCGCCGGATCGCCTCTCTCAACAGCGAGTTGATAATAAACGGTTTGAAGAGGCCCATTTCCTTCGCTTCGGCTGCTAGATCATCGGGTAGTGTTAAGACAACTTCTGACATAAGATTTCTCCCAACAAGATTATATCCGATTGTGCAAGCCTTGAACGAGGATGTGATCGTTCACGGCTGAGACGATCTCCGGGCCGAAAGGCGCTGACGGGCCTTAGCCCGGGCAGACGGCCGGGCGGTCCGGAGGTCTAGGGTTAGGATGCGTTCGGCGGTTATGTCGGCGTCGGGGAATTCGACCGTGGCGGGCAGGTCGATGCCGGCTTCGACGATCAGGCGGTAGCAGCGGACGATCTTTGAGCCGGTTTTGGTGTTGGCGACGTTGACGGGATGAGCGTTGCGGGTGCCGGGGCCGACGGGTTTCAGGCCGATGCGGTTGTTCACCTCGTCAAAGAACACGAGCACCGCTTTGGGGCCGCCGAATCGCTCATACGTCCTTCGGCTCATGACGATCCCGCCTTTTCGGTTCATTGTCACGTGCATTCCTGCGTACTGCGGCATAACGTCGCCGCGCGGTATTTCTTTCCAGTTGCTTCTCATAGACTGGGAGTTTTAGCACAACTCCCGGCAGAGGGGAATACCAAATTTCTCAAAATGATGCAAAATTCTCAAAATGACGCAAATTTCTCAAAATGATACAAAATGCACAGATCATTAACGATGTGATCAAGGGCAGGATCGAGACCTCAATGCGAGCGAGCCGTCGAAATGATCGATCGGGCCATTAGCGGCGACGGTCGAACGACAAAAATCGCTGACCACTCGGGCAAAACCTTCCACCACTCACGCAATTTTCTCCACCACTCGCGACCGCCGTCGAACCACTGCAGGCATTTTTCGACCAAAAACGGCCGAACCGCGACGTAATTTTGTTGCTGACAGGCAATGTTAAACTATGTTATTCTGACAATCGGGCCTTCCACGCCCACCTGCCTCTACCGTTACTAAAACCTCCGATTCGATATGGAAAAGCTAAACGACTATCTTCAGCACCTTCTCTCGTCCTGCAGCGAAGAACTTCGGCTCGAACCTAACCGGAAACCGTTCCTGGTGGCCGGGAACGGGACGACTGATGTCGCCAATACACCGCTCGCGGGCCCGCAGATCAGCACAATGGTATTCCCGCTGATCCCACCCGACGTAAAATCGACCTTGCCAAATAGTTCCGAGATCGAATTTGTACATGCGCACAGTCTCGGCAACTTCAATTTCACCGTGCAAAAGTCGCCCGCCGGCTTTATCGTCACGGTTCGCCCCATGTTGGGCGATTCTGACGGCTCAATAACGGTTCCAAAACCGCTCCCGGAGGCCCCGCCAGTCACCCCGCCAGCACCCGAACCGCCGCCCGCCAGTTTTGAGCAGCACGTGCCGATGATCGAAGATATAGCCGCCGCTGAGCCGCCGGCTGCGACCGAGCCTCCGCCACGTTACGAGGAGATATCATACGAGCTCGAGAGTTCGTCGGCCGGTTACGACCTGACGACGGCTGAAAATGTCGACGCTCCCTCACTCCACGACCTGCTCAGCGAAGAAGTCGATATTGCACGCGAATATGTGCCGTCGACCGCCATCGATCCCAACGTCGTCCCTGTCAACGATCCCGCCTTTCAGACGGTCTTTACCGAAACTGCCCCCGAGATACCCATGCGAAGACAAAGCGATTTCTCGCCCGAATTCACGCCGCCGCCGGCAGAGATAGCTTTTGGGCAGCCAGCCTACTCAAGCGCTGAACCGGTTGCCGCCCAGACCTACATTCCGCCGTCCGCACCGGCCACGGCTCCTCCTCCTCCACCCGTTGCTCCACCGGAAGCAGCGTTTGTGCCCGCGGCTCCAAATTCGGCCATGGCCGGCCGCATGGATGAACTCTTTAGGAAGATGGCCGAGATCGGGGCGTCCGACCTGCACCTGTCCGTCTCGATGCCGCCGATGATCCGCAAGGACGGCAAAATGTGTCCGCTGCAGGCCGGCGAGCAAGCGTTGACCGCCGAGGTCATGCGAGACCTGCTGACGTCGATAATGCCTGAGCGCGAATCAAGAGGAGTTTGCCGCACGCAGCGACACCGATTTTGCTTATGAGATCCCCGAGCTGGCCCGATTTCGCTGCAATGTCTTTGCTGACCGCAAAGGCATGGGGGCCGTCTTTCGCGTCATTCCGACCAAGATCCTCACCGCCGAACAGCTCGGCCTGTCAAAGGCGATCATGGACCTATGTGCTCTGTCTAAAGGGCTTGTGGTCGTCACCGGCCCGACCGGTTCGGGTAAATCGACGACGCTGTGCGCGATGGTCGATTCGATCAACAAGACACGCGAGGACCACATCATCACGATCGAGGACCCGATCGAGTTCGTCCACGACAATCACAAATGCCTCGTCAACCAACGCGAGGTACACAACCATACTGATAGCTTTAAGGACGCCCTCAGGGCCGCACTTCGCGAGGATCCCGACATCGTATTAGTAGGTGAGATGCGCGACCTTGAGACGATATCGATCGCCATCGAAACCGCCGAGACAGGCCACCTGGTCTTTGGAACGCTGCACACGACAACCGCTCCATCCACCGTGGACCGCATCATCGATCAGTTCCCTGCCGACCGCCAGCAGCAGATCCGCGTGATGCTCTCAGAATCGCTAAAAGGCGTCATCGCCCAGACGCTGCTTCCCAAGAAAGGCGGCGGCCGCGTCGCCGCACTCGAAGTACTTATCGTCACCCCCGCCATCAGCAACCTGATCCGCGAAGGCAAGACGTTCCAGATACCCTCCGCGATGCAGACCGGTAAGAACCACGGCATGGTCATGCTCAACGACGCTCTCTTCGAGCACGTGCAGGCCGGCACCGTCGAACCGCTCGACGCCTACATCAAATCCGTTGATAAGACCGGCTTTGAGACAATGCTGACCACGCGCCGGATTCAAGCTCTAAAATAGGTCAGAAACCCGCATTTTACGCCGGTTCGTTTTGATGCTAATGTTTTGATTGGTTCAAAACACTGGCTCGAAGCGAACCTTTTGGCTTGCTCCGTGCGTAAAACCAGCTATCTGATGACGAAATTACTCTCGAATATTGCACTCGCGGCCGTTGCCGCTATCTTGATCACGGCGTGCGGCGATACGACGGGCAACGTGGCCAATTCCGGTAGTTCAGCCAATGCAAAGCCGCCGACCGCCAAACCAGTGGCTAAATCCACTGACTATCCGCCGCTGCCGACGGCGGTCGCCGACGCCGAGTTTGAGATGATCGACGGCACCAAGAGCAAGATCTCTGACCGTAAAGGCAAGGTCGTGCTGATCAATCTGTGGGCGACCTGGTGCGGCCCGTGCCGAGCAGAGATGCCTCATCTCGTTGAGATGCAGAATATGTACGCGGATAAAGGGTTTCAGGTGCTTGGCCTCGACATCGGTAATAACGACGGTCAGCCCGAGCGGATCGAGGACATCCAGCGATTTGCGACCGGCATGAAACTCAACTATGAACTCGCCCGCATTCCGGGTGATCTGGTGGGCAAATTCAATCGTGTCTCAAACTTTAATGCCGTCCCGCAGACCTACCTGATCGATCGCGAAGGCCGCCTGCGCGGCGTCTTTCTCGGCGGCGGCGGCGATGTTATCAACAAGATGAAAATGACGGTAGCCAATGTAATGGCCGAGTGACCTAATCAGCCTTTGGCGGCACTTTTGGCTCGACGACGAGCGTCTTAAAATCCGCAATGCTCACGCCCCCCGCTGGGGCGCGTCTTGGTTTATTCACAAATTTCTTTTCTGTATAACGCACTGATGCTTTTCCCAACCCGCGGGCGTCACTGTAAAAGGCTGCGATCTGTGCGGCCTCGATCAGCGTGCTCGGCGGAATATCGTGAGCCCCGCGTTTCCTGATCACAACGTGCGAACCGGGATAGTCGGCGGCGTGCATCCAGATATCACGCGACTTTGCGACACGAAACGTAAGAAAGTCATTGTCCGCGGCCTTTTTGCCGACGAGGATCTCGTAGCCGTCGGACGACGCAAAGCGTCGGGCCCCTTTAAACTCGGTTTCGACCTTCTTTCGCCTTCCCGTCTCTTTAACCACAGGTTTAACGCCGGCGACTGCGAGCAGGAATTCAGTGTCGGCATCCTCGATTGCCTGATCGACCGCCGCCAAGCGTTTGAGCGCCTTCGATAATTTCGCTTCAGTCAGTTCAAGCCGTTCCGCGACCTTTTGTGCGGCATTTCGGGACTTCGTGTAGCGGCGAAAATAGCCTTCAGCCGCCTCGGCCGTCGTCTTACCGTTCTCTGCCTCTATGGCTATCTGCGGCGTTTCAGGAGCGAAGTAGTCAATGACCAAAATGGTGTTGCCCTGACGGACCGCGTTTGCGACGTTCGCGAGCAGGAGGTCGCCGTATCGCTTCCACCGCGCGGCGTCGCCGTGACGCTCGAGGTCCCCGTGGAGATTAGCGACGAGTTTTTCCAGTTTTGTCGTCTCGCGAACGACCTTTCGGCGGGCGGCGGCCGCAAGCCGCTCAAATTCCGCGTCCGCGATGTTTTTGGGATTGTCGTCTCGTGCTGTCATTCAACAGCATTCTGACATTAGACGGCAGTAATTACCTAAAATTCCCTGACTTGGATTGTTCCGGACAGCAGGTCGTGCAGAGCGCGATTCTCCTCGTTGTAGAACATCGTCAGAAAACCCGCTCCCGCCAAGGGCAATGTGATGAGGTACACAGCGGCGTTGATCGCGGCTTGCTGCAATGTGGGGTATTCGTTCTCAAAAGCATCGACCAATTCCAATGAGAACAACCTCATACCGAGCGTCTTTCCGACAATTCCGACACAAGCGGTCATATAGAGAAAGAGGACTATAGCCCACACGCCGACGAAAAGAAGCAGCGCCGCCCGACGTTGACCAATCGCCGCCCGCAAGGATGAATGGCGATGTCACTACCATCGCAATGAACGCCCCGATGATCAGATCGAATAGCCCTGCTCCGAACCGCATCGAATACGGAGCCAGGTCCTCAATATCGTCCTCGTAACTACCGGACACGTCAGCGGCGACTGCGTCCTGGGATACGTGGATCCGTATGCGGTCGATCTCGGCAGCCTCGAACGGCAACTCGGGTTTAGCGATCTTTTGCGGCTCCTCGATCTCCTCCTTCGCCGTCACGACCGCCGCAACAGGCGGCAGCTTACTTGTGATTCGCTTTGCGGTTGGAGCCGGGACGACCAATTTTGGTCGCGGTGCAGGCTCGACCCGTGACAGGGCAGGAGCCGCGGCCGTGCCCGTCGTGGACACTACGCCGAATTTTAGTGGCGTCGCTACTGCCCGCATGACCGGCGGCGGCTGAGGTTTTCGAGGTCGTGCCACCTCCTCGGTGAATTTGGCCCGTGACGCGTTTATCCTCTCAACCGCCTTGGCGACCCTCGGATCGCTCGGATGCACTTTCATGGCCTGCTCCGCAGGCACCGCGCCCGGGGTCGACACAGCGATCGCTAGCGGCTGTTCTACGGAGCCGGGCATATCGCTCAGACCTTTACGCTGGCGAACGGCGTTTTGCAGCTGCAGCCGCCAATCGGGCATGGCGGTCTGCTTATTCTGGAAGTCCACAAGCGTCTGGCTTGTCTTCGATGCGACAAGTCCAGCTGTTACCGTCCTGTGGGCTGGGCGCCGCTGACGACTGCGGCATCGGGAGCCGACTTCGCCGTCGGTTTTGCAATCGACGAGGTCGGTTGCAAACCTATTTGGGAGCGAGCCCCCATTGTTATTTTACTTTGCAGTTCTTCGCGGACGGTGTCATTCATCATGGCACCGCATGCGGGGCAAATTGACAGGGTTGGTGCTAACAGCCGATCACAAACCGGACAATTCATACGCTTTTTTTGAGAACCTGAGTAAGACTTAGATAAGCGCTTAAGAAAAGCTAAGCGATGGTATCAACATTTACCTTAGGTCGTCAACTGTAAAGCGCAGCGAAATTTACACTTCTCAGTGAAGTCGTATTAAGCGCCTAAAAAGGGGAATACTCCTGCCGCCTGTGGAAATATCCTAAGCGCCCTGATCAGTCGTTCCCTTGCCGGGTGGCGTCCGAATAATCTTCACGCTCGGCTTTGGCAAATCCGCCGTCCTCTGGCGGGACAAATGAGGGCACTTCGTAGTCGCCTGGCTGTGCAATGTCCTTGCGGATCAGGTGTGCTATGTCGCCCAGGTCGATAAAGAAATCGCCCACGTCGATCAGCCGCGGAGCGGTATTCGATCTAAAGCCGGCAACCTCGACGCGGCAGCCTTTATAGGCCACGGCATTTATAGCGTAAACGAAATCCTCGTCGCCCGACACCAACACGGCCGTGTCGTAACGCCCCGCCAGGCTAAGCATGTCAACGGCGATCTCGACGTCAAGATTTGCCTTTCGCGTGCCGTCGTAGAATGTCTTTAGTTCCTTTTGCACCACCCGAAAGCCATTACGCCGCATCCACAGCAAAAAGCCCTGCTGCCGCTCGGCCCCGGCATCAACGCCGGTGTAAAAGAACGCCCGCAGCAGCCGTCCGTCGCCTAGCAGCACGCGTAGCAGCTTGGCATAATCAATGTCAATATTGTGGAACCGCGCGGCGTGAAACAAGTTGTTACCGTCGATAAATACGGCGACACGTCCGCGATGACCAAACTGCCAGGATGAACCGGCCGTCGTCTCGAACTTCATCTAGAGCCTCCTCAAACTACGAGAATCTGGGCTCCGCGGGCATGATAGAGGTCGTGCGGAAAAGGCGTGAGTTCGTATTCTATCCTATCTTCAAATAGGCCCAACTATATGCGGATCAAATAATTAGCTTCAAAAAACCGCCTTGTTTAATGCCTTCGCTTGCCGATATATCGCGCCATGCGGGCTGACTCTTAGTTTGCCAATGCTCGGAACAAGGGTCAAGCATTTTCCACTCAAAAGTGCTAAAATCGGCCTGTTCTGCCCCGGGACCTATGCCCCAGACCACTGACACCGAGCATCATTTCGATCCGATGGTCCAATCGGAAGACATCGCGTTCAGGCCGTCGCAGATGGTCTCTTGCTCGGGCTGCGACCGTCAGAATCCGCCAAACCGCTCGACCTGTGTCTACTGTGGGCACGAATTGACCATTGCCGACATTACCAGCCTCCAGATCTCGACGCGAGAACTCGAACCTTGGGAGAATGGCTGGAATATCGTCCTACTGCCGAATCTCAATGATCCCAGGCCCAGTGTGGCCGCGATTGCATCGATAGTCGGCATCGCCCCCGAGCAACTCAATTCCATCATCGACGCAGCCGTGCCGATGCCGGTCGCACGAGTTGCAACGGAGGCGGAATCGATCGCAGCGATCCGTAAATTGTCCGGTCTCGGACTCGACTGCCGGACGGTGCCTGACGCCGACCTCGATGCGGGATCGCCGCCGGTACGGCTTAAAGGTCTCGACTTCACGGCCGACGCGCTGGGTGTAACCGATTTCAACACGGGAACCGTGACCAATGTACCGTGGGCGGACCTTGCGCTTTTAGTCACAGGCACGCTTTTGACAAGCCGAACGGACGCGCTCGAGAAGAAACGCCGCCGCTACAAGCCCATCAAGCGTCTCGACGAGACGACTACCTCGTCCGACGCCGCCGTGCTGGATCTCTACAGCCGACGCGATCCGTGCGGTTGGCGTGTCCATCTCGCTGGTTTCGATTTCTCATGTCTCGGAGACGACAAGGGCCTGATCGCCGTCGAAAACCTACGCCGCCTGGTGACGGTTCTCAAAGAACATGCCCCGAACGCCCGCGTTATAGCCGACTACTCGAATATCAGCCATGCCCTCGACGACATCTGGCCCCTGGAATCGCGAAAGGACGCTCAGGGGCTGCAGCGTGCGGGTTTTGGCAAGGTCGAATTCGGCAGCGTCGAGCTTTCAAATAACACCGCACAGTTCACAAAATACTCGCGCCTGCAATGGCACCTCCTATGAAAAAAAAGTCTGCAGTCTCGAGTCTTAAGTCCGAAGAAGGAAGGTCAAGGGTTCACGGCGACCGTCCTCCACGACGATCCGACTCAGGACTCAAGACTCGAGACTCCCAACTAATTTATGGCTCGCTGCCCGTGCTCGAAGCCTTACGCGCCGACAATCGCCGCATCGACAAGGTGCTGATTGCGGACGGGGCTCGCGAGAAACGGTTGACCGAGATCATCGATCTGTGCCGCTCGCGCTCTATCGCATGGCATCGAGTTCCGCGCGAAACGCTCGCAAAGCATGTCGGTGCGGACGTAAACCATCAGGGCGTGATCGCTCTCGCATCTGCGGCGGCATACATCGAAATGGACGAATTGCTCGATCGGGCGGGCGAGCCGGCTCTTTTACTTTTGCTTGACGGTGTCGAGGACCCTCGCAATCTCGGTGCGATCCTTCGCACGGCCGAGTGCGCCGGAGCGGACGGCGTCATCATCCCGGAACGCCGAGCAGTCGGCCTGACCGAGACGGTTGCAAAGGTTTCGGCCGGCGCGGTCGAATTCGTCCGCGTCGCAAAGGCCCCAAACCTCAATCACGTCATCAAGACGCTAAAGGACAACAACATCTGGGTCGTCGGAACATCGGCCGATGCTCCAACGGCATATACGGATTGGGACTGGACCCGACCGTCAGCCCTCGTGCTGGGCTGCCGAAGGCAGCGGCCTTCACCGGCTCGTCGCCGAGAACTGCGACGTCTTGGTAAACATACCGATGTATGGAAGAATAGATTCCCTGAACGTCTCAGTCGCCGCCGGCGTAATACTCTTCGAGGCCCGACGGCAACGGACTTAACTTGTTGCCCGTAACTTGTCACTTGTCACTGCCCTATGTTTTGCCCAAAATGCGGACAAAAGAATCCTGAGACGGGCAAATTCTGCCGCTCGTGCGGCACCGACCTCGGCAACGTCTCGCAGGCCCTTTCAGGCACGCTGCCCGGCCGTGGTCGGCCAGCACCGGACGAAAAAGAAAGTCCGCCGGCTGCGAGGCCGCTTATACTCAGATGTTCATGGGCGTGGCTTTTGTGATCGTCGCGGTGATCCTGGGCGTTACGGGCAAAGGCGGCGGCTGGTGGTTTTGGATGCTGATACCGGCATTCATAATGCTCGGCAACGGGGTCGCCAAATTTGCACAGGCGAAATACGATCGGCGCGAC
Source organism: Blastocatellia bacterium (assembly GCA_963716755.1). Taxonomy (GTDB): domain Bacteria; phylum Acidobacteriota; class Blastocatellia; order Pyrinomonadales; family Pyrinomonadaceae; genus OLB17. Next base: position 188,911 of record CAVQUD010000004.1, read on the forward strand.
GCTCAGGCAAACGTTGCCGCGAATTCGCCGAGCGCGCTATCGGCACAGCCCTGTTGCGAGCCTCTCGCCGGTCCAGACCGAGTTTATTCCGTCAGCCGAATCCCGCTACAAGACCGGCGACCTCGTGCCCCCCAGCGTGACCGAGGGCACCACACGTCACCTCGAGATCGACAGCGAAGGCAAGACGATGACGTTGCCGAAGACCTAACTTCAATTGTCAAGAACCGAACGCAGTTCAGCGACGCACGAGCATGCGAGCGTTGCCGGAATTCGCGTTGACGTCGAAAACGCGGAGCGTCACGACGTACTCACCCGGCGTCGCGACCGTGATGTCGAACGTATAGCGTTCTCGCGAGCTGTCTGAGATGCCGTCGTCGGCGTAAACGGTCCGCCACTCGCCGCCGTTCACGCTGTATTCGGCGTGTGTCAGATAGCTCGAGCCGTCGGTCGCGTCAAACACGACTCGCGCCTTGTCGCCAGTGATCTGCGGCGTCCCGACCGACCGTCACCGTCGGTGCGGTGTTGTCGATGTCGATGGGTTCGGTGAAGCGTTCGCCGGACAGGGCTAGCGTTGCGGGGTTTGACGGCGTGTCGCGTGCGACAACGCGAAAAACGTAACGTCCGTCCGCCAGCGATTGGCCGTCGATGGCCAGGAAGTTATCGGTCATGTCGCCGCGCAAGAGCATGTATTGCACGTTGCCGATCTCGCGATAATAGACGTCATAGATGAGCTTGTCGCCATTGCGGTCTTCTGCGGTCCATTGTAGCGAAGTCGCTCCACGTTGATAGACACGACGCGGCGCGACGGCGGTGACGGGAATGCCGAACGTCGCCGGTTCCATACCCGAAAGTTCGATATTCGGGTCGATCTGCATAGGAGGATTTGGCGCGAGGCCGACATTGGTCGGGAGGACGTTGATCGACAGGACTTCAGGTGCGATGTTGCGGGTGACAAACGAGAGGTTCACCTCGCTCAATGATGTGCGGTCGCCGGTCGCTCCCTCGAGGACCGGCCTCGACGGTTTGAATACCGCACGCCATTGAATATATCGCGCCTTCGGGCTCGCGACCTGTGCGCCCTTTTGATCGACCAGGCCGACGCTCCAGGGACTCCAAGTCTCGTCGGCTTTCTCCGTATTTCCCGTGCGAGTCTGGATCATTACATCGCCGCTCGAACGCCACCAGATGCGTCCCCATGTCGCCGTCGCCTTTGCGTCGAGAACGGTTGAATCGTACGTTCCCTCAGCCATGTTTCCCGGCCCGATCCTAAACAGCGATCCCTGATTGCTCGATGTCGCGAGCAAACTGCGGCCGTCAGTGCGGATCGTCGAGATCTGTCCGGCGTCAGATTGCAGCACGAGCGTCTCGCGGCCTTCGTTCGTGATGTTGTAAACCCGGCCCTTGTCTGACGTGCCGATCAGCACGCCGCGGCCGGTCTGGTGAGCGTAGATCGAGAACGCGGTTACCGTCGGACGACGCCCACAGCAGATCGACCGAACCGTCGGGCAAGATGCGATAAACCGCCGTTTTCGCGTCTTTTAGGTCGTAACGGCTCTTCGCTGGCGGCTCGGTGCCGGGCATTCCGGGTCTATCTACAGTTACCGGTTTAACCTCGGCCGTCTCTTTTGGCGCGTCGGGCTTTGGGGTCGAGACCGATTCGCCCAACGCCAGCGCGTAGACCGACCCGTCGGGCCCGACAGCGAGTTCGTGTATCTCGCGCAGCGGAGAATCGAGCAGCCCAAACGGCTTTCCGTCTGCGCCAAAACGCATCACTAGCCCATTGGAATCGCTGCCGGCATAGAGATTGCCCTGCTTATCGGTCGCAAGCGAAATGACATGCGTCTCGCTCGTGTCAAACATCAGCGACGCGTCGCGTGCCGCACCGGCGGCCTTCACCTTATAGATACGACCGCCGTCGCCGGTCGCCACGCCGAGACCGTCGGGCAACACGGCCAGCGCCCAAATGTATTTTTCTTTCGGATCGAAATAGACTTCCGCCTTACCGTCAGCCGCGATGCGATAGACCTTGCCATCGGGCGAAGTTCCAGCGAACAACTCACCGCCGCTGCCAATCGCTAACGCCGAGACATTCAACTCCGCGAGATCCGCAAACTGAGAACCGGTGCCGTTCGCCGCGACCTTAAATATCCTGCCATCACCGCCGGTCCCGAGATAAACATTCCCCGCCGCATCGACCGCGCTCGACCAGACATATTGCTGGCCGGTCTTATAAGCCTCGACGAAAGACGGCGAGAGCGTGATCGTCCCATCGTCCGCGATCGAAACGCCACGAGCATCGCCCCTGAGCACGTCCGCACGCGAATTGACCGACCACACCTGCGGTCCAGCCGCCAAAACCGAATAGGAGCTAGCGATCATCACAAGCAAACAAGTAATTGAACTAGTTATAAACGACATAAGTTGCACAACACAGGTCGGACCTTCTCGCCGCATAGCGGCGTTTGAATGTAGCCGTGGGTGATAACCCGCGGACGTGATCATAAAATTCGGGACCGTCGCGTGAGCGACGGTTGATTCATACGTCGCTACGCGATCCTGATCTTCGCGGCGACCTGATCCACCTTTTCGCGAAATCGTTCGCGGGTCCGCAAATTCTGAAACGATACCATTCCGTCGGCGATGTCATCTGAGTTGACCGTGCATATCCACGGAACACCGATCGTATTTGCGTATTTCCACTGCTTATCTTCCTTGTCGGCCTGCGGATAAAGCGTCACGCGAAGTCCGTCCGTACGCAGTTTATTAGCGAGTCTCAATGAATCAGCAACGGTTTCGTCGCTGAATATCGTCACCAACACATCCGCCGGCGTCGAATCTGCGATCTCAGCCGGAAACATCCCGCGCTCTTCCATCACGACCAGTATCCGCTCAAGCCCAAGCGAAAATCCGCACGCCGGGATCTGTTCCTTCCCAAACATCCCGATCAGCCCGTCGTACCGCCCGCCGCCGCCGAGACTACCGGCGAGGTCGGGCACGTTGATCTCCATGATCGCGCCGGTGTAATACGACAGCCCGCGTGCTAGGCTCGGATCGATCACGATCGGCGCATCGCCAGCGTATTTTACTATGTGGCCGAGGTCGGTCAGGACCTCGTTGCTGACGATGTTGATGAGATTTGAGACGATGGTGCGATTAACGTCCTTTTCCTGGCCGAGTATCTCCTGCGTATTCTTGAAGATGTCCATCAGCATCGCCGCAGCGGCATCGCGAACGCCCCGTTCGCTCAGTTCCCCCGCCACGCCGTCCGCTCCGATCTTATCGAGTTTGTCTATCGCGATCAGCGCGTCCGCTTGCAGTTCCGTTGGCACGCCCGCCGTGTCGAGAATGTCGGTCAGCACCTGGCGGTGATTGATGCGAATAACGAAATCGTCAAATCCCAGCCGCCGCAGGATCGTACTCACCGCCGACATCAACTCGCCCTCGACAACTATTGACTCCGAGCCGATGCAATCGACATCGCACTGGTAAAACTCCCTGAACCTCCCCTTGGCCGGTCTGTCTGCTCGCCACACCGGCTGTATCTGATAGCGTTTGAAGAACTTAGGCAGATCGTTCCTATGCTGTGCCACGACACGAGCCAAAGGAACTGTGAGGTCGTATCTGAGCGCTAGGTCCGATAATTCCGCATTCCGCGTTCCGCGTTCCGCAATTGCTGCGTCCAGCTTCTCGCCCCGTTTGAGTATCTTGAATATGAGCTGATTCCCCTCCTCACCGTACTTGCCCATCAGCGTCTCGAGGTTCTCGACCGCGGGGGTTTCGAGCGGTTCGAAGCCGTACGATTCGTACACCTGCTTGATAACGCCGATGACGTATTCGCGTTTGCGCACGTCTGCCGGGAGAAAATCGCGCATGCCTCGGGCTGGATTGGTGCTGGCCATACTCAGGAAAATTTAACCACAGATGGACACAGATAGACACAGACAGAAACTCATTTCCTGTCAGTGTTTATCTGTGTCCATCCGTGGTTTCATATGCTTTTTTCAGTTCGACGTAATTTCGCCAGGACTTGTCGAGATACGCGAGTTCGTCATCGGTCATCTCGCGTTTGACGCGGGCGGGCGAGCCTATGACTAGCGACCTTGGCGGAATGATCGTGCCGGGCGTGAGCAAGCTGCCGGCGCCGACCAGCGACTGCGCTCCAACTCGCACGCCGTCCATCAGGATCGCACCGATGCCGATCAGACAGCCGCGCTCGACGTGGCATCCGTGCAGCACGACGCGATGGCCGACGGTGACCTCGTCTTCGATGACCGACGAGTACGTGTTCGAGTTGACGTGAACTATGGTCAGATCCTGTATATTGGTCCTCGCACCGATTCGGATGTAGTTCACATCGCCGCGCACCACCGACCCAAACCACACGCTCGAGTCCTCGCCGATTTCGACATCGCCGATAACGACCGCATCGTCGGCAACAAATGCCGTCTCATCGACCTTAGGATGCTTGTCCCCGAACGGCTTGATCATGGTTTCTTGGTTCCCAATTTTCGCGAGATCATTGCCAACACCTGTTCAAGCTGCGTGATCCTGAGTAGCTTTGCAGCGATCAGGAACGTAACGCCAGCTAGAGCCATCGGGACGAACGCTTCAATAAGACGCGTCGTAAACGACCCGTCGCCGAGATAGCCGGCGAGCATGCGATAGCTAAAATAAGCGACCGCCGACATTGCGCCCGACGCCGCAACGATCCGGACAAACGAAGACAGGATATCGGTGCCGTTAAGCCGTTTAATCTTGCGCCGCATAAAGTACGACAGCACTGCGAGATTGACCGTTGAGACGACGGACGTTGCGAGAGCCACGCCGACATGGCCAAAGCCGTTTGGCCGCTCGGGCGAAACGCCCACGGTCGATAGCAGCTGCATCATTCCAAAACTCGTCGGCACATGCACAAGGATCGACGCGACGCTGATATACATCGGCGTTTTGGCGTCGTCGAGAGCGTAGAATGCCGGCGAGACGACCTTGATCGCGGCGTAGCTGGCGAGGCCGATCGAATACGCGGTAAGGGCCCAGGCCGTCATGTTCGTGTCAATTGCCGTGAATTCGCCGCGTTGATAGATCAGAGAGATTATCGGCTCACCGAGTACGATGAGGCCGCAGGCCGAGGGAATAGCCAGAAGAAACACGAGCTTCATCGCGTCAGAAAGCGTAGAGCGAAATTTAACGATATTCTCCTCTGACGCAAGCCGCGACAGCGTCGGAATCGCCGCCGTTCCGATCGCGACGCCAAACACGCCGATCGGAAACTGCATCAACCTGAACGCATAGCTGAGCCACGAGGCTCCGCCGTCGATGCCCGACGCAACGACCGTGTCGACCAGTACCTTGACCTGTATGGCTCCCGTACCGATGATCGCCGGCCCCATCAGCCGCATCACGCGCCGAACGCCGGGATCGGTAAAACTCAAGTCGAGCGAAAACCTGAACCCGACCTTGAACAACGACGGCACCTGAATGGCCAGCTGCGCCGCTCCGCCGATCAATGTGCCGATCGACATTCCAATGATCGCCCATTGCGCGGCGTCGGACGGTATCGTGATCTTATCGACAGAGCGTTCCCACGCACCGCCGCTCAGCCAGAATGCGATTCCCAAACCAAAAACGATCGAGACGACATTGAACGCCGTCGACGCCGACGCAGGAATGCCGAAACGGCCTTTCGTGTTCAACACGCCCATCGCCAACGCCGCGAGAGCTACGAGCAGGATGAACGGGAACATTATCTGCATCAGCAAGGTCGCCAATGCTGCCTTTTCGGCCGGGTAATAGTGGTTCGGGTCGCCGAGGTAGTTGTACGTGATGAGCTTGACGAAGAGCGGCGACAGGAAGATCCCGGCGATGCAAATGACGCTGAGCACGACCGCGAGGCCGTTAAATATAAGGCTCGCCAGCCGCCACGCTTCTTTTTCGCTGCTCTTTAACTGATAGTCGGTAAAGACCTTGACGAATGCCGCCGACAACGCGCCTTCGGCAAACAGGTCGCGGAGCAGGTTCGGAATCCTGAAGCCGACAATAAACGCGTCGTAAAGAAATCCCGCTCCAAAATAACGCGGCAAATATCGTCTCGCGCACCAACCCCAGCACGCGCGAGAACATTACCGCGATCGACACGATTCCCGCCGAACGGGCAACGCTCGCCTGCTTGGGCGGCTCGGCCTCGACAATATCTTCGGCCGTCGGCCCGGTCAGTTCTTCAGGTTCTTCTGCGGTGGCTTCGACGTTTTGAAGGTCGCTCATTCGGCGTGAATTATCTCACACCCGACAGGCAAATTGAACGCAACTAGATTTTAGTAGGATTACTCGTCGCCCTTCTGGCGACCGTAGGGATAGCTAATGCGTGTGCGAGCGAGGCGCGTTTCGAGTGATACCGCATCGTAGGCCATTGGAACAGCACCGCCGAACTGGCCCTGAACGAGAGCAACAAAGGAGTTTTGGAAGCTGCGAAACCGCTGGACGCTTCCGCGCTGATTGAATATGACAAAGAGCAGCCTGCCGTTGCGAGTATTTACCTCGCCGGCAAGAGCGCTGACGCCGGCGTCGGTATTGGCCATGGTGCCGGTCTTGCCTACCAGGCTGCCACGCGAAAAATCGGAAATAAATCGGCCCTCAAGCGTGCCTTTATCAATGCCTGCAACGGGCATGATGTCGGCATAGGTCATTTTGTACTTGGCGAGATCGCTCCGCAGGGCACGGAGCAGCTTCATCATCGCGTTGGGCGTCACGCGGTTGTAGCCGAGGCCGCTCGATGTTGCCAGCGAAAACTCCTCCGCCGCAACTCCCGCATTAAGGTGAACGAGCCGAGCGACGGCATACGGACCGCCGACCAGATCGCCAAGCCGCTCGGACAGGAAATTGTTCGAATAACACAGGGTGGCCTTGAGTATCTCGCGGATCGGTGTCGATTCGTGTGTAAAGAGATGCGTCAGATTGCTGGGCACCGGCTGGACGTAACTCGCCCCGCGAAACGTAACACTCGGCACGCCCTGCACCTGTGCAAACTTTCCGGAATACGACAGGTGGTTGAGCCAGACCTTTGTCGCGGCCGCAGAGCGTAACGACGCGTCCATCGCCGCGTAGAGTGCCTGAGCCGACACGGGCGGCGACGCCGAATAGTTCAACGTAAAATTGTCGGTCACGATCAGGTCGCCCGCGACCGTTCGCACACCCATTTTGTTCAGCTCGTGCGGCAAGCGTAACAGCGTGCTGAGAGCCGAACATCGGGTCCTTGCCCGACACGTACAGGTTGCCATTGAGCGTGCCCGTTGCACGGTCGATCGACCCGTCGGTGTAAATATTGGTGATGAACCTAAACTCGGGCCCAAACGTCTTGAGCACCGCAAAGGCGGTCGCAACTTTGACGTTAGAGGCGGGATTAAAGGCAAGCGACGCGTTGCTTTCCGCGACCACCCCGCCGTCCATTGATTCGACCAAAATGCCCGAGTAGCCCGGAACCTGCACCTCGGCCAGCGCCGGAAATAGGGTGCGAATGCCTCCCGACGGCGGTGCGACCGCCACAATGCTGCCCGTCTTTTGAACGAGCGGCGTTGCCGACACAGTGGGACCGTAAGTATCCTTCTTGACCTGGATGTCCTGCAGCAGCGGCATCCGGTTCTCCTGCGCAGAGACCGATATTGCCAGCGCAGCGGCTGCTACGAGGTATTTCGTGAATGTGAGGAGTATTTTCATCAATTGAGGCTGCGTTTGGGAGGAGGCGAACGCGGGAACGGCGCCGTTACACCAATTAATATACCATACTTCGGGCCGCTCGGTTCCGAAATTTTTCCGTCACAGACGACTCCTATCCTCCGATGGCAGCCCAACCAGAAGGGATGCACATCTTTAGAATTGCTTATGGAAGCAATACAGTATTGTTATACCACAGATCGTGACTTTTCGAAAAGTATTAATTTGTCTGGCTATTCCGGCGTAAAGGCTTTGGACATCACGATGCACGAGCCGTCGTCGACCGGTTGGATGCGTACGTCATCCATCAGGCCCTTCATAAGCCGCAGGCCCCAGCCGCGTCGAGCGTGGTCGTCGGGCGAAGGTTGTTGTTTATCGACCAGGCGAACGCCGCGATTCCTGACTGTTATGGTCATGCGGCCGGGTTCGACGGCGAATTTGAGGTGGATCTTGCGATCGGGGCTTAGGCTGTGTTCAGACGCGTTGATACACGCCTCGACGAGTGCGGTCTTGATCTGATTGATCGCCTTTTGCGGCACACGGTGGCGACGAGCGATGTCCTCAACCGAGCGTGCAGCGATGATCTCGGAATCCTCGCCCATCGGCACCGTCATCTCAAACTCATCCAAAGGCGGCTCGGGTATAGGCGGTGGCTCAGGGACCGCGACTGTTTGAGGCTCAGGCTCCGGTTGTAGCTCCGTGATCGGCTCAGGTATCGGTTCCTGCGTTGGTTGTGGTACGAGTACAGGATCCGGTTTAGCCGTCACCGCGCCCTTCGGGACCGGCATTGGCAGCGGCGGCATCGGACGCGGCTCAGGTGGAACCTCTACGTTCAGAAACCGCGCAAGCAACGCGGCCTGCTTTTGGCTCGAACCGTAGAAACCGCGTGCTCTGAGCATCTCGATAGCCTCGGCGTCGAAGCCCTCCGGAGCGATAAGCCAGATCTTGAAATTAGCAAAATTACTATCTGCGGCTGCGCCTTCCAACCGGTCGCACCAAAATTGGGCAACATCGCGGGCCGCCTCGAGTTTAGAATCTATCTGGGCGGCCAGCACGGCGATCTCGCGGCCGTCGCTCTCAAAGCCAATGCCGACAGCCGAACGCTCGGCGTCAGCGATCAATGCGAAATTCGGGTACAGCGATTCCGTGGTCGTCGCGTAGATTATCCTCGGCAGGGCGGCCTTGTCATTGTCCTCGCGTAGGGCCTTAACGACCTTTTCGTCACCCGCACCCTTAAACTCAGCTTTGAAGCGACGGTAATCGAACAGCGCGAGCGAGACCTGTTGGCCATCAAAACTCTCCAGAAGCTCGACAACGCCGAGTGCGGCTTCGCGGCGGTATTCGCGGGCCATGATCGCGGGGGCTCGTTTGACCGCGGCGGCCAGGGCTTCGCCCACGACGCGGGCGCGCGGCTCGCCCGCCACAAGCCGGGCGCGACCACGAACGTAGTCGGTGAGGGCAATGTTGGTCGTCTCGAACCGCACACTGAGGGCCTCGACATCGACGATCTCATTGTGATGAAGCTCGTCCAAAGCGGCGGAGTTGATGTCGGTGTGCTTTCGAAAATACGCTAGTGGAACGCGCGAGTCCGCCTGCTCCGACGCTTCATTCAGTACCCGCACCACGCGGGCACATGCCTCACCATCGGGCAGAATTTCCTCAAGAATACGATCGTAGCTGAGCGAAATCCGCCCGCCAAAGATCTCGTCGGTATAAACATGCTGAACGCTCTCAAAGGTATCAAGGTCAGCGTCGCGTTCGGCCGCGGCTCCAAACAGTCTGTAAATGTGTCCGGGCAGACCGCCAAGTTCGACCGCTATCAGATCCCGCGTATGATCCTTGATCGCGACACCGGTGCGACGCGACAACCTGTCGATAAGATCGCACGAAGCTTCAAACGCCAGCGGTTCCACCGGAACCGACGTAAATTGCAGCCGTTCATAAACAAAACGTCTGTGTCCTGCAAAGACAGAGCGGACGGCCGCACCCGAATAGATGTCGCGTAGCTCATCGATCAGGGCCATTCCGCCGGTCATCCGCGCTAGCCGGTGAAGACCGTCGACCATTACAACGCTGGCAGCACCCTGACGGGCCGCCCTTATCGGGCCGCTCAGGCAATTGCGGACGAACGACCTGTCATCGCTGAGCCGCATTTCGCAGATCTCGGCGAGCCGGTCAATCCAGTAGCCGTCAGACGGTGCCGCAAGCTCGGTGATCTCGCAGATGTCGGGCGAGGCCGCGATAATGCCCGCGTCACGACGTCGAAATGCAACAGTTTGCAAAAGGAAATCGTGCAGGAATCGGCTTGCAAGGTCGCGGAGCGAGCGGTCTGAGCCATTGATCTCAAAATAGAATGGGATCGGCCCGGAACCAGTGTGAAACGACCGGTCGAACACCTGACGCATCAGTTCCGAAACGCCGGCTCGCGGGGCGGCAAGCAGCGACAAAGGTGAGTCACCGGTGTCCGTCGAGATGTGCTTGTGAATTCGATCCAGCTCAGCCTCGCGGCCAACGAATTCGTCGGCGCGGCATCGGGCCAGTATCGGTTCATCGTTTCGCTTCATTTATTAACGGCCTTTTCCCTCACACCGTTCTTTTCATGATAGACTTTGAACTGATTGCGCCCAGCATGCTTCGCTTCGTAAAGGGCCTTGTCGGCCGCCGAAACAAGGTCCATTGACGAGCAAAGCTCGGCTGAGCAGTTAGCTATGCCGATACTCAGCGTGATCCGTCGATGCTGGAACGCCGTCTGCTCGACATTGTGACGGATGCGTTCCGCGATCATAGAGGACTCTTCGCCGGTCGTTTGCGGCAGCAGGATCGAGAATTCTTCGCCGCCAAAACGCGCCGCCACGTCAGCGGACCGCAGTGTGTCGCGAATAACGTGGGCGACGAGCTTGAGCGCCTCGTCACCGGCCGGATGGCCAAATTCATCGTTATAGGACTTGAACTCGTCCACGTCGAGCATCATAAAGCTCATCGGAAAGCCGTGGCGGTTCGACCGTTTTACTTCTTCTGTGAGGCGTTCTTCGATATAGCGCCGATTTAGTAGGCCGGTGAGAGCGTCCGTGACCGAGAGCTGTTCAAATTCGCCTGCCTTCTCCTGCAGCAATGCTCGATCGACCGCCACACCGATCTGCGGAGCGATCGCGTGAAATAGCTCGACCGATTCTTCGTCAAACGGCTTTCCGCAGGCCCGATCGGTAAAATTCATCACGCCGAGCTGCCGGCCGCCGACAGCTATCGGACAGCTGAGGAATGAGGTCGTTCGGTATTCGCGTTCGGGCATAGGCGGCAGCGAAGTTCTCGCCACATCCGTAACTACGACGGGATCGCCCATCGAAAACACCACAGTCGAAACGCGTGTACCTGCCTCCTCGTCCAACGCCGGGGTCTCGCGGGCCCCGATAATGGCCTTGAGTTTCAGTCCATCGGCCTTCGGATCATAGACCAACAGTGAAGCGCGCTCGGCCCGAAGCATCTCGGCAGCGCTATGCGTGAGTTCAAACCAAACGTCAGCCGTGTCGATACGCCGCAGGCTGGCCGAGAATCGCCGTACTGCGCCCGACATTGTTTCGCCAAAGGCGACCTCGCTCCTTAGACGCAATATCTCAAGCTGCGGGGCCAGTATGCGGCACATTCGCACGATCTGTTTCTTGACCGTCTCACTATCGATAGGATCAAGAATTGCGACGGCAGCGAGGATATCGTCGCCGACCGAGACCGGAAACAGGTTCATCGATCGCGAAGCCGCGGCACTTTTTTGACGTTCGCCGAGTTCAAGTGGCGTTTCGTCAAGGACCGCTGCAACGAGACGCTCGTCCTCAGTGCCGATGCCGAGGCGCACCTTCCGATCCTGCATGTCGCCATAGGCAGCCGTCGCATCGAGCTGTCCGTCGCGCTCATCCAGCCAGATCATCGAACGAAATCCGTGCCGACGGGCAAGAAACTCCAACACCGACTCGACAGCGACCGCATAGTCCTTTTTGAGCAGCGAGCCAAAGAACGAACGCCATTCACTCGTGTCGGATGAAGGTGCGATCGCGGGCGAGCCTGTTAACGATTCAGGGGCACGTACTTTCTCAGGCTGTGGCGTTGTCCGATCAGGCTGCAGGCCGATCTCACGGTTAAACCGTTCAACTATGCTCTCGACATGCTCCTTGGTCTTGGTCGCCGGCGGTTCAGCCTCGACCGGTGAGGCGATAAGTTCAGCGACTTTTAGTGCAGTGTTCTTGATCTCATCAGGCGAGGTTGCCAGAAGCACATTCTCAAACAGGTCGACGGGCGAGTGTTCGCTCCAATCGCCGTCGATCGCGCGGGCCGTCGCACGCCGGTAGCCGTCGCTCTTGACAAATGCCCTGCCAACGATAGCCACGAGCGACTGGTCACGGATGGGAACGGCGGCACAATCGAGGCCGGCATGACAGGTGAATGTCACAGGCCCGCCGACGACCGACGTTTCTTCGAGGGCCGTTCCGCAAAAATCTCGACACTTTCCCACAAACTGCTCCTCGGGATTCAGCGTACGGCAGATCGAGTTGTCATTGGCCCTGACGATCTGTCGCCCGCCGGCATCGACAACTGCGATCGCCATGCCGCTATGCACAGCAAGCCGGTCGAGTTCGTTTTCATTGGTGATCTCGCTCGATCGCGCCTGTCTTTAGGTCTAAATTAAACACGCCGGCCACATTCGGCCCTAGGCGCCGCCGCCGCACTATCGTGAATTTAGTGTCTTAAAGGGCTAATCGGGGGCGATTTTCAGTTAAATCTGGGGCATCGCGTAACGAACTCGCGATAGCGGCGGAAGTGCCGGCCGCATCATCGGCCATTCTTCCCGTCAGGCTTCCATTCGCTATCGATGGTCACGTCGCTGAGAAGATACGCATCCAGGCCATTGATCTCAAAACCCTCGACGTACGGCCTAACCAACGCGTACGAGACGGGGAAATACAGAGGTATAGCGATCAGCTCGTGCATAGCGTCGGCTTCGGTGATCAGTTCGATGCCCGTGCCGCTCTTCGGCGGGACGGGTTCGCTGTCAGGCCCCGTTTCTGCCGGGACGTTCGCGGGTGTTTCCACGACTGGCTGGTCACCCGGTTTCTGCTGCGGCGATGCCGGCTGGGTCACCCGCTCTGCGTTCTTTTCTGCGGAACCAAAGATTGACGTCAGACCAACCATCTCGTTCGTCGTCGGCAGCACGAAACCCCGTCTGATGAGATCGTATTCGCCTGAGGTCCGCGACGCTTCCATTTCGGCCGTCTCGCGCACTGAGATTTGCGTTTCGACGCTCAGATTTTGCTTCCACATTCGCGCAACGCTTCGAGCAACCCGCTGCTGAGTGTCATTCCGATTCACGACCAGCCTGATCGTCGGGAAGCCGGCGCCGTCAGGAAAACCGGCTTTGTCAAGCAAGTCCCGCGCCCTTGCGGCGTCGAAGGTAAGCGGCCGGTCTGCCTTTCCACTCAGCGGCAACAGCGTCGTCGCCGGCTCGGTCGACCCTTCGAGATTGCTGTCGATAAGTCCGTCGCGGTCGATCGCGGTCGCCAAGGCCTCTCGCACCCGGCGGTCGCTGAAAGGCGCGTTTCGCGTGTTCACCTCATACAGGTTGACCGCGCTGTGTCTGGCCTGACGAAAATCCTCATAGGGCGTCAACAGTTTTAGCGCCAACGGCTCGAGTTCGGCGTTTGTCACGGCGTCCAGTTCGCCCTGTCGGTAAGCTGCGAGGGCCGATTCGGCCGTCTCCTTAGGCACAAACCGCACGGAGTCGAGGCGGACGGCGGCCCGGTTCCAATACGTTTCAGACCGCTCAAGCGTCACGCCGTCCTTGCTGACCAGCGAGATGCGAAACGGGCCGTTCGTGATGATCCCATTATTGATCGTCTCCGTTTCAAACTGCTCACCGCTGCCGTAGATCGGCCGAAAGATCGTGCTGGCAACGAGTGTAGGGAAATCCTTGTCCGGCAGCTTAAGCATCACCTTTAGTGTTGATTCATCGATCGCCTCGACGCGGAGGGGAACAGGTTTAGTTGTCGGAACGGCCGGCGACGACTCTGACGGCTTTTTTGTATTCGATCCTGGCCCTGCCACCGGAGAAGTTTGCTCCACAGGCGGCAATGGCGTGGCCGACGGCTGTTCCCGCTGTTCCAGTGATACCGTCGGTGCTGCGACCGGTTCGGTGCCGACGATGTTTCGTAAGAGCTCGCGGTGTGCCGCCTTTTCTCCGAGAACGATGGCGCGCCGCCATGAGGCAACGAAATCGGCCGCGGTGACACGTTTACCGTTTGTCCAACGAGCTGTCTTGCGAAGTTCGAACGTCCAGACACGATTCTCGTCCGATGATGACCATTTTTCGGCAATGGCGGGCACCGCCTCGAGCGTTTTCGGGTCAAGTTCGGTCAGCCCCTCGTAAACAGCACGTACGACATCGGTCTCAGGTGCGGCTGCCGCTCGAGCTGGGTCGATGCTCTTTGGCAGTCGCCCGTTACTCCAACGAAATTCCTTCTTAGCCGGTGGCGGGGCGACCCCAAAAAATTGTTCCGGCTTAGGATGCTCGATCTCGGCACACGACGCCGCTAAGGCGACAAACGCCAGGGCCGCTATTCGCGTGCATCGGATGTTTCCACAAACTGGCATTCCCTTACTCGGCGAGCTTTCGCAGGCGGCGGACGAGGTCTTCGGTCTGTTGGCGGGTGTCGTCAAATCCCCGTGAGGTGTCGATCAGGTCATCGGCGTACTCTTTCTTCTCGTCCTGCGACATTTGAGCAGCGATGCGCCGTCTGGCATCGGCCTCGCTCAGATCGTCCCCGCGATCAACCGCTTTAATTGTATCGCAGGTAAACACCACACAACAATCAATCGGTCGAAGCGCCGATACCCGCCCGATTCGATCATCAGAGCGGCATCGATCACGGCGATCCCCTGCGGATCAGACCGCTCAGCCTCAGATATCCACTCATCTTGCGCAGCGATTACCCGGGGATGGACTATTGAATTGAGTAATGCGCGTTTCGAGGCGTCGGCAAAGACGATCTCGGCCATCCGCTTGCGGTCAAGTTCGCCTGCGTCCGTCAACACGTCCTTGCCAAAAGCGCCGACGATCTCCGCAAGTCCCGGCATCCCCTTCGCTACGACCTCACGCGCCGTTTGGTCCGCATCGAGGACGCGGCAGCCGAGTTCCCGCATCACGTCGAGGACAAACGACTTCCCGACCGCGATCGAACCTGTCAGACCGGCCTTGAGCATCTACGCAGCCCTGTTATGACGTTTTGCCAATTTATTGACGTTGTATTGTGCGATCTCTGTGAGTGTCAGCCCCAATTCATCGGCACACGCCGAGATATACCATAGGACATCGCCAAGTTCATCCTTCAGTTTGGTACGGATCTCATCGTTGATAACGCCGCCGTGATCACGTTGGATCTTTTTGACGATATTTGCGACCTCTCCGGCCTCGCCTGTTAGGCCGAGCGTCGGGTATTCAAGATTAGAAAGGCGTCTCGGGTAAAGTGCCGTTTCGCCGGCCTCAGATTGATAATCGTCAAAGTTCATTGCTCAATTCCCCGCCGCATCTTCGCGGCCATCACAGTATTCTTCATTAACATCGCGACCGTTAGCAGTCCAACGCCACCGGGCACGGGCGTAAGGTACGCGGCCCGCTCGACGGCTTCGCGGGAATTCACATCGCCCGCTAACGTAAAACCACGCTCAGCGATCGCTTTCAGCCGTCTTTCCGCCTCCGAATCCGGAAAAAGCTCTCCGACGGCATCCGTATCCGTCACGTTATTTATTCCTACGTCGATGACCGTCGCACCGTCGCCGATGTGTTCGCCGCGAATAAAGCCAGCACGGCCGATCGCGGCAACGAGGATGTCTGCCTGCCTCGTGATCGCACCCAGATCGCGTGTTCGGGAATGACATACAGTGACGGTCGCGTTCTCATGCAGCAGCAGCATGGCCATGGGCTTACCGACGATATTGCTTCGTCCGACGACGACCGCGTGCCGTCCGGCGATCTCGATGCTCGACCGCTTTAATATCTCGATCACGCCCGCGGGCGTGCAAGGTACGAGCGATTCGCGGCCCTGCATCAATCGGCCCGAATTCATCGGATGAAAACCGTCCACATCCTTCAGCGGATCGACGCGTTCGAGGATCGCCCTCTCATCGATGTGTTTCGGCAACGGCAACTGGACTAGTATGCCGTCAACATCAGTTCGCGAATTAAACTCATCGACGACCGCCATAACTTCCTCTTGCGATGCCCTCGCATCAAGATGTCGATGCTCCGAGGTCATGCCGAGTTCTTCACAGGTGCGGACCTTACTGCCGACGTAGACCGCCGAGGCCGGATCATCGCCGACGCGTACAACCGCAAGACAGGGCTTGACGCTGTGTATCTCACTGAGGTCCGCGACCTCGTTCCGTACCTCGGCTTTAATCGCCTCGGCTATCGCTTTTCCGCTTAATATTGTGGCTGACATGTCGTTTCATCCCAATTTTACGGCAAATGGCGGGAGTTTGCTAAAATTGTGTTTATGAATCTTCGCGCGGGCTCCCTTCTCGTCGCCATCCTCGTCCAATCGGCTTTACCGCAGGACCGTCTGAGCGATCTGCCGCCCGCCGAGGGCGACCGCGCATTGGTCATTACCCAACTGAGCGTCGGAATATCAGAGCTGATCCGGAAACTGTTCGATGCAAACCACGGTGGCTACCGACTTGCCCATCTCGCAGAGGCCAACGTCGAACCGGACTCGCAATGCAATGGCTTACGCGCGAAGCGCACAGCGGATCCGCCGTCACTGACCACGCCCTCGCCAGAATGTCGCGGATCGCACGGTCGAGCGGCAATCTGATGTTGGAACGAGTCCTCTTGGAGCACCTGCGCAAAGCCCGTCCCGACGGCCAGTTGGCCCTAGCCGCCGTTGACCGCCTCGCGGCCAGCAACATCGAAAGCGGCGATCTTCACGGAGCCATCCGCACTATCACATCCGGCGCTGTCCGCCCTGGATCCGCTGCGGCCGGACATGATCCCCATCTGCGGGGACGCCAGGCGAATCTCGGCCATGCGTACGCCGCCGCTCGACAGAATGATGAAGCTCGTCGCGTCTTTGCCGAACTGCTCGACGGCGACCGAACGCCGCAGTTCCCGGACGATCATTCGTACTCAGCCGTAAATGGGCTCGACCGGCTGGACGGCGCTTCACTCGACGCAGGTTCAAACGGGCCCGACCTCGGCGAGGCGGAACATAAGCGGCGAGCCGCGGTATATCAATTTTACAGGCATTTTGAACCGGCACGGCTACATCTACGTGCCCTGATCGATAAGCACCCAAGTGCATCCTCCGACGCTTTGTTTCAGATGGGCCGCACCTTTGCCCAGGCAGGCGAGTACGGCGAGACGGTCAAGTGGTACGAGCGTCTGCTCGAGCGTCATCCCGACAGGCCTGCGGCGAAGGACGGTTTGCTGCAGCTCGCGTCCGCCTATTCGCGCGTCGGCAAGACAAAGGAGTCTCTGGCCCGTTATCAGAGCTTTATCGACAAATTTCCCGCGGACGAACGGCTGGATAGAGCCTATCTCAACCAGGTCGATGTGCTGCGCGACAGCGGCAATATAGGTGACGCCCTTCGCTGGTGCGAGCGCACGGAGACCGCATTTCGTGGAAAACCGGCCGAGGCCGCTGCGGCATTTGCCCGCGGCCGGATATACCTTGCCGCGTCAGGAATGGCACGAGGCCTTGGCGTCGTTTGACCGTCTGACCACTTTGTCCGACTTGGGCGGCAATTCGATCCCCGGCGGAACGACCGAGGCCGAGGTCGCCTTTCTTCGCGGCATCACGCTCGAAAAGCTGGGCCGCTATGCGGACGCGATCGAGGTCTATCTCTCGATACCCGACGGACGCGACGAGTATTACGGCTGGCAGGCGACAAAACGCCTGCGGTCTCTCATGGCTAGCGACCCCGCAGCGTCTGTCGGGGCGGAAAAGGTCGGGGTTCTGACCGCCGGACTCAAGGCAAAGGACGCAGAAACGCGGCGTCAGACCGCTCAGGCCTTGCTCAGAGTTACAACTTCGTCTGAGGCCCGAGAAAAAGCGATCGCGACACTCAAAGCCGCTGTCAAAGCCCTGCCGAAGTATCCGACACCTCCGACATTAAAACCTCGTCCTGGCAGCCCGGCAGCCAATGTGTTTGTTCGGCTTGGGGCTTATGATGATGCTGTTATCGAATTGGCCTCAGCGACAGGCGACGCCAACAACGCTGAGTTGTTCATAAGGGGCGACCGCGGCGATAAAGCGATCGCCATGATCGAACCGTTGTGGAAGAAGTTGCCGGCCGACTTTTCGATCGATCTAATGCCGAGGGACCAGTTAAGGCTCTTATATCCGGTCGTCTATCGCGACGAGTTGCGGACCTCGTCCGAGAAGGACGATATCGACCCCAGACTGCTGCTCGCGATAATGCGGCAGGAATCGCGTTTTCGGCCCGGCGCAAGATCTGGCGCCGGCGCGCGCGGCCTGATGCAGTTCATCTCGACTACCGCCACCGACGTCGCCCGCCAACTCGACATTCCGGCGTTTGAGCAGTACGATCTGTACGATCCGGCGACCGCCGTAATGTTTGGTTCGCGTCATGCTGCCGACCTTTTTAAGGCCTTTCCCAGCCAAAGCGAGGCCGTCGTTGCGGCCTATAACGCCGGCGATGATAATTTAAAACGCTGGCTCGAGCGAGCGCACTCCGATCAACCGGACCGCTATGTGCCCGAGATAATGTTTACGCAAACGAAGGATTATGTTTACCGCGTGATGGCCAACCTTCGGATGTATCAACTTCTATATGACGAAACGCTTGAACCGATCAATTGATCGCCTGACCGACACGCGAAAAGCTATGCGCATGTTGCCGATCTGTCTTTCGCTCGTCTTCTTTGTTGCCTGCGGCAGTGGGCCTGCCACAAACACGCCCGGATCGACAGCAAAGCGATATCCCTTGAAAGGCAAGGTCGTGTCGGTCGATAAGCGGGCCAAGAAGGCAAAGGTCGATCACGAGGCGATCGAAGGGTATATGCCGGCGATGGAAATGGATTTCCCGATACATGAAGATTGGATATGGGACGAATTGCAGCCCGGTGCCGAGATCAGGGCCGAACTCGTCGTCGATAACACGGCAAAAGAACCGTATTGGCTCGAGCACATCGGCATCGTCGCCCACGCAGATCCTAACCAGTCGCCGCTTCCCGTCAACGATAATTTCGCCCAGATCGGCAATGAAGTGCCTGATTTCGCTCTCACTAACCAGGACGGTAAACGCATCTCGATCAACGACTTTCGCGGCAAGGCCGTCGCTCTCACGTTCATCTATGCCCGCTGTCCGCTGCCGGATTATTGCATCCGGATGTCCACCAACTTTAGCGACGTCGCGCTGAAACATCAACAGCGACCCAGAACTCAAAGATAAGGTCCGGCTCCTCAGTATTTCGTTCGACCCGGCTAACGATACGCCGGCGAAACTCAAATCCTACGGCCTCGGCTATATGGGCAAAGGCGCCACCAGCCTCGGCGTCTGGCAACTAGCCGTCGGAGAGGACGCGGAAGTTCGCAAGATAGCCGATTTCTTTGGCCTGCGCTACGAGGTCGACCCGAACGACAAGACCCAGATCAACCACAGCCTCCGTACCGCCGTCATCGGCCCCGACGGTAAGGTCGTAAAGATCTTCGCCGGCAGCGAGTGGGCACCGGCTGAGCTAAAGGCGGCTCTTCTCGCAACCCTGCCGAAATAGCGTGGCTATGCCAGCGGCCAGATCTTATTTCCGGCGACGAATGTTGCTTTGACATCTCTTGCGTTCGAAGAGAAAACCAACGCGGCGTGGATGTCGTTTATAGGTTTTTGTGCGGCATTGTCCAGCGAGACGACCGCGAGGTCAGCTTTTTTGCCGGGTTCGAGCGAGCCGATTTGGGTGTCGAGGTCGAGGGCCCTGGCGCCGCCGAGAGTGGCGGCTTCGAGGGCTTCTTTTGCTGAGATGAATCGTGCTGAGCCTTCGCGGTTGCGGGCCGCGAGAGCGGCGAAGCGCGACTCTTCCAGCATATCACAGACATTGTTGCTCGCCACCGAATCGCTGCCGAGGCCTACGCTGATACCGGCGTCGAGAAATGCCTCGAAAGGTGCCCAGCCGTGGCCGAATTTGGCGTTCGATTTGGGACAATGCGCGACCCGCGCTCCGTTTGCGGCGATGCGTTCGATATCGGTGTCGGAGACTTTGACGCAATGCGCGAGCAGCGGCCGGGCCGACAGGACGCCGAGGCGTTCGAGATACTCGATCGGCGAGCAGCGCGGCGAGTGCCATTCGAGCCCGTATTTCTCAAAAACCTCTGTAAAAAAGCCCTCACCTGTTGTCAGGAGTGCCATTTCGTCCGCCGCCTCTGCTGTGTGGATCGTGAGCGGCACACGGTTGATGATCGAATATTGAGCGATCAGCTCAAATAGCCTCGAACTCACCGTGTATGTGGAATGCGGCGAGATACCGGTCCTGACCAGCTCGGTCTCGTCCTCGCGAAGCTCTTCGTATTTTGAGGCCAGTGCCAGAAAGTCATCGTCTGCCGTACGGTTGTCCGGCGAAAACTCGGTTTCCTGAAAAACGATCCCACGAAGCCCGACGTCCTTCAATGCCGCCATGCCCGCATGACCCATTCGCCCGATATCGCCAAAGCACGTCACGCCCGCGGCGGCTCCTTCGCGGGCACCGGCGACGGCCGCGGCGTTTATGTCCTCGTCCGACATCGCGGCACGCAAGTCCTGGACCTTCAACAGCCACGATCTAAAATCGTGCTCGACATTGTCCAGAGCACCGCGCATCGCGGTAAGTTCAAGATGCGAATGGCAATTGACGAATCCCGGCAAGATGGCCGCTTCGCCAAAGTCCTCGACCTCGGCCGACGGATATTGCTTTACGATCTCAGCCCGCCGCCCAACCGCGATGATAACACTCGCGTCGAACGCAACCGCGCCGCCCTCGATTGGAGGCGACGAGACCGGCAATACGTGATCAGCCAGAAATATCTGCACACGTCATTGTAATACGATACTGCCCACGCCTCTGACCCGGGATCGTAAGATAACTCTTGACTTTTGTGCATAACTGTGCTATCTTTGCAACGAATACTGGATCTTTGACAAACGTGCGCCTTTCAAATTGTCTTACACGTGTAATGCAGTTTTTCATTTCGCTGAAACAGTCACGAAAAATCGTTGTAACTGGCTTTAGTTACAACGATTGCAGTGTTTCAAGCGGGACTGAAACACAAGTGAAACAACTGAAACACGGCGCTCGGTAAATTCACCGTAAATCTTGTCTCCGTGTGAGTTACGGCGAACCGGCCGTAATTCGTGTTCGTGAAACGCACGGTTGCTCACTGTCTATAACGTGCAAGGATCGAGGTCACGTAGCTTTGGGTTGACGCGATACCGATACGGGCCAGAAAATCGGCTTCGGATACGGTCGCGGCGTCGATGTCTCGGGTCCATTCTTCGACGCGACTCGGACCGGCGTTGTAGGCCGCAAGCGTCATGGCCGTCTCGGCGGGACGTCCCCGGTACATTTCGCGAAGTCGTTCGAGATACCAGCAGCCGACCTGGATGTTGCGTTCCGGATCGGCCATAAATTCGGCGACATTGTCCGCCGTCTGCCGCTCAAACTCGCGAAATCCGGTCGCTTTCGCCCATTCACGCGCCACTACCGGTGTGACCTGCATCAGTCCGATCTCGTCTGCTGCTCCGGTCTTCCACCCTCGAAAGTATGTCTCTTCGTAGATGACGCTCCAAACAAGGCGTTCGTCGAGACGATACACTCGTGCGTGTCGAGAGATGAGTTCATCGTAACGGTGTATCCAGTAGGACGGGAAGTAGTACGCCGCCGCGAGGGCAACGACCGTTAGAACTATCAAACATGAGATGACATATCTCAACATAGCTAATGGTGCGTTCCACTTTTCCGGGCAGATAGCCGTAGCGGTTCGCCGCCTAAGGAGCCGTTCTCATCGACGTGATCTGTGATAGGTTCTTTCGGGATCGATGGACGATGGCCCGATCTCGCCATTTCGACGAAGAGGTCCACGTCATAATCCGCCTCGAGGGCCATTTGACGGCGAATCTCCAGCAACACCTCGAGGAACTTTGGACGACGATACATACTCAGCCCAATTGTTCACCGTGCAGTTGAGTTCGTCAAACGCGTTTATTGGATGGAAGTAACTGTGGAGATGTCGCTGAACGAGTCGGTCGCCAAAGGACGAACATCTGACGCGAGAAACTCCGTCAGCCCGTCGTAGTCCATAGGCCTTGCGAACAAGTACCCCTGACCGCCTTCGCAACCGAGTTCTTTAAGGCGCTGGAGCTGCATGTTCGTTTCAATGCCCTCGGCAATGACCTGCAGCCCGAGATTGCGGGCCAACGTGATGATCGCGCCGACGATCTCATCATTTCGGCCTTCGTCGTCGATCAGCGAAACAAAGGAGCGGTCGATCTTAAGGGCAGAGACCGGAAGCCTCGTAAGGTAGCCGAGATTGGAATATCCTGTGCCAAAGTCATCGATGTTGATCTCGATACCGCTTCGACGCATCTGATTGAGCATCTCCGCGGCCCGGTCCTGATGCTCAAAGAAAACCGACTCTGTGATCTCGATGCAAAGTCTGTTTGGTGCGAAGTTGGTCTCCTCGAGTATCTGGTGTATCCGATTGCTTAGCGAAGGCTGAGCGAACTGACGACACGAAAGGTTCATACTCAGCGAGAACCTCTTCCCGGTCGTCTCCTCGGGAAGTGCCCCAATATCCAGACAGGCACGCCGCAGCACTTGTTCGCAAAGGCGATCGATCAAACCGATCTCTTCAGCGAGCGGGATGAACTTACTGGGCGAGATCGGCCCCAGTTCCGGATGATGCCATCTCGCGAGTGATTCAAAGCAAACTATCTCGCCGCTCTCCAAGTCGAGGATCGGCTGATAGTGAACGCGGATCTCTTCACGTTCCACAGCACGCCGCAGATCCGTCTCGAGTCGTAAGATCTCCTTGGCGGCGCTGTGCATGTTTTGGTCAAAGACCTCGTGGCGCGCTTACCGGCCCGCTTAGCCTGGTACATGGCTGTATCGGCGTCACGCATGATCTCCTCGGGCGTGTCGTGCTTTGTCGATGCGTGTAGGATGCCGATACTTGCAGAGCTGTAGACCTCGTGCCCGTCAAGGTCGAAGGGAATGCTGAACTTGTGCTGGATCCGTTCGGCGATACGGGTTACTTCGGTAATGGCATATTGGCCTTCTACCAGGATCGTGAACTCGTCACCGCCGAGCCGAGCGACCATGTCCGATGGCCGCAGACAGTCACGGAGCCTCGACGATATCTCACGGAGCAACTGATCGCCCATAAGATGGCCAAGACTGTCGTTCACGTACTTAAATCGGTCAAGGTCGATAAAAAGAACGCTCACCTTGTGCCCTTCAGCCTGCCTCGATCGATCCAGAGCCTCGCGGAGCCTATTCATGAATAACGGGCGGTTAGGCAAATTCGTCAGGGCATCGTGCGTAGCATCATGCTGAAGCTTCTCCTCCGCCTGTTTCTTGTCGGTAATATCCTGTATCTGAAAGATCAGATTTGGCTGCTTGGCAACATTCTCACTTGACGGCGAAACGCTCCATTGCGTCCACACCGTACGACCCGTCTTATGAATGTACCGCTGCTCCATTTGGCAATTGGCAATCTTCCCCGCAAGGAGTTCGTGGACCTTGAGCAGCGTCGTCCCAAGGTCTTCTGGTAGGGTTATCGACTGAAAATCCGTTCGCAGAAGGTCATCCTCCGAGTAACCCAATATCTGCGTCAAGGCATGATTTGCCTTCAGCCAGTTACCCGTTGGAGATACAAGGGCGATACCGATGGGGGCGTAGTCAAAGGCGCTGCGAAAGCGTCCTTCCGACTCGCGTAGTGCTTCGGCCTGCGTTTCGAGTATTTTCGCATACTCCTCAGCCTGCTCGGCTTGCTGGATCGAGATCTCGACATTCTTCATGTACATCCGATATGAGAGGTACACGAAGAGGATCATCGGGAAGGTGGCAAAAATAACTCCGATGCCTACGGAATCAGAAAGCTGGATCAAGATTCCAGCGCCGATGGCCCCAATGAAATAAGAGAAGAAGGTCCAGAGATACTTCGATTTCCAGGTTTCCCATAGGGGCAGAGCATTCTTGAGCGAGTCGTAGATCGCGGCAAGCGAAGTGTTGACCGCAAACTGGGTCAAAGCGATCAGTGACAACGCTATCGCGAAACCGGCTACGCTATTCGCATGTCCATGTAGGTGGTTTTCTGAGTAGAGGCCCGTGAGGACCAAAACGGCGATCACCATGCTGGTCGACACGGCGACGACAGCCGCGTTAAAGAACACGGTTAATTTCCGATTACAGAATCGCCACGAGGCGACGAACGCCTCGACCGCGGAAAGGATGACCGCGAACTCGCCGCCATAAAGAAGGAGGGTTAGGAAGATGAACGTATCCGAAACCGCAATGTGCGATTTGAACCGCGGGATCTGGATCGTGATCCGTGACCCAATGATAATAGTCAGGACACTTAGGATCGGCAGGTATACGTCGAGTCGGCCGATCGGAAGCCGTACCACGGCAACGGCAAGACAGAGAAGTCCTACGGCAATCACGGCAGCCATGTATAGGCCTGATGATCTTTGCTCTCTCATGGTAGAAGTGGCGAAAACGTAGGGAGGGGTGACTGCCGATTCGCAACATTTAGCGATAACGGGTTGAGCCTGTTGACCAGACTCAACCCATTATGTCACGTATAAACACTGTTGTCGATTGTTTTTACACTCTCTCCGACAGCTACTGCATTGAGGGTCCATCGTCACCCACAAGAGCGCCGTCGCCGACCAAGACACCGTCGCCGACCAAGACACCGTCGCCGACCAAGACACCGTCGCCGACCAAGACACCGTCGCCGACCAAGACACCGTCGCCGACCAAGACACCGTCGCCGACCAAGACACCGTCGCCCACAAGGACGCCGTACGACAGATAGATCGTCCCGACACCAAGCGAATCTCCGTTGCTACGGTTGATCACGCGGTTAAGGGCCAGGCCAGATGTGTAATAGGTGGAGGTGTTCAGTGTGAACGTACCGTCGCCGAAGTTTACGCCGCGACCGAGGGTGTGTTCGTTTCGGTACGCGGGCTGGAACTGCGTCACTAACTCCTGACCGCTGATCAGCGTAAAGTTGCCCGTCACGAATTGTGCCCACGGGAATGTACCGCCGCCGATGGTTGATGAGGTTGCGGGCATGCTCCAGCCGGCGGGGACCATTGACGAGCCGTGGGCCATCGTCTGAAAGTCCGCATCGGTCCTGAGCGATCGCGCCAGGCGAATGGCTCCGTCGATATTGAGTTGGCCGGCTCCCTGGTCGAACGCGGTGTAGCCGGGCAGCGGCTGTGCGGTGTATTGCAGCAGCATCTTGACCATGCCGGGCGTGAGTTCGGGATTGATCTCGAGCAGAACGGCGGCAGCACCGGCGACGATCGGGGCGGACATCGAGGTGCCACTCATGTACATCAGCGAATCGGCGCCGTTGGTCGCGTCAAGATTGAGCAGAGCGTTGGCGGCCGACATGGTGTTGTTCGGTGCCTTGTGCGAGATGAGCTTGTTGCCCGGCGCCACGAGGTCGGGCTTGATGATATTGTCGTAAACGGGATTGCCGTTCGAGACGCGATAGAAGCTGCGTGTCGGCCCGCGCGAACTGTAGCTCGCCATCGTATCGTCGCTGCGGACGTTGGTGCCGAGCGTATTGCTCGCGCCGACGGTGATCGCGTAAGGGCTGTTGCCCGGGCTGTGGATCTGTCCGTAAACTTTCTGGCCCGTAGCGTTCTTTCCGAGGTTACCGGCGGCAGCAATGACGACGACACCGGCCTCGACAAGTGCCTTGACCTTAAGGCAGAGCGGGTCGTTGGTATATGTATCCGAAACGGTCGTTCCGACGCTTAGATTGACGACCTTGATGTTGTGAGTATTGCGGTTCTGCAGGATCCAATCGAGGCTGTTAAGGAGCCACGAGGTCTGGCCTGTACCGTCGCCGTTTAGGGCCTTGACGCTGATGATGTTGGCGTCAGGAGCCACGCCGCGGTATGTTCCACCGCCAACGTTCGAGTTCCCTGCGGCCAGTCCGGCAACGTGCGTGCCGTGGCCGTATCCGTCGTCTGTTGCCGTGGCATCGGCGGTCGTAAAGTTCACATTCGCGACGATGCGCGACGCGGCGGCCGAGGTCTTGAAGCCGTTATGGCCGGCATAAATGCCTGAATCGACGACGGCAATTCCGATGCCGGTTCCGTCGCAGTCGGATTGGCCGCCGTTACAGCCGCCGTTCGCGCTTGAGCGCATCTGCGACATGCCGGTCGTGTCTTCGATGTGACCGGTGAAGTTTGTTTGGCGATCTGGCGAAATGTAATTGACCATACCGCTAGCCGAGAGCTTGCCGACAAGCGATAGCGGCAGGTTGACGACCAGCGTGTTGTCCTTGCCGATGCGGCCCGTTACGCGTGCGTGACCCGATGTGATCATCGAGCGAAGAGCCGCGTTATCGGCGTTCTTCGCCTGCAGGACAACGTCAATACGGGTCTTGCCGGTCGGGTCCGCGGCCATCATGTCGCGCAGGTCGGGCGAAACGTTGTCGCCGCGATAGCCGCTGTCAGCCTTGGTGCTCTTATTAGCGACGGCGCTTTTCGCCGAACGGTCGGCGACCGAGATGGCCTCAAAATAGCCTGCGATGGCGGCGTTTGCCTCGATCCGCTCGCCGTAAGCGGCGGCCGAGCTGCCGCCGATCACGACGAGGGTTCCTTCAGCGATGGAAGCGAAGAATTTCGAGCGGACGGCCGTGTCGCCGACAAAACTCGTGAGGTCATTGACGAAAAGGATGGTGCGCCCCTTCGAAGCCGCTGCGTCAGCGACTATCGAGTCGATGATCGCGGCCGCCTTTTCGGGCGAGCCGGCGTTTGAGAACAGCGTGTCGGTCTCGACCTTGAGGACCGTACGGCCGGCCAACTGAGCGGGCACGACGCCTTTAGCGATCCGGAGTGCGGCCTGTTCGACCACGCTTTCCTGGACCGAGCGGTCCTCGTCGACCACGACGGGCTGTCGCATACCACCGGTCGTCAGCATCTTGATAAGGCGAACGGCCTCGCCCTCAAAGCTGGCATCCTCACGCAATCTTCCGTCACGGCCAAGCTGCGTCAGGTCGGTGGTGTACTTTGCCGTAGCGGCCGACATCGCGGCGACCTTTGCATTGTCACCGCCAAGTGCCGTTACGGCGAAGGCGTTTGTGAACACGAACGACGCAATGATCGCAATTGCTGCGAATCGCCGCGTCGTTGAGAATCTGAGGGTGGGGAAGTTCATCGTTTTCTATGGCTCCTATTCTGGGGCAGAGAATATTCGGCACACACGTGCCGCCGGCCTCTTATTAACAAGACCCGTGCCAAAGAGCTAAATGAAGATATGATGAGGTTTAGGAGACTTTCGGTCAGCCTGCTCCGGCCGATGTTCGGTCAACCTGACTGGCCGATGCGGTCACCGTGACCGAATAACGCCGAAACGCTCTCATACGAGCGGCCGGTCCGTCCGTTTTGTATGAATTCGCCGCCCGGTGGTGCCGCAAACCGATCGAGTGGTGGTGCATTTTACATCCAGTGGTATAGCGCTTTGCCCTCAGTGGTGGACATTCTCGTACTCAGCCGTTCTGCCCAGTTGTCCGTAAAACCGCCGCCCACCAGCCCCGAAAGCCCAACTGTTCCAACTATCCTCGCAGACCACCACGACGCCCGCTGTGAACGTGAGAACTCTTGCCGCCCGGCTTCATTCGTCCCACCACCGGGGAAGCTGTCACCCGCGTCCATATCAAGGACGACTACCACACCATGAACCTCGTCCTCCCCGATCACCTATGTGCGACCACGTTCCGCAATCAACTCTCGTCGTTGTATAATTCCCGCGTCGCCCGTTCACAGCTAAAGAGATGACCACGCTCGCAAAGAGTTTTGATGATGCCTTGCCCAGGTGACGGCGCTGACCGAACGGTTCGCGGCGAACGAGGCCGCGTACCTTTCGCCCCGATATCGGAGCCGCGACGGCATCCCTGCCCGCTCTTAAGAGTTTTTTATGGAAGATGAAGAAAAAAGAGAGAAGAGAGAGGAAGAGATAAGGGCGGGCAGGGATGCCCGCGCTCCACGGGGGTGGCATGATCGGTGGTATTTGCCGCATTACGACGGCGAGGTTACGCAGTTTGTAACCGTCCATCTGGGTGATGCGATGCCCAAGGAGGTGATTGACCGCTGGGCGAGCGAGATCGTAGAGATGCCGCCGCGACGAACGAAATGAAGAGATGTTCAAACGTCGTCAGAGATACATCGATCAGGGACACGGCGAGTGCTTTTTGCGGATCGACACCGCTCGCCGAATTGGTAAAAGGGGCGTTTCTGCGGCTCGGCGAAACGCATTTTGACCTAAAGGCCTGGGTGATAATGCCTAACCACTTTCACATTGCGTTCCGGCAGAAACCCGGCGTGTTGCTTGAAAAGATAATGCACTCGATCAAGTCGTTTACTGCCCAAGAGGCGAACAAATTGCTGGGTCGGCAAGGCAAGTTTTGGCAGGAAGAGTATTTTGACCGCTACATCCGCGACGGCAGGCATTTCGCCGCCGTAGTCCGATACATCGAAATGAATCCAGTGAAAGCGGGCCTGTGCGAACGGCCCGAAGACTGGAAATACAGCAGCGCCTACGGACGGGTATCGGATTAGGAGCGGGCATCCCTGCCCGCCTTTGTCGCTTTTACTCCCGGGCCAGGAAGAAGAAATTAAGAGCGGGCAGGGATGCCCGCACTCAGACGATGTGGCCAATCGACATTTGGTTGTCATTTTCCCACAATCGTCTACTCGAAGAACTTGCTTGACGCCGCTACGGCATCCTTGCTATGATCGGTGCGTTGCATTTGTGCGACACACAACTATAACTTACACATAAGGAGAACAAAAACACATGATCGATCATTGGGAAGAATTTGCAGGTGGGCCGGGGAAGAAGGCGGGGGCGGGGCTACATGTTTCGCTGAATCAGAAGGGGCAGATATTTGTTAATAAGAAGGTGTTGGACGCGATCGGCTCGCCGGCGGCGGTGGTGCTGTCTTTTGACAAGGTGAATTCGCGGATCGGGGTAAAGGCGGCAAATCCGTCGGCGGAGAATGCGTTCCCGCTCAAGCCGCGCAACGATGCCGCGTCGCGGATGATACTGGCAAGCACGTTCTGCCGCAACTACGGCATCCGCGTGAACGGGACAGTGGCGTTTCAGGGGATCAAGATCGACAACAACAAATTCCTGATGCTGGACCTGAAACGCACGGCGAAGGTGAGCCGCGTCGGAAGGACTTGAGTCGTCTAGGCAGCCGAGAGGCGAAGCCTGCCGACTCCACGAAGGTCGACACTTCGCCTCGCCTGCCATAGATCGTATGCATATTGCATGGCCAGCCAACTTTCCGGTGAGCGACCAAGGGACTTAGAGAGGCGGAGTGCCATCTCAGGACTGACGCGGTTGGTACCGCGAAGGATCCGGCTCAAGGTTGACGGAGCAACGCCGAGTTTGAGCGCAAGTTCCCTTCCGCTGATCTGATTAGGCTCAAGATAGACGGCGGCAATGAATTCGCCGGGGTGCGGTGGGTTATGCATAGCCATTGGTAGCAATCCTCGTAGATACGGTTCATGATGTCAAGAAAAAGATGGGCACCTGGCGGGTAAGGAGAGAAGGCAAAAGGCAAAAGTAAAAAGGCAAAACAGGAGCCGGCATCCTTTTTTGCCTTTTACCTTTTGCCTTTTTACTTTTGCCTTATCTACCTTGTTTTCAGATGTTCAGAATATCGACCAGCTCCTGAACCGCCGCCGCAGATTTGTGCAGCGCGGTGCGTTCGTCGTTGGTCAGTGAGATCTCGATGATCTGTTCGACGCCGTTTTTGCCGAGTTTGACCGGGACGCCGACGAAGAGGTTGCTGACGCCGTACTCGCCTTCGAGAAAGACGGCGCAGGGCAGGATCTTCTTTCTTGTCCTTGAGGATCGCTTCGCACATCTCGACGGCACCGAGCGACGGTGCGTAGTAGGCCGAGCCGGTCTTGAGCAGGCCGACGATCTCAGCTCCGCCGTTGGCGGTGCGCGTGACGATGGCCTCGATAACTTCGGGTGAAAGAAGCTCGGTGATCGGGATGCCGGCACACGTCGAATAACGCGGCAGCGGCACCATCGTGTCGCCGTGGCCACCGAGTACGAACGCCGTCACATTCTCGACCGAGACGTTCAATGCCTCTGCGAGGAAGCAGCGCATGCGGGCGGCGTCGAGGACGCCGGCCATGCCCATGACGCGGTTTTTCGGGAAACCCGACTTACGAAACGCGACCTGCGTCATTGCGTCGAGCGGATTTGAGACGACGATGATGAACGCGTTGGGAGAGTACTTCGCGACCTCGTCCGTGACCGAACTGACGATGTCGCTGTTGGTCTTGAGCAGATCGTCGCGGCTCATGCCCGGCTTGCGGGGCAAACCGGCGGTGATGATGACGACGTCAGAGTTTGCCGTCTCCTCGTAGCTGTTCGCACCGACGAGCTTTACGTCAAAACCGTCGATCGGTGCGGCCTGGGCGAGATCGAGACATTTGCCCTGCGGCGTTCCCTCGACGATATCGACAAGGACGACATCCGCCAGCTCTTTAGCGGCGATCCAATGAGCAGCCGTTGCACCGACATTACCGGCACCGACGACCGTAACTCTGTTCCTTCCTGCAGCCATTATTAAACCTTCCTGTGTTGAAATAGTGATGTAAAATAAAGGGGTATTTTGTCACAATTGCCGCCAAACGGCAAAAAGCCCCGGCTGCCACGGAACTTGTCTTGAGGAGTCGTGGTATCGCCAAGCGATGATCGATGGCGAGCAGTTTAGGTTCCGGAAACAGGCGGTGCCTCACGCACTTTTTGCTTGCGGTTGCGGCGATGCCTGACGAATACCGAAAAGCCTTCGCGGGCGACGCCCAGGATGGCCTTGCGATTCTGGAAGAGCAGTTTTATCCAAGCCATCTTGCCCATTTGCGGGAAGTAAATCCCCCTAAAGAACAGCCGTGAAGCCAGGTGGCTGATCCGGACGACGATCGACGCATGGCGGATCGAGTCGAGGGCCGCCAGATTTCGCTCGGGACTGTAGGACCGTGTCCACGCCCGGTCGGTCTCGGCCTTGGCCTGCTGGATATCCATCTTTAACGGATCGTGGGCCATTACGAACGGTGCGAAATCGAGCCAGTGCTTCGGTCGTCGCAGGCGTCCGGCCTTCTCCAGCCGGTCGTATAAAGGCGTCGCCGGGAACGGCGTCAATTGGCCGAAGACCGGAAGGCCCGGCGGCCATTTCTCGATCTCATCGACGGTTCGGTCGGCCACGCCCGACGTGTCGTTGTCCATTCCAATAATGAACGACGTGATGGCGTAAAGATCGCGGCGAGCCAGCCCCTCGAGCACGGCCTGATAATTCTCAGGCCGCGAGAACTGTTTGTTAACATCGGCCATGTTTGCGGGATCAATGGATTCCATGCCGATAAAGATCCATTTGCCGCCGGCCTCAGCGATCAGGTCGACAAGCTCGTCGTCACCGAGCAGATTGGCGCTGATCTGCGCGACCCACGGAAGTTGGGCATTTGCCGCGATGATGTCGCGGAGCAATGATTTGAGCCGTTTCTTATTGATCGCAAGGTTGTCGTCGATAAAAAAGACCGCGATCTGGCCTTTTTCTGCACGCGCCCGTTTCTTAAGCCTGAGCAGTTCCTCGACGACGCTCTCATTGCTGCGAAATCGGATCGAGTCGCCAAAAAAGCCCGTGACAGTACAAAATTCGCAGCCATACGGACATCCGCGCCCCGTTTCGATCGGGACGACAAAGAACTTGCCCCAGCCGGCGCCCAAGCGATTGAGAACGGGCCGCAGGAATTGAGGTACGAGCGAGAATTGTTCGAGATCGAGCGTTTCCCAGGGAATGTGCGGGTACGGCTGAAGAGACGGCTTGATGTCGCCGCCCTTTGCATCGGTTTCGGGCTGGTAGATCTCTTTGAGTTCGCCTGCGGCCACGTCACGCAGCAACAGCGGCCATGTTGCGTCGGCCTCGCCGAGGGCAACAGCATCAGCGTGTCTCGGTCCGCCGTCACGCCCCAATGCCTCGTCAGGACATTCCGTCACGTGCGGTCCGCCCATTACGACCTTAAAACCGGCCTCGCGAAGCGAATCTGCAACGCGATACGCGCGTGCGACCATCCGTGTCATGGCTCCGATGCCGACCAGGTCGATCTTGTTCTCGCGGCAGAACCTGACGATGTCCTTTCGCGTCATTGCCTGTGCGTTGCCGTCGATCAGCACGACCTCGTGCTCGGGCGGCGTCAGCGACTGAAGCAGGAACATCCACAAATGCGGCATGAAATTGCGTGTCACGCCGTTGTCTGGGCTATAGAGAAGTATTTTCATTCAGTAGTGCCGTGCCAAAAAAAGCAGGTTTAGTCGTTCCGATCGGTCGTAGGCTCCCGCAGCGGAAATACCCATTAACGCCCTGCTTCGACCACTTTCGGTTATGTAACGACGAGCCGCTAACTTAAGGGAAAGTCCCCTCAATAGTGTCTCAGACGCCGATAAAAAGCAACCGGACGCTATGCAAAACAGGTGAGATAGGGCGAGAAAAAGCCCCACGCGCTCTCCCCTTCGCGTCGGGCTTTCTCATGTATGGCCGATGACTCTCGCCAACGGCCAAACCTGATATGTTCTTTTCAATACGCGAGCACCGGTACGGTGACCTCGCGGTTGAGGACGATCTCAAATTCGTCGCCCTTTCTGATCCGCACGTTCTTGCCCTTCCTCGCAACTGCGACGCCGGTCCCAATTCCGCCGCCGATCCCGGCTCCGATCAATGCCCCGCGTCCGTCACGCGTCCCGCCGAGCACTGCTCCGACCGCGGTGCCGCCGGCGATGCTCAAAAGCGTGAAAAGCGACGACGAACGCCTGTCGAGCGGCTTGACGAGCGACGCGTCAATGCTGCGTGTCGCCGGGCCGATCCGAAGCGATTCGAACACGACCTCAAGCCGTCCGCCGCGTCCTGCTAAACCGGCAGGCGCTGCCGCCATCACGCGGCCCTCGACTATCGAGCCCGAAGGCACAACGACGGTTTCGCTCACACTCAGCGGCCTGACAACCGTCGCCAAAAAGGTGTCGTCGCGCGTCGCAACAGCCGAACTTAGCTCAGCGTCGAGCACGAGCCGCAACCGCGTGCCGGCCTTTAATCGGTAGATCGAGTCCGGCTGCGGCCCACGTCGAAAAAGAACTTGCAAAGATCAAGACCGCCAGAGTCATTCCCCGCCTGAGGACCGCCGATCGTGTCATCGTCCACCTCCGGCTTCGCGGCCACCGCGAAGCATTCAAAGCAACGCCCGTGCCATTGCCCGTTTTCAATCGAAAAAAAGAAACGCCTTTATTTGAAGGCATTTCTATTACTTACGTTGCTTTCGGGAACGAGATTATTACGACGTGTTCGGTTGATGCTGCACCAAATAGGATAGGAATACTATCCATCACTGTTCACTGTTCACTATTAACTATTCACTGCAGTATCGGGTGTCCGCCGCCGCCGCTGTGGTCCTGCGTTGCGTTAAACCGCCGACGGTCGTTGTGATAGAGCACGAGATGCTCGCCCTCGTAACGAACGACGTTTGAGATGCGCGTCAGTTGCTTGGTGTGCTCGGCGATCACAAAGGAGTTGCTGTCCGTCGAGATCACCATTCCCGCGGCGTAAATGTAGCCGCCCTGATCGTAAACGGTGCCCGCGTACTGCTGCTGCACCCACTGCAATGTCGGGCGAATACTGCCCTGTACTATCCTTAGTCCTGTCAGCCCTGGCAATGAAGATCGAATAGTCGGAATAGTTGAGACGTTTGCGGTAACGATTCTTTCTGGCGACCGCAAAGAGATCCGTGAGACCAGTATCGATCGCCTGAAGGACCGCTTTTGAAGGCTTCGAGACAGCGTAGACCTTGGCGCCTTTTGGCGTCGTGGTCGCGACCCTGAAACGATCGCCCGTCACGCGCTGTGCCTCGGTCAACGCTCGACGGTCTTGTGCGAGATTCGTGGTCGGCGTCGAAAAGATACCGATCGCAATAATGGCGGCGGAAATAATGGCGTTCTTTTTCATATCACTTCACCCGCCATCGTTATCGCAAATGCCGTGCCGTAAATGGTACTGGGGACGGGAATCGAACCCGTACGCCCCTAAGGGCACAGGATTTTAAGTCCTGGGCGTCTACCAATTCCGCCACCCCAGCACATTTAGAGAGTAGAGAAGGCAAAAGTAAAAAGTCAAAAGGCAAAATAACGACATTCGACCAAAAGCCAAGTTTCTGCACTCTGATTTTTGCCTTTTGCCTTTTTACTTTTGCCTTTTGTCCGCGAACATCGTGTATATTGATAACGATATGGACCAATACCTCTGGATCCTGTGGCTGGTGCTCGGCGTCGGGTTGATCATCGCTGAGATATTCACGATGGGTTTTGTGCTGTTCTGGTTTGGGATCGGCGCAGTCGCAGCGGGGTTGGTCGGGTTGCTCGGCGGCGGATTCTTGCTCCAGTTCTTGGCCTTTGCAGGAGTCTCTACCGCGTTGACGGTAATGTCGCGAACGATCTTTGCGAAGTACTTCTCGCACGCCGAGATCGACCGGATGAAGACAGACGTCGATTCCCTGCCCGGCAAGGTCGGCACCGTGACCACCCCAAGCAAAGGAGCCCTCAACGAAGGAGCGGTAAAGGTTTACGGCTCAACCTGGACCGCATTCCCGATCGATGACGAATCCCTGCTCGTCGAAGGTGAAAAAGTAGAGGTCGTTGAGGTTAAAGGTTCTTCGGTCTATGTGAGGCGAGTGACAAAAGAACTTCCCGAATGGCGTAACGGCTAGGGTATTTCGGCCGTATCGATCTCCTCAGTTGCCTGATCAGCAGTGTCGTGAATTCCGCCGAGGTCGATGTATTCGACCTGGACGCCGTCGTCAGTCGGGGCGGGCAGGCCGTCGCCCGTGAACTTGGCGAGCACGACAGTGATATTGTCTTCGCCGCCATTCTCGTTCGCCGACTTTACCAACGTCGCGCAGGCGTTTTGAAGTTCATCCATATTATCCACGACGATCTGCTGCATTTCGGCCGCGGCTCAGCTTGTTTGACAGGCCGTCGCTGCAGAGCAGGAACACATCATCGCGGCATGGATGGACGCGGGCCGAGACAGGATAGATCTCGTTCTGCGCACCTAATGCCTGCAGGATCACGTTTTTGAGCGTGTGGGTTTCGGCCTCTTCGGCTGATATCTGCTGGGCGTCGATCAACTGCTGAACGAGCGACTGGTCTTTTGTGACCTGATAGATCATGCCCTTGCGCACCAGATACGCGCGGCTGTCACCCACCTGGATCAGGTCGGCAGCTTTTGGCGTCACGCCGAGCCCGGTGAACGTCGCTCCCATGCCCTGATATTGCGGATCGCGGCCCTGCTGGTGGATGAGATAGTTCGCAAAAACGGTCGCGTCGTAGAGCTTGTTGATCAGGTGATGGTCCTGATCTTCGGGGGCGATCTTTGCGTCGGTCGCGACGTCGAGCAGTTTCTCGCTGACGGTTTCGACGGCCATTGTGCTCGCGACCTCGCCCGCCAATGCCCCGCCCATGCCGTCTGAAACGGCCATGACGAGCCCGTTCTCATCGATCTCGAATTTCTGACTCTCGACGATGAATTCGCCGTCAGGCTGGTCGCTCGTCCATGCCTTGGCCTTTGAGACATTGAGGAGCAGGTAATTGTCCTCATTGCCCTTGCGGACGCGGCCTATATGCGATGTTGCGTGGACCTCAACGGTGAACATAAATGACTAAGTTCCAAGTTCGGAGTTCCGAATTCCGAGTAAAAAATAAGTTACCACGAATCCTCTAAACTCGGAACTTAACGCAGCGCCTGATCAAGGTCCTCAATAATGTCCTCGACGTCCTCGATGCCCACCGAGACGCGGACAAGGCCGTCCGTGATGCCAAGTTTATCACGTGTCTCGGCCGGAACGGACGCGTGCGTCATCGATGCCGGATGTGAAATAAGGCTCTCGACGCCGCCGAGACTCTCGCCCAGCGTGCATAACTTCACTGATTCCAATACCTTACGGGCATTGTCGAGCGAGCCGGTCTCAAACGCCACCATTCCGCCAAAACCGGACTGCTGCCTTTTGGCGAGTTCATGCTGCGGATGCGAGACGAGGCCGGGATAATAGACCTTCTCGACACGCGGGTGCTCGGCCAGAAAATTTGCCACGACGCGGCCGTTCTTGTCGTGGGCTTCCATTCGGACCGCGAGCGTTTTTGTACCGCGAAGAACCAGAAACGAGTCCATCGGCGACAATATCGCTCCGATGCCATTCTGGACGAAACCGATCCATTCGGCGTCCTGTTCGTCATTCAGGGCGACAAAACCGCCGACGCTGTCGGAGTGGCCATTGAGATATTTTGTCGTCGAATGCACGACGATATCTACGCCGTGCTCGATCGGCCGCTGAAAATACGGCGACATAAATGTGTTGTCACACACGACCTTGCAGCCGCGAGTATGGGCCAGTTCCGACACGGCCTTTAGGTCGGTCACGGTCATCACCGGATTTGTCGGCGTCTCGACAAAGACCATTTTCGTATTCGGCCGGAAGGCGCTTTCGAGATTGTTGACGTCCGACGTGTCGGCGAGGCTGAACTCGATGCCGTAATCGATCAAGATCCGATTAAAAAGCCTAAAGGTGCCGCCGTAGGTGTTATCGCCGAGAATGACGTGATCGCCGCCTTTTACCAGCTTTAACGCGGCGTCGATCGCCGACATTCCCGAGGCAAACGCGAAGCCGAACTTCGCACCCTCAAGCGCAGCGATGTTCTTCTCAAGCGCAGCACGCGTCGGGTTCTGTGTCCGCGCGTACTCATAGCCCTTATGCCGCCCGAGCCCGTCCTGAGCATAGGTCGACGTCTGATAGATCGGTACGCTGACCGCACCGGTCGTCGGGTCCGGCTCGTTGCCGGCGTGAATCGCAATTGTCGAAAATCCCATAGATCGAGGTTATTTTATCGCTTTTGCCCGAATTTAACTATCATTCTGCCAGTATTGCTGCCTCGTTATGAAGTGAATGACATCATAATCACTGCTAATATAGTGTCAGATGGATATCAACGGCCTTGAGGTATTGGTAACGGTCGCACGCGAACGCAGCTTCTCGCGTGCTGCCGAGGTGCTTGGCCGCACGCAGCCGGCGATCAGTCAGGCGATACGGAGGCTTGAGGCGGACGTCGGCGAAAAGCTCTTTGACCGCTCGTCAAAGGACGGCACCCTAACGCCGGCGGGCCAGGTTCTGCTCGGCCACGCGAAGCAGATGCTCAACCTGCGGCACAACGCCCAGGCCGCGATCACGGAGCTTCGCGATCTGCGGTACGGCAAAGTAACGATCAGCGCGAATGAGCATACTGTCTTTTATCTGCTTCCCGTGATCGCTGAATTTCGCAAACAACATCCGCTGATCAAGATCGAGGTCCAACGCGGCGTTGCCAGCCGCATCCCAAAACAGATCACCGCCCGCGAGGTTGAGCTCGGCGTCATCTCGTTCGCACCAAAGGATGCGACATTGCGGGCAGTGCCTGTTTTAACCGATGGACTCGTGCTGATCGTCTCGCCGCAGCATCGGTTGGCAAAGCACAAGACCGTCTCGATCAAGGATCTCGGTGACGAATCGTTTGTGGCCCACAACGCCCCGTCGCCATATCGCCAAAAGGTGATCGAAACCTTCGAACGGCACAACACCAAACTCAATATTGTCATAGAGTTACCATCGCTTGAGGCGATAAAGCGGCTCGTCGAGCGCGGCGTAGGCATCGCGCTCGTCCCCGGCATTACCGCCGGGGCCGAGATCGCCGCCGGCCGACTGCACGCTCTGTCGGTCAAGGAAATGCGCCTCGAGCGAAAACTGAATATCATCTATCGCCGCAATTCTGAACTCTCGCACGCAGCCCGAGCGTTTCTAGATCTTGCAAAGAAGCTCGGGTCTTAAGAAAGGCTATGTATTAGAACTGTTTTAGGTTAGAATTTAGGCGAATTTCAGGTAGTTTTCTCATTCTTGTTTCCTTTGACTAATAGAATATGGCTGAGAAAGATGTTGATGACGCCGCGTCGTGGGCTAACAGACGGGGCTCTGAGCGGAAAAAGTTGATAATTGGCGTCCGATTTGACGGGGGCGACGGAACAGGCATCGCGAACACGCGCGACATCGGGTCGGGCGGGCTTTATATGACCACGACCGCTCCGCTCGATCAGGGCACGCCGATAGTGATGACGCTTAGCCTCGGCGAACGCACGATGAACATCAAGGGCGTTGTTGCATATTCCGATCCGGGCCACGGTGTTGGTGTACGGTTCCGTGACCTAAACACGGAGGACGAAGCTCTGCTCCGCTCCGAGCTCGAAGGGATTTGAGAGTCCAAGGTCCAAGGTCCAAAGTAAATGGCGCGGATTGATAGTTTTGAGGACATTGAAGCTTGGAAGCTCGCACGTGAGATCACAAGATCGGTCTACGCCGTGACTTCGGGCGGAGCATTCGCGAAGGACTTTGCGTTAGTCAATCAGGTTCGACGGGCGGCGGTATCGATCTTGTCGAATATAGCCGAAGGATTTGAGCGGAACGGAGATAAGGAGTTTGTTCAGTTTCTGACGGTGGCCAAAGGTTCTTGTGGCGAGGTCCGTGCTCAACTCTATATTGCCCTGGATCAAGGTTACCTAAGTGAACAGCACTTTCTGGAACTTAAAGAGAATCTTATCCAGGTGAGCAAAATGATCGCAGGCTTGATAGCCTATCTAAAACAGTCTGATCTAAAAGGCAGCAAATTCCGTTAACTGGACTTCTGGCTTTGGACTTTGGACTTTGGACTTTGGACCTTGGACTTTGGCCCCCTAACCTATGTTCGACCAATTCACACTGGGCATTGAGGAAGAATTCCAGATCGTCGATCCCGAGACGCGCGAGCTGAAGTCGCACGTGTCTGAGATCCTCGAGGAAGGGAAAATGCTCCTCGGCGAGAAGATCAAGCCTGAGATGATCCAGTCGATGATCGAGGTCGGGACAGGCGTTTGCGCAAATATTCAGGAGGCTCGCGAAGATCTCTCAACTCTGCGATGCATCATCTCCGGCCTCGCCCAGAAAAAGGGAATGGCAATCGTTGCGGCCTCGACGCATCCATTCTCGAAATGGTCAGAGCAGGAAATTTATGACGGTGACCGTTATAAGCTGCTCGTTGACGAGCTGCAGATGGTTGCCCGCAGCCTGCTGATCTTCGGCCTGCACGTTCACGTCGGCATTCCCGACATCGAAAAGCGGATCCAGGTGATGAATGCGGCCCGTTATTTTCTCCCGCATATTCTCGCTCTGACGACCTCTTCACCGTTTTGGCTGGGATTCAACACCGGGCTTAAGTCGTATCGCTCCGAGGTATTCAAGAAATTCCCCCGCACCGAGATACCCGACACGTTTGAGTCGTATCAGCAGTTTCAGGCCTACGTCGATCTGCTGGTCAAGATGAACTGCATCCAAAACGGTTCAAAGATCTGGTGGGACGTGCGGCCGCATCATCTCTTCCCGACGCTCGAATTTCGCATCTGCGACATCCCGACTCGCGTCGATGACACGATAGCCATTGCGGCGATTGTTCCAAGCCATCGTTGCGAAACTGATGGTTCTGAACGAAGGCAATATCGGCTTCCGTATCTACCACCGCCGTCTGATCCTGGAGAACAAATGGCGTGCGATCCGTTACGGTCTTGATGGAATGATGCTCGATCTCGGCAAACAAAAAGAGGTCCCCGCAAGAGACCTTATTCGTGAACTACTCGAGTTTGTTGACGATGTTCTCGATCCACTAGGATCAAGGGCCGACGTGATGCATATTCACACCATCCTCGAACGCGGGACCTCAGCCGACGAACAGCTCAAAGTGTATGAAGAATCAGGAGGCGACTTTAAAGCCGTCGTCGATATGCTGATGAAGAACACGCTCGAGAATGTTCCCGAGCGGTGTTTTGATTAATTTAGCTCAAAGACGACGGTTACAGTGGCTTCCATCTGACAAACCTGTACTTCTTTCGTCGTCCTCATTGGACAGTAAGGGTGTACCTTGCCGCAATGGGCCAGTCGTCTCCGCTAGCTATGTATCGGACCTCGTAGCTCCCCCGCGCCGGAGCAGTTACATTCCATTCGCAGGCGGAAAGGTCTCTTACCCAGGCCCACCTGCCATGATGATCTCGGGTGCCCGCGTTGAAGATCGCGACCCAGTGGCCCGCTGTATTGGGACCCTGAGTTGAGACCTGAACCTTGAACTGCGACCCGGCCGCGACGCGATCCGGCCCTTCTACCTTGTAGCTGCCGGCGTTGCAACCTTTGATGCCTGAGATGCACCAGTCGCGGCCTTCGCCCCGGGGCACAACATTTTTGAGCCAGCAATGTGCCGGGCGGCCGTTCGGGCCTGAGATCGGGATCGTGTATGTAAACGACATGCAGGCCGCGTCGGCGGCGCACGCGTCGCGGCAATCCTCCCACACCGGCCGCGTCAGGTCGAAATCCTTATAGTCCCCCCGCTCCAGGCCATAGTTGTGCATTATCCGAAACCCACCCTGCGCGCTGACATTCAGAACGGCGGCAACACACGTGAGTATGACCACCATGGCGACAAACGTACGTCTCGCAGTTCTTTCGATTCGAATTTCCTCTGGCAACATTCTATTTCCTCCTTAAGCCGGGTCACTACTGCAAGGATGCGTACCAGGAAACCGCTGCTCCTCCCTTGTTAGACCGGGCACTGCCGTTCGACATCCGTCCGTTCGCGATGTCCAGCGTGGCTTCATATGTGCCGATCAGTCCGTCACCATAGCTTATCGTGAACCATATCTTGTCACCCTCGAGGTAGCCGGTAATCGCCCCTCGAGAGTGATTGTCCCATTCGGCGGAGCCCGAGATTTTGCCTCCCGATTCACTGATTCTCAGAGATCCGCCATAACTCGCCCCGTTGCC
Source organism: Blastocatellia bacterium (assembly GCA_963716755.1). Lineage (GTDB taxonomy): Bacteria > Acidobacteriota > Blastocatellia > Pyrinomonadales > Pyrinomonadaceae > OLB17. The sequence goes on from CAVQUD010000004.1 coordinate 229,804, forward strand.
AGTTTGGGTTATGCGCCATGATCCACTCGCGCCGCGGTTTCCGGATGACAGGATGGTGATATTGAGAGCCTCACCAGAATGTAACTCGTCTCGTATGTGCCACACGATACTCTTGGCGGTGGGGTTATGTGCGACCTGCGTGGTACACGTTCCGGGCGTCAGCCTGATGCCTTTTGGGTTACCGAACTTGTTATACCGGCTGTAACTGAATGGCAGGTGAACGATAGGGTCCTGGTTGCAAATAGTGATCGAATCTCCATCTTTGACCGTAGCAACGCTGGGGGAGAATTCTTTACCCTTTAATATCACGCTTACGCTGTCGCCGGCCAGGGCGGGAACGGCCCCGCTGATAAGCAAAACGAGAATAGCGAGATCGTATCGATAGCCTTTCATTGTTCCTCTCCTCGATTGTCGCGACCGAACCCGCTGCAAGAAAGCAGGTTCATCCGTCTTGGCGTGCGCAGCACAGGAAAACGCAAATTCAGTCGTTATTTTGCGATAGTATACCCGTTTTTAAGCGGCGTCAACGATTGATTTAGGCGAGTTTTTCGAAAGCATGGTCAAGGGCAAGTTTGAGAAAGTTCTCAAACAAGATCCGCCCGTCGCGCGATTCGTTGGGGTGTTCCCAGCGGGTGGGGTTCTTTGACCAGTCCTCGAAGGATTTTTCGAGATGGAACTGTACACAGTAGATGAGTTGGCCGTCGGTGCGCTTTACCATCATCTGGTTTTTGCAGAGGTATGAGGTCGCGAGGAGTTTGAAGCCGGCGGGAAGGCCGTCCACCTGCACGCCGTGGTTTTGCCACACGCGGAGAATGTCGTCCTGTTTCGTATACTCCTGCCAGATGCCCGATCGTTGATCGTCGTTCCCCTCAAATATCGGGTCTGATTTATCGACGATCTTGACGAAGCGATATTGATATTCGATCGAGCCGGTCGTCACGGCGGGCCGGGAGCTCGAGGTCGTCGAGCGTCTTGAGCTTCGCCCCGAAGGCCATTCCGACCAATTGGTGCGCACCGCAGATCGCGAGAACGGGAATTTTCGTCTCGTGAATGAACTTCTTAAAGGTCGCCAGATGTGCCGGGGATTGTAGTAGTCGAAATCCGCAAACGTTCCGCTCATCACTATCGCGTCCGGGCAAAACTGCTCGGCCGCGTTCGCGATCTCGGAGAGATGCACGGTCATCGTCTTTGGATTCCTGACGAGACGGATGACGTTATTGGCGATGTTGTTGCAGGCCATCGCCGAGACCTTTCGCTCGAATTCGAGCTTTGTCTCGACGCCCGAATTCCAGTCTTTGAAGGCCAACTCGGACAGGTCCGACTCGTAGCGGAGCAGGTCGTTGACGATCAGCACCTTCGCATGCTCGATCTTCTTCTCGATCGGCTCGTAAAGGCAAAAAGTGCTCTTGTTGTAAGGAAAAGGCAGCTTTTCTGCTTCGGTTACCTTCGCCACGGCGTCATACATAACCTAAGAAAAAGCGTCAAAAAGCTTACTTTTGACGCGCTTGTAATTATAGCCCAAAGGCCGCATCGGTCAAACCTTTCTCTGCCGCGTCTCGCGGTCAAAGAGCGGCATTGGCTCGCCCGGACCGATTCGCGCGATCTCGTCGCGGATCGCTCTGACGACCTTCGCGCGTGCGTCGTCCATCCCGTTTGACTCGATCACGAGCAGCGTGCGTTGCCACGCCATCTCAAGTTCATCCGCGATCGGCGAGATACGCGTGATGTCGTATGGCACAGCAAACGAGGGGCAGCCGAGCCGTGCAAATATCCTCAAATAACGCGCCGTCGCGAGGTCCGGGCACGCAAACCGCCGGCGCCCGACCTTTAGCTCGATCCCCAAGAGCGTATATTGGATCTCGGCCGCGTTCTCTTTCTTTGGGATCTTGAGGTCGTAAGAACGCGTGCGGTCGCTCCGGACTCGCTCCCCGTAGATCGCCGGTATCCATTCGTCACCGAGCGCGGCCTTGATATCGTCTACGTCCTGCACGCGGCCTACTTGACCTGCGCGCTTTGCGTCGTCGAACGCGAAAACCGCTCGATCACCGCATTTGAGAATAGGCCAAAATACAACACGCCGATCACCGTGATCACCAGTACGGCAGCCATGGCGGCAGGCACCTTTGGCGGCGCCCATTCGGTGGTGCGTTCGCGGAAGAACATCACCACGACAAGGCGCAGATAGTAATATGCCGAGATCGCCGAGCCGAGAACGGCCACGACAACGAGGGCCGTTATCAGCGGATTCGCCGTTCCCAGTGCCGAGCTAAAGACAAAGACCTTGCCCATAAAACCTGCCGTCAGCGGCAGCCCGAGCAGGCTCAGCATAAACAGCGACAGTGAGAACGACAGCACCGGCGACTTGAAACCGATGCCGGTATAATCCTCAAACTGTGTGCGGCGGTCGTTCTTTTCGGCGAGCAGTGTCACGATCGCAAACGCACCCATGTTAGTGACCGCGTAGGTCAGCATATAGAATGCAACGGATGCAATGGCTGCATTTTGCTCGACCGACCCGGGCTTGGCCATTCCCGCACCGATGAAACCGACCAACGCATAGCCCGCATGAGCGATCGATGAATACGCGAGCATTCGCTTAACGTTGTCCTGCATGATCGCTGCAACATTGCCGACGATGATCGTCGCCATCGCCAGTACGGCCAGGGCCGTGGTCCACGACTCATGCAGATATGCTGCTGCAGGCACGCCGGCGAGAAGCGGCAGTCCGAACACGAACACGCGCAGGAACGATGCAAAAGCGGCGGCCTTCGGCCCAGCAGCCATAAAACCCGTGATTGGCGTTGGAGCGCCTTCGTAAACGTCGGGCGTCCATACATGGAACGGCGCCATTGCGATCTTGAATCCGAAACCGATGACCATCATCGCCCCGCCAGCAAGCAGGAGCGCGGGAAAATTAGGAGCCAACATTTTTGCCGCGATCTCGGTGAGATTGGTCGAGCCGGTCGCTCCATAAATAAGAGCCATGCCGTATAGCAAAAACGCCGATGCGAACGAGCCGAGAATGAAGTATTTCATTGCCGATTCATTCGACTTAAGATCGCCGCGGCGAAGTCCAGCCATTACATAGGTCGCGATCGAGAGCACCTCGAGGCCGAGGAAAATGATGACCAGGTCGTTGCCCGCCGACATCATCATCATCCCGAATGTCGCAAACAGCAGCAGCGAATGGTACTCACCGGCCGGTACATTCTCACGCTCGACCCAAACGGTCGAGATCAGCACCGTCATTGCAGAGACAAAGAGGAATACGAACGAGAAGCTGATACGCAGGCTGTCGTGCGCGATCATGCCGTTCCACGCGGTCGCCGGATGGCCGCTCCACATCGTGCCGAGAACGATGCCCGATAATGCCAGGCCGACGATCGCGATCACGCCCGAAACCGTTCGCTGCTTTGGAAAAAAACTGTCGTACAGCATCACCACCACGCCCGCGAGAGCAACGATCATCTCAGGCAGGATGATCGTAATATTCGCGTCAGGGCGTGTAAGTTCTGCTGCTAAAAATATATTCATCTCAAATGTCTATTTGCTCTTGCCGGAATACTCATAACGCTTCTCGCCCGCCGTGACGGCCACCTCGAGCGTATTCTCACGCGGCGGTATCGGGCAATTGTATTTGTCACTGCCGTACGCGCAGTTCGGGTTGTAGGCGACATTGAAATCAAGCACTGACACGTCTGGCCCTTCGGCTGTCCTGATGTCAATGTACCGTCCGCCGCCGTAGGTCTCCGTCTCTATTGGTCGCATCCCGAAACGGTATGAACAGCAGATCTGCATATTCGGGAAACTTGCGCCGACACGTCTAGGATCGATCTGATAAACGCTCAGAGTGCTAAAGACTACCGCCAAGTTTGAATTTCAGAACACCGTACTTGACGAACTTCTTCGTGATACCGGACGACGTCGGCATTTGAAAATACTTCTCGTCGGCGTCCTCGTAAATTGGGCCTTCACGCGAAAGTTGTTATCGACCGGCGAAATAATTCAGCCCTTTGAATTTCGCAAAGTCCTCTTCCTTTAACGGCGATTCATCCTTGTCCCGAAACTCTGCATCACGCCCGTCGCGAAACGCTTTTACAACCGTCGTGCCGTAAAACATCTGCGCGCTATTTGCCGTAGCGAAGACGAGTACCAGCATTGACAAGAAGACGAACCTGCTCATATTACTCTTCGGGTCGATCTTCGAGGATCAGTTCGATTGCCGCTGCTAAACTAGCCCGAGATGCCTCAACCGTTCGACCTTGGCCGTTTGCCCCCGGAATTTCAGGGCAATACGCGATGAACCACTCCTCGTCCTGTTCGATCAATGCCGTGAATTCACTGGCCATATGAGAACTACTGCCCTTCAGGCAATTTCTCCGCAATCGTCCCGCCGGCTTGGTGCATCACACGTTCCTGCAGGGCCTTGACCGGCTCGTCGAGTCTCTTAAGGAACGGTTTTGGATAGACGCCCATATAGACCATCAGACGCCAGCAGCGGAACCATCAGGCCGATCTCTCGCCACGATAGGTCGGCAAGCGTCATGTTCTTATCGTTCGTGACCTTGCCAAAAAACACACGCTGCACCATCCAGAGCAGATAAACAGCGGCAAAGATCACGCCCGTTCCGGCGAGCATCGTCGCGATGTAGTTCCAGTTGACGCTCGACGTTACGCTGAGGGCATGCGACTGGAACATACCCAGCATGATCATGAACTCGCCGACAAAACCATTGAGGAACGGCAGGCCGACCGACGACAGGACCGTGAATACGAACACGGTCGCATAGATCGGCATGACGTTCGCGAGGCCGCCAAACTCCTTGATCTCACGCGTGTGCCGACGCTCATAGATAAACCCGACGAGCAGGAACAACGCTCCGGTCGAGACGCCGTGATTGAGCATCTGATAGACCGCGCCCTGCATGCCTACCTCGGTGAACGAGAACATCCCGAGCACCACAAAGCCCATGTGCGCGACCGACGAATAGGCGACGAGCCGCTTTACGTCCGGCTGCACCATCGCGACGAGAGCGCCGTAAATGATGCCGATTATCGCGAGCGTGATAAATATCCAAGCCGTCTCGCGTGCCTGATCAGGGAACAACGCGAAGTTGAACCGCATCAGGCCGTATGTGCCCATCTTGAGCAGAACGGCAGCGAGTATTACCGAGCCGGCGGTCGGCGCTTCGGTATGCGCGTCGGGCAGCCAGGTGTGGAACGGGAACAACGGCACCTTGATCGAGAACGCCAGTGCGAACGCGAGGAACAGCAGCATTCCGGTCTGCGGCGTCAGGACGACAGGTTGCCGGCCTTCATAGCGTTCAGTATCGCGACAAAATCCCACGATCCGCCGAGACCGGTCTGGTCGGCGTACACGTAATACAGGGCGATGATCGCGACCAGCATCAGCAGGCTGCCGAATGCCGTGAAAATAAAGAACTTGATCGCCGCGTAGATGCGGTTCTCGTCCGCCCCAGACGCCGATCAAGGAAGAACATCGGTATCAGCGACGCCTCAAAGAACAGATAGAAAACCAGCAGGTCGAGCGAGACAAAGACGCCGATCATCGCCGATTCCAGCAGCAGCAGAAAGACGTAAAACGCCGCCCGCCTTTTCTCGACGGCGTGCCATGTCGACAGCACCGCGATCGGCATTATGAACGTCGTCAAGATCACCAGCCAAAAGCTCAGCCCGTCAACGCCGACGTGATAATTCGTATTGATCGCCCTGATCCACGGCACGTTCTGCTCGAAGAAGAACCCGCTCGCTCCCGCGACGGCTGACTTCGAAAAGCAGCGCCAGCGAGATCAGGAAATTGACCAGCGTGAGCCCAAGCGTCAGCCATTTGAGGTGCGATTCCTGCTTCCAAAATGCCTGATGCGCTAATGACAGCACCGCGCCGACGACCGGCAGCAGGATGAGGATGGTCAGGAGATTTTCGTTAACGAAGTTCATTCTAGCCTACGAGCTTCAGCCCGAAGTAAATAAAGTAACCAAGCACGGCCAATCGCACCGAGCAGTATGATCGCCGCGTAGCTGCGGACAAAGCCCACCTGGACACCGCGGACCATATTGCCGACCTGGACCACAAAATTGCCGATGCCGTTGAACGATGCCGTCAATAAATCCGAGGTCAAAGCCTTTCCACAGGCCGTTTCGCGAAAGATTTGTGATCGGATCGACGATGTAGCCGTTGTAAAACTCATCGAGCCGCCATTTTTGCTCGAGGATCTTGGGCATCTTGCGGAGCGGACTGTTGCGAAATGCAAACCAGCCGATCGCAATGCCTACGATCGCCATCAAAACTGAGAGCCCCGCGAGCATACGTTCCTTCTGCACGACGGCGGGCTCGTGCGATTTGGCCGCCTCGCGGGCGGCGATTGCGGTAGGCATCTCGACGTCGGCGACGACAGGTTCAAGGACGTGCTCGAACGCATTTGCGTCCTTGATACCGACGAGCGAACTCATCGCATACGGAACGCCGACCAGGCCGCCGACCGTCGACAGAAACGCCAAAATGATCAGCGGCACGGTCATCACCCACGGCGATTCGTGCGGTTTGAAATCGTGCGGCAGGTGATGATGCTCGTCGTCATCGTCATCGCCGTCTGAACTATGGGCATCACTATGAGCTGCATCCTCTGTCCCATGTCCCGTTTGTCCCACTGTCCCATCTGTCCCAAAAAGGTGAGCTTCCGGCACTTCGTCGTGAAAACGCTCCTCGCCCCAGAACGTCATGACCATCATTCTGGTCATATAGACCGCGGTCAGGACAGCAGTTACAACGGCGACGCCCCAGAGGATCTCTTCACCGGGAAACGCACCGGCCGGGAAATATCTGTCGGCGGCGAATGTTTTGTAAAGTATCTCGTCCTTTGAGAAAAAGCCCGCCCAGATCGGAATACCGCAGATCGCCAGCCAGCCCATCGCCATCGTGATGAACGTGATGGGCATGTACTTCTTCAGATTGCCCATCTTTCGCATGTCCTGCTCGTGATGCATTCCGTGAATGACCGAACCGGAACCGAGGAAGAGCAGCGCTTTGAAGAACGCGTGCGTCATCACGTGAAAGATCGCGACCGACAAACGCTCCGACACCCGCGGCAAGGAACATAAATCCGAGCTGCGAAACGGTCGAATAGGCGAGGACCTTCTTGATATCGTTCTGAGCGATCGCGATCGTCGCGGCAAAGATCGCCGTCGCGGCACCAATGACTGCGATGATCCACATCGCCGTCGGGGCGAATTGATAGATCGCGTTTGAGCGGACGACGAGATAGACACCGGCCGTGACCATTGTCGCCGCGTGGATAAGTGCCGAAACAGGCGTCGGGCCGGCCATCGCGTCCGGCAGCCATGTCAGCAGCGGTATCTGCGCCGATTTGCCGGTCGCACCGATGAACAGCAGCACGCCGACCGACGTCAGTCCACCGGCGACGATCGCTCCCCAAGTGAACGGGTCGGCGTGACATATGTTCGAGCACGAACGTGAAACACGCTCTGCACCTGCTGGCCATCAACCGTCTTATCAAAGAAACGAGATCGAGCCGGTTAGCGTAAAGATCAGGAAGATCCCGATCAGCACGCCCCAGTCGCCGATGCGGTTCATTACAAAGGCCTTCTTCGCGGCCTTTCGAGCCTCGTCCTTCTTGATGTAATAGCCGATCAGCAGATAAGAGCAAAGCCCGACGCCTTCCCAGCCGACGAACATCAGCAGATAATTGTCCGCCAGCACGAGCGTCAGCATCGCGAACATGAACAGGTTCAGATACGCGAAAAAGCGGTAGAATCCCGTGATCGCCCTTCATGTAACCCGTCGCAAAGATGTGTATCAGCAGCCCGACAAACGTAACAAAACATGCATAAACGGCCGAAAGCCGGTCCATTCCAAGCGCAAAATCCGCCCGGAAATCCGCCGACCTGTATCCACGTCCAGATATGATCGAGGATCGGCTTGTCTGCGTGCAACGCGCCGCCGTGATCGACCGAAGGCGAGCAGAACGCCACGATCGTCGACACGGCTATAGCTCCACACGCGACCACGCTGCTGAACAACTCGTTCTTCAACCGCCCGCCGATCAGCCAATTGATAACGGCACCGGCAAGCGGGGCGAAGATGATTAGGCTAAGGAGGTTGTTTTCCACTATTTAGAAACTTAGATCGCTATCCTCATCTTGTACGACAAAGTCCTCATCGACCATCTCATGCCAGAAAGCGAGAACCTTGTCATCGACATCGCGCGAAAGCAACAATCGCTCGACTTCGCCGTTCCGGGTTTTCAGTTCCTGAAAACGTCTTAATAGAGCCGTCAGGTCACGTCGATCGGTCCACGATTTTTCCTGGCCGTAGCGCGAAATGAATGCCGTTACTTTACTCGCGATCAATTCGGGCGGCGTCAATACGCGGATCTTCTCAACCGTCTGACAGTCAGGAAATTCCTCCTGTATTCGAACATCGACAAGGTGCCGGTTCCCTTCCTTTCGCGTCTGGTAGACCCGCAAACCCTTGTCCGGTATCTCTCGAACGCGTACCGCAATATGAAATCGCTCACTCAAATGTTGCCTCAGCTCTTCAGCAAACTCGTGAGCACGATTGGACATGATGTCTACATCCTGCGTCGCACGAGGCTCAGCGACGTATGCATTCACAGCCTGAGCGCCGAAAAGCACCACGTCCTCGCGCCCTTGCAAAAATTCAAGGACGGCCCCTTGGATCTTTGATAACGGCAGCGGTTCGTGCATCACAAACTCCTGAAATGTAAGGACTTCTGCGTTAAGCATCAATTCTTCAAAATACTCGCGTCATCCACGTCGACCGATCGACTGTTCCGGAAGAACGCGATGATGATGCCGAGGCCGACCGCGGCTTCGGCGGCGGCGACGCTCATTACCATGAATACAAAAAGCTGTCCCGTCATGTCGGCGTAATATCGCGAAAAAGCGACAAACGTCAGGTTGACCGCGTTGAGCATCAGCTCGATGCACATGAACATCCCGATCGCGTTGCGCTTAAAAATAACGCCGACGCAGCCGATCGTAAAGAGTATTCCTGACAGGCGCGAGATAGCTCGCTAAATTCGGTTCCATAACCTACATCGATATCCTTGGCTCATCCAGATCTTCTTCGTGGCGAGCCTCGAGCTCATGCTCGACGACAAGTTCAAGCTGCGGCTGCGATAATCGCCGCACCAACATCACAGACCCAATGATCGCCATCATGAGCAGCACGCCGACGATCTCGACCGGTAATAAATACTCCGTGTACATCGCCTGGCCGATGCTCAAAGTCTTGCCCGCCGACGTGTTTGGATCGACAGCTTGATTGGGCGCACGCGACACGGCGTAAAAAACGAATAGCGTTTGCGCCAGCAGAACCACGCCCAAGCCGCCGCCTATCGCATACAAATAGCCGAGCCGGTTCTTTGTCGCCTGGTCATCCAGATTGAGCAGCATTATGACAAAAACGACCAGCACCATGATCGCGCCCGCGTATATCAGTATCTGCACCGCCGCGATGAACGGGGCCGCGAGCGTTATGTAAATACACGACAGGGCGATAAAGACGCCGACCAGCGAGATCGCCGAGTAGAGCGGATTCTTGTGATACACCATCGAAATGGCGCACATGATCGCGAAGCCCGCGAATAAGAAAAATAGTGCCGTTCCAACCATAAGAACTAACCGCTGAGACGCCGAGACGCTGAGAATATCAAACTACCAAACCTGAGAAACGCCCGCTCAGTCCTCTGCGTCTTTGCGTCTCAGCGGTTGAAATCATCGATTCAAAAAGAAAACAACGACGATCGTCAAAATCACGTTTGCCAGAGCGACCGGCAACAAAAACTTCCACCCAAAATTCATCAACTGATCAAACCTAAACCGCGGCAGCGTTCCTCGCACCCAAATATAAAGGAACAGGAACGCACAGATCTTGCCGATAAATGCCAAATGGCTCACGACGGCGTATGGCACCGAGCCTGGTTCAAAAACATGACTCAGTCCCGGCACATACCAACCGCCCAGAAACAGCACAACGCACATCACCGATACAGTGAACATATTCACGTACTCGGCCATGAAAAAGAGTGCGAATTTTAACGCCGAATATTCGGTGTGAAAGCCTGCCACCAGCTCAGTCTCGGCCTCAGGCAGGTCAAACGGGGTACGATTTGTCTCGGCGAACGCCGCGATCAGGAACACCACAAATCCGATAATCTGCGGGATAATAAACCACCTGAACGGCGAATTTATCTGCGCATGGATAATGCCGTTCAGATCGAGCGTGCCGGCTAGCATCACCACCCCGATCACCGACGCGCCCATCGCGAGCTCATACGAGATCATCTGAGCCGCTGGAGCGCAGGCCGCCCATCAGCGAGTATTTGCTGTTCGACGACCAGCCGGCCAGCATAATGCCATAAACGCCGACCGACGTAATGCCCAACACGAACAACACACCAACGTCGATCTGAGCGATCGTGAGCGGAAGCACTTTGATACCTTCGCCGAGGCCGAACGGAAGGAAACTCCAGTCAACCGAGGTGATCGCCGGGCCGAACGGATAAACGACCATCGGCATCAAGGCACATGTCAGAGCGACCAACGGCGCCAGAAAATAAACGAATTTCGTCGATTTATCCGGCGTCAGATCTTCCTTAAAAATGAACTTGAGCAGATCGGCAAACGGCTGGAAGAGGCCCCACGGCCCGACGCGATTTGGCCCGATACGTCCCTGCATCCAGCCCAACACCTTGCGTTCGGCCAGCACGGTGTAGGCGACTATCATCATCACCGCGCCAAAGGCAGCACCGATGCCCGCGGCGATGACAATAAAAGGAAATGCAGTTTTTAGAACGGCTTCCATATCAAACTATCTTTGCCGGAGCGCTCCGGTCCGCTGCCCCGACGACAGCAGCATCGGCCATGTCTTCGCGCTGCGTTCCGTCGAGGTTGAATTGCTCCAGTGGCGACACCAACAGATTCTCGGGCTTCGGATTGCCGTTCGCCAGCAAGTGAAACTGCGGCGTCTTGCTTGTCATCGTTGTCAGTCGATGCAGTTTGTGCCCTATCCGCGGGGCAGCCGTGATGCGATGAGCCGGCGGCACGGCCTCGACCTCCTTTTTCAGGGCGTCGATATTTGCGGCTATATCCGCGTTTTCAACAAGTGCGTATCTAGCCTGGACCGGATTCGATTCATCCTTGAGGGCAGGATAACGCAGCCCTTCGTAAGCGGGAACGGCATCCGCTATGCTTCGGAAAATGGCCGAAGCCGAAAATTCCGGCTCCATCTCGCTGCCCATCTCGCGGGCGATCAAGGCGGTGATCATCCAGTCAGGCTTTGACTGATGCAGCGGCTCGATAGCCTTACGAACGCGCTGCACATTGCCGGCATTGTTGGTAAACGTTCCGTCAACCTCGGCAAAACTCGCCGCGGGAAACACCACATCGGCGTGCTCGGTCGTCTCGGTCAGAAACAGCTCTTGCACGGCTACAAAGTCTTTTCCGGCCAGCACACTTGCGTCCTGCAGGCTGCCGCCGATCAGTAATGCTTTTCGCCCTTGATCACGTCGTCGAGCGGCTTGCTCGTCCCGGCCATGTCATTCGCACCGACCGAGTTGTTGTAGCGTGCCAGCGGATGCAGCAGCACTCGCCTGCCGTCACCACCGAGCTTGGCCGCACTAGCCGCGAGGATCGCCTGCGCGTTTGCCGACAGCTCACTGCCGAACCATAACGATGATATCGCCCTGCGTCTCGTAGATCGCGTTGCGGACCGCGTCGATCTCGGCTGTTTGGATACCCATCTTGTCGGCGGCAAACCCGTCAGAATTCCGAGATCTGCGATGCACAAGGCAAATGCACCGGCCGTGCCCGGATTCGCATGGACAAAAAGTCCCCCGGTCTGTCTAACTAAATTGATCGGCGTGTCGTTGATACAGATAAACTTAGCACCGCCATTGCGCACCGCCTGACGGATCTGCTTCGCCGTGAAGCTCTGCTCTTCCTCCGGCTCGCCGCCGATCAGCACGATCGTTGCCGCATACCGTATGTCCCGATGCGTGCAGAGCGGGACGCTGAGATTGTCAAAAACTGGCGACAGATCGTCCGCATCCGACACGGCGAAATTATCTGCCCCGGCCGCATCCGCAAACTTCTTGAGCGAAAACACGGATTCGTTCGTCAAGCCGCGGGCTCGCGACAACGCCGACACTCTTCCCGGCGGCTTTCAGCCTGTCCGCAGCAAACTTAACCGCCTCATCCCACGTCGTCGGAATCAGCTTCCCACCCTTTGAGTAACGCACCAAAGGAGTCTTAATGCGGTCCGCGCTGTCGATGAATTCATGCCCGAATCGAGCCTTTACATCGAGAAATTCGCCGTTAAGGCCATTGACATACCGGTCGCGTGCGACGATCCGATGCACACGGCCCCCGCGTGAACCTATCGAGATCTGCATTCCATCGGAGCCGTAGACATCAGTCGAAACGGTCTGTTCGAGCTCCCACGGCCGCGTCTCGTGGCGGTAAACGGCGTCAAGAATAGTGCCAGTCGGACATACTTCCACGCAGTTGCCGCACTGAGAGCAATCGAGCCATCCGCCATACATGCCGATCACCGTGACAACACCACGATTTCCGGCCTCGATCGCATCCTCGCCCATCCATTCGCTGCAGACGCGCGTGCATCGTTTGCACAGGATGCAGCGCTGGGGATCATTAGCGATTACCGGTGACCAGTATTTTTCCGGCTGAACATTCTTTTGTTCGATAAAGCGTTCCTCGACATCGCCCCAGTCAAAGGTGATCTCCTGCAGCTCGCATTCGCCGCCGCGGTCGCAGACAGGGCAGTCGAGCGGGTGGTTCGCGAGTAGGAATTCCCCCATCGCTCGCTGTGCCTTTTCGACCTCTTCGGACTCGGTCGTGACCACCATTCCGTCGGTGCAAGTGATCGTGCACGAGGTCTGGAGCTTCGGCATTTTGTCGATGCGCACTAAACACATCCGGCAAGACGCCTGTGGCTCGAGGTCCTGGTAATAGCAGAACGACGGTATGCCAAAGCCGTTCTCACGACACACGTCTATTAGCCGCGCGCCCTTATCGACGGCGAATTCCTGTTCGTTAATGGTTACCTTGATCTGTTCTGACATCAAACTTTTCGCGTGTAAGTCGTCTCGGTCGCCTTTGCCTCGTCGCCGTTCGGCATAATGTTATAGGCGGTGATCACCAACTGATCGTCATCGACCTGCTCGATCTCGGTCCGCCAGTTCCAGCGTGGCTCGCCCTCGCCGGCGAAATAGCTGCCTGTCGCACTGAACGCCTCGCCGCCCTCGCCCTCGCTGAACAATATTCCGGTGGACATGTGAAACGTATCGACCCACGCCGCCTGCCATTTCTTCGTCAATAGTTCAAAACCGAAGATCACCATGCCCGAAAGCGGCTTGCCTTGCAAACTCCCCAAATACTCGTGCAGGATAAACCGGCCGTCGAGGATCGGGCGAATCGTCCCGCTCATCGGCGACTCGTCCGCTAAGATTTCCGGTTCGAACCACGTTTTGGTCATGCCCGACCATTCGCCAACGAGTCCGGCAAGCACAGCGTGTGGCCCGCCGGCCTTTGATCCCGCAAAATCCATTACGCCTCGGCCGCGCCCGCCTCTTCTTCTTTTGCTTCGGACTCAGGCGTCTCGACCGTCTCGGCCGCAGGCTCATCGGCCGCAGCGGGAGTTTCAGCCGCACTCTCAGCGGATTCGGTCGTTTCGCCGTCCGACTGCGGTTCCGTCGCCTCGGCCGGAGCTTCTGAGGTCTCCGCTGCCGTTTCCACCGCTTCTGCCGGTGCCTCGACCGGAGTCTCGGCTGCGATTTCCACCGTTTCTACCGGTGTTTCGACCGTTTCAGCAGCGGCCGGAATGCGTTTAGCCGTTCGTTTTTTTGCCGGTTTCTCAGCCGGCGCCGGTTTTGGCGTCTCCGATGCGACAAATGTCGGTTTCTTGTATTTTGGCCGCGTCTTGCCGAAACTCCCGGCAAAGATCTTTCCGCGACGTGTCCTCATATCACCTTTTCCCATAAACTACACTTCTCCAATGGCGTCTTGACGCCTACCTCGTTTTATCCTCGATCCTCTCAAGCCCTGGCTCGAGCAGCGAAATTATGTGGTCCTGCACACGGCTGTTTGCCGCGAGCTTGCTATGGCTGTCACAAAAGAATTGCGTCGTCTTTGACCCGGCGACCGACCCGACCCGCAGCATTTGCCCTTGCGTCTGCGTCTCGAATGAACGGCGGGTCACCGTCCCATCACCCGGAGCGATCATGATTGCACGCAATTCGTCATCCGTTATCTTCTGCCCGTCAGAACGCGTAAAGCCTTTCGGCCGAAAGATCGTCCGCCATTTGTCGTTCTTCTCATCGCGGTACAGCAACACTGCGTCAAGTGCCGTCTTGCAATCAGAGCCGACCGAATGAAACGAGACATCGCCCGACTTGCCGTCGGCAGCTGCCAAGGCCTGATGCAGATTCTTCGCACGCTCAAGTGCGGCCTCAAAAAAGGCCGGAGCGGCCTTACGCTCGGCGGCCGTAAACCGCGAGACGAATTCACGGTCCGTCATCGGATTCCAACCATACTTTGACCAAACCTTAGGGTCGTAGATATCGACCGGCACGAGCCCGAGCTTATCGTCATAGATGCGGACGGTGCCCGGTGCCGGCAGCAGTTGATACGCCGACGGACACGTGAAGATCGTAAACCGCGACGTGTCGTGAACGAATGGCAGATCGAGGCTGATCCCTCTGATCGAATATCCGTGGATGAATGCGTCGAGCGATGAAACGGTTCCCTCATTTGGAGTAGCCAGCAGGATAACCTTATTAAAGTGCTGAGCTCCGGCCCATGTCGGCACTGGCTTGCGCTTCCCGTGCGGCAGGTCAGCCTTGCCGTACATCGCCGCATAGCGGGCGATCAGTCCGCCCATCGAATGGCCGACGATATCAAACTTAATATCCTCTTTCTTGAGCTTAAGCTTTAGCTCTTCGACGTCGGTCACCAGCCGCTGAGCGTTGGTGACAATATCCAACCGCCAGTCGTATGGGAAAACGTACAGCGAATCCTCAAAACCTTCCGGCGACGGCTCAGACCACTTTTCTTCGTGGTAGCCGCCGCGGACCTCCATCGCCTCAATGAAGTTGCCGTAATAATCTGCGACCTCAAATGGGCCAACTTTGATGCTGCGGATGATGTCGCCCGGCACCAGCCCATCGCGGGCCTTTTCAGGATCGGGCGTGATGGGCAGGCGAAGGTCTTCGTTCTTTGACTTGAATGCCCTGATCCAGATCTTGTCGCCGCTCTTCTTGTCTATCAATTCGGAGCCCGTCAATCCGGGAATCAGGATGATGGGATTCTTTCCTTCCGCCGCAAGCGAAAACGCGAAAATAAACAGCACGAACGCCAGTCGCACTGTAAATATCGCCGAATTCTTGAGAGAGAGAAGCATTTATTGAACATTCGGCTTCACGCCGTTCGAGCCCCCGTTATCAACCAGCCATTTCTTAAAATCGCCCGGAAACTGCTTGATCGCCGACTGGATCGGCCACGCCGCAGCGTCGGCGAGCGGGCAAAAGGATTTGCCCTCCATGTTGTCGCAGATGTCGAGCAGGAGCTGTGCATCCTCGGGCCGTCCCTCGCCGATCGAGATGCGGTTAAATATCTTCAGAAGCCAATCAGTCCCTTCGCGGCACGGCGTGCACCAGCCGCAACTTTCGTGCTTGTAGAATTCGGTGAGGTTCTTGGTCGATTCCATGATATCGACCGTCTCGTCCATCACCATCATTCCGCCCGTGCCGAGCATCGACCCCGCAGCGACGAGTCCTTCGTAATCGAGCGTCACTTTTTGCCCGAGGATCTGGCCCGCGTTCATGATGTAAACCGACGAACCGCCAGGAATTACGGCCTTGAGCTTCTTGTCCTTGCGAAGCATGCCGCCGCAGTCCTTCATAATGAACTTCTCCATATCGGCGTAGCCCATCGGCAGCTCGTAAACGCCGGGCTTCTTGACATGACCGCTGATCGACCAGAGCTTTGTGCCGCCCGATTTTTCCGTGCCGAGATCGCGCCACTTGATGCCGCCCATCTCGATGATCTGCGGGACGCTGGTGAACGTCTCGACGTTATTTACGACCGTCGGACAGGCGTAAAGTCCCTCCACCGCGGGAAACGGCGGCTTCATCCGCGGGTGGCCGCGAAACCCTTCCAACGAGCTCAAGCAGCGCAGTCTCCTCGCCGCAGATATACGCGCCCGCTCCCGTATGCGTGTGAAGCTGAAATGAGAAACTTGACCCGAGAACATTCTGGCCCAGAATGCCTGCCTCGCGTGCCTCATTGATCGCGATATCAAGGATGTCGAGCAGGTACCGGTATTCGCCCCGCCCGTAGATGTAGCCGGTATTCGACCCCAAAGCGTGGCCCGCGATGATCATTCCCTCGATGACCGCGTGGGGATCGTATTCCATCAAATAACGGTCTTTGAAACTGCCCGGTTCCGACTCATCCGCATTGCAGACGACATACTTTGGCTTCGCCGAGTCTTTTGGAACAAACGACCACTTCATCCCGGTCGGGAAACCCGCGCCGCCGCGTCCGCGAAGCGCAGAATCCTTCACTTCCTGAATGATTGCATCCGGCGTCATCGCGAGCGCCTTTCTCAAGCGACACATAGCCGCCCGTCTCGCGATACACCTTTAGCGTATGGCCGTCTTTGACGCCGATCCGCTTTAATGACAGTGGCTCGCAGCCAATGGCTTTGATCTCCATTATTTACAGTCCGCCAATATCTTATCGACCTTCTCGATCGTTAAGTCCTCGTGATAATCAAACCCCATCTGCATCATCGGGGCCGTGCCGCAGCTTCCCAAACATTCGACCATCGTGACCGTGAACTTTCCGTCCTCGGTCGTCTCGCCAGGTTTGATGCCGAGCTTTGAGCAAATATGACCGGTAATGTCGGGCTCGCCCATGATCTTGCACGACAGCGTTTTGCAGATCTGGATGTGGTGCCGGCCGACGGGACGCAGATTGAACATCGAATAGAACGTCGCCGTCTCCCAGACGTCCGTCACCTCGAGATTCAAGAACTTCGCCAAAAAATTCACGCCCGGATTGTCCACATACCCGCACTCGCGCTGAATGACGAACAAAAGCGGTATCAACGCCGAACGCGTACGCTCTGGCGGATACTTCGCAACGTGCATCCTCATCTCCTCAATGACCTCGGGCGAAAACTCCGCCACCTCGTCAGAAACGATGATCTTGTCGGTATAACTTGTCGGTGTCGCTGCTGCCATTAGTGTGTTTCACCTTCCAGAACGACGACGCGTGCATGGACGTCTTTTAGAATGTCCTCATTCTCGAACACCTTTTCCGTGACGGCCCTAAACTGCTTCGACATCACATCGAGTTTCTCGTCGATGCGATCGAAACGTGCTTCTGTGCCCTTCTCAAAGTTGTCCAGCTTGCCTTCTACGCGATTCATTCGAGATTCGAAGTTGTCGATCTTCGCTTCGACCTTATCGACACGAAACCCAACCGAGCGAACATCGGACGTTAGTCCATCGAACTTCTGGTTTGCAACCTCAACGAACCGCATCATCTCGGTCTTAAAGTCGAGCATCTGCTCTTTGAAGTCATCGTCCGAGATTTTTTCTGGCATGATTCCTCCGTTATCGGTCGATTTCTCCCAAAACAATATCCAAACTGCCGATAATAGCCACCACATCCGCGATCATCTCGCCCTCACTCATCACAGGCAAAGCGGCCAGGTTGACGAATGACGGTCCTCGAAAATGGACGCGTTCCGGTTTCGGGCCGCCGTTGGATTTCATATAGACGCCGAGCTCGCCCTTGGACGCCTCGATGGGCATATAGACCTCGCCGGGCGGCACGTTAAAGCCCTCGGCGACGATCAGGAAGTGGTGAATGAGCGAGTCCATATGCTTGCGCATATCGTCGCGGTCGGGCAGAACGACCTTTGGGGCATCGGCCTTGATCGGGCCGGGCTTCAAGCGTTCGAGGGCCTGGCGAACGATCTTGTACGACTCGACGAGTTCACGCATTCTGACCTTGAACCGAGACCACACATCGCCATCGGGCTCAGTCGGCACCTCAAAATCGTAAGTCTCGTAGCCCGTATAAGGGTTGTCGCGTCTCAGATCCAGATCGACGCCGCTACCGCGCAGGCACGGTCCCGTCAGGCCCCAATCGATCGCGTCTTCCTTTGAAATAATGCCGATCCCCTTTGTCCTGGCGTGCCAGATCGTGTTGCCTGTGATCAGTGTATCAAAGGTGTTGAGGGCGTCGGGGAAATCCGCGAGAAACTGCTTTACTCGATTCTCAAATCCTGCCGGCAGGTCCATCATCAGGCCGCCGATGCGGAAATAGCTCGGCGTCATTCGCCCGCCCGACGCTGCTTCGATCAGGTTGAGGATCTTCTCCCGCTCCTTAAAGGTGAACCAGAATGGCGTCATCGCTCCCATGTCGAGGCACGAGGTTCCAAACCAGACCATGTGCGACGCGATCCGCTGCAATTCGCAAAACAGCACTCGGATGATCTGAGCCCGTTCGGGAATTTCCAGCCCCAGCAGCTTCTCCGCCGCCATCACATACGCGAGGTTGTTGCCGAGCGGATTGAGATAATCCATCCGGTCCGTGATAACGATCCCCTGCTGGTATTTCTTGTATTCAAAGAGCTTCTCCATTCCCGTGTGGAGATAGCCGATGTCGGGAATGGCCTTGATGACAAGCTCGCCGTCGAGCCGCAGATCAAGCCTCAGCACGCCGTGTGTGCTGGGATGCTGCGGCCCCATCGACAGCGTCATCTGCGACTCGAGCGCACTGTCGAGGACGTCTGTCGAACCGGTGTTTTCTACGGCAGTTACCATCTTGTGTAAACCGTTAACCGTGACACGCGACAAGCAGATCTTACTTGTCACTGTTTACTTGTCACGGTTCACTAATTGAGGCTGTAGGGCTCGTAGCCCCGCAGCGGATAATCCTTTCTCAACGCATGCCCGTCAAAATCCGACGGCAGCAAAATGCGCCGCAGGTCGGGATGGCCATCGAATATGACGCCGACCAGATCGTAAGTCTCGCGCTCGTGCCAATCGGCGGTCCGCCAGATCTGAGTGACGGTCGCGACGTGCGCGTCGTCCTCGCTGAGCAGAACCTTCAGACGCAGGCGCATGTGATGCGTCGTCGAGAACAAATGATAGTTGACCTCAAATCGCGGATCGTCCTCAGGCCCTCGATCGCATCCGCAGAGATCGGCGAGCAGGTCGAAGCCGTGCTCGTCGAGCAGGAAGCGGCACGCGTCAACGATCGCCTCCCGTGGGACAATTACCGTGACCTCTCCGTGCGCGTCAACGACATCGGCGACCCATGCAGCGTCCTTTTCTCTGAGCTTGTCCACAAAACCGTGGAGCTTTTCGGTCATATAAATTGCCTCCACCTTCAGGTGGAGGTTTGCAGTTCAATCCAGTTCCGGCTTTAGCCAAATAATTCGGCTTAAGCCGGGGTCTGTTTGGCCGTCTACCACTAGCTAAAGCTAGTGGCAACTGATTAAGAACTCCTGCGCCGCTCGTGCTTTGACGGCACCGAATATGGCCGCGATGTCTCGCCCGAGGCGACCTCCACTTCCATTTCTCTTTCCAACGCGGTGCCCTCTGTAACGGGCAGCGTGCCGGGGACGATGGATTCCCGCGATTCTGCTTCAAACGTATCGCGGCGGTCCTTTGAACGCTCCTTCATGATCTTGTCCTGGAGCATCGTGATGGCATGGACCAACATCTCGGGTCGGGGCGGACAGCCCGGAACGTAAACATCAACGGGCACGATCTTATCGACGCCTTGTACGATCGCGTAATTGTCAAAAACACCGCCGGATGTCGCGCAAGCTCCCATCGAGATCACCCATTTCGGCTCCGGCATCTGATCGTAAATTCGCCGCAGGACCGGCGCCATCTTTCTCGAAACACGGCCCGAAACGATCATCACATCGGCCTGTCGCGGTGATGCGCGAAACGTCTCTGCCCCAAACCTCGACAGATCGTTGCGTGCCGAAACGGTGTTCATCATCTCGATCGCGCAGCACGCAAGGCCAAACGTCGCCGGCCACAGGCTCGATTTGCGTGCCCAATTCACCACCGCGTCGAGCCTGACGGTCACGACGTCCGGGAGCGATTCTAGTAATGTGTTCTCAAGACCCATAACTCTTTAGTTCATAGAGTTTGTAGAGTTCATTGAGTTCGTAGAGTTAAGAAAGCGTTTCTCACAACTCTATGAACTCTAAAAACGCTATGAACTCGTCAAGCAGCAAGCTTGATCCTCGCGTCTTGCTCCCGCCGCTGTTTGGCCATCAGCTTCGTTTGTTCGCGTGCCTCAGCACGTGCCTGCAGGCCCCAGTCAAAGATGCCTTTCTTCCAAACGTAGATGTAACCGACGATAAACGTCGCGATAAACACCATTATCTCGATCAGCGCGATCGTGCCGTAATAAACGCCGCTCGACGCCTCGGCCGCGATCAGGCTTTTGAAGGCGACCGCGAACGGAATGATGAACAAAACTTCTATATCGAAAAGCAGGAAGATGACCGCGACCGTGTAAAACTTGACCGAGAATTTATCGCGTGCGCCGCCCACCGGATCTTTGCCGCATTCATACGGCATCAGTTTGGTCGCGGTCCGCTTCCGCGGGCCGATCAATTGCGTAACGAGCAGCTGGCTCACGCCAAAGCCCGCTGCAACCAGGAACATAATGCCAATCGGCACATAGTCAAAGACGTTGAAATCCGACATTCAGACCTCGAAAACACTGACTTTACGGCACAAACTAAATCGTAGGCTAACCTCTTATAGACTGTCAAGGCAGTGACCTTGCTCACGCGGCACCTGCAGCCCAAATAGGCGTTGACCGGCTGTTTTGGCGTGTGATAACTTGGATATTGGCGAAGTTCGCTCTGAGTCCGCAATTTCCCGCACGCCTCACGTCAAACCTGTGATAGCTGGCTTCAATACAGATATCGAGCATAACGGTACCGTTTATCACGTCCAGACCGAGGACAAAGGTGCGCCCGCACACATGATAATGACGCTGGTTTACGACAAAGGAACGATCCTCGCCAGCAAACGCACGACCTACGGCGAGCTCGCCGGTGTCGGCCGACAGGAAAACGAGGTCGCCGAGCGCGTCTCGCGCCAGCACAAGCTCATGTGCGCGGCCGTAAAGGGCGGGCGGATCGCCGAACTGGTCGAGATGACGCGTAAGGGCTCGAAGTTCGCGGCCCCGGCCGCCGAACCTGTCGCTGCCCCGGAACCGGCGACCGTCAGTGTCGGCCTGCCGCCCGTATCTCGGCCGTCGATACCCGTCAATGTGCCGCCGGTGCGGCCCGCGACCGATCCGTTCGCTGACGCTCCCGTGCTGGATGCCGTCGAGATCCTGGAGGACCTCGAGATCCTGCCGGATGAGGCTGTACTCGTCGTCAGCGAACTGTCAGGGCAGGAGCGCCCGGCAAACAGTAAGTTGGGCATCGAGCTCCTTGGCGATTCAAAATTCAAGGGCGGCGACCGTCGTACGGTCAAACTGCTCGTCTGCCGCGGCACGGACCGCAAAGTCGTCGCCGGCGCCCAGATCATGGTCAAGGTGCTGGGTTCGAGCTTCAGACCGGTGATATTCCACGCAAGATCCGACGCCAACGGCCTCGCAAAGGTCCACCTCCAACTCCCCAGCTTTCAAGCTGGCCGCGCCGCTCTCCTCGTCCGTGCAATAAACGCCGGCGAAGAGATCGAGCTCCGCCGCATCGTCACGCCGGGATAAGCTTTCCTCGCCCGATATCTCAGATCTCAAATTTCAAATTTGAAATCCGCCGGGCAGGGACGCAGAATCTAGGTGTGTCTTCACTCCGAATTCATCTGAACGGCGAGCCTGCGCGATGTGCCCGGCGAAAGCAACCTCAACGACCTGCTAGCGGTGTTCGATCTGCCATCGCAGAGCATCGCCATCGAGTTCAACGGCGAGGTCGTCGCCCGGGCAAGATGGGCGGAAACGCCGGTCAACGACGGCGACCGGGTCGAGGTCGTTCACTTCGTCGGCGGCGGGTAAACGTGAAAATCCTTGACTTTTCGCACCTTTTGTGCTATCTTGTTGCATTAATGTAACAGTTCGTAGGTTGTGACCACCAGATCAATAAAAGCAGTCGCTTACAGCGTTCCGGCCACGCGAGGCATTTAGCAACACATTCGGGATTACTTTTTTCCGCGAAATTCGTGGAACAAGGTAAAAACATGACCACAACATCAATAACAGCAATGGTTTACGGTGTTCCACGAGGGTGCGGAACACGGGTGGAACACGGGCGGAACACTTTTTTGCGCGAAATCGGTGGAACAAGGCAAAATTGTGACCATAACCCCCATCACGACAAGGGTTTACGGTGTTCCCCTCCCCGGTGGAACACGTGTGGAACACACGGAACACGGCTGAACGGCCTGGAACAAGGTGGAACACCGATTTGTTCCATTGCGTTGTCACCGGCAATGCGTGAGAATTGACGAATATGTCAGACGAGTTCATTTTGGCGGCAACATCGTTTACTTCGCGGCTGATCATCGGCACGGGCAAATACCGCTCGCACGACGAGATGAAGGCCGCGCATGCGGCATCAGGAGCCGAGATGGTGACCGTCGCGGTCAATCGCGTGCCGCTTGACGGTTCGAGCGAGTCGTTTCTCGACCACCTCGACCCGAAGATGCGGATACTGCCGAATACCGCGGGCTGCTACGACGCTGATCATGCTATCCGCACCGCGCGGCTGGCTCGTGAGGCGCTTGATACGGAGTGGATCAAATTAGAGGTCATCGGTGATCCCGTGACACTCTTGCCCGATAACGAGCAGACGCTTGCCGCAGCAAAAGTCCTGGTCGGTGAAGGGTTTATAGTACTACCCTATTTCACCGATGACCTGATCATGGCCAAGAAGCTGCTCGACGCCGGCTGCCCGGCCGTGATGCCGCTGGCGGCACCGATCGGTTCAGGAATGGGCGTGCAAAACCCGTCCAATCTGCGGATCATGCGTGAGCAGCTTCCCGACGCAACGATCATCGTCGACGCCGGTGTAGGCGTCCCATCCGACGCCGCCGAAGCCATGGAACTCGGCGCCGACGCGATCCTGATGAACACCGCCATCGCCGAAGCCGGTGACGCTGCTCAGATGGCCAAAGCAATGAAATTCGCGGTAGAGGCAGGCCGCCTGGCGTATCTATCAGGCCGAATGCCTAAGCGCCTCTACGCGTCGGCTTCAAGTCCGATCGAAGGAGCGATAAAGTAGGTATGGCCGCACGCGTCCTTTTCTTTGGTGCGACCGCCGACACTGCGGGTACACGCCAGACAGAGATCGAAACCGGAGAAAACACGACGGCCGCATCCGTGCTCGAGGTACTCTTGCGGGACTATCCGTCATTGGCGATGCACCGATTAAAGATCTCGATCAATAAATCGTACGCGGCTGACTCCGATCCTGTGCGAGACGGCGACGAGCTGGCTGTATTTACTGCAGTTTCGGGAGGCTGATGGACTTCTGCGAGCTAACAACCAAGCCTATCGACGTGACTTCGGTCGCCCGTCGGGTCGTTCCTCCGGAATGCGGGGCGACGGTGACGCTTGATGGCTACGCGAGGAAGTTCACGCGGGACAAGCAGACCGGCGAGATCCGCGAGACGGAATATCTGGTTTATGAGGCCTACGACGTAATGGCCGTTAAGGAGATGCAAAAACTCGTTGACGAGGCCAAGCGCCAATTCGAGATCGCAAACGTCGGCATCATTCACCGTACTGGACGGCTTGAGATCGGCGAAACGAGCGTGGTCATCTCGATCGCCGCACCGCACCGAAAGGATGCCTTCGCCGCCTGCGAATGGTTGATCCGCGAGCTAAAACGGACGGTGCCGATCTGGAAGAAAGAGGTTTACGCCGACGGTGAGCAATGGATCGAGGGCGATGCTGAGGTCGCCTAGCGGACGACCTCGATCGTGATCGTCTGCGAGCCCGTGACAACAAAGGCTGACGTCGGCAGTTCCGTCTCGGCGATCACGGTATTTGCCAACGCCTTTCCGGTCCCCGCGCTTCGCTGGCTGTTTATGGTGGCCAGCATCGAGGGCGGCAGGTTGGGCATTTCGCTGATGCCGATGACGGCACCCTTTCCGGGTTGGGACATGACCAGATACAAACGGTCGGGACGTTTCAGGCGATTGTAGGTCGAGATAAATTCCGACGCGCTCTGCGGCGTGAAATGGGTTATCGCTGAGTTCTGCTGGGCCGCTCCGCCGTCGGCGACCGTGATCGAAACGGGACCGGGCGTTGTGCCGTCGGGAATAGTGACCGGGACCCTTCGAATGACCATTTCGCCGCTCGCCGAGCGTTGGCTGAGCGTCAGCTCGAGGGTATTGCCCGCCTGAATGCGTTCACGATCGACCGAAATGCGATCGATCACGGCGATCATGCTGCCGTCCGTCACCGTTAGGTTTAGGTCGATGCCGGTAATTTCGAGACCGTCAAAACCGGCACGCAGCAGAGCGGTCACGGGTACCGCGGCGGCCGCAGCCGCCAAACCGTTCGCCTGGAGACCAACGAAGCGCCGTGAAAGGTTGATCGGCTGCTCGCCGCGAATGCGCACCTCGCCCGTCAGTTCGATCGTCGCATTGCCGATGCCGCGCTCGTTACCGACCAGCGTGTTAGCGACGCCGACATTTAGTATCAGACCCGTGAGCAGTTCGTCGATGGCCGCCTCGAAGTTGACCGTCTCCTTGCGACCGCGACTCGTGGTGAGGTTGATCTTCACGGGCAGCATTCGCGGCTGCCTGCCGAGCAGACCATAGATGCCCGTCGCACGATCCTGCGTCATCGAACCGACCAGGGCGTCCGACACCGCGAGCTTGAACGAATTATTGGCATTGGGGACGACAGTGACAACGTGCGATTCGGACATCGGCAGATCGGCCGAGCCGAGACCGAAAAAGGGATGACCAAAAGCGTAGATCTTATCGCCGTCACGATGCGTCACGGTACCCGCCGCGGCGATCTGGACGTCACCGCGTGCCAGGTGAACGACGACGGAATCACCGCCGAGAAGCGTAGAAGCATCGGCCTTTTTCATGTCCGAGATCCGACTGTCTCCACCGGCCGCGGCGACAGGAATGAACCCGGCCCTTTCAAATTCCGGGGCGATCATGTCCAGGGTGCGTTGCGAGATACCGGAGAATGTTATTGGCGTCGCGATGCGCATCATCGACTGGCCGGCGATCCCCGACAGATTCGAGGTCACAGGGCCGATCGGAGCCGAGTGAATGGACCGATGATCTGCTCCATCATTCACTCTATCCGCCGCGAGGTCGGCCAGAGAGAACGAGACGGGATGCGTGGCCTGAGTGTTCTGCACCGGTCCCGTCTCGACGAGCGAGCGCATTTGATCGAACGGGGTTATGCCGCAGATAGGCTCTTTGGCGAACGGAAAACTGTACGAGATCGCCCCGACCAGCTTACCGTTGATGTAAACGGGCGAGCCCGACATGCCGGCGAAAACGAAAGTTCGTTCGGCATTTGCACCGCTGAGTTTGCCGATGATCAGGTCCTGTCCCGGACCGATCCAATTAGGCAGCACGCCGAGTATCTCGACGCCGAACTCCTCCGCTTTATTGCCGCGAAAGACGCTCTTCGCGGTCCCGCGCATACCTTCTCGAACCTCCGAGACCGGCATCACGGATATGTCTCCGGCGAGTGTGGGGAAAAGTAAGAACGACAGGAAAACGAAGCTTGAAATAACTTTTAACATGTTTAAAAACTGCTTCCTCTGCGACCGGCGTATATGGTAACATTTATACTGTCTGTCCGGTAAGCCCTCTATTTTGTGGGCTTCCAACCGATCTTCGCAGCCGCTTCCGGCTCAAACGCTTCGATAGAACCCCTCTTGGTCATGGCTAAATCTATTCGTCTTTTCAAAAGCATTATTCGTCTTGTCCTGCCTGCCCTGTTCCTCGTCGTCGCGGCACTGGTCGCAGGATCTGTCTGGCTTGTTTACACGTCCGCCCGACCCTTTAAAGCGCCGTACCTTGTAACGCCTGAAAGGTACGGCCAATTAAGCTCGCGTGCAGCTCAGGTCACCGAGGAATCATGGCCAAATCGCGACGGCAGTTCGTCCCGCGGATGGCTGCTTCGAGGCACGGACGGTGCTCCCGCCGTGATCCTCTACCACAAATACGGGGCCGACCGATCATACGTTCTAAATCTCGGCGTAAAACTCAACGAATCGACGAATTTCACCGTCCTAATGCCGGATCTTCGCGGACATGGCGAAAGACCGTCGGTCGACAATGCCAGTTTCGGCGGCTGCGAGGCCGAGGACGCTGGTGCCGCGCTCGAATTCCTCCGCGGCCTTCGGACACCCAACCAGATCACCCTCGTTGGCAAGAACATCGGCATCTACGGCGTCGAGGTTGGCGCGAGCGTTGCCTTGATGACCGCTGCTCGAGACGAGGGCGTTAAGGCGTTGGCACTCGATTCAGTGCCCGAAGACGCTGACAGCGTTCTTCGCGAGACAGTCGTCCGCAGGTTCCCCTTCGCGAGTTCCGCAACTTCCCGGCTTGCAAATCTCGGCACGAGGCTCTATTACTTTGACGGCTGCTACCAGCGCGAACCTGCCTGTGAAACGGCCCGAAAGGTCGCTAATCGTGACCTGCTGCTGCTTGCAGGGGTTGACGCGTCAGATTTTCAGGACTCTACATCACGATTGAGCAAGTGCTTCCCGGCCACTAATCGGATCAGGACCAAGCTTGACCTGAGCCCGTCGGGCTTTCGGATCATCAATGCGTCGATGGAACAGTCTGAGGCCTATGACCAACGGCTGATCGACTTTTTCCGTGATTCGCTGACAAACTAAAGATCGAGCTTCTTAGATGAATGTCCGTTCGAGCGAGAGACCGTTTGGATCTCTGCGCTTGCCTCCATTTGATCGGCTGACTTGGTCAGGAGTTCTCTTAGTTCGCCCAGCCGTTCGCTCGTCGAGGTCATCTCGAGCAGCCGGTATTTCTTGTCATTTTCAAAATTGAACGCCGCCGTGATCAGGAACGACAGCGCCTCAGGATCAGTTCGCTGGATCTCAGGGAATGGCCCGCGGCTGCCGCCGAACTTAAACGCCGCACGAGCCATCCGCTCGAAGAGAAGAAAGACCTCATCTGCGAGGGCATCGAGGTCTGGTTCGCTTTTGTCGGTGAACGGCTCGACCTCGGCGATATGGTATGGCGAAGCTCGTCGTCCAGGTAGGACGTCAAGCGATACCGCACCACGCCAAGCGTAAGGATGTTTGAACGCCCGTCGGGCAACATCTCGACTTTCGCGGATCTCAGCAACGCATCCGACGGTACCTGGATTGGGGCGCTCGATAAACTCTTCCGTAGGTTCAAAATAGGTGATCCCGAACTGGTTGGTGCTCCTGCGCAATGTCTCGCAGCATTTGCCGATACCGTTCCTCGAATATATGCAGCGGCAGCAGCTCGTTTGGCAGCATCACGAGCGGCAGCGGGAAGATCGGCAGGCGAAGCGTATCGCCAAATTGGTCCATCAGTTCGGACATGCTTTTTGGGCGATCAGTTCAGCGATCTTCTCGGGCGGTTCGTCACTAAGGGCCATTCGCTTGGCTCCGATAACGGCCTCGGCGATGTCTTCCACACGCCCCTTGTAGCGATTATCGCGAAGCACCAGATCATCGATCACCCGTCGCTCCAGCCTTTCCCTGCCTGCGTCGTCGAGATCCGCCGACGAGTCTAGGTAGTCTGCTGGAACCGTATGATTCTTGATCCGAACGTGCAGGGCACCCGTCATTTCGCGAACCTCGTCCCGCATTCGCTGCAATTCCAGCGTTGAGTTTGGAAATCCAAGCTGGCCTCGCAGTGCAAGCTCAATGATCGGTGCTGGGCGGCCCGGTTCCGCCGGCCGGGCGTCTGAATGGACCAGGTCAAGTACGCCTGAGGTCACCGATCCCGCATCGTCGGCGTTCTCGACCGAGAAGGTCAATTGTTGAAATGGGCGGTAGTGATATTCGTCGATATGTTTCGCTGACACGCTGTCGTCATCACCGACCTCAACAACAAACGCTCCTCGCGTTTCGCGAAATTCGGTGATGTTGGTTACCTCGATCGAGCCGGGATTAAAAGCCCAGTTGTCGATTTCGTAGTGCTTGTGCGTATGGCCGAGGCCAACGTATTCGACAGCAGACTTGAGCTCCCGCAGGGCGTCCATCGAAAGAGCCGGAATAGGGTGAACCTGATACCCATCCACGTCGGTGTGGAGCATCAATATGTGAAACGCCCCGTCGCGACGGTTCGATTTGATCGCTTCCGTCAGCATTGGGATCGCCCAATTGCCTGACGCTCCGTACCAGTCCGAGCCGAAGATCCGTGCCCGGCCGATGTCGATGTAGCCGCCTTTTCGAGTGGCATCGTCCCACGGTGCGTAGCTCACGCTTCCGTCTCCTTTCGTCGGTTCCAGCAACTCTACTAGGCCCCAGCTTGAGAGCGAGCGCAGCCAGCTAAACTCGTTGTCGGTATGTTTCTGATCGTGATTTCCCTCGATCGTGACGATGGGAATGCCCGCGTCACGCATCATCGTGAGGCCTTCGACGGCGTAGTTCATCGTCTCGGGCGGCACCGACTTTTTGTGAAAAAAATCGCCGCACATTATCACGAAATCGACCTTCTCCCCGATCGCGTATCGCTTGAGGACGTCGATCCAGGCGTCGAAAAAATCACGCGGGCTCTCGGGCAGTTGGTATCTGGTACAGCCCAAGTGCACGTCGGCGATGTGAAGGAATTTCATGGTTCGAGGACAGGTGCACGGTCCCGCCCGATCGCTTCCAGGTGTTTGACGATCTTTTGGATGAGCCAGTCGGGCGTTGATGCACCGGCCGTTACGCCGACGCGCTCGACGCCGATCAGGTCGGTGGCGTCGATCTCTTCCTCGGTCTCGATGAGGAAGCTCTTCACGCATTGCTCCTTGCAGACGGCGAGGAGCTTGATGCTGTTTGACGAATGGCGGCCTCCTATGATGTAAAAGGCGTCGACCATTCCGGCCAGTGCCCGGGCCGCTTCCTGCCGGTCGCGGGTCGCGGAACAGATGGTGTTGACGAGTTCGACGTCGTCGTCCGTCTTGGCTTTGACCGCCTCGGCCGTGTCAAAAAGGGTCTTAGATTTGATCGTCGTTTGCGACACGACCAACGGCCTTCTTAAACGCGGCAGTAACGCCACCTCGGTCTCGTCGCGGATCACGAACGCGTGGTCGGGCGCGTAGCCTTTTACGCCGATCATCTCGGGATGGTCCGGATCGCCGACGACGACGACGTGCCGGTCTTTGGCCGCCGCGCGGGCCGCGAGCCGCTGGACGCGTGTGACAAAAGGACAGGTAGCGTCAACGACCTTCGACGCTTTTTCTTCAAGTTCCTTTTGAACAGCCGGGGTTACGCC
Organism: Blastocatellia bacterium; assembly: GCA_963716755.1. Lineage (GTDB taxonomy): Bacteria > Acidobacteriota > Blastocatellia > Pyrinomonadales > Pyrinomonadaceae > OLB17. The sequence continues at coordinate 259,344 of CAVQUD010000004.1, forward strand.
GTGGGCGCGGATGACCGCGGTTTCGCCGCGTTGGATCTGAATTGGCTCATTGATGGCCGTCACGCCGTCGTGGGCGAGGCGCTGCATTTCCTGCTTGTTATGGATCAGCGGTCCGAGGCTGCGGACGGTCTCACCGGCTGAAACAGCTTCCTCGACCATCTCGACAGCCCGTTCGACCCCGAAACAAAACCCGTATTCATCAGCTAGCAGTACTTGCATTTTCTTTCCGCGTTAATTAAATTCTCTGTTTGCGTTCCCGCCGCATCAACTGGATTTTACCAGATGGCAAATGGAAACGAAACCGCTTTGCGGGAGTGCCGGTTCCTCGGCGATGACCATTTCGAACGGCTCTATGAGACGTTTATCGAGGCGTTCTCCGACTACGTTTTCCCATTCGCGCTGACCGAGACACAATTTCGAAACCACATAAATCTCAACGGTGTCGACCTGAGCCGCACCGCAGGTTACTTTGCCGACGAGCGACTGGTGGGCTTTTCGCTCAACGGTTTTGGCGAATGGGACGGCCGCCCGACCGTCTATGACGCCGGCACCGGTGTCATACCTTCGATGCGGCGGCGCGGCATCAGCGAAGCAATGTTCGACATGATGATGCCTGTATTCAAAGATCGCGGCATCGGCCAATGCCTGCTCGAGGTCATCACAAACAACGCCGGGGCGATCAGGCTTTACGAGAAGCTCGATTTTGCGACGACCCGCGAACTCGCACTGCTTCAGTGCGACGGTAAGGTAAAGCCCGCCGTCTCAGCCCCAAGGGTCGAAATTCGCGAGCTCGACGAAGCAGACTGGCCGCTGCTGACCTCATTCTGGGACGGCCAGCCGTCGTGGCAGAATTCCGTCGATGCCGTAGGCCGCAGCATGCACCTCAAACGCATTCTCGGTGCGTTTCTCGACGGTCAGTGCGTGGGCTATATCGTATTCTCAGGCAACTTTGGCCGCGTCGCCCAGATGGCCGTCGCCCGCGAGCATCGCCGCCGAGGCGTCGGGACTGCCCTGCTCGCAAAGATGCAGGAAGGGACTGCCTCGGGCTACTCGCTCCAGATCATCAACATCGACCGCTCACTGACCGACGCCGTCACATTCTTCCGCAACCGCGGCTTCTACGAACGCCTCGCCCAGTTCGAGATGGTCAAGCCGCTATAGCCCACGATCAAAGCCGATCTTGACTCTATTCCTGGACACGAAACTGTATGAAAAAGCCGCTGGCTGGTGGCCGTCCAAGCCCAAGTTGTAACGATAAACGGCACGAGTGGTGGAGCAAAATGCCCTCAGTGGTGGAGATCTTTTCAGATCCCGAATCGGTGAAATGAGCTACCTGAGCACCGCGCTGGCATCGAAACATCGTTAACGACCTGCGCACCCGACACGGACGTTTCCGGCCCCGGGACGAGTTCATGCAGGACTTTATTACCGTCTCACACTTGACACGCCCCAAAATGTGTGCTACGCTCGTTCTCAAAATTGGAGGAAAGAACAATGGAACGAAAATGGGTCGAATACGGGATCGGACCCCTTGCGAGCAAACGCGACCAGATCTATGTGTCGGCGAATCCCAGAGGCCTGATCACGGTGAATGAAAAATGCTACAACGAGATGGGCCGGCCCCGCGCGGTGGTCATTGTGGTTGACGAAGAAAATAGCGCGATCGGCCTGCGCCCCGATTCGCCGGAGAAGCACAACTCGTACCTGATGTCGGCGAACGGGAAATCAAGGTCGTACCGGATCATGTGCAAGCGGTTCTTCAGAGAGAAAAGAATAAAGATCGAAGAGACCTCCAGGTTCACCACGGCCCGCGTCGAGGCCGGCGTCCTGATCCTCGAACTAAAACACCGCGTCCCCGCCGGCCGCGGCGAGCGAAGCAATCGCGGCTGAGCCGCAGCACTACTGCCCAACCTTCTTCTCGATCCGCCTGTCCGGGATGAACCAGATGGCGGCGACGAGGACGTAGATCAAGTGCGAGATATTTTGCTGGACGAACGCTAGGCCTATGGCGATGACGTACAACACGAGCGAGATCTTGCCTTTCAGGTCGGAGCCGACGGCGTCGGCGAGGACGCCTTCGCTGTGTTTGACGAGTCTCGATTGCAAAAAGGTGTACGACACCACGCACATTAGCAGGACGACGCCGTAAACGCGCCGTCGGCAGCGGCGCGAAATGATTCTCGCCCATCCAGCCCGTCGCAAACGGTATCAGCGACAGCCAGAACAGCAACAGCATATTCGCCCACAGCACCTTGCCGCTGATAGAGCGTGTCGCCTGAAGCATATGGTGATGGTTGTTCCAATAGATGCCCAGATAGACAAAACTCAGAACATACGCCAAAAACACCGGCACCAACGGCCTCAAAGCCTCGACATCGGTCCCATGCGGCACCTTCAGCTCCAACACCATGATCGTCATCACGATCGCAATGACCGCATCCGAAAACGCTTCAAGCCGGGTTTTGTTCATGATCGCGGTTTTCCCAGACAGCTAATAAATACGGAGAAGATTCACGCATCGAATCCTTCCAAAATCTCAACCATCTGCGAATCTCCTATTTCCTTTGCAAAATCAAGCGGGGACCGGCCCGCTTGGTTCTTGCCTTCTATATCACTTCCATTCTGGATCAGTAGTTTGACCAAATCGTAGTCTGGCTTCGGGTGAGTTACGGCATACCAAACGGCGTTATTGCCAAAATCGTCGCGGTGGGCCACGCTGGCGCCATTTTCAAGCAGGCGGCGAGCGAGGTTCCAAAAGCCTTTATTCAAAGCGTTCTGAATCTCGGTTGCACCGTTCCTGTCCGGTTGGTCGATCTCGATGCGGCGTTGGACCAAGTCCAAAGCTATCGGCTCGCTCCCATAGGCGATCGCGATGCGAAGCAGAGACGCCCCATCCGGATTTTTCGCATGAATCGGCGTTGACCGAATAAGGCTTTTGTAACCCTCAAAGTCGCGACACATTATCCGCGCAAAAATGCTCATAGAATCGTGTCAGCGATTTAACCGCTCCACATCAGTCCCGTGCGGCACCTTCAACTCCAACACCATGATCGTCATCACGATAGCAATGACCGCATCCGAAAACGCCTCAAGACGTGTCTTGTTCATGCCTGCGATATTAGCCACGGAATCACGGAACACGCAAGCGTCGGAAACCCGGCCAACTCCGTTAAGCTGTGCTCACCGATGTGCGGTCGTTGAGGCGTCCCCTCAACACTGGCCCGCTCTGGGGCCAGAACTTCCGGCGGGGGCTCACCTTGATTTGAGGCTACGCCCCCGCGTGCGAATCGCATGAATCGCAGGCCTGATGCTATGAAGTTGATCTCGCGGGGTCGAGTTCGGATAAACTCGATATTCTGACAATAGAAAACAACCCACGAGATCAACAATGACAGTATACATCGGGGTTGATTTTCACCCATACGAACAGTCGGTCGCTTATGCTGACGACCGGGACGGAGAGATCATGTACAAGAGGTTTCTCCATTCGGACAAAAAGTCGATCAAGGCGTTCTATCGCAAATGCGGACAAGACGCGGTTATCGGCGTAGAGGCCACAGGGTGTCTGTGGTGGTTTGAGAAGATGCTCGCGGACGGCGGGCAGAGATTGGGTATCGGAGATCCGAGGATGATCCGGCGAGCTGCTCTATCGAGGCACAAGAACGATTTTCGCGATGCGGAAACGATCCTGGACCTTCTTTTACGAGGGCAGTTTCCGGCGATCGTACCGAGGAGCGAGAAGAGCCGTGAAGTGCTGGACCTGCTGAACTACCGGCAATCACTTGTACAGAAACGGACCTCGATAGCCAATCAGCTGCAAGCTTTTGCGAGACAAAAAGGCATGGCGAGATTCCGAATGCCGGCCGTTAAAGCCAGAAAGAAGCTAGTTGAGGAACCCACCGGCGATGTTGAAACATTGCTTGTACACTCACGACTCGAATTGTTCGACCATCTCACAAAAGAGATCAAAGCCCTTGAGGCGAGACTCGAGGAAATGGCGGAACAAGAAGACCGCGTCAAGCTTCTTATGACACACCCCGGCATCGGTGTGATCAACGCTCTGGCACTTGCTCATACACTCGGCGACGTTCGACGCTTCCGACGCAAGGAAGAGGTCGTTGCATTCGTCGGGCTCGATCCGCTCGAAAAGAGCTCGGGACAGAAGAAACGGATTGGGCAAATAAGTAAGCATGGATCACGGCTCGTCAGGTACCTGTTAGGTCAGGCCGCTCAGGCTTGCCGCGATAAGAGAATAAGAAAATTCTATTCTGAGGTTAGCCGTCGAAGAGGCCGCCCGAAAGCAAAAGTTGCAGCGGCCCGCAAACTTCTCATCCACTGCTACGTCATGCTTCGTGACGGTATCAACTACGAGGAGTTTCATCGGCGGGGCGAAGTTGGCCTGTGCGAGGGGTCAGGAGAGGTGAGTGGGAAACCCTCAGTCTCTGAAGGCCTGATGGCACGGCCAGCCATCTTTTGAGGTAGCTATGAAGATGAGCCGATCCGGTTTCATGTAGCAGGAGCAGTTCTTGCACGAATAGATGATGGCATTCGCCTTAACGGCGGTGCGGATCTGAAAAAGCTCTAACGAACGAAATAAGGAGGCGCGGTTGTTTTCTATTGTCAGGAGATCGAACGCACTTAGCACTATTCGGTGCCCCGCTACCCGTGCGCTTGACTATCGAGTGAACTTCATAGATGACCCCATTCTTTATATAGATTCAATAATGCCAGTATCAGTTAAGATATAGACTAACTTGTTTAGAGGAGGAGAAAATGGAAAGTCTATCCGCTTCGGAGGCGTTGGCATCAACTCAATTCTTGATTCAAGAGCACACTAGAGACAATGGCGGTTTGACGCTGGAAATCCGGCCTGTCCTGATCACTATTAGTCCATTCTCTTTCATCGTGGACCTGGCCGAAAAGACATCGGGAAATATAGAGGGATTCGCCGTCGGACCATCAGGAAAATTGCCGGTCGGTCAGTGGATGGGTTATGGAGTGGTTCAGAGCGAGGATACTCTCACGCCGACGGGAACTGACGAGAGGATTCCGGTTTCGGATTTCTGGTGCGCAAAAACGAAGCTTCCGCGGAAACCAGCTATTTTTTACATTACAAAAATCGCCCTCGCCGCGTTTGGTTTGGTGCCCTGGAGAATCTCCAGCTATACGAATTTCGAGGCTCGAAGGAATTGAAGGTCCTCTAGATTTTAGGGAGGGGCACAGGAGGGTTCGAGATCAATCTTGTTTAGTTGGATCGACGAAAGGAGAAATTGCCGGGTCGGGGTCTGATAGTTCAATTGTTACCCAATCGTCATCCTCGATCTCGGATTTCTCGATGGATATCTTCTGAATCAGCTTTCCTCGTTCGATACCGTTCAAAAACGGGTTTACGTACGGTGGGCTATGTATTTCTGATGGGATGAAACGGTGAGCTTCGAAAAACTCCTTTTGATCAACCTTTCCAGACAGAAGTCTGAGTAGAGCTCGGGCGGAAATCTTAATTGTCATTGTCTTATCTCCGTATTTGATTTCCATTCCGCCATTGAAGGAACTCCCAGTATTTGGATGAACTCCTTTCAGATGGTTTATGGCATTGCTTGGCGTGCGCTCTGGTTGGGAGAGATGCTCCAAAGCTTTGGCAAGAACAGCAGGCAAATCAATCGACACTTCGCTGTCAAAATTCATGCCTCGGTAGAGCGTAACGATCGGGAGATATGGATTGTGTTCAAACGGTGACGCGGACATTGGATGTTTCTGCTCGGTGGTGAACGTCACTACAAAGGCGACTTCCGGGTTGCTTTTTAGGAAGTGTTGGACGATCTCCTTCATTGAATACGATAATCCAGTTACTGGCTTGTGATGAAAGAGGGAGCAATCGTTGTCGCAAAGAAAGATACCGAAGGGGCCTTTCAGACAGGCGCCGGTAAGTTTTCTTGCCTTGCTTTCCAACGCTGTGTAGATTGTGTTTTCTGTAATTCGAAAAACCTCGGAATAGCTAGGATAGGAACCTGTTCCAAATCTCTTGCCCGGTTGATACGTGATGACGATATCGACATCAGCGTTCTTGATAGGGTATCGGCGAGCGACGCTTGGCTCTGACACTATTGCTGCAATAAAGTCATCGAATGACTTATTAAAGATCACCTGGTTGAACCGCGCCCGGCCCGGGAGTCGAAGCATCGGCTTTGGGCCGCCTTTGTGTCTGGGCGACTTGTTGTCACGGCCTTAAGATCGAAATAATTCGGCTTTATTCCCGCAGTAGAAGCCCTCTTGATAAGTTCATCCCAGAGCAACTGGAACGGATTATTCTCATTCAGGCCTTTGTCGGAGGCCGTAGTGATATCGACCGTAAAGTTCTGATGTGGGTTTTCCACGACTTCGAAATAAATATCTGCGCCCTTTCCGTTGCCAAGGGGTTCCTCGTGGCGAACTTTTCCGACCTTGGAAAAGGCGTTAACGAGAACGACTTCCCATTCGAAAGCAAGCGTCGGTTCATTGTGTGCGGTGTTCAACTCTCTGACATATTTCCGGGTTTGCCCCTTAGTCAAGAATTCGCTGTTCTCGGTTAATAGCCTTTGAAGGATACGTCGGGAGAAAATTGCCATAGCGATACAAACGTCCAAAAAAGGCTCCGCTCTTCCGAACGAAGCCTTTTAATTAGCCAAAAGCTAAGCCCAGGAAGTTACATTCCCATGCCCACGATACCAATGGAAAATGGAAAGTGGAAAATTGAGAATTCGAATCGGTTCTCGGTGGTGAGCATCACTAGGTTCTCGCCGGCTCCTTTTTTATGGGCCGCTTGGCTGAATCGGTCGCCTTTTTTAGATAGGCTTTCTGTTCCTCAAAGGTCATGTTAGCGATCTCGCGGTCGATCTGGTCGCGTATGTCACGCATCATCTTCACGGCGTCGAACTTTTTGTGTTTTTTGTTAGGCGTCATTCCACGACCCCAATAAGCCTCAGGCCGCTATCCGTTCGGCCTGGGCGTCGACGGCTTGGATGGCGGTTTGGATCGAGTCGACTTCGGGTTCGTCGAAGTACACTTCGCCGCACTGTTGGCAGACAAATGCCGGGACCTTGTCGAAGACGAGATGGTAGCCTTTGCGGTCGATGTGAAACGGTGCCGTGCCGCGAACCATCTTGCCCTTGCAGTACATACATTCCATAGCTTTATACCCTCGACCTCAGGTCGTCGGCCCACTCATCCTCGTCGGGAAGATAGGCCGTAATAATTGCAAGATACTCGCTTTTTGGTGAACAGACAACATGTATCGCTCTGCCCTGGTCGTCAAACCCCATTAACAGACAACTATGGCCGCGTTGGTCTTCTGGATAATCTTCGATAACTTCGCCCGTGAATATAACGTTCCTGATGTCGGCCCTCAGGATAAGTCTATCCGGGCGTCCCATCTGCCGTATTGCGTGCGGCAGAAAGAGTATGCGTTTGTCCGCAGCCGATCGGGTCGCGTCTAAGATCTGTTCCCACGCCATCGTCGAGATATTATCACGGGAAAGAAGAAAAGCCCCGGCGATTGCCGAGGCCTTTTCTGTGCTTCTTGAGCGTCGGTTCGTGTTGAGCCCTTACTCACGTGCGGGCTACCGACACGCAGGCTGGCAGCCTGCGGTCCGGCGGGACACACGCGGGCAGAGATGCCCGCGTTCCGACGCGGTGGCGCGGTTCCTTACGGCTTTGCGGGGGCCGGTGGCGTGTGGGCCGGTTGGACGCCGGAGAGGGACATTAGGCCGAGGCGGGTGAAGTTTATTGATTCACCTAGTATGCGGACGGCCTCGGCGGGGGCGTGGAAGCCCATGGAGTTTTCGGCTTCGACGAAGTCGAGGTAGAACTGGGCTTTGCGCTGGTAATCTCGGGCGATGGCGAGTTCGGCGTCGGGGCGGCCGGCGGTTTTGGCGGCTTCGAGTTGGTTGATCAGGTCGATGAGCGCGTTCATCGCGAGATCGCGCATTTGATAGGTGCGTGTCTGGATGGCCTCGGCACGGAATTTAAGCTCTGACTCCTCGCCCTTGTGACAGGTCTGGCAGGCCTGGTTGATGTTGAGCAGCGGCGAGCGGACGTGGTGGTCGCTGATCTTCATCGCGCCCTCGCGTTTGTAGGGCATGTGGCAATCGGCACAGGCGACGCCGGCACGCGCGTGGATGCCCTGGTTGTACATCTCAAATTCAGGATGCTGTGCCTTTAGCACGCCGGCACCCGTGCGTTTGTGCGTCCAGTCGTTGTGCTTGACCTCATCGTAATAGGCGATGATGTTCTCGATCTTTAGGCCGTTTTGCCAGGGGTAAGTCAGTGTCTTACCCTCGCCCTTAAAGTAGTATTCGACGTGGCACTGGCCGCAGACGTACGTGCGCATCTCCTGGCGTGTGGCGTCTCGGTTGACGTCAAAATCGTTGATGCCCTGTGACGCTTTGAATGCCTTGATGCCGATCATAAAAGCGGGCCGCGTTACGCGAAGCGCCATCGTCAGCGGATCATGACAATCGAGGCACGAGACCGGATGCGTGACCTCGCGGCGTGCGACGCCGTAGCCGAGCGCGTTGAGGGCGTCAAAGCCCTTGAAAATGTCGCCGTTGCCGAGGCGTTTGTATGCGGGATAGGCCGAAGCGTGGCAATTAACACACGCGCCGGGCTGTTTGACGACGGCCTGCCGCTCGGTAAATGTCTGGTCCTCAAGCATGAACGCATGGCCGCGTTCCTCGCGAAAATCGACGGCAAAAGCGTAACCGTCCCACATCGTCTTTAGACGCGGGTCGTCCTCGAGGCGCGACTGGGCTACGACCGAGCGGGGGTCTGAGTTCTTGGGAGTTTGCTGTATGGCCTCGCTGCCGCCAAAGCGGGTGCGGACCTGGTCCACCGTGCGTTTATAACCGTCGTACTGCAGCGGAAAATTCTTGCCCCAGATCTCGGGATCGACGGTTTCGTCGGTGAGATCGACGACGCGGAAGAACGGATTCTTGCCCTCCTGCTTGCGCTCAAAGATATTGGTCAAAGCGCGGCACCGCCGATCGACGCAACGGCGGCGATCAACGCCACGAGCACGATCAGGCGTATGCTGTGACGGCGTTTGGGCTGTTCGGTGGTTGTCGGTTCCTTCTTTTCGTCTTCCATGGCTTTTTCCTAGTGCATGTGGCCGACCGATCGGTGGCAGCGGATGCATGAGATCTCTTCGTCGGTTCCCGCCCTGTGCGCAGTGATCGAATCGGTCAGGTCCTGATGACAGTGACGGCACGACGATTCCGTGACCTGACGGTTTCGCTCGGTGATCTGAATGGGTTCGTGAAAATTATTGAACGTGAAATAGTACGAATGCCAAAAGCCGTTCGACGCCTTTGTGTAGTATTTGCCGACGATAGAGTCGTGCGGCGTGTGGCAGTCGTTGCACGACGCGACCTGCTTGTGGCTAGATTTGAGCCAGCCGTTGTACTGGTCGTTCATTACGTGGCAATTCGCGGACGCCGCGGCGTCGTTGCTGAGGTAGGAGTAGCCCTTGGCATAAACAAACGTGAACATCCCGATGCCGACCGCCGCCCCGATAGCCAGGCCGACGAGGCTGAGTTTTAACAGCTGAATGTTCATGGGCCGTTTGAGGTTATCTTGGCTTAAATTTGGGCGAGAATCAAGCGGCCGTAAGTGTTGCGATTACAGGTCTTGTTGTGACGTAGGTCACAAGGAATCAGCCAGGGATGACACGGATAAAACGGATCAGAAACAGAAAGGGGCGTCCTTTATCCGTTCTATCCGTGTTATCCGTAGCAAATTCTTCTACCTTACAGGCTCGCGCAGCAGTGCATCAGACGCGTCGCGGGCGAGGCTCGCGACCGATTGGTCATACGTGCGAAGGTTCGCGAGCTGCCTGAGGGCCTCGCCGGTGCGGGAGATGAGGCGGACGAGGTCGCCTTCCTCGGCGCGAGTTCGGTCGACTAGTTCGTCCCAACTCATACCGGCGGCCCACCGTTCGCACGACGCGGCGGCTGAGTAATTGAGTTCTTCGGCAGGCTCGACGCCGTGTCGTAGTTCCACGCTGGCGACCGCGAGCGAAAGGTCTTCGAGTTCGGCGAGGTATTCGTTCATCCGCCGCGAGGTGCGCATCTCGCCGTAGCTGCGCTCCGCATCGGCAGCGACCGACGCCATCATGCCCGCCATGTGCGGAATTGAGAGACCGGCGAAAATGCCCTGCTTTAACGCCTCGCCGACAAGCAGCGGCCGGTCGATTCGCAGGTCGGCGAGCCATTTGCCGGTGTCGGTCACCGATTCGCTTTCGAAATCGATGTAGCCGAAATGCGCGAGCACGCGTGCCTTTTTTTCGAATGGCCGCCAGATCTCGTCGACTGTCAGACGATCCACCGCGTGTCGGAACGCAAAGCTCTTCCCCGTGATCTCGCGCACCTGCTCAAAGCTGCCAAACGCATCCAGCAGATTTAGCAGGCTAATGTACGTCGAGCGAAACTGACTTTGCAGCCGGTCGGGCGGAGCCTTGAGCAGTTCGGCGATCTTTCGCGGGTTTTGAAACTGCCCCGGCACCAGCACCACAAACCCCACATTGTCACGCCCGCGGCGGCCCGCACGGCCGGTCATCTGCTGGAGTTCGCTCGCGCTCAGTGGCCGCCATCCGTCGTTGCCGCGCGTGTCGGCGTTAGAGATCACGACCGTTCGTGCCGGAAAATCGACGCCCGCCGCCACGGTTGATGTGGCAAACAGCGCGTTGAGCAATCCGGCGGACATCATTCGCTCGATGAGCAACTTCCACGCCGGTATGTGGCCAGCGTGATGTGCGGCGACGCCGGCATTGACGATGACCTTGGCGTGTTTGTGGTCGGCGATCTCGGGGTACTCGACGACGAACTCATCGAATATATCGGAGCGTCGCTGCTGCCGTTCGGGCTCGTGACGCTGCGACTTGTCGGCGGCCACCTCCGCAGCGGCCTCGTCACATCGGCGCCGCGTGGGCAAAAAGACGATCGCCGGCAGCAGGTCAAATCGCCGAAGCGCGTTGATCAGCTTCGGCGTTGGGATGTCGGCGGGTCTGTCACGCATCGCAGCCTAGTATAACCTACCGCGACGCTGACCGACGGCGGCGTTTGTCTGGTATAATCCATCAATCAAAAGCTCAAGTTTCGCCTGCTGAATGTCCGGGAAAAAAGTAAAACCTGTCGAGGATAGCCCCGCACCGTCCGAAGCGCGGCGTGAATGGTATCGCGAACCGGTCTATTTGGTGAACGGCGCTCTCATCCTGCTGTGCGTAGCTATCTACGCTCAGACGCTGTCGTTCGATTTCATTAATCTCGACGACAACGTCTTTGTGACCGAGAATCCCGCGGTGCAAAGCGGCCTCAGTTGGGCCTCGTTCAAATGGGCAATGACGTCGCTTTACGGCTCGAACTGGCATCCGCTGACGTGGCTCTCGCACCTGATCGACGTGTCGCTCTTCGGGCTCAGCCCGGGCGGGCATCACGCGGTCAACGTAGTATTTCACATAGCGAATTCGTTGCTGCTGTTTGCTCTCCTCAGGTCGTTGACAGGACGCATTTGGGAGAGCGCCGCCGTCGCTGCGATCTTTGCGATACATCCCGCCCATGTGGAATCGGTCGCTTGGGTCGCCGAGCGCCGCGACGTGTTGTCGACGCTGTTCTGGCTGCTCTCGACAATGGCCTACGTTCGTTACGCTCGCAATACGAAGTCAGAACGTGCCTATTACGCGGCGATCGTGCTGTTCGGTCTTGGCCTTGCCAGCAAACCGATGCTCGTGACGCTGCCCTTCACGCTGCTGCTGTTCGACTACTGGCCGCTCGCGAGGATCGACAAATGGGACGCCAAGACCATCTGGCCGCTCGTACGTGAAAAGCTGCCCTTTTTTGGCCTGGCCGCCGCGGCGTCGGCGATAACATTCATCGCCCAGCAAGCCGGCGGTGCCGTTCAGTCGGTCGAGCGCTTCACGCTCACCGATCGTGGGCTGAATGTCATCGTCTCATACGCAAAGTACGTAGCGATGCTCTTCTACCCGACGGGCCTGGGCCTATGGTATCCGTTCGACGCGAATTTTTCGGTGCTCACCGTCGCGGTTTCGGCCATCGTTGTCGTTGCTGTTTCAGCCATCGCTGTTTGGCAGATGAGGGAGCGACAGTACCTCTTCGTCGGCTGGTTTTGGTTTGTTGGCACGCTTGTGCCGGTGATCGGTTTCATTCAGGTCGGACGCCAGGCGATGGCTGATCGTTATACCTACATTGCATACATCGGGCTGTCGATAGCTGTGATCTGGCTCGCGGCCGAGGCGATCCAGAGATTCAAACTGCCGAGATTCGTCGCTCCCGCTATTGGGGCCTTGGCGGTCCTCGCTTTTACCGTCGCAGCCGCGGTGCTGACATCTCACTGGAAGAATACCGAGACCATTTCGCGACATACGCTGGCCGTCACGCGGAACAACTACCTCATCGAGAGCAACTATTGCGATCACTTGAGAAAACTTAACCGCCTCGATGAGGCAACGACACAGTGCCTGGCCGCTCTCGAACACGACCCCAATCTCGTCCAAGGACATAACGGCCTCGGCACAATACTGATGCAGCAGGGCAAATATGCCGAGGCTAAACAGTCATTTGAACGGGCAATACAGGCCGATCCCAAGTACACGCTCGCGTACGGTAATCTCGCCAGGGCCGAGACAGCTTTGCAGAACTATGGCAACGCTATGGAAGCATTGGCACAAGCAATTGCTACCGACACGGGCGGTTTTTTTGACGATAAACGGCGAGCCGAGGCATATTCGGGCATTGGGATCGCGGCCCTTAAAGAGAAAAAAGGCGAGATCGCGGCAGAGTGTTTTCGCTTAGCGCTCGAGGCGACGCCGGATAATCAGGAGTTTTTACGCAACCTGGCCATGGGCTATCTGCTGTCGGGCCGAAGTACGGACGCGGCAAGGGTGCTCGAGAGTGCGATCCGCAAGAATCCGACCGCCGAGGCGTACAACACGCTCGGGACAGTGTACGCCGAGCAGAAACGAATACAGGACGCAACGGCGATGTTTCAGCGGGCCGTGCAGATGAATCCGAACTTTGCGGCCGCACAACAAAATCTGCGCCAGATCACCGCTCAAGGAGGGCAATGAACAATGGACAGGCGAAATTTTTTGGGCACAGCCGCGGCGGCCGGTATCGGCATCACGATAGGCGGGCGGGCCGTGACCGCACAGAGCCGCGGCATTGAGGAGGCGACAATCGCTCAATTGCAGTCAATGATGCAGCGGGGACAAATGAGTGCAAAGCGGCTCGCCGATACCTATCTCAAACGCATCGCGAGCGTCGATAAGATGATCAATTCGGTCATCGAACTCAACCCCGATGCTCTCGCGATCGCCGGACAACTCGACCGCGAGCGAAAGGCCGGCAAGGTGCGCGGGCCGCTTCACGGAATTCCCGTCCTTCTCAAAGACAATATCGACACGGCGGACAAAATGAAGACGACCGCCGGCAGCCTCGCGCTCACCGACGCTCCGACGCCGAAGCAGGACGCGTTTGTCGTGGCCCGCCTGCGCGATGCCGGGGCCGTGATCCTCGGCAAGACCAATCTATCGGAATGGGCAAATTTCCGCGATAACGACTCGATCAGCGGCTGGTCGGGACGCGGCGGCCAGACGCGCAATCCATATATCCTAGACCGCAATCCATGCGGCTCGTCGTCGGGGAGCGCCGCGGCGATAGCGGCCAATCTCGCGGCGGTGGGCGTCGGCACTGAGACCGACGGCTCGATCGTTTGCCCGTCGTCGATATGCGGCATCGTCGGGCTAAAGCCGACCGTCGGACTCATTTCGCGCAGCGGCATCATTCCGATCGCCGCGTCGCAGGACACGGCCGGGCCAATGACGCGGAACGTGGCTGATGCGGCGGTAATGCTCAACGTAATGGACGCGGGCGATCCGGCGGACGCCGCGACGACAGCAGGCGGAAAACGCGAAAGAGTCGATTACACCAGCTTTCTCCGATTAGACGGACTGCGTGGCGTGCGGATCGGCGTCGCCCGCGACTATTGGGGCCGACGTGCCGACGTCGATGTCGTTACTAATGCCGCGCTCGAGACCATGCGAAAGGCCGGGGCCGAGTTGGTCGATGTGAAATTTCCGAACCTCAGACGTTTTGGCGATGCTGAATTTCTTGTGCTCCAGTACGAGTTCAAGGACGGCCTCGAAAAGTATCTCGCCGCCCGCGGTTCGCGGCACAGAACGCTCGACGACCTGATCAAGTTCAATAATGAGAACGCGACTAAGGAGATGCCATACTTCAAACAGAGCATCTTTGAAAGCTCCGCAAAGAAAGGGTCGCTGACCTCAAAAGAGTACCTTGACGCCGTTGAAACGTGTAGAAAATACGCCCGCGAAGAGGGCATCGACAAGGCCATGCAGGAGCATAAGCTCGACGCGCTCGTCGGCCCTTCGAATGCCCCGACGTGGATGATCGATACGGTTAACGGCGACTGCGGCAGCGGCTATGTAGGCAGCTCGTCGCTGGCGGCCGTTGCGGGATATCCGAACATTACGGTACCGGCAGGCTTTATCAGTGAACTGCCGATCGGCATCTCGTTCTTTGGCCGGGCCTGGTCGGAAGGAACGCTCATCAAACTCGCCTACTCGTTCGAACAGGCAACGCGTGCCCGGCGAACGCCAAAGTTCCTGCCAACCTACAAGTAGACCATCGAAAAAAAATGCGACCGGATAGGCGCCTCGTGCGTCTATCCTTAATAGCTCTACCTATCTCAATTCGCAGAGGACCAAACAGATGAAACGACTTTCGACAGCGATCTCGATCGTACTCGTCCTGACTAGCGCCGCGGCGGCGCAGATCATTAAACTTCCGAAGCTGGGCCCGAAGGCGTCGCCTTCGCCGGCTTCGACACCGACCATCGGAACCAATAAAGGCCCGATATTGCCTACCAATAATGGTTCGGCACAGCCGCCACAGGCTACCGATAAGCCCGCATTGTTAAAGACCTCGCTGGACATCCGATGCGATACCGAGGCCAGGTATTGGAAGATGCCGGGCGAATCCAACTACACGAGTTGGATACCGCAGGTCAGGTTCAAGGTGCTTTACGCCGGTACCGTAAAGCTGCGGCTCAACGCAGAGTATTTCACGCCCGACGGCAAGCCATGGTTCACCGAAACGCTCAAACAGGACCGCCTCGACGGTGTCGCCAAGACGGTTGAGATCATAACGGATCGCGTGTCCGGCCGTTTTGAAGGTAAATCGACCATCGCGACGGGCCTGTTTGGCGTCAAGATCGTGGACTCAGGCGACGGCAGCGTGCTGTTTCAGGGCAAGTTCAAGGTCGGCAAGTTCAAATGGGGTCCGGCGATTCCGATGTTCAAGAATCAGCACGATTTCTTCGTCGATCAGGACTGGAATCTGCCGATCGGCTACGCCTGGCTAAATTGGAAGGACAAGAACGCGCCGCCGCCCACGGTAAGCATGTGGATAAAAGGCGAGACGCGGCTCGACGACCTCGAAGCACGTCTTTTCTACAATGGCGAGCAGATCGCGACCACTGACGATATGGGAGCGGCACAATCCGTCCAGCAGCGATATCCGAACAGCCTCGAGAACAAGGAAACGCATCGCTGGGAGCTGTTCGATTTCGAATGGTACAAGTGGAAGTACGCAGCGACGCCCACGGGCCGGAACATGTACAGACAGGCACGGTTTATGAACGAAATGGACGGACAATACACAGTGAAGGTCTTTCACAAGGGCGTGCAGATCCGCGAGGCAGCATTCACCGTTTCGGGCGGTAATTTTTCCGACAACGGTGTCGCCGCAAACAACAACTTCAACGACGGCAAAGCCATCATCGCCGTGAAGGTAATGGGCGACAAGGATAAGTGGAACTCTGCCACGTGGAAGGCCGATGCGTTCTACGCAAATCCGCTCACTGGCTTTCCCGGGCCGTGACCGATCGCGTCGTATCTAAGGAACTCGAAGGGTGCCTCGGCGCCCTTCTTTTCTGCGCCGCCCGCACGTCTGCTATCATCTGAAACGTACTTTGCCGTCCGATGCTGAATAACAAGAAGATCTTTGTGATCATTCCGGCCTACAACGCCGCGTGCACCCTTGATCGTACCGTGACGGATATCCCTCGCGACATCGTTGACGAAGTCATTGTGGTTGATGACGGGAGCTCGGATGAAACGTCGGCCATTGCAGAGCGGCTGGGCTGCATCGTCCTTGTCCATGACAAGAACTACGGCTACGGCCGCAGCCAAAAGACGGCTTATCGTGAGGCACTCAGACGAGGTGCGGACATCGTGGTGATGATCCACGCAGATTATCAATGTTCGCCGCTGCTGGTCGTATCGCTCGCGGGCATGGTCGCGTACGGCGAATACGAAGTTGCGATCGGTTCGCGCATGCTCGGCCGCGGAGCGTTGCAGGGCGGCATGGCGTATTACAAATACCTTGCCAACCGCGGACTGACCGCCATTGCCAACGTCGTGCTTAACACGAGCGTATCGGAATATCACACGGGCTTTCGCGCGTTCGACCGGCACGTGCTCGAATCGCTGCCGCTCGAGGAAGACTCGGACGGATTTGTGTTTGATAACGAGATGCTGGCGGAAGTGATCTTTCACGGCTTTCGCCTGGGGCAGATATCGAGTCCGACGCGTTATTTTGAAGGCGCTTCGTCGCTGGATTTTAAGCAAGGCGTGCGTTACGGCTTGGGTGTTATGCGGACCACGATCGGCTTTAGGCTGCATCGGATGGGGTTGATCTGCGCGCCGCTGTATCGCAAAGGGCCGCTGCAGCTTCCCGGCGATTACTACCGCGTAATCGAGCCACGCGAGACACGACTCATCGAAAATTAAGCCTCGCTTTGAGCATCTGCAGGCCTTCCAAAACCAGATCGTCGTCAACCAGGTCTATCGCCTCGCAATGTTCGGCGATCATGCTAGCGAAACCGCCAGTAGCTATGACTTTCGCGCTTGTGCCGATTTCGTCTCTCATCCTCGCCACTGCCGTCTCGACCAGCCCGACCTGCGAATAGTAGAGGCCGGCACGGATCGCGGTCTCGGTCGTCCGATTGATGACATTGCCTGCCGCATCCGCCCTAACTTCGGGTAATCGGGCCGTATTGAGATTGAGGGCTTTCGCGGCCGTTGCCATGCCCGGAGCGATGAGGCCGCCGAGCAGTTCCATTTCTTCGCTTACCGCGTCGATCGTTGTCGCGGTGCCGAGGCTGCAAACGATAACCGGCACGCCGTATCGAGTCGCCGCGGCAAAGGCGTTGACGAGCCTGTCGGTCCCGAGTGAATCGACCGGCTCATGCCGAATACTAAGACCGAGGTCGTCATGGTTTGAGACAACGCGGGTGTCGACCCCAAACCGTTTGTTGATCACCGCTGCCAGAACCTCTGTTCGTGCTGGCACGACCGAGCAGATGATCGCGGACGACACGTCATCGAACGGCGCAAGGGCGTCCGTCAGCTCATCTGAAGTTGTCGGTGTAGAACTGCGGTGTTTGAGATTTTCGCCGTCAAAGACGCCAAACTTTATCGACGTATTGCCGATGTCAACGGCGAGTAACATAGTGAAAAGGTGAAAAAGTGAAAAGGTGAAAAAGCCGCAGCCACTGATCGAAGCACTTTTTTACCCTGTCACTTTTTCACATTTGAACTTCTTTAGCCTTGCAGCGGGAGGCCGTCGTAGATCACGTTCCAACCGTTTTTACGGCTCGTGCTCAGGCTGCGGGTGAACCACTCGACAGCGGCGTCGGGATCATCATAGATCTGGACCGCGGGATGCTCTTCGCGGGGATCAACGCGGCAGATGGCCGCTCCGACAGTCGCGGTCTTGATGCAGAGAAGGGCGATCATATCGTTCTTTTGCATTACGGCAGTGCGCATCGAGACGTTGTCGAGATCGTCATCGAATTCGTCAAATTCGGCCAATTCCTCGTCAAAATTATCGTCCAGTTCCCAATCCGGCAGGTTGTCGTACTCGTTGCTCATAATGCGAAAAACCGTATCTACACGTTACACGCTGCCGCAACAAAGTTCAATTCGTACTTAACCTCGGCGTGGTTTCGCACCAGTAGTTCCTCGGCGATGCGGTTTCCCGTGCGGCGGTCGATCACCTCACGCCAGATCTCGTTCTCGCGGTAATTCTTGCCGTTTTTACTGAGAAATCGGTGGTTTCGCTCAAAGACGTGATAGCTATAGAGCGGCTCGACGTCGGTCAGTATCGCGCCCTTCAGGTGTTCGTCGGCGACGCGGATACGCAGTTGAAACGTCCGGTCCGTCGGATTGAAAAACCGCAGGTCGATGTAGTTATAAAACACACCGCATCCCGAGCCGAACGGCAGCACGCGGTTCTCATCAGGGAACGGATCAAAGCTGTGATGGTGGCGCTCGACGACCTCTAGCGGCGTGTGCAGCGCCATCCAATAGAGCAGGTTCGACAACTGACAAAGCCCCCCGCCAACTCCGCGTACTACCTCGCCGCGAGACAGTTGCATGCCTTCGAGATAGCCCTTTTCGGCCGTCGTCTCTCCGACTGCTCGCCAGAATGAGAACGTCTCGCCGGGCCGTATCAGCAGGCCGTCGAGATGAGGTGCCGAAAGCTTGAGATTGTGGACCTTGTTCTCCTGAAGCTGCGGGTCGCTGTCGCCCAGGCGTCGCCGCAGCAGAGACTGATGTTTCTTCACCGTGAATTTGAGGTCGTCAGCCGAACGCGCAGACGCAAACTTGCCGCCGATCGAATCGGCAAGGCTCCTCGTCACGCGCTTTTGCCAGATACGCGTGTGGTAGAAAATTGGATGTATTTCCGATAAACGCATCAAGTTTCTCTTAGTCGCTCAACGTCCCCCGCCTGGACGATCTCAACCGAACCGTCGGCAAGTTTAACACGCAACGCCCCGTTGGCCTCAAGGCCATCCGTAATGCCCTCGATAGCATCGTCGGTGAGTGTTACACGAACCCTTTTGTCGCCGTAATATGACGACCGGCGACGCCATTCGTCGATGATCGCGGCGTGGCCGGCGGTGTTGTTTAGCAAAGCGTAAAAATGGGACAGGTGACCGGTCAAATGTTTGGCCACGTCATCGGGCGTCGCTCGCTTGCCGGTTTCGGCCTCGATCGAGGTCGCTGTCTCGGCTATCTCGGCCGGAAAGTTATCCGACCTCACATTTACCCCAATACCGACTATTACCGCTAAACCGGTCGGTGTCTCGACGGTCTCGGCGAGGATCCCGCTGATCTTCTTGTCGTTGACCAGAACGTCGTTGACCCATTTGATGTCCGGCGACAGGCCAAACTCGGTAAGCGTATCGTGGACAGCGACGCCCGCCATCAGCGTGATCAAACCAAGCTGCTCGCGACCGATCGCGGGTCGGAGCACGATGCTGGAGTACAGTCCTGCGTCCGGTTCCGAAACCCAATTGCGTCCCTGTCGACCGCGCCCCGCCGACTGCTGCCGCGCGATCACGCACAGGCCTTCGTCGGCGCCGCGGAGTGCCTGATTCGCGGCCTCGTCGTTGGTCGAACCGAGCGTGTCGAAGCGGAGAACGCGGATGTTCATAAACGTTTAGAGTGCAAGCTTTAGCTTGTCTCCGGCGTGCGTAGGACACAAGCTAAAGCTTGCACTCTAAACAGGTGACCACAGCGAGTCGCAGTAATACTTGCGGCTATCGAAAAAGTTGTGTTCGATCTCAAAACCGCTCTCGCGGGCCAGCGACTCGATCATTACGAGGCTGTATTTTTGCGACATCTCCATAAAAACTGCTTCCCATGGGTCGAATTCGAAGTCGCACCCTAGCGCGGCGATGTGTACCGTTTGTCTCTCACGGCTGACCAGATACGAGCGAGCCGAGCCCTCGAGCGGACGATAGTTCGAGTAGTGCGTAAAGCGGTCGAGGTCGAAATTGCCGCCAAGCTCGCGGTTGATGCGGGTCAACAAGTTCAAATTGAAACCAGCCGTCACGCCATGCGCGTCGTCGTATGCGGCAGCGATCACATCGGGATCCTTTTGCAGGTCAAATCCGACGAAAAGCCTGTCGTCATTGCTCATGACATCGCGAAGCGCTCGGAAGAACGCGACCGATTGTTCCCAACTGAAATTGCCGATGTTCGAGCCGAGGAACATCAACACCTTGCGGCGACCGTCGCCGTTCTTGAGTTCACCGAGTATCTTGAAATAATCGCCGTTCCGCGCGGTCATTTCGAGCGTCGGAAACTCTGCGTTGAACTTCGCCGTCAGCGCGTCGAGCGCGACCTGAGAGATGTCTATGGGCGAGTACGATATATCCGCGGCACACTTCAGAAAATGACCGACGAGCACGGCTGTCTTTGTGCCGTCGCCTGCGCCGAGTTCTATCAGATCGAAACCGGAACGGTCGTCGGTGAATGCCCGATAGATCGCATCGGCCTGAGTTGAGAATATCTCATGCTCACAGCCGGTCAGGTAATACTCGGGCAGCTTCATGATCTCCTGAAACAACCGCGAGCCTTCGTCGTCGTAGAAATACTTTGACGACAGATATTTAGGCGTCGCCGAGAGGCCCGCGAGCACGTCGGCGGCAAATTGCGTCATTTCAGGTGATACTCGCATTACAAATTAAACCCGGATGCACACAGATAAATACCGACATGAAAATGATCTCTTTGATCTGTGTCTATCCTTGTACATCTGTGGTTTCATTCTTCTTACTTCGCCAGCCGGATTCCTGTGAACTGCCACCTTAAATGCGGCGGGAAGAAATTTCTGTACGCTGGCCGACTGTGGCCGTCGGGCGTCACGACCGAGCCGCCGCGGAAAACCATCTGGTTGATCATAAATTTACCGTTATACTCGCCAACCGCACCGCCGGCCTTTTTGAATCCCGGATATGGCAGATACGCGGAATTCGTCCATTCCCAACGAAGTCCCCAATTGAATTGGCCGCTCGCCGCCTCCCATTCAAACTCAGTCGGCAGCCGCATTCCGCGCCATTCGGCGAATGCCGCAGCTTCGTAGAACGAGACGTGGCAAACCGGTGCATCGGCCAGCACGGGCCGCTCGCCGCCGAGCGTGAACTGCATCCATTCACCGTCGCTCAGCCGCCAATAGAGCGGCGCGGTCACGCCGTTCTCTTTTACCCAATCCCAACCGTCCGAGTGCCACAGGCGGTGGTCGTGATAGCCGCCGGATTCGATAAATTCAACGAATTCCGCATTTGTGACTAGGCGATCAGAGATCGTGAAGTCGTTTAGATAGACCTTGTGCCGGGTTAGTTCATTATCAAAACAGAATCCGTTGCCATCGTGGCCGATCTCGTAGACGCCGGCCGAGATGTCCGTATTACCCGCTATCGCAGGTGGTACTGACTTTTCTTCCGGGAACCAACCCTCGCGATACGCCGGCAGCAGCGGGTTGACGCTGAATGCGTATTTCAGATCGGTCAGCAAAAGCTCCTGGTGCTGCTGTTCGTGGTTGAGGCCGAGCACGACCAAGTCGCTGAGTTCCGAGTTCCGAGGTCCGAGTTCGAGCATCCGCGTCATTGCGTCGTCTACATGACCACGGTAAGCAAAGACCTCTTTCACCGTCGGCCGGCTGATGTCGCCGCGGTGGTCGCGTTTTGTCCGGTCACCGATCGAGTTGTAGTAACTGTTAAAGAGAAATCCAAACCGTTCGTCAAAAATCTTGTAATCGGGCTCGAACCGCCTGAGGATCATCTCCTCAAAAAACCACGTCGTGTGAGCGATGTTCCACTTTGCTGGCGAGACATCGACGATCGGCTGCGGGATGTAGTCCTCGACCTCGAGCGGCTCGCAGAGAGTGCTCGGTATGTGAGCGGACCTCGCGGTAAAACGCCGACAGATCGGCGGAGCTCCCAGCTTCCTTTTTAATAGCCTGCATAACCTAAATAAACCACGCGACCCGGCCGTTCGATCCCGCTCGTGTCCCGCCCGTGTCCCGCCGGGTTGTAGGACAAATAACTATCTTATTATCAACAACTTAACGGCGTTTTTTCGCATTGTCCCGCTGCTTTTGAAAAAAAAACTATTCCGAATCTGTCCCACCGGTGTCCCACATGGCAGCGGGACACGTAACCGCCATATGTTCAATAACTTAACGCCGATTTTGGCCGATGTCCCGCCACATTTTGAAAAAAATGAAGCCGACTGGCAATTCTGCCCTACATCCCGGGTTGCGACATTGCAACAGTGTATCACCTTTTACCCTTCTGTCAAGCATTTTCCGATTCGCCCAATGCTGATCACGCTTCGATCTGAGTGGTGATAAACTACCCTTTTGAACTACTTCAACTACTTCACAGAGATCGAAGACACGTTTATCCGGCGGCGGGGCAAGCATCTTTTTCTGAGCCCGCTTGACTGGGCGATGATCGAATCGTGGCAGCAGCGCGGCATACCGCTGCATATCGTGATCCGTGCGATCGAATCGGTCTTTGACGTTTTTGATAAGCAACCGCCCGGGACGCGCGACTATCAAGAGCCTCTTTTACTGCCGCGAAGAGGTCGAGGCGGCAGTATGGTGAATGGGTCACGTCGCAGACCGGAAAGAGTCAGGAAACTGGAGACGAGGAGCAAGAGACGGCGTTTTCGCCCGCAAAGATACGAGAGCACATCGACGATGCGATCGCAAAACTAGAGGCGAATGCCGACGAATTCCTCCGCGAGGACATCGAACGCGCGGTCGCCCGTCTGCGGGAACTCACCGGCAACATCTCAGACAACGCAGAGACGGTCGATTCAACGCTCGGCGACATCGAGAAAATGCTCGACCGCGGAATACTCACGAATTGGGACAAGATCCGGCTGAAAGAGATCGAACGCGAGGTCGCGAGCCAGCTAAAAGCCTATAAGACCGACATGGAAGCCGACGCCTACCGAAGCACATACGACCTCATGCTGCTAAAACGCCTGCGCGAGGAAGCCGGTATTCCCCGGCTCGGGCTATTTTATCTATAACAAGTTTTGAACTTGTCACTTTTCACATATCACTTATTACTTATTCGGAATAAGTGAAAAGTGATAAGGAAAAAGTGAGAAGTCAGGACGGTCTAGCCGCCGCACGGAATGTCTGTCGCCTCAGCCGTTCCCATTCGCCCACCTGACGCGCGCGACGATTCTCAGGCGGCATTCGCAAGCGCGGCGAGGACTTCGTCACTGAGACGCAGTTTGGGTAAATTGAAACGGTGGACGTCTGTCTTATCGAGAACGTCGATGCGGCGGGCGGATTCGGTATTATGACGGTCGGCCATCGTATTGCCTCCTATATCTAGGGGCAGACGGCCTAACGCACTAAACGATCATGTCGGGCCTGTCTGCAAAGCTGGTATTTTGATCATTCAGTAAATCTTCCGACAGACTCTCGGTCTATCAGGTTCTGCGATAGTAGCACGCTTTTTCTCTGTCGCAAAGAAAGTTTTTGGTCTATACTTTTCCCATAATGGTGATCGATCCGAAATATATTGTTGATGAGCAAAACCGCCGCACAGGGGTGGTTTTGGATATTGAGACGTTTGAGCACATGCAGGAGGCGATCGAGGACGCAGCTTTGTTTCAACGGATGCGCGAAACCGATAATGATGAGGTCTTCGATATTGAAGAGGCTAAGGCTTTTTATGAAGGCCTGAAGAACGCTGAGGATGCGAACTCAAGCAACTAGCACTTTTCTGAAACAGTTAGAGGCCTTGCCGGAAAAGGTCAGAGAACAGGTTGAGAGATTTGCCTTCGAGGAGTTGCGAAAGGTTGAATCGCTAGCGGGCCTTACCAACGTCAAAAAGCTGCGTGGCTATCGGTTTAGTTACCGTGCGCGGTTCGGCGACTACCGCGTTGGTATCGAGTTGGAAGACGACACGGCAGTTTTGAAGGTCGTCATGCACCGGCGCAATGTATATCGAAGATTTCCCGGATGACTAGTCGTGTTAAAATCCTCGCCCTTAGATAGCCGCTTCGTCCGACGGGGCGAACGCGGCGACAATTCACAAATACAATTGATCGGTATCGAAGTAGATGACCTTGCGGTTATTCGCTAAACTCAAGTTTTTATTCGCGTAATGGACGAAAAATATTTTCCAAAAAAGGTCGAGCAAAAATGGCAGACAGAAATGGGCCGCGACGGGCGCGTTCGAGGCCGAGGCGGGCGGTGAGCGGCCGAAGTTTTACCAGCTCGAGATGCTGCCGTATCCGTCGGGGAATCTGCACATGGGGCATGTTCGCAATTATTCGGCGGGCGACGCGATGGCGTGGTACAAGCGGCTGCGCGGCTTTAATGTGCTCCATCCAATCGGGTGGGACTCGTTCGGCCAGCCGGCCGAGGACGCTGCTATCAAGCGCGGCGTCAACCCGCGCGATTGGACCGAGGAGAATATCAAGGCGATGCGCGGCCAGCTTGAGCGCCTCGGGCTGAGCTATGACTGGCGGCGGCAGATGGCGGCCCACCGGCCCGAGTACTACAAGTTCGACCAGTGGTTCTTTCTCAAGATGTACGAGATGGGCCTGGCGTACAAACGAATAACGCAGGTCAACTGGTGCTCGACCGACCAGGCAACACTGTCAAACGAGCAGGCCAGCGGCGGACTGTGCTGGCGATGCGGCAATCCGGTCACAAAGAAGGAGATCGAGCAGTGGTTCCTTAAGACGACGGCCTACACCGATCAGCTTCTCGACGACATGGCCGAGATCGCCGAGGGGTGGCCGGCGAATGTCCTAAAGCGCCAAAGCGACTGGATCGGTCGCAGCGAAGGTGCGTTTGTCGACTTCGAGATACGCGCATCGGGCGATTCGATGTTTTATTGCCCGCTGGTCAGCGGCCTGACGAGCACGACCGATCTTGGCAAGCATCGCGTGCGTGTTTTCACGACCCGTATCGATACGATCTACGGAGCGAACGCGCTCGTGCTGGCGGCCGAGCATCCGGTGATCCAAGCCAACATGAACAATTTCTCGGAGGATGTTGCGGCCAAGATCGCGATGATCCGCGTCGAGAACGCCCGGCCCGGCCGACCACGAGGTAGAGATCGAAAAAGACGGCATCGACACGGGCCTGAAGGCGATCAATCCGTTCAGCAGCGAGGAACTGCCGGTCTGGGTCGGCAATTACGTGATGATGGAGTACGGCACCGGCGCGTTGATGTCGGTGCCCGCACACGACGAACGTGATTTTGAATTCGCCAAGAAATTCGGGCTTGGCCGATCCGTCAGGTAATCTCAGAGCCGCACATGGAGCACGCCCATCACACGATGCAGGCGCTGGCGCTTGAACAGGCCTTCGGCGAGTACGGCGTGCTTGTGCATTCCGATTTTTGGAACGGCAAGACGAGCGAGGCGGCCAAGAAAGAAATGGCCGAATATGCCGAAAAATACCACTTCGGCGAGGCCGCGACGACGTATCGGCTGCGCGATTGGGGCATCTCGAGGCAGCGATTCTGGGGAGCGCCGATCCCGATCGTCTATTGCGACAAATGCGGCATCGTGCCTGAGAAGTTTGAGAATCTGCCGATCGAGCTGCCTGAAACAGCTGACTTTTCAGGGTCGGGCGAATCGCCGCTGGCAAAAATGCCCTCGTTCTACGAGACGAAATGCCCGGAGTGCGACGGCCCGGCCCGCCGTGAGACGGACACGATGGACACGTTCGTCGACTCATCCTGGTATTACTATCGCTACACGGACAACGACAACGAGATCTTGCCCTTCGGCCCCGACGAGGCGGCGTACTGGACGCCCGTCGATCAGTACATCGGCGGCGACGACCACGCCGTCATGCACCTCATCTACGCACGCTTTTGGACCAAGTTGATGCGCGACATGGGGCTGGTGAAGTTCAATGAACCATTCAAGCGGCTGCTGACGCAGGGAATGGTCGTGGGGGAGACGTTCTTTGACGATGAGAGCGGTAAAAGAGTGTATTTCCCGCCCGATCAGGTCACTGTCGAACGTGACGGCAAAGGCAAGATAACAAAAGCTTTATCAGCCGAGGGCAAGCAGCTCAAACACGCCATCGAGCGGATGTCCAAGTCCAAAGGCAACGGCGTCGATCCTGACGAGATGGTCGAGATCTACGGGGCCGACGCGGCCCGGCTGTTCGTGATGTTCGCGGCGCCGATCGAGAACGAACTGGTCTGGAACGAGGCCGGTATCGAGGGAGCGGTCAGGTTTTTGCAGCGTGTGTGGCGGCTGGTGTTCAGGTGGCACGACGGCAGCGGCAGTCGGCAGTCCGAGCTGATGCCGGCAATTGCCCGGACACTCAGGCAGAAAACCCATCAGACGATAAAGCGTGTTGGTGACAGCTTCGAGAGTTTGCAGTTCAATACTCCGGTCGCGGCGTTGATGGAATTGTCGAATTCGATCGGCGACATCGACGCCGAGGCGGCCGACGAGGACACGAAAGCCGCCGTGCATGAGGCCCTGACCGCCTCGTTCTGATGCTGACGCCATTCGCGCCTCACGCTGCCGAGGAACTGTATGCAGTCTTGACAGGAAACGATGCCGGAATGATCGCTCAGAGTGCCCGATTTCCCGAGTTCAATGCAGAGCTTGCGAAGGCCGATGAGATCGAGATCGCCGTTCAGGTCAACGGCAAGCTGCGTTCACGTCTATTGGCCTCACCCGACGCATCGGATGACGACCTGGAAAAAATGGCGTTCGAGGATGCAAAGGTACGTGAATACACCGACGGCAAGGACGTCGTGAAGGTCGTCGTGGTGCCAAAGCGTCTGGTAACATAGTCGTGCGGGGCTAGGCCGCTGCGAAATGCTAGACCTTGCTTGAAATCAGCAAAAAAACTAAAATCTTCTGGGACATCTGTGTCTTGCGGGCGTTATGAAACAAGTTAGTTCTGACGCCGTAAGATTTTGTGTCTGTCTCTAACCACAAGAATTTGCCGTAGATGAAAGAATGCCAGCAATGTAGAAACTGTTTTCCCGACTCGGTGGAAACATGCCCGACCGATGGAATGCCGACAATGCATACCATCGCGGGCGAACCTGTGCTGGAAGGCAAGTATCATCTCGAATGCCGCCTCGGCCAGGGCGGTATGGGCATTGTTTACAAGGCCCGCCACGCATATCTCAAGACACAGCTTGCGATCAAGGTCATTCTGCCCGATCTCGTAGGCAACGATCCGCAGCTTGTCACGCGGTTTCGGCAGGAAGCTCTCGCCGCGGCTGCCATTCGCCATCAGAATGTCGTCAGCGTCACCGATTACGGCGTCATTGACGGTTCGCTTCCGTTCCTGGTCATGGAGTACGTCGAGGGCGAAGCGCTGCACGATGTGCTCGCACGCGAGCAATCGCTCTCGCCCGAGCAGGCTTTTGACCTGATGGCCGCGGTTTGTGCGGGCGTTGGAGCGGCACATCACCAAGGTATTGTTCACCGCGACCTGAAGCCGCTCAACATCATGATCTGCAGCGACAAACCCGATATGTCGCAGGCGGTCAAGATACTCGACTTCGGCCTCGCAAAGATCAAATCCGGCGAATTGCTGGGTTCATTCGTGCAAGCCCAGACAACCGGCCTGATGGGATCGCCGTACTACATGGCGCCTGAGCAGTGGGCCGATGAGGAACCGGATTCGCGTGCGGACATTTACAGTTTGGGTGTGATGTTCTACCAGATGCTTGCGGGCGACGTGCCATTCAAGGGCTCGTCGATACCGGCGATCATGAAGAAGCACATCTCTGATCCGGCGCCGACGCTCGCCGACGCCGGTGTGCACGTCTCGCCCGAGATAGAGCAGGCTCTCAAGCACGCGCTTGAGAAGGATCCCGACAAACGCACGCCGTCAGTCGAGGCTTTCATCAGCGAGCTGCGGGCCGCCATACATCCGGGCAGCCAGATGATCCACACGACGTCGGGCCAGTCGCTACCAATATCGTCGCTCAAGATCAAGTCAAAACCAGCACAGTCGCGGGTCTTTATCGACAATGTTTCCGTCGGCGAGACCAGGACGAACGGCCTGCTTCTGCTCGATGGCATCCAGAGCGGCAATCACCATCTGCGCGATCAGTCACGACGGATTTCACGACTGGCTCGGCGATGTTGTCTGCGACGGGCGGCCGCAGGAGGTTTACGCCGAATTGCTCGAGGGCACATTCGATTCAAGAACGGCCATTCCAAAGCCCGAGGCGGCGGTCACGATACCGCCGATAGGGCGTCCGGGCGACAAGACGCTCGTCAACCCTGCAGATGCCATGGCCCAGACCGTCCAGCAGGAATGGAACACGGGTCATTACGGAACAGGAGTTCATGGCGAGGTTACGCAGAAGCGTTCTACATCGCCCGTTCTTTTGGGAATCGGCGGACTATTGGGACTCTTACTGATTGGGGTCATTGGCTTTAGCGCGGCCTGGATGTTTGGCCTCATCGGCGGTCCGCGGCCGGGCGGCAATGTCAACGGCATAAATCCGCCTGACGTTCCCGTGATCAAGGCTGATCTGGCAGCGATACCGGGCGGTACATTCAAGATGGGTCGCGACGACAGCCGCGAGAACGAGCGGCCGCAGCATTCGGTAAACGTTGCGGCATTTAGAATGGACAAGACAGAGGTCACGAATGCTGAGTATTTCAACTTCGTGAACGAAACGGGCTATCGGCCGGTACCTGCACATTGGGTCAATGACCGTCCGGTTTCCGGCACCGAGAAGATGCCGGTCCGGTTTGTAAACGTCGAGGACGCCAATGCTTTTGCCCGGTGGCGATCAAAACGCGATAGCGTGACCTACCGCCTGCCGACCGAGGCCGAATGGGAATATGCCGCGCGAAACGGGGCGAAAGGCAATATTTATCCGTGGGGTGACGAATTTCAGTCGAAATGTGCCGTTACTGACAAAGAGAACACAGAGCCCGACGCCGCCGGAACTGCCTCGTGCCCCAATGAGTGGGGCGTTCTTGACCTGATCGGCAACGTGTACGAATGGACCGAATCGAAAGCAAGCCTCTACCCCGGCAGTAAAGGGGCTATGCGCGAAACCAGAGAGCCGCGCAACATGATCCGTGGCGGTGCGGCCCTTAATAAATCGACCGGCGAATTCGCCATTACCGCCACGTTTAGGGCCGATGTTGATGCCTCACGCAGAGACAAGGAGTTGGGTTTCAGGCTCGTTACCAGTCAGTAACGGGTCTCGCGGTATGTTTGTGATAGGGGCATTGCGATTAGTTGTTTTGATCGGGGTTGTTGCGGCTTCGGCGGTGATGGCAAGCGCCCAGGACCTCGGCAGCAGCAATAAGCTGTTTGGCGGAGGTGCAGCGAAAAAGATACCCGCAAAAACGACTGCAAAGAAACCCGCAGCCAAACCTAAATCTGTAACATCAAGATCAAACCCACCGGCAAAAAAGACTCCCACGGCCGCCAAACCGAAGCCAAAGACATCACCAAAGCAATCGACTGCTGCTGCTGCGAACAAAGCTGTAAAGAAACCTGCTGAGGCACCAGCCGAAGATTGGAACTGGCGCGATGAGATCAAGGCTGTCGAGACCGTGGCGAAGAAGCCCTCGGTAACGACGCCCGTCGTGACCAACCCCGCCGCGGAGGCTCAGTTCGAGGACTTGATAGACGAGGGGAACCGTGCCCGTGACGATCGTAATTACCCGGCCGCAGAGGCCGCCTACAAGCGTGCGCGGGCTCTTAAGGCAAAGGACTCACGCGCCGTTTACGGGCTGGGCAATCTTTATAGCGACCAGCAACGCTGGGCCGATGCCGAGGCTGCGTATCGCGAGGCCCTGCAGATGGAGTCGGGCTTTGCTATTACGCACATAGCATTGAGCTATGTGCTGACGCAGCCGATACCTGCCGAAAATCTAGGCGACCGGTACGACGAGGCTGAACGCCTGGCCCGTCGTGCCATACAGTACGCCCCGTCAAACGCCCTCGCTCACGATCAATTGGGCGTTGCTATGGAAATCCGCGGGATCATTTCGGCCGAGACAGAGACTGCGTATCGCCGCGCAATACAACTCGACCCGTCATTCGCACCTGCCTACGCTCATCTCGGCAGGCTGCTTCGCCGCACGGGCCAGATCGAGGAGTCAGCCGCTGCGTACCGCAACGCCCTTCGTCTGGCAACACACGTTTCGACAATGGTGCTCGTCGCGGATGTTATGCAGTCGGAGCAGCGATTTGCCGAGTCGGAGCAATTGCTCCAGAAAGCCGTGGCGAATGATCCGCGAAATCCATCCGCGCTCTTCCTGCTCGGGCGGGCATTGATGGCCCAAAACAAGCTGGACGCTGCCGAGGATGTACTACGGACAAGCCTCGAGGTCAGTCCAAATACGTTTATTCCCAACAACATGCTCGGTTCGCTATATTTGCGGCAGGGCAAGCTCGAGTTGGCAGAGAATGCATTGCTGCAGGCGCTGCGCTTTGTTCCGGCGGTCGAGAAGCGATTGCTCTCGCGACAATTCGAATCGCTGGGTGACGCTTTTAACAAGTCTTTCAATTTGCCATTCGCCGACCGCAATTTTCGACAAGCACTAGCCCTCGACCCGACCAACGCCGGACTCACCGCCAAACTGGCAAGGGTAAGATAAGACTAGTCGACCCGATAGAATTACTGAGCGATCCCTATGGACATGTTTTGCCCAAAATGCGGCCAGAGTTTCGAGAAAGGTTCCAGGCGCTTTTGCCCGACCGACGGGCGGCGTCTGGCGTCCGACGAATCGACCGTCGAAGCTCAGCGCGGGATCTTCGCCAATCTCATCCCCCAGATCGATGCAATAAGCGATCTTGAAAGCACAACGCCGACCGCTGTGCGAACACCAACGCCGCAGCCGAAGGTCGAGCAATTAACGGACGTATTCTTCGAGCTGGACGAGCCGGCCGCTGACCCATTTGCGAGTGCACCGGCTGTCACCGAGTCGAGACCGGCAGTCGAGACCGCCGCACCACGCCGGCGGTTCGTAAAGTCAATCCGTACGAGATCCCAGCAGGACACGTCGACCTTGGCGATGCCGACAGGCTACCGCCGCTCGATTTTGACGAACTGAACCCCGAAGGTTTTGTCGGCCGCATCGTCAAGGGCCGTTACAAGGTGACTGAGTTCCTCGGCGGGGACGAGAACGGCCTGGCTTTCGTCGCTGACGACAAGATCGTTGAGGACAAGAAAGTTGTCGTTCGAATTTTGACCGGCGACGGTCACGACGAGATCACTGAGAGCATCATGGCTGAGGAGCGCATCTCGCTGTCACACCTCAGTCATCCAAATATCGCCCGCCTCGTCGATTCAGGTCAGTTCACCGACGGAACGCCATTCCTTATCAGCGAGTACGTCGATGCCCTGTCGGTAAACGACATTTTGAGCATTCACGGACAATTTGACCCTGCCAGAACGACACGCACCGTGCGTCAGGCAGCCAATGCTCTCAACGAAGCCCATCAGCAGGGCATACTTCACCGTGACATCCGCCCCGAGAACATCATCGTAGACGCGTCCGGTGAATCGGAACATATAACGGTCGTCAACTTCGGCTCCTCGGACGGGGCACCAACGCCTCATAATTTTGCATATCGTGCACCGGAGGTACTCGACGGCCGCGCACCGACGGCGGCAAGCGACATCTTTGCGCTCGGCGTTGTTGCGTACCAGATGCTGACTGGCCGCCTGCCTTTCCCGGGACATACAGTCAAAGAAATAATGCGTGCCCAGGCAAACGGTCCCGTGGTGAATGCCTCGGACACACGACCCGATCTGCCGCAATCCGTCGATGCAGTGTTCGATAAAGCGTTGGCCTTCAATGCCGGCAACCGCTTCCTCAAGGCCCGCGAACTCGGCGACACATTGGCTAATGCGTTAGCCTCTGGCGGGCAAATAGTGACACCGCCAGACGATCCAACCACTGGCTTTGAGGTCGGTGGCGTAGCCGTGGCCGATCTACCCGCGTCACCCGCGGAAGCCAGAGTTGCCGCTCCGAAAGTGATCCGCACCGAAACGGTGCCGCCGGCCGCCGAGCCCGCGTGGAAGAACCGATCGCCCGAGCCTCCTGCCGCTGAGACATCGCGGACCAAACTGTTTGCCGGCATCGGTCTCGCCGCGCTTGTGATGCTCCTGGTGCTCGGGTGGTACCTTGTGATGCGGAACTCAGGGCAGTCAGACCTTTCAGCATCAAACACAGCCGACGCGCCGGTCTCGAATACGATCGTGTCCACGACCGAGATGCCGCCGCTCACGCGAACGATCCCGCAGCCGCCGAATACCAATTTTTATCAGAACAGCAAACAGAATCTTAAGGGCGACCTGCTGATCAACTTCGTAGGATTTACCCTTTATTATCCAAAGGAATGGAAAGTCAATGGCCCACAGCCGGGCACGGCCCCAAACGCGCGCGGTAAATTCCTCGACATCTCGCGCAAGACGGCAGACGATCGAATGCAGGAGCAGATGCTCATTAGCTATTATCCGAGCAAAGGCACGTATGGCGAAGATGCCGAGAAATTTCCGTTGATGGTCAAGGAAACCAACGAGACACTTACGAAGATCCTCCCCGGCTATATGCAGATATCCGCAGGCCCGATCAAGTTGAACGGCGACTGGCAGGCCTACGAGGTGAAATTTCAGGCGGGCGGAAAGTCGCCGAGCGGCGAGAAGCTGACCGTCTGGGGACGCCGAATCTTCATCCCGGCCGCCCGGCCCGGCGTAAAGAATGGTTTTGAGATCACGATGCTTGCCACCTCGCTCGCCGAGGGTATTCAGAGCGTCGATGACGTCGGCGTTCGCGGCGAACTGGCGTCAGTCCTTTACTCCTTCGAGCCCAGTCAGAACTTTTAGGTTTTGCTATTTTTCCTTTACCTTTTCGGTATTTCAAACTAGAATTTTCCGGTACGTTAAGCAACCGTTCAGCGGAGGCCGAACATCATAGCCCAAGGTAAAGTTATACAAGTAGGCAAAGATCTTCTGGGAGTGAGTATGGATCCACACTCTGCGGCGATAGAACAGGACCTCGGTTTCGGTTTTGACGCGGCTGCTTCGGCGCCCGTTGCGGCGGCTCATTTCGATGAGAACTCGCCGGACATCGATCTTTGCCGCCTTGCCGCGAACGGCAACCTGGCAGCGTTCGAGATCATCTACCAGCGTTATCACCGCCGCACTTACAGCCTTTGCCTGCGGATGACCAGCAGCCAGACCGATGCTGAAGACCTAACGCAGGAAGTCTTTATACAGCTCTTTCGCAAGATCGGGAGTTTCCGCGGCGATTCGGCATTTTCGACATGGCTGCACCGGATGACGGTAAATCAGGTGCTTATGCACTTTCGCCGCCGCAGCGTAAAGAACGAAAAGACGTCGGAAACGGGCGATATGCCCGAGCAGACCGTTACCGGCAGCGCGAATCCGAACAGAATGCAGGTCGTTGACCGCATCGCACTCAAAAATGCCATCGCTGAGCTGCCAAACGGTTATCGCAAGGTATTCATCCTGCACGACGTTGAAGGATTGGAACACGAGGAGGTCGCAGGGGTGCTTGGCATCTCGGTCGGCACCTCGAAGTCGCAGCTGCACAAGGCAAGATTGAAGCTGCGCGGATTGCTTTTTAAGGAACAAACCTAGTCAAGTCAAGATCGACAACGGCACGAGCATGGTAAAAGACATGTTCGTGCTTTTTTTGTAAGGGTTGGAGCGTCAATCGTGGAGCGTTTTCAGGGTCGACGCAAGGCAACGTTTACGGGGCTTGGGTAATCTATCACTATGCAGCGGAATACGTTTCTGTGTGTTTAGGATGAATTGCGAAGAGTGTAAAGGCCTGCTTAGCAGCTATATGGACAACGAGCTTGACCGCGACCGGTCAGCGGCGGTCCTTGAGCATCTCGCCTGTGCCCGGCTTGCTCTGATGTATGCAGCAACTTGACCGCCCTAATGGACGTCTCTGCGGAGACAACATCTGATGAACTGCTTCCAAATGAGTCGAAGCAGATGTGGCTGCGTATCAGCAACCTCATCGAGAATGAGGCCAAGCCGCCGATGCCGCCCGAACCTGCGAAGGCCGCATGGCGGTTTTCGTTCCTGCGGCTCGGCGCCGCGATGCTCGTCATTGCGGTCATCAGCTCGGTGGCAACGATATTCGCATTACGCCGATATCAGGCGCCGCCGGGCGAAGATTCCTTTGTGCGTTCCGCCACTACGCAAACGGCTTTTGACAAACTGCTGAGCAAGGTCGGCCTTGTCGATACTCCGCAGCAGGCACGCGAACGCCGCATGCGCGAGCAGCAGGCAGCGATCGAGTATTGGAATACCCGAGTGCAGGCACGCCGCGTTCAGTGGGACGCGAGGACGCGAGAGGCGTTTGACCGCAATCTGGGCGTCATCGACGAATCGCTGCACGAATACTCGATGATCCTCGCAAAAGATCCTGAGGACGAACTGTCAGGCGAGATGTTCGATTCTGTTTTGCATGAAAAGATGAATTTGCTGCGCGATTTCGCCGACCTCTAAACCAACGATGCGGAGATCGAAACCCAGCCGCCCGAACGGCATCGCAAAAACTACGATCCTCTTGAGCGTAGTTTTTTTCTTTGCGCTTTCGGCGGGTGAGGTCCTCGCCCAGAAAAAGTTCTCGCGAAATTATCCGGCCGGCCAGAACGTTCGCCTGCAGCTTCTTAACCGAACCGGAACCGTCACGGTGGAGGGCTGGAACCGGCCCGAGATCAACATTTCCGCAACTCTCGAAGCACCGGCCGCCAACATCGCGCCGCAAAGCCTGAGTGGCACGATCGTCGTCAATCTCATCCGTGACAATCAGGGCCGTAATGAAGTGGGGAACGTCAACTTCACCATCCGCGTCCCCTACAACACGATGGTCGATATCGAAACAAAGATCGGCAACCTGAACGTCAATAACGTTCGCGGGGGCCTCGTGCGTGCCCATATCTCAAGTGAGGGCGACATCACGCTCACCAATATCGGGGCAGCCGCTGTCTCGGCCGAGAATGTGATCGGCGATATCTTCTTTGACGGCGACCTACAGGCGGGCGGCAACTATCGCTTTTCGTCGATGCGCGGCAACATCAATCTGCGAATTCCTTTTAACTCCTCGTTCCGACTCGTCGCGACCGCGCCGTCCACGCGAAATATTTCTCTTGGTGTATTCGGCGGCGGCAATCTAAACTATCTGGGTGACGGCCGTCGTGTCGTCGGCCGGTTCGGCGACGGAAGTGCCGTGCTGTCGGTCACAAATCAACGCGGTGCGATCGCCTTTCTTCGGCGTTAGGACGACCTAGAAACCGGAGTCCTCGAAAAAAAAATGAGATCAAGACTTATCCTCGTGGTCGCGCTCGTCGCGGCATTGTGCGGCACGGCCGCGTCACAAGAGCTTCTGAAACGCAAAGTGACCAAGACCGACCGTTTCGACTTCGGTGTCGGCGGAACCGTTGCGGTCATGGGCGCACCGACGGGTTCCATCCGCATATTGCCATCATCAAAGAACGAGATCGAGGTGACCGCTGAGATCGAATTACAGGCCCTGACCGTCGCGGACCTCGATAGGCTGGCCGAGGTTACGGGCTTTATCACGGACGAGAGCGTGGGCCGTACAGGCATTGTCAGCCTCGGAACCCACAATAAACTCGGCGACAAAAAGCGTTGGAAAAAGTTCCCCAAGCACCTGCTCGGCCTCCCGTTCCGCATCGATTATACGATCTATGTTCCGCGATACTGCGATATCGAGATCGACGGCGGCAAGGGCGACCTTTCCGTAACCGGCGTCGAAGGATCGATCCGCGTAAACTTTGTCGAGACGAACGCAAAGGTTGAGGTCATCAGCGGTGTAGCCTCAATCGTTTTGGGCCGCGGCAAGGCCGACATTGCTTTCGGCACGCGAGGCTGGCGAAATCGCACTGCCGACGTTCAAATGGCGAATGGCGATTTGACCATTCACCTTCCGTCTAGCGCAAGCGCTCAGATCGACGCCGCGATCCTGCGGACCGGCAAGATCGATAATTCGTTTCCTGACCTAAAACCTCGCGACCGCAAGCTGCCGTTCACCGACCACTCGATCATCGCCAAAGCCGGTGTCGGGGGCGCGCCGATGAAGTTCACAGTCGGCGACGGCACTCTGACGATAAAGCCGCTCCAACCGCCCTTCTGACCTTTTCGCGTCAGGTGATAAACTTGAATCAATCATCTGACCTTATGACCATCAAGTCCGATATATGGCTCCGACGAATGGCTGAGGAGAACGGAATGATCTCGCCGTTCCTTGCTGAACTTGTCCGCGAGAACGACGGGAAGAGAATCATCTCGGCGGGCTGTTCGAGCTACGGTTACGATATGCGCCTTGCCGATGACGGCTTTCGCATCTTCTCGTCCGTTCACGCTAGGGAGATCGACCCGAAACGCTTTGACGAACAATTCTCGTTGATCGAACCCCAAGTACATCTTGCCGATGACGGTGCCAAATACTATCTCTTACCGCCACATCACTATGGACTTGGCGTGACGGTTGAGACGTTCAAGATGCCCCGGAACGTAACCGGCATCGCACTTGGCAAATCGACCTACGCGCGTGCCGGCCTGCTTGTGAACACAACGCCGCTCGAAGCCGGCTGGACCGGTCGCCTCGTCGTCGAGATCGCAAACCTCGCAAACCTGCCGCTCCGCGTTTACGTTAACGAGGGCATCGGTCAGATACTCTTTTTTGAATCCGACGAGGACTGCGCTGTCAGTTACGAAGACCGCGGCGGCAAATACCAGGGCCAGACCGGATTGACCTTTGCCAAGGTATGAGTCAGTACCACCTGCGGTAGCAGGTGGTTAAGCGTGATCCAAATAGTGCTTAGAGTAGCGTAACTTCAACCACCCGCTACCGCAGGCGGTTCTGACATGACGAAGATCGACAACTACATCGGCGGCGAGATCGTGACGCCTGCATCGGGCGAGTATTTCGATAATTTTGACCCTTCGACGGGACAGGTCTATTCGCAGATAGCGGACTCTGACGACCGCGACGTTCATCTGGCCGTCGAGGCGGCAGCAACAGCTTTTCCGGATTGGTCACACACGTCGGCCGAAGGCCGGCATGACATTCTGATGCGGCTCGTTGCTCTGATCGAGCGCGACCTCGAACCGCTTGCGCTCGCCGAAAGCATCGACCAGGGCAAGCCTGTATCGCTCGCAAGAAGCGTGGACATTCCGCGTGCGGTCTCGAATTTCAAATTCTACGCCACCGCAGCGATGCATACCGAGAACGAGTCGCACGATTCGGTCGGGTTGAACGCGATCAATTACACGCTGCGTCAGCCGCTCGGCGTCGTCGGCTGCATTTCGCCCTGGAACCTGCCGCTTTATCTTTTTACGTGGAAGGTCGCACCCGCGCGCTCGCCGCCGGCTGCACCGTCGTGGCAAAGCCCAGCGAGGTCACGCCGATGACGGCGTTCCTGCTCTCTAAACTGTGCATCGAGGCGGGCCTGCCGCCGGGCGTTCTGAACATAGTCCACGGCACCGGGCCGAAGGTCGGCTCCGCGATCACGGCTCATAAGGACGTTAAAGCCATCTCGTTCACCGGCGGCACGACGACGGGCGAGGAGATCGCCCGGACCGCCGCGCCGATGTTCAAAAAACTCTCGCTCGAACTCGGCGGTAAGAACCCGAACATCATCTTTGCCGACTGCAATTACGAAGAAATGCTGGCAACCACAGTACGTTCGTCGTTCTCAAACCAGGGCGAGATTTGCCTGTGCGGATCGCGGATATTTGTCGAGCGGTCAATGTACGAGCAGTTTAAGGGCGATTTTGTTGCCAGGGCGGCCGCTCTAAAGGTAGGCGACCCGCTCGACCCCGACACC
Source organism: Blastocatellia bacterium (assembly GCA_963716755.1). Lineage (GTDB taxonomy): Bacteria > Acidobacteriota > Blastocatellia > Pyrinomonadales > Pyrinomonadaceae > OLB17. Next base: position 297,104 of record CAVQUD010000004.1, read on the forward strand.
GATGTCGGCGCGATCGTCTCAAAGCCGCATTTCGACAAGATAATGTCCTACATCAACCTCGCAAAAGAAGAGGGCGGCACGATACTCACGGGCGGCGAACAGGCATTCCTGTCCGGACGATGCGCGGACGGCTGGTTTATCCGACCGACGATCGTCGAGGGGCTGCCCTTTGATTGCCGCACCAATCAGGAAGAGGTCTTTGGCCCGTTTGTCACGATCATGCCTTTCGACACCGAGGAAGAGGTTCTCGGCTATGCCAACAGCGTTCGCTACGGCCTGTCATCGTCTATCTGGACCGAGAGCCTTTCACGAGCGCACCGCGTAGCAGCACAGATCGAAGCCGGATTCGTCTGGGTCAACAGTTGGATGCTCCGCGATCTCCGAACGCTCTTCGGCGGCTACAAAGACAGCGGCATGGGGCGCGAAGGCGGATTTGAAACACTTAGATTTTTTACAGAAGAGAAGAACGTATGCATAAAGTATTAAGACACCTAGCACTATTCCTCATCCTTGCCTCGCTTGCGTCGGCGAGCTTTGCCCAGCAAAAACAGCCGACTGAATCGGCAATGTCGCGTTTCCTTCGTTATATCAAGATCGACACCCAGTCCGTCGAAGAAGCGGGCAAAGTACCCAGCTCCGAGAAGCAACTCGTCCTTGCTCGACTGCTCGAAAAGGAACTGAAAGACCTGAACATGCTCGATGTGCGCATCAGCGAGCACGGTATCGTTTATGCGTATATGCCGAGCAATCTCGGTGACAGTTCAAAGGTGGTGACGATCGGCTTGATCGCCCACATGGATACGTCGCCAGCCGTTTCCGGGGCAGATGTTAACGCCATTATTCACAAGAATTACCAGGGCGGCGACATTATCCTGCCCAACGATAAAACGCAGATCATTACCGTCGACAAAAATCCGACTCTTAAGGGCTTGATCGGCGATGACATCATCACGGCCGACGGCACGACGCTGTTGGGCTCGGACGATAAATCGGGCATCGCTGAGGTGATGACAATGCTCGATATCCTGAACCAGAACCCGCAGATCAAGCGGCCGGGGATCGCCGTGGCCTTTACGCCCGACGAAGAGGTCGGCGGCGGGATCGATAAATTTGACGTAAAGAGCTTTGGCGCAAAATACGCCTACACTGTCGACGGCGGCGAGATCGGAGAGATATCGGATGAAACCTGGACGGCAAAGACCGCGACGATCACATTTCGCGGCAAATCCACGCATCCGGGCTATGCAAAAGATATTCTCGTGAATTCGTCGTTCGCAACGGCGGATTTCCTCTCGCGGTTCAACGACCCAAAGGTCCCACGGCCCGAGACGACCGAGGGACGCGTCGGATTTGTACATCCTTACAACTCGACGCTCGACATCGAAACGTCGGTCGTGCGTGTTCTGCTTCGTCACTTCGATATGTCAGGCGTTGACGAGCAGGAGCGGATGATCCGCTCGATGTTGGAGGAGACGAAGAAGAAGTTCCCCGCGGTCGGGGCCGACTTCGATATCAGGGTCGGCTACCTGAATATGAAGGAGGAGCTGAAAAAGCATCCGCATCTAGTAGAATATGCCCGCGAAGCCGCAACACGGGCGGGAGTGACCCCGAAAATGAAGCCCATTCGCGGGGGAACCGACGGAGCACGGCTCACCTTCATGGGACTTCCGACGCCGAACCTGTTTACGGGGGGGCACAATTTCCACGGCAAGCTCGAGTGGAATTCGAAGAAGGGCCTCGAGAAATCGACTCAGATGCTCGTAAATCTGGTCCAGATCTGGGCTGAGAAGTCGAAATAGCTACTTACGCTCGACAAAAAGGTCGGGGAATCTATCTTTCAGCGCCGCGACCTTTGGCAGGTCGTGATGGACGATATAGGGCTGCGTCGGGTTCTTTCGGGCGTAGTCCTGGTGATACCTTTCGGCCTCATAGAATTCTGTTAGCTGTGTGACCTTAGTGGCAACGGGCTTTGCTAAGACCTTTGCCTTGTCGATGGCGGCGATATAATCGGTCGCAAGCGTCTTCTGCTCGTCGTTCGCGTAAAAGATCTCGGAACGGTACTGCGGCCCGACGTCCGGCCCCTGCCGGTTGACCTCGGTCGAATCGTGAGCGACGGAAAAGAAGACGGTCAAAAGCTGGACATAGGTCAGTTTCGTGGGATCAAACGTGACCTTCACCGCCTCAGCGTGTCCCGTCTTCCCCGCGCTGACCAGATCGTAATCGGCGGTTTCTTTCGTACCGCCCGTGTAGCCTGAACTCACGTCCGTTACGCCCTTGACGTGCTCAAAGACCGCCTCAACGCCCCAAAAACATCCGCCCGCGAAAACGGCCGTCTGCAGGCCTTTTTGCTGCGATGAATTCGTCTGCGGCGTCGGAGCGAGTCCGCTTAGATCGGCATTTGGCTGCGTCGCCGATGTTCCCGCAACCGCGCATCCGATAGCGGAGAGAAGAAAGGTGATGATAAAACCCTGCATAACTGTAACTAATATCCTCATGATCTGTGCCTAACTGCGACACGCTATCAAATTCGCCACCGAGCGACGAATGGATGCGCTCCGAGCGTGCCTGCGTGCAGTTCTCTGATAGAATATCACCATAGACAATGAACGACGGAGCTATTGATTCCTCTCGAGCGCCCGAGCCTGTCGGCCTGTATCCGCACGCACGACGCGTCGGCAATCTGCTTTTTTTGTCCGGCGTAGGGCCGCGTGAACGGGGGACGAAGAAGATTCCGGGCATCGAACTGAACGACGCCGGCGAGATCGTCTCATACGACATCGAGACGCAATGCCGATCGGTGTTTCAGAACGTGCGGGCGATAGTTGAGGACGCGGGCTCTTCATGGGACAAGATCGTGGATGTTACGGTCTTTCTGACTAATATGAAGGACGATTTTGAGGCGTATAATCGAGTTTATGCTGAGTATTTCGCCGACAATCGCCCGTGCCGGACGACGGTCGAGGTAGGCTCGCTGCCTACGCCGATAGCGATCGAATTAAAGGTCATAGCTACTATTGAGTGAATTATAATAGAGAAAAAAATGATACAGACAAAAGGTTACGCAACACATAATACAAGTGCGACATTTTCGCCATTCGACTTCACACGACGCGATGTCGGGCCTAATGACATCCTGATAGATGTCGAATACTGCGGTATTTGCCATTCGGATATCCACCAGGCAAAAGATGAATGGCACGACATGATGCCGGCAACGTACCCGATGGTTCCGGGGCATGAGATCGTCGGTCGAGTGACGCAAATAGGAGATGCCGTGAGCAAATTCGCGGTCGGCGACGCTGCGGGCATCGGCTGTTTTGTCGACAGCTGCCGCGAATGCCTCGGCTGCAAAAATGGCCTTGAGCAATATTGTATGAACGGTTGTGCTTTCACCTATAACGGCACCGAGATGGACCGCACGACGCCCACCTATGGTGGCTATTCAAACAAATACGTAATTGACGAGAACTATGCCGCTCAAAGTGAACGCTGCGGGCGACCTTTCGGGCGTTGCTCCTTTGCTCTGTGCGGGCATTACAACCTATTCTCCGCTGAAAAAGTTCAACGTCGGCCCGGGCCAGAAGGTCGGTATCGTCGGCCTCGGCGGCCTTGGCCATATGGGCGTGAAAATAGCTAAGGCAATGGGAGCCGAAGTGACGGTATTCAGCACTTCGCCGGGGAAAGAAGAGGACGCCAAAAAGCTCGGAGCAGATAATTTTGTCTTAACGAGCGACCCCGCAAACCTCGCGCCTTTGGCCAACAGCTTTAACTTGATCCTCGATACAGTTTCGGCAAATCATGACCTTAATTCGTATATCGGCATGGTCGGCCTCAACGGTGTACTTGTTGCAGTCGGCATGCCGGAATTACCGGCAACGATCCATCAGGCGTCGCTCATCATGGGCAACAAAGCGATGGCCGGCTCGCTGATCGGCGGCATTCCCGAGACGCAGGAGATGCTCGACTTCTGTGCCGAACACGGCGTCGTCGCGGATGTCGAGGTGATCACGCCCGACCGTATCGAGGAAGCCTACGACCGGACGGTCAAAGCCGACGTGCGGTATAGATTCGTGATCGATATGCAAAATGCCTAGATACGTCGCATTGCTCCGCGGTATAAATGTCGGCGGGAACACCATGATCAAGATGGAAGACCTGCGGGCTATGTTCGAAGGGCTCGGGTTTGAGAACGTGGTGTCTTACATCAACAGCGGCAATCTGGCATTTGACGTGCGAAAAGCCAGCGAAGACGCTCTAATTGGAAAAATAGAGGCAGCGATCGAAAACCACCTTGGCAAACCGGTCCGCGTGATGGTGCGGGAACAAAATGACATCGAACGAGTGCTCGCCAACAACCCCTTTGAGGGCCAGTACGCCAGCCATAAGGAAATGCACGTCCTGTTTTTGAAAAACGAACTGTCGAAAGAGAATGAGAAATGGCTGTCGGAAGCCGCTCCATCAGGAGAACGTTTCTCGGTCGCCGGGCGTGAGATCTACTGTCATCTTCCGATGGGCGTCGCCGACAGTTATCTTGGCCGAGGGCAATTTGAAAAGAAGCTGAAGATATCCGTCACGGCCCGCAACTGGCGGACGGTCCAGAAACTCGCGGAGGTATAGATATGGCTATTCGACGACCATTCAACTTCAAACAATGGATCGATGAGCACCGGCATCTGCTCAAGCCGCCGGTCGGGAACCAGTGTGTTTACCAGGACGAGGACTTTATCGTGATGGTCGTCGGCGGGCCCAATTCACGCAAAGATTATCACTGGGACGAGGGCGAGGAGCTGTTTTACCAGCTCGAGGGCGACCTGATGGTCCAGATACAGGAAGACGGCAAGGCCGTCGAGGTGCCGATCCGCGAGGGCGAGATGTTCCTGCTGCCGCCGCGAATTCCGCATAATCCTGTCCGCGGTGCGAACACGATCGGCCTGGTAATCGAGCGCAAGCGCCGCGAGGGCGAACTCGACGGTTTGATGTGGTTTTGCGAGAAATGCAACCATAAGCTGTACGAAGAGTATTTCCAACTCGGTGACATCACTACACAGTTCCAGGGTGTATTTAAGAAATTCTACGGCTCTGAGGAACTCCGCACCTGCAATGAATGCGGTGCGGTTATGGATCCGCCGCCGGTCACAGTTTAGTTGTATGTCGAAACTCATCGAAGAGTTTGGCGCACTGGTCGACGCATTTAACCGGTGTGAGATCGAGTTCGCACTTTGTGGGGGTCTTGCGGTCGCGGCCCATGGTCTTGTGCGGGCAACCCAAGACATTGATCTTTTGATACGGGAAGAATCTCTGGACGCCGCTTTTGCCGCGGCAGCGGAACTTGGCTATGACATTCGCGGACTTGATATATCATTCAAACAGCCGACGGTTGAGATCAGACGAGTCTCAAAGATCGCAGGTGAAGATCTGATCTCGTTGGATCTGTTGCTAGTTACACCACCTGTCGAGGATGTCTGGGAAGGAAGGGAAGATCATGAGTTTGCGGGGCGTCCCCTTGCCGTGGTGTCGCGTGAAGGCTTGATCAAGATGAAACGGCAAGCAGGCAGGCCACAGGATCTTGCGGATATCGAGAGGTTGGAGAATGAAAGAGATTGATATGTCGCCCGAGGCGATCACCCGGCGACTGCGTCAGGCAAGCGAACTTCGCGATCTTTCGCTTTCTCTTATGAACGCAAAGCTTCTTACGAAAGAAGAAGCCGACGCTCTTAGAGCGAAACGGAAAATGGAACAGGATCAGAGAGAGGATTCCAGCATAACGCAAGATTGAGGGTCAACTCCGTCCAGATTGCATCCGATGTTGAAGATCGACGTTCACACCCACATTCTTCCCCGCGATATCCCGCGTTGGAAGGACACATTCGGTTATGGCGGGTTTATCACGCTCGATCACTATCAGCCGTGCTGCGCTCGAATGGTGCGCGACGATGGTGTGTCGTTCAGAGATGTCGATGAAAATTGCTGGAGCGCTGAGAAGCGTATTGAGGAGTGCGATGCGTCCGGGGTGAATGTGCAGGTGCTGTCCACCGTGCCGGTCATGTTCAGCTACTGGGCCGAGCCTAAAGACGGTGCCGAGATCGCAAAGTTCCTGAATGATCACATTGCTGAAGTTGTCGCCGAGTTTCCGCTTCGATTCGTAGGGCTGGGAACTGTTCCGATGCAGGACACCGAGCTTGCGATCTGCGAGCTAGAACGGTGCAAGGAGATCGGCCTCGCCGGTGTCCAGATCGGCACCAATGTAAATCAGCTAAACCTGAGTGAACCGCAGTTCTTTGACTTTTTCGCTGCTTGTGAACGGCTCGGCATGGCTGTCTTTGTGCATCCGTGGGACATGATGGGCGAAAAGGACATGCAGAAATACTGGCTGCCGTGGCTGGTCGGAATGCCGGCCGAGGTTTCACGGGCGATCTGCTCACTGATCTTTTCGGGCACGCTTCGAACGGCATACCGCAGCTTCGCATCTGTTTCGCCCACGGCGGCGGCGCATTCCCTGCAACGCTCGGCCGCATCGAGCACGGATTTAAGGTTCGTCCCGGACCTGTTCACGGACAATCCGCATAGCCCGAGGAAATACCTGAGCCGAATGTACTTCGACTCTCTCGTCCACGAACCCGCAAAACTCGATTATCTCGTCAAACTCGTGGGAGCCGATCAGGTGATGCTCGGAAGCGATTATCCATTCCCGCTGGGCGAAGCAGAGCCCGGAAAACTCATCGAAACGATGGATTATGACCAGTCGATAAAGGCGATGCTGCTGCACGGCGCGGCCCTGAACTGGCTAAATCTAAATCGAGAACAATATGACTTGACTAGCTAGTCTGACTAGGTCATACTTAGAGCATGAAAGTTAGTGTTTACGAAGCAAAATCCAAGCTTTCGCAGATGATCAACAAGGCCCTCGAAGGTGAAGAGGTCATAATCACGCGGAATGGCGAGGAGGTCGTCAAACTCTCTCCTGTCCAAAAGAAAAAGCGGGAGTGGATAGGAATGTGGGATGGCCAGATCAAGATTCATGACGACTTTGATGATCCACTTCCTGAGTTCGAAGATTACATGTGAGCATCCTTATTGATACTCATGTATTCCTCTGGGCGGCGGGTGTCGATGGACGGCTCCCGCCCGGCGTTCGCGAGCTGCTGGAAGACCCGGATATCCCCATTTTCCTTTCGGCGGTAAGCGCCTGGGAGATAGCCATCAAGTGGTCAAAAGGACGACTCGACCTCCCATTAACGCCCGCGGCACTGGTCAAAGAAACGATTGCAGCCGCGGGTCTGACTCAACTCACGGTGACGATTCGTGACGCATGCGCGGTCGGCGAGCTCCCATTCCACCACAAGGACCCGTTTGACCGGCTCCTTGTCGCGCAAGCCAGAACAAACGGCCTTAGATTGATGACATCAGACTCAATAATTGGCCGATATGACGTGGACGTGATCGCCCTTTGGCTTGACGACGATGATGAATGAAAATAGCGTAGCAGTGAGCCCGAAAGAACTTGATGAGAACGATTCGCTCAGTGGTTTTCGTGGCCGCTTTCATTTCCCCGAACCGGTAAATGGCGTGGAACCGATCTACTTCACAGGCAATTCACTCGGCCTGATGCCGAAGAAAGCTCGCGAGTATGTTGATCAGGAGCTTGATGACTGGCAGCGGCTGGCGGTCGAGGGGCACTTGCACGCTCGCAAGCCATGGCTTCCCTATCACGAATTTCTGACTGAACAGATGGCTGCGATCGTCGGAGCCAAGCCGATCGAGACCGTCGTGATGAATTCGCTAACGGTGAATCTTCATCTGCTGCTGGTATCGTTCTATCGTCCGACCGCCGAGCGGCACAAGATCGTCATCGAGAAGGGGGCGTTCCCGTCAGACCGCTATGCGGTCGAATCGCAGATCAGGTTTCACGGGTTCGACCCGACCAAGTCGCTCGTCGAGGTTGCTCCGCGCGATGGTGAATCGACGCTTCGCACCGAGGATATCGTCGAATTGATCGAGCGTGAGGGGCCGTCGATCGCGACGGTGATGTTCGGAGGTGTGAATTATTACACGGGGCAGGCCTTCGACATGTGGGAAATTACCGCCGCCGGCCACAAGGCCGGCGCGATCGTCGGCTTTGATCTTGCCCATGCCGCGGGCAATATCGAGCTGAAACTGCACGATTGGGGCGTTGATTTCGCGGCTTGGTGCTCTTACAAGTATCTGAATGCCGGCCCTGGCGGCGTCGCAAGTGTATTTGTGCACGAGAGGCACGCGGATTGCGATGAATTACCTCGATTCGCCGGTTGGTGGGGCCATGATAAGGCCACGAGGTTTCAGATGGGACCGGAGTTTCAGGTGCTTCGCGGAGCCGAAGGCTGGCAGATATCAAATCCGCCGATCCTGCAAATGGCGGCGTTGAGAGCGTCGCTTGAGATCTTTTCGGAGGCAGGAATGCCCGCGTTGGCCGCAAAGTCGAGAAAACTGACCGGCTATCTCGAAATGCTGATCCGCGATATCGGTGACGACCGTATCTCGATCATCACGTCGACCGATCCGGAGCAGCGAGGGTGTCAGTTATCGATACGCGTTAGGACCGGCGACCGATCGGTGCATGAAAGATTGGTCAATAACGGTGTACTTGCCGATTGGCGTGAACCGGACGTAATTCGCGTGGCACCGGTGCCGCTGTATAATTCATTTGCTGACGTCGCGAGATTTTCCGAAATACTGCGTGATCAGCTCGACTGAGAAAGCCACTGGCGAGAACCAACTATGATCCGGGCAACTATTAATGGACTACCAGGTGAGTTTGACGACGGCGTCACGATCCTCCGTGCTGCGGCACAACTCGGCATTGATATTCCAACGCTTTGCAACGATGATCGGCTCGATGCCGTCGGTGCCTGCAGGATGTGTCTCGTTGAGATCAAGGGTCGTCCCAACCAGGCAGTGTCATGTACAACGCTGTTGGCAGACAAGATGGAGGTCGCGACGAATAGCGAGCCTGTCGAGACGGCGCGTAAATGGAACCTTAGAATGCTTGCCGGCAACTATCCGTCCTCCGCATTCACAGCCTATCCTGAAAAACCCTTTCATAAGCTAGCAGCCGACCACGGCCTTACAGCCGATGATTTTCATGGTGCCGATGCGTTAGCTAAGGACGATTCTCACACGTATATCACGACCGATATGTCTCGCTGCATCAACTGTTATGCGTGTGTCCGCATCTGCGCCGATGTTCAGGGACAGTTCGTTTGGCACGTAGTAGGCCGGGGTGAAGACTCGGAGATCGTTCCTGATTCCTTCGGGCCGTTCGGCGACAGCACCTGCGTTTCTTGCGGGGCATGCGTAGACGCTTGCCCGTCAGGAGCTCTTGAGGACAAGACTGTTATCGAGCGCGGCTTTCCGACGGAATGGACGAAAACTACCTGTCCTTACTGCGGCACCGGATGCGAGATGAACGTTGGGATCCGCGACGACCGCGTCGTCCAGGTCAAACCAGTATTGGATGCGCCGGTAAATTACGGCCACCTCTGCGTCAAGGGCCGTTATGCCTACGACTTCATTGACGCCGATGACCGCGTTACCGAACCGCTGATCCGTGAGAACGGCGAGTGGAAGCCAGTATCGTGGGACGAAGCGATGGCCTACACAGCCGATCGGCTCAAAGGTCTGATCGCCGAACACGGCGCCGAGAGCATTGCCGTCCTCGGCTCAGCCCGTGCCACGAACGAGGAAAATTATCTCGCTCAAAAGTTCACGCGCGTTGTCCTCGGCACGAACAATGTCGATTGCTGCGCCCGCGTTTGCCACACGCCCACGGCGGCAGCTATGAAGATGATGATCGGCACGGGTGCGATGACGAACTCGTTCGACGATATCGAAAAGGCGAGAACCATCATCCTTTGCGGAGCCAACCCGAGCGAGAATCATCCAATTCCCGGTGCGCGGATCAAACAAGCTGTTCTGAAGCATGGGACGAAACTAATCGTTGTCGATCCAAGAAAGACCGAGCTTACGAAGATAGCGGATGTTCACTTACAGCTCCGGCCGGGCACGAATATTTTGATCTTCAACGCCCTTGCCCACGCCATCATCGACGAAGGGCTGGCCGACCCTGAGTTCATTGCGGAGCGTGTCGACGAATTCGAACAGTTCAAAGCCTTTGTTGCCGATTATTCGCCGGACGCCGTCGCGGAACGGTGCGGCGTTGATGCAGAACTTATCCGCAAAGCCGCTCGCATCTATGCAACCGATAAACCGTCGATGTCGATGCACGGCCTTGGAATGACCGAACACCTGCAAGGCACCGAGGGCGTGATGACGATCGTCAATCTCGCGCTGCTGACTGGCAACATCGGTAAGTCCGGATCGGGCGTCAATCCGCTGCGGGGACAGAACAATGTACAGGGTTCTGCCCACATGGGCTGCGACCCGGGAATTCTGACCGGCTCGATCTCCGTCGATGCAGGGCGCGAACTGTTCGAGAATATATGGCAGCGGCCGGTACCCGTCGCGGCCGGCATGAACCAGCTCCAAATGATCGACGCGGCACGCGACGGCAAGCTCAAGGCTCTCTGGACGATCGGATATGATGTTCTCGTATCTAACGCCAATGCCCACGAGACCGAGAAGGCGTTTGCCAACATGAACCTCGTGATCATTCAGGATTTCTTTATGAATGAGACGGCGAAGCGATTCGGGCACGTCTTTTTGCCGGCGACGACGTCGTTTGAAAAGGACGGCACTTTCATGAACGGCGAGCGACGTATCCAACGCATTCGAAAGGCCGTGAGTCCACGAGGCAACTCACTCTCCGACCTTGAGATCATATGCGACCTCGCGCGTGCGATGGGCTTTGCTGATGATTTCGCCTTTGAGTCTGCTGAGGATGTTTGGAACGAGATCCGTGCGGTTTGGCCGGATGGCTATGGAATAACCTACGAGCGGCATGGAGAAGGCCGGTATTCAATGGCCGTGCCTTGATACCGATCATCCCGGCACAACCGTGCTGCACGGTGAGACATTCTCCAACGGCAAGAGGGCCGCGCTAAGAAGGATAAAGTATCGGCCCACGAAAGAAATCGTCTCGGATGATTTTCCGTTCCTCCTTACGACCGGCCGCGTTCTCGAACAATTCAACGCAGGAACGATGACAATGCGGACGCCAAACCGCAACTTGCGGCCGACCGACCGCTTAATGATCTCTAAGGCCGATTCCAATCGCCTTGCGATCACAAACGGGGAGAACGTTCGTCTGAGAAGCGCGTATGGTGAGGCCGTTCTGCCCGCTGAAATAACCAGCAAGGTCAGGGACGGTGAACTATTTGCCTCCTTCCACGATCCTGAGGTATTCCTCAATTATGCGACCGGCCCGACCCGCGACCGGTTCACGCTGGCACCTGAATTCAAGGTGACGGCAGTCCGTGTCGAAAAGATCTGAATTGCCACAGCTCTTGGCGATCATCCGTCAGCTATGCTCAAATTGCGTGAACGTATGACGCATGTAGCGATCATCGGCGCCGGCCTGGCTGGCTCGCTTCTGTCCATCTATCTCGCAAAACGGGGGATACCCGTCGATGTGTATGAGGCCCGCGGCGACATGCGTGATGAAGAGGTCGCCGCCGGCCGCTCGATAAACCTCGCTCTTTCGGATCGCGGCATTGCGGCTCTTCGCGAGGTCGGCATGGACGAGTACATGCTCGCCGAGGCCGTGCCAATGTATGGCCGAATGGTCCATTCGCCGACGGGCGAAACAAAACTCCTGCCATATAGCGGACGCCAGGGCGAGTACATAAACTCTGTCTCGCGTGCCGGCCTGAACATTGCGCTGATGAATGAGGCAGAGAAACATGCCGGCGTAACGTTCCATTTCAACATGCGTTGTGTTGGCTTTGACTGTTCGACAGGAGAAGTCGAATTCTTCGGCGGACAGCCGGTCTTGTTCGATACGGTGATCGCGACCGACGGCGCCGGTTCTGTTGTGCGGAACGCGATGCTGAACGGCAGGGTCGAACGGTTCGATTTCTCGCAGGACTGGCTGGAGCACGGCTATAAAGAGCTTCATATCCCGCCGGCCGAAGGTGGTGGCTTTCAACTAGATAAGGACGCCCTGCACATTTGGCCACGGCATCAGTTCATGATGATCGCGTTGCCAAACTTTGACGGCAGTTTTACTTGCACTTTGTTCCTTGCCCATACCGATTCGGGAGCGGCTTTTGATCACCTGACGGACGAAGCCGCGTTGTGCGAGTTCTTCGATCGCCAGTTTCCTGACGCCGTAACATTGATGCCCACGCTAGTGGACGATTTCTTCCACAATCCAACCGGCAACCTCGGCACCATCAAGTGCTGGCCTTGGAATATCGGCGGCAAGGCCCTTCTCCTCGGCGATTCAGCCCACGCGGTCGTGCCGTTCTATGGTCAAGGAATGAACTGCTCGTTTGAGGATGTTCGGGTGCTTGACGGACTAGTGGATAAACACGGCACCGATTGGGAGGCCGTCTTCGACGCTTACGGTGAGCTTCGCAAGGTTAATACCGACGCGATCGCGGATATGGCCGAAGAGAATTTCTACGAGATGCGCGACCGAGTAGCCGACCCTGTATTTCAACGGAAGCGCGAGCTTGAGACCAGGCTGGAACATGCATTTCCCGACTATTTCTCGAAATACTCGATGGTCACCTTCCGCGAGGACCTCCATTATTCGATCGCTAAAGAAAAAGGCAATGCGCAGGACAGGCTTCTGATGCAGATCTGCCGAACGGTCGAGGATGTAGACTCACTCGACCTGGAAGAAGTTAAGACGAAGATAGACGCACTTAATTGAGCAATGACGAGCAAGGTCAAAATAATTGCGGACCTATCTATCCCGTTGCGATTTGACGGACCGCAGCCGAATGCATTCGGTGGCGATCCGGCAGCCGCGGTGTCGCTCGGCGATACTCGGACCGGATCAAGCGTGAACTTTGAACACTACACGCTCACGCCTCATTGCAACGGGACGCATACCGAATGCGTGGGCCATATTACGAACGAGCGGATATATGTCCGCGATTGTCTTCGCGATGTATTGATGTCGGCACTACTGATCTCCGTCGAGGTGAAAGGTGCGAGCAATGGTGGCGCGCTCATCACGGAAGCAGCACTGCGTTCGGCCGGCGTGGGACCGGATACCGGGACTGAAGCCCTTGTTATCCGGACATTGCCCAATGATGATACAAAGCTGACGCGACGTTACGACGCCAACAACACTCCCGCCTATTTTACGCCTGATGCAATACGTTTGATTATCATATGCGGCTTTACGCATCTGTTGACCGATCTTCCGTCGATAGACCGGCTACATGATGAAGGTAAGTTATTAAATCACCGGCTTTTCTGGAATGTTGAACCCGATGCAGTTACATTACATACGGGTAGCCGTATATACAGTACCATCACAGAATTGATCTATGTTCCGAACGACGTTGAGGATGGCCAATATACGCTGAATCTTCAGATCGCCCCGTTTCAGTCGGACGCCGCACCGAGTCGGCCGCTCCTTCTTCGGGAGGTCTAGGTCACGGCATGTTCCAGGGCAGACTTCAATGCGGCATACTTGAACTCAAAACCACCGTCGAGCAGGCGTTTTGGCATGACCTTTGTGCTGGTGAGCAGCAGAGCGTCGCCCATCTCACCCATTAGCATTGACACAACAAACTCAGGCAGGGGAATAAAGGTCGGGCGATAGAGCACATCGCCCATGGTCTTTGTAAATTCTTCATTCGTCACCGGATCAGGGCTGACAGCGTTGACGGCGCCGCGAATGTTCTCATTCTCTATAACAAAATTAATGACCGCGACGTGATCGTCCAGCGATATCCAACTCATCCACTGCTTGCCGCTGCCGACAACGCCGCCGACGCCCATTTTGAATGGCGTGAGCATGGTGCCCAATGCCCCGCCATCCTTCGACAACACAATGCCCGTCCTGAGCAGGACGGTGCGGATGCCGGCATCTTCGGCCCGTCGGGCCTCGCCCTCCCACTCCTTCGCGACGTCTGCCAGAAAACCGTGTCCGGCGGCTGAGGATTCGTTGACCTCTTCATCACCACGCTCGCCGTAGAAACCGATAGCCGATGCCGCGATCAGCACCTTTGGCTTGTCCTTCAGTCGCGAAATTGCGTCGACGAGGTTGCGTGTTCCTAACACGCGGCTGTCGCGGATCGCCTTCTTCTTGTCATCCGTCCAGCGAAGGCCACTGACGCTCTCACCGGCGAGATGGACGACCGCGTCAATGCCTTCGAGCCGTTCGGGTTCCGAGAACCCGTTCTCTACCGTCCACCGAATATCGTTGGCTGTTGTTGGCTCGCTCCTTGAGGCGAGCAGCATTTCATAGCCTTTCTCAGCGAATGCACTTTGCAGCGCCGTCCCCACAAGTCCGCTTGCACCAGTGATCAGAACTTTCATAGGTTCATTGTAACCTCTTACCTCCTGAGGTCACGCATCACAAACTCGACCAGCAGATTGATCTCGCGGTCGGTCAGCGTATTGCGAAACGGTACCATGCCGTTGCCGCCGTTTGCGATATGGTCATGTATCTGAAAAGCGGTCGTGTACTTGTGTTCGCCGTCGCGTAGGTTCGGGATCACGCGGCCGTCGGCGAGCGTCTTGCCCTCGGCTTCGGGTCCGTGGCAAATCGTGCAATTTTGGCGAAATAGAGTCGCCTCGTAGCGTTTATCTTCCCTGATCGAGATCCGTGTGGCCTTGGAATTGAGACAGGCAACAGCAGTAAAGGCGACAAACCCGATAAGAATAGCGAGCTTCGTGTAAAACATTCTGCGTCAAGTTTCACGCAAAGCTCGGTCGAAATGCAAAGGTGGCTATCACGTGGAATCTTTCGTCGCGGCTTCTTCCTTCAGCGCGCGTTTGAATATCTTCCCGGTGCCGCCAATCGGCAAACTGTCGCGAAACTCGACATAACGCGGGTACTTATTGGCCGCAAACTGCGTCTTGCACCAGTCGATGAATGCTGCATCCGATAGCTCCGCACCTTCTTTCAGGACAAGGAATGCCTTTACCTCCTCGCCGAGTCGCTCGCACGGGACGCCGATGACAGCGCACAAGCTGACGGCCGGGTGCGTCATTATCACTTCCTCAAGCTCCCGCGGGTAGATGTTGTAGCCGCCGCGTAGGATCATGTCCTTCGTCCGGTCAACGATCGCGAGATAGCCCTCTTCGTCCATGATGCCTATGTCGCCGGTATGGAACCACCCGTTTCGAAACGCCTCGGCCGTTGCCTCCGGCCGCTTATAGTAGCCCTTCATCACGTTGGCACCGCGAATGACGACCTCACCACGCTCGCCGGCAGCGACCTCATTATCATTGTCGTCAAAGCACTTAACCTCGACGCCGTGGATCGGCTGGCCCACAGTGCCGGGCTTCGACGGACGCTCAAAGTGGTTGAACGTCGCGAGTGGCGACGTTTCGCTGAGGCCATAACCTTCCATGACGCGGACGCCAAACACCTCGCCGAAAGCCTTCATCACCTCCACGGGCATCGGGGCGCCGCCTGATGTGCAAACCTTCATCGTTTCCTTGACGCGACTGATGTCATAGCCGGTCTCCTCGACGAATTTCAGCAAAGCCCAATACATCGTCGGCACGCCGACCCAGAAATTCACGCGTTCCGCGACCATCGCATCGAGCGTGGCTTTGGCGTCAAATCTGGGCAGTAAGACGTTGCGATTCCCGGCGTAGATGTTTGTGTTCATCTGTACCGTTTGCCCTGTAGTGTGAAAGAGCGGAAGCGTGATCAGACACGTCTTTTGCTCGCCGTCGGTGAAATCAAGCATCGGCAGGTGGATCAGAAACGTCGTGACAACGTTGGTATACAGGTTGAAATGAGTAAGTTCGGCACCTTTTGGCTGGCCCGTCGTGCCCGACGTGTAAAGGATCGCGGCAGGTATCGTCCGGTGACGTTGCGACAATATCGAATGTCTCCGGCTTGTCAAAGGTCAGTTGCGTGAGCGTCTTGTGTTCGGCGAATGGGCTCGCACCCATGAGATCCCTGGTCATCACGACCAGCTGCTCGCACGTAGGAACCTCATCGAATGCCTTTTTTACCGTTTCGGCGAGCGGCAAATCAGGCGTGCCTTCGAAAACGAACATGGCCTTCGCATCCGAATCGGTCAGATGATAAACGACCTCGCGCGGTGCAAATAGCACACTCAGCGGCACCACCGCAGCACCGGCCTTCATGATGCCGTAATAGACGATCGGGAAAAAAGGCAGGTTCGGACAGCTCAACGCCACCTTGTCACCCCGACCGATGCCCATCGCAACTAGTGCGTTTGCCACGCGGTTCGAGAGCTTATCCAGCTCACCGTACGTGATCCGGACATTTTCCCAGACGATCGCTTCCCTCTCAGGCGCAAGGTTAGCGTGATGCGCGACCATCGAAGACAGGTTTAGCGTTGTAGGCGAACTATACATTAGCTTACCGATGTTTTTGCAAGGATTTGCGGTTGAAGTGATTCTAATCAAACGGCACGTGTCGTGTCAAAATTCATAGTTTTTGCAGATGTGATCGTTCGACCTGTCCTCTGCACCGAATGATGGCCCCAATCCTCTCGAGTCTCGGGAAAATCGGTCCGATAGTGGCCGCCGCGCGATTCTTCCCGCCAAACAGCGGCCGTAGCGACGAGGGTCGCGAGCGTGACGAAGTTTCGCGATGATGTACTAAGGTTTCCCGCAGCGATCTGGCCAAATTCCCGCAACGCCCTCTCAAGCGATCCGCGGTCGCGGCAGGATGCCAACGCGTTCCCACATGATTCGTTTTACACGTTTTCGAACCGCGGTCGACAGCACCGGTCGGTCTTCGAGATGCGGCGTTGGGTCTACGGCATTAGTGCTCGTGATCTCGAACTCGGCACAATCCCCGACTGCGGCTATGCCCGCGCGAGCACCAAAGACCAAACCTTCGAGAAGAGAGTTGGACGCGAGCCTGTTCGCACCGTGGACGCCCGTGCACGAGACCTCGCCCGCAGCGTACAGTCCAGGCAGCGTGCTTCGGCCCCATAGGTCGGTGCGAATGCCGCCCATGCAGTAGTGTGAGGCGGGCGAGACCGGCAGCAGATCCTTTGCGATATCAAGTCCGTAGGCGGCACAAGTTTCGTGGATCTTTGGGAAACGATGCTTTAGGAAGTTCGCGTCGAGACCCGTCATGTCGAGGTAAGCGGTCCGGGTACCGGTACGCCGCATCTCGGCGACGATCGAACGGCTGACGATATCGCGTGGCGGCAAGTTCAGCCTCGCTCGTCATATCGCGGCATAAAACGTTCACCGTATTTGTTTTTGAGCAGGCCGCCTTCGCCGCGCATCGCCTCGCTGAGCAAGAACCGCGGGGCATTTTCCAGGTTCAGAGCCGTCGGATGAAATTGAATAAATTCCATGTCCGCCATCTCGGCCCCGGCAAAGTATGCCATCGCCATTCCGTCGCCCGTCGCGACCGGCGGGTTCGTCGTGTGCTGATAGAGTTGTCCGGCCCCACCGGTGCACATGACGACGGCCTTCGCATATATCTCCCGCGGTGCCCGCAGGACGGGATCGAGAAAGCGAACGCCAAGGCAACGTCCATCATCGACGATGAGGCTCTCGGTATTGGCAAACGGCGTGAGATTGATCGTTGTCTCCCGGGCCGCTCGTGCCATCAGTGCCCTCACGAATTCAGCACCGGTCGAATCGCCGTGAGCATGCAATATTCGCCGCCTGGAGTGGGCCGCCTCGCGCGTGAACACAAGATTGCCGCCTTCGCGGTCGAACTCGGTTCCCCAATCGATCAGTTCCTTGATGTACCGCGTGCCCTCGTTAACGAGCGTCTCAACGGCCTTCTCGTCGCACAATCCCGCACCCGCGACGAGTGTGTCGCCCTCGTGCAGCTCGGCATTGTCGTCGTCCGATAAGACGACGGCGACGCCGCCCTGGGCGTATTCGGTGTTCGACTCGCTCGCCTTGTCCTTTGTCAGAACGTTTACGCGGGCCCCCGTCGCTGCCAACTCGATCGCCGCACGCAGCCCAGCCACGCCGCTGCCGATGACGATGAAATCGGTTTCGAGGGACATTGGAAAAACTTTAACAGACCGCGCGGCAGAAAACAGCCGCCAGCAAAAAGGAGACCACTGTCCGAGGCAATTGGATAGAAAACAGGTCCACCAAACAACGGAAAAAGCCCGCCAGACCTAATGGTCCAGCGGGCTTCATCTATTGAAGCACGGCGAGATTACGCTCCCGGTATCTTCAGTTCCTGACCCGGATGAATGAGATCGGGATCGCTGATGATATCGCGGTTCGCTTCGTAGATGGCGTTCCACGAGATGCCGTATTTGGCGCCGATCTTGCTGAGGTTATCGCCAGCCTCGACCGTGTAGGTATGGCCTCCGCCGCCGGCATCACCGGCACCAGTGCTGATATTCAGCATCAGATCGCCCGAAAGGTAATCAGGGTCGATACGCGCGTATTCGTCCCAGATCTGTTGTTTTGCTTCTTCGCTCGGGGCCATGCCCGTCACGTGCAATACGCCCTCGCCCTCGCTCAGTTCATACGTTGTGCCGTTAGAATTAGCGAGTTCAAGAAGTGTTTGATATTTCTCTTGTAGTGACATATTTCCTCCTTAAATTGCCTATTTAACGGTCAGTTTGTTGGTGACCTTTTTGCCTTTGGCCTCGTTTGCTGCCTGCATCACCTTCACAAGGTCAGCTTTGCTCACCTCGCCGATGAGGATGATCTCGCCGTCCTTAACGTCGGCTTTCACAGTGTCGATGTTCAGTTTCTTGATGTTTTCCATCACCTTGCCCCGAAGCATATCGTCCTCAGACGTCACTGGTGGCGGAGTTGGCAGCGGCTTGAGCGTGGTGTTGTTCGTCACCGACTTGATGCCCTCTACACCCTTGACCGCGGCCTCAGCCTTGGTTTTAACGTTGATGTCGGCGACCTCGCCGGTCAGCGTCGCCACTCCGTCTTTGACCGCGACGGTCACGCCTGCGATCTTGTCGGCGGCGAGTTTATCGTTTGCCGCCTTTTGCAGGTCGGCATCGCTCTTACCACAGGCACTGAGAAACAGTGCGGTAGCCAGCATTAGTACTGTCCAAAATTTGACTTTCATTTTTCCTCCCGAATTACTGATATTAAGTAAACCCTTGATCGCCTACGATCGCGATACTTGATAAAAATACTGCCCGCATAAAAGCATGGAGCTCGCATTTGTCCGATGGTTCAATTATTGATTGAAAGCGGGAAATTGGCAAACAAATAACACCTTTCTCACGAGAATACCTGCTCGACGATCTGCCGCGCGAGATCGTATGATGTGTACCCTTTACGGATCACAAAATGCCAGTCAGCGAGGCAGTAGAGTTTTTGCCGTTCTTCGAATAGCTCAAGAGCCTTCTGCTTATTGCGGGCGAGGGGCCGGTCCTTGCGCGAGTGTGAAATGTTGAGCCAGCAATGCTCAAATGTCGACTCGAGCCAGACGGTCGTCAGACCGTGGCGTTTTAGGATCTCGCGGTTCTCGGGGATCGTCCATGTCCCGCCGCCCAGGCTCACGATCCGGGCGTCGGTGGTCTCAAGCAGTAGCTTCAGATTTGCGGTCTCGATCTCGCGATATCGTTCGACGCCGTCTGCATCGATGATCTGGGCGATCTTGCGGCCCTCTCTTTCTTCGGTGAAGAAATCCAGGTCGATGCGCTTGCATCTGAGCAGGTGCGCGAGATGACGGGCGACGCTCGACTTACCGACGCCCATAAAACCTGTTAAGGCCACCCGTTGGTCCTGCTTCATCTGATAAAAACTAGCTTACGACACTTCCCAGCCTCTCGAAAAAACCCGGAAAAGAAACCTCAACGCACTCTGCTCCGTCGATCTCGGTATCACCCTCGGCCAATAACCCAGCGATCGCCATCGACATGGCAATGCGATGGTCGCCAAACGAATCTAGCGTTGCACCGTGAAGCGCCGATCTATCAACCCTAAAGCCGTCATCTAATGCGTTTACGGAGGCTCCCATACGTTTGAGGTTATCAACGATCGCGAGGATACGGTCACTTTCCTTTACGCGTAATTCCGCGGCATCACGCACTTCTAGCCCGCCTTTGAGTTGGGTACCAAGAACAGCCAGGACAGGTAGTTCGTCGATCAACTCGGCTGTCTGCCGACCGGCGATGATCAGGGGCCCGGCCTGATGTGCGAGGCCGCCGCGGATGCGAACATCGGCGACCGGCTCGTTACAGACATCGCTGAGCCCAGTCACCTCAACATTCGCCCCGACGGCCCTCAGGATATCGACTATCGCGCTGCGCGTCGGATTCATCCCCACATCCGTCAATAGAAGGTCGGAGCCCTCCAGACATGCGGCAGCCGTCATAAAATATGCCGCCGCGGAAATATCGCCCGGAACTCTCACATCTCGGGCAAAGATCGGCGCTTGACCCGAGATCGAAATGCTCGATCCACTTGTTAAGACATTCGCACCGAACCACGTCAGCAGTCGTTCCGTGTGGTCCCGCGTCGTCGAGCGCTCGGTCACGGTCGTTAAACCATCGGCAAACAACCCCGCAAAAAGTACACAAGACTTTACCTGAGCCGACGCGACCCGTGGCTCATAGGTTATGGCGGTTAGCGGGCGGCAGTCCGCGATGTGCAGTGGCGCATGACCGTCGTCAGCCTCGACCAGGGCACCCATCATCTGTATGGGCTCAGTTATCCGCTGCATCGGCCGCGTTCTGAGCGAAGCATCCCCGGTCAGCACGCTTCCGAACGGCTGCCCCGCGAGAATTCCCGCGAGCAGACGCATCGTTGTGCCGCTGTTACCGCAGTCGAGCGGTTGGATCGGCTTTGTGAGCCCGGTTTGGCCAACACCTTGAATAATGACATCGGCCCCTTCGCGCTCGTTGGCGACGCCCAACGCGGACAAGCATTCGAGCGTGGACGAGCAGTCAATGCCGTTCGAGTAATTCGTAACGCGCGTCGCTCCGTCCGCAATAGCGGCGATTATAGCTGCGCGGTGAGAGATCGATTTGTCGCCCGGAAGGCGAATATTGCCCGAGATTCGCCGTGCCGGTGCGATCTTCATCGATAGAATCTTGACAGAAATCGTCCGAAACCGATAACTTACTTGAACACGAGCGCTGTGACCACTGTTCAAGAGATACAACTTCCAAGCGTGATCGAATCGGTCGAGACTGCGGCGAGGGCCACCGATGAGTTCGCCCGCAGCCGCGGATTTACAGACGATCACATGTTCGGCATCGACCTCGCGGTTCGAGAATCGGTCGCAAACGCTGTCAAACATGGAAATAAGTTTGACGCGACAAAGAAGGTTGAATTGAAATTGGCGGATGCGCCGGACGGATTGGAGATCACGGTCCGCGACTTCGGCACAGGCTTTATGGTCGGTGATGTCCCCGACCCGACCGACCCGGATAACCTATTGAAATGCGACGGTCGCGGTATCCTTTTCATGCGGTCATACATGGACGAGGTCGAGTGGAGCAATCCAACCGGCGGCGGGATGGAGGTAAGGATGACGAAGAAAAGGTGAAAAGTGAAAAAGGGCAAAAGGGCAAAAGCCGGTTGAGCACAACGCTCCCATCTTTTCACCTTTTCACCTTTTCACTTTTCCACCTTTTTTAGGTTACTATTTGCTTTCGCAATCACTTTTATTTTTTAGCAACGAGGAGATAACCCAATGTCTGATATCACGATTTCTGAACGCCAGGCCGGCGACGTCACAGTCCTTGACCTCAACGGTAAGGTCACGATCGGCGAAGGCAGCGTCGCGCTGCGAACCGCGATTCGCCGCTTGCTTGGCGAGGGCAAGAACAAGATCCTGCTAAATCTCGGCGGCGTCGGCTATATCGATTCGAGCGGTATTGGCGAACTCGTTTCGAGCTTTACCGCGGTCAAGAAAGAGGGCGGCACGCTCAAGCTGCTCAATCTGACGCAAAAGATCCAGGACCTGCTCGCGATCACCAAGCTGTTGACGGTGTTTGACACCTTCGACGACGAAGGCTCGGCGCTCAGCAGCTATGACTAGGTCTCTGGTCCGCGAACGATAATTGCGAGAGGATAGCGGCATGATTGCTTCTATCCTTTCTTGTTTCCGGACGATTTGATGGTGCATCCATCGCTGCACCTTTCTCATCTCTTATCAGGTAGTATTTTTAAGGATGAAAATTAAGTTTCTCGGCCTGTTTCTAGTCCTATTATTCGCGGCGACAGCTTTCGGGCAGAACAACGCTCCGGTCGCAGATCTGTCGAACTATGGCGTGCGCATTGAGCCGGACAAGCGCCTGATCGTCGTCCTCGCCGCGCTCGAGATGGCCACGGCCAAAAATGCCGCCGGCCTCGATGAGCGTATTATCAACACGCCTCTCACAGAGAAGGGCAAAAAGTTTCGCGAGCAACTCGTCGCCGACAATTCGACCCTTAACGAAGACCTCAGACGCCGCATATCAATGTTCGTCGCGGGACATAAGAAGCGGCATTCGGGCACGACCGATTCCGAGCTCGTTGCACCGTTCATCTCGATGGCATATTCGCTGTCTCCGGTGCCGGAATTGGCCGATCCGGTCGTGATGAACGATCTGCCCGGCAGCCTGCTCGACGTGCTCGATTTTGCTCCGCTGGCCCGCGAATTCTATCGCCGCTCGACGCTCGCGACCAAACTAGACGACTACGTCAAGGAATATCGCCGCGACTCTGACGGCGTTTTACGTTCATCGGCTCGTGAGATGGTCAGCGAACTGCTCGATTATCTGCACACCCGGCCAGTGCTGACCATCACTGAGAAGGTCAAGACTCAAACGCAAAAGGGCAAGAGCAAGCGCGAGGTCATACAGAAGATCGAGACGCGCACCCATGAGCGCAACTTCTACCTCGTGCCGGAACGCCTTGCCGCCCGCGGCACGATCACGTTTCTAAATGTTCGAGACGATTATTCCGTCGTTGTGCCGCCCGATGCCGACCTTCTTTTTTCCGAAGCGCGGCGTGCGTTTATTCAGTTCATCATCGATCCGCTGGTTCTTAACAACGCCAAAGAGATCGGGCCGATGCGCGACTGGGTAAAACAGCTGCTTGATGAGCGGCGGAAGACAAGTCCGTCACTTTCTCCTGACGTGTTCCTAGCGATCTCGCGCTCGCTCGTCGCCGCGATCGACGTGCGACAGGCCGAATACGAGCAGGTTCGCATTGCCACCTCACAGGCACGCGAAAAGATCGCCCGAGTGAAGGCCGACTATGAGAAACGCGCCGTCTCAGCGGAGCTGGAAAGGTTCAAGCAGACCGTCGCCGACGAGAGTACACTTCGGCTTTACGAGGATCATGAAAATGGCTCCGTGCTGTCGTTCTATTTCGCGGACCAGTTGAAAGGCGTCGAGGATTCGGGGTTTGACATCGCTGCTTCGCTTCGCGAGATGATCGCTTCGTTCGACGCCACGAAGGAATCCGGTCGCATCGCTACTACGGCGGATGCCCGCCGACGTGCTATCGCAGCCCGCGAAGACCGCAAAAAGCATCCTGAGACCCGCCCGGTCACCGTCGAGAATCCTGTCACGACTCGGCTTCTTGCCATTCAAAAAACGATCGACCAAAAGGATCTTGCCAAGGCCGCCGCCGACCTCAAGCAGTTGAATGCCGAATTCCCTAGCGAACCGCGTGTCCATTACAGCATCGGCCGCGTCGCGAGTCTCCGTGCCGAGAGCATGGACGATCCGGAAATGCAGGCCAAAACATTGCTCGAGGCTAAGACCGCTTACACCAACGTCATCAGCACGGCAACCGCTGAAACGGATAAGGCCCTGCTTTCCCTTGCCTTTGTCGCCCTCGGACGTATTTACGAGTTCGAGAACCAGAACGATTACGCTATCAAACTCTACGACAAAGCCCTTGAGCTGCAGGACATTCCCGGCGGAGCCTTTCGCGATGCGCTTGCGGCAAAACAGCGTCTGTTGAAACCGCAATAGCATCGACCGCACAATTTAAGCTAAAGTCTCATTAATGTCCGACAAGCCATTCCGCAGCGGTTATGCCGCGTTTATCGGCCGGCCAAATGCCGGCAAATCAACGCTCCTCAACCGTTTGGTCGGTGAGCGTATCGCGGCCGTCTCAAATAAACCTCAAACGACGCGCCACCGCATTCAGGGAATCGTCACGCTTGACGAAGGGCAGATAGTCTTCGTCGACACGCCCGGCGTCCACAAGCCCGGGCACCTATTGAACCGCCGCATGATGTCGGCCGTTCACGACGCGCTTATGACGGTCGATCTGATCGTGCTGATGCGCGACGCAACGGTTTCGACCGGCAACGGCGACCAGTTTGTGCTCGACCTGGTAAAGCGGGCCGACAAGACGGCAATTCTCGTCCTTAACAAAACCGATAAGCTCCGCGACAAGGCCGCCTTGCTCCCGCTAATGGACTGGTACCGGCAAGAGTTTGAGTTTGCCGAGATCATTCCGGTCTCGGCACTCAAAGGCGAGGCCGTCGATACGTTGCTTGCCCAGATCGCAAAGCATCTGCCGGAGGGCGAGCCGCTATTCGCCGAAGACGAACTCACGGATCAACCGATGCGAATGATCGCGTCTGAGATGGTCCGCGAGCAGATCCTCGCAACAACTGGCGAAGAACTGCCATATGTGACCGCCGTCGTGCCCGAGCTTTGGGATGAAAGCGACCCGAATATCCTGCGTATCTTCTGCGCTATCTACGTTGAGCGGCCGTCGCAGAAAAAGATCATCATCGGCAAGGGAGGCTCCCGCGTCCGCGACATAGGTACGAAGGCACGCGTCGAGATAGAGCGGCTAGTGGGCAGAAAAGTGTTTCTAAAACTCTTCGTAAAGGTCGTCGAGGACTGGCGCAACCGCGAACGCGACCTCGACGACATCGGAGTCCGCGAATGACTCCGAAAGTATGGTTCGCCGTCGATGTCACCGTATGGCCGAACGCCACCGACGCAGTTGAGGAGGCGATGGCCGATCTTGCCGATCTCGGCACCTCACTCGACACTTTGAAACGATCAGAAAGCGAGTCGGTTGTCATTACCGGCTTTTTCTCTGAGCCGCCCGACCTCGCAGAAGTGCGTCGCGACTTCGACACCGCGCTCGGAATTCACGAGATCTCGTCAGACACGATCCACCACATCGAACTCCGGACCGTCGAGGACGTCCGACTGGCTGGCTGAGTGGAAACGCCATTGGCGGCCCACCGAGGTCGGACGATTCGTGATCTCGCCGCCGTGGCTCGCTCCGGCTCCGGGCGACAAACTTCTCATCAGCATCGAGCCAAATATGGCCTTTGGGACGGGCACGCACGAAACAACGCGACTCTGTCTCGAAGCGATCAGTGAGCTCTATACGCCCGACCAAACGGTTCTTGACGTCGGCACGGGCACAGGCATTCTGGCAATTGCAGCGGCAAAACTCGGCGGCTCGCAGATCATCGCCTGTGACACCGACGCCGATTCCGTCAAGATCGCCCGCGAGAATGCTGTCCTCAATGGCGTCGCTGACAAGATAGAGTTCTTTCACGGTTCGATCGACGATACTTCCCGCTCAGCCGACTTGGTCTGTGCGAATCTCACGATCGACGTCATCGTCCCGATACTGCCGCTACTTATCCAAAAAACGCGACGCAACTTGCTACTGTCCGGCATTCTTGCTGAGCAGCAACCGATCATCACTGCGGAACTCGCCAAATCTCAAATCTCAGATTTCAGATCTGGAATTCGCCGCGAAGGCGAGTGGATATCCGTTATTGTTTCTTTTCCGGCTTCTTGACGGGCGGCGCCGCGAACGGGATATCGCCATCGTCCGTGATCGCAACCAGAGGCTGGCGTACCTTTGGTTTGGAGCGTGGAGATGTCGTAAGCACTGGCGGCCCCGGCGGCACTGATACGGACCTTGGGCTCAACGGCTCAGTTCGCTTTAGCATGGTGCCTCCGCGGCCGCCGACCCAAAGCTTATTGCCGCCCCTGTACACAACCGCTTGTAGAACCTTGCTCGTCGGGCCGGGCTGGGCTTGCCAGGTCTTGCCGCCGTCCTCGGTGATCAGCACGGTCCCGAGCTCGCCTACCGCGATCGCGCTCGCCGGGCCAAAAGCCTGCACCGCGAACAAGTTGTATTTAAACGGCGACTCCTGATCCGCCCAGGTCGCTCCGCCGTCTGTGGTCCGCAACGTGATGCCGCCCGAGCCGACGGCAAAACCGTTCTTGTCGTCATAAAAACTGACACCGTACAGATTTTCGCGGGCGTTTGTCTTAACCTGTTCCCACGTCAATGCTCCGTCGGTCGTTCGCACGATCGTTCCGCCGTCACCAACCGCGACTCCGCGTTTGTCGTCGAAAAAGTGCACGTCCTCGAGCCATTGCCGCGTACCCGACTCAAACTGCTCCCAATACGCGCCGGCCGAATCTGACCGCAGCACCATGCCGTTCGCACCGACTGCAAAGCCGATCTTGTCCGAGACAAATTGGACGGCCATCAGGTCGTCGGTGATGTTCGTGATGCCTTTGCCCCAACTCGCTCCGCCGTTGATCGTCCTGAGGACGGTGCCGCCATCGCCGACGACCCAGCCACGCACGCCGTCAAAGAATGAGATGTCGTTGAGCCCGGCCTGCGTGTCCGAAAACACGGCCTGCCATTCACGTCCGGCATCGTTGGTCAGCCAGATCCGGCCGCGCGAGCCGACGGCGACGCCGATCTCGTTATCGAGAAAAAAGATGTCATTCACATCCTCGCGGCCGCCCTCGCTCAACCGCTGCCAACTCACGCCGGCATCGTCGGTACGAAGGATCAATCCGTTCTCACCCACCGACCAGCCCGTGAAACGGTCGGCCATTGTGACCGCGATGAGCTTTGGATTTGTGCGCACGTTGAACGGCAGCCACGCTCTGCCGCCATCGCCCGTCAGCCAGACGAGGCCGTTAGCATCGGTCATGGTGCCATTCAGACCGTCAGAAAAGCTCAGCGAAAGAAGATCGCTGCGGCTGTAAATATCAACGCGCGACCACGTTTCGCCCGCGTTTTCGCTCCGAGTAACGCAACCGCCAAACCCGACGGCAAGCACCGTCGTCGCTGTCAGAAACGCCGCGTCAGACACAGTCGCTCCCGCACACGCGTCGACCGACGCCCAAGTTTCGCCGCCGTTCGTGGTCGTTAGCACGGCGCCATTCATCCCAACAGCAACGGCGCGATCGGCGTCGAAGGCATCGACGTTCAATAGCTGCTGCTCCGTGGCCGCCGGCACCACTCGCCACGACACGCCGCCGTTGTCACTCTTAAGCACGCGTCCGTAGGTCCCCGTGATCCAACCGGTCTTCATTTCCGGCCCTGCAAAGGTCACGGCGGTCAGATGGTCTCGAGTCTCGACAGGGACCACACGCCATTCTTTGCCGCCATTGATCGTCGTCAGAACGGTTCCGCGTGCTCCAACGATCACCGCGTTCGCTTTGTCACGAACGAATACGCTCGCAATGGCAACGTCGACCGGCACCGTTTGCCGTTTCCAGGAAAAGCCGCCGTCAGTTGTTCCCAGCACGGTCCCGTCCGATCCGACCGCCAGGCCATGTTCCTTGTCCGACGCAAAACTTATGGAATAGAGCGGATTGCCCTGAGGTAGCGGATTCTGCCATTGCCAACCTACGGGTGAGCGCAACTGCGCGGAAGAGGGAACCGCGAAAAACGCGAAGAAGACGAAAACAATACATTGGGCCTGTAGAAAAAGTCTGACCATTAGAGCAAGCAATTTCTTTTAGATCTTTTCGTGTATTTCGCGGTTATATCTCTTTCACTCCGAGGTCCGCTGCGGCCTCATCGAGGACCGTCGCATCCACATGACCGGTCCCCGCGATCAGCCGGGCCAGATCGTCAGCGACCTCCTGGATCTCATGTCCGGCGTGGCCGCGCGTCCACTCCCATTTAATTTGATGCGGCGAAGCCGCCTTTTCGAGCCGCCGCCACCAGTCGTGGTTGGTTTTTTTCTTCCAAGTGCCGCCCATCGTCTCGACCACGTATCGAGAGTCCGATATTAGATGCACCTTGCACGGCTCCTTCAAATTCTCCAACCCGACCGCTGCCGCGGCGATCTCGGCCTGCTGATTGGTTGCACTGCCCAGATATTCGCCCACGGCTCTCCAAATTCCTTTGAAGCCGAGCAATGCGACGCCCGCAGCACGACTATTCTTACTGCCATTCCCCAGACTCGACCCGTCGCAGACGATGGTGACTTGCTTCATATCAGTTGCCAACAGCGATCACGTTATCGACGTGATTATCAAAGGTCTCGTCGTGCGAGATCACAAACAATTGGTCAAAATTCGTTATCCGGCTGATCTGCATGGCAAGATTCTCACGGCGTTCGACGTCCATGTTGGTCGTGGGCTCATCAAAGAATGCAATGCGAATGTCAGTCAATTGTTTGAGCAATGCAAGCCTTACGGACAGGGCAGCCGCCATTTGTTCGCCGCCCGACAGGCTGACGAACGGTCGCCGATAGCCGTCTTCCTCAAGCATTATCGCGTAATCCTCGCCCCATTCAAGCGACCGCTCGGCGTTGCCGCTGATCTCTCGAAAGAGCTGATTCGCCTCAAGCGACACATGGTAAACATAATTCCGAGCCACGCGTGGTGCGGCCTCCTTGAGCGTATCGCGTATGAACGCAGTTGCCTCACCGACGCGTTCGAGCCGAACCTTGTCGCGAAATTCCCCGGCGAGTGCCTTTCGCAACTCGACGAAACGTGCGATCTCGGCGGCCAACTGCCCCAGGCGACGCGTCGCCGCATCCTGAGTCGCCCGTGTCTCGGCAGCACGTCGTTCCACGTCAAGCAGAGCTCCCTTTTCCGCCTTGTGAAGAGCCGCATCGTAATCGACACCCGCGGCCGCAAGTTCTCGCTCCGCCGTCTCGAATGCTGCCGATGCTGTCGCCAATGTCGATCGGAAGCTCTCGGCGTCAGCCTTTCTCTTATCGAAAGCGGCCGCCTCGGCCTCGTTTGCAATAAAGAGGCGATGGGCCTCAGCCGTGGCCTCGCGTTCACCGGTAAGTTTCGCCCAAGCCGCATCAAGCTCTTTATATTCGCCGAGCTGTTCGTCGATCTGCTTCCGCTCGCCCTCAAGCCTTTCAAGATTGCTCTCGACATCGCCGAGCCCTGTACGAACGTCGGGTTCGAGGGCGATCTCTTTCTCAAGCACACGCATCCTCGCGGCGGGATCGGCCAGGGCCCTGAGTCGGGCTTCGAGTTCGGCGATACGCTGTTCGCTCTCACCGAGCCGCTGGCGCTGCTCATCGAGTGCCGCCTTTTTCGCCGTGAGTTCGGAACCTTCGTCTTTAAGTTCGGTTTCACGCTGCCGCAATGCTTCGAGGGCGACCAACTGCTGCTGCCCCTCGCGGGCTTTCGCTAGTTCGGCGGCAACGGCCCGCCGCTCCGTCTCGAGTTGGCCCATGCGTTCGGTCACGTCCTCAAACTGGCTCGATAAAAACGTATCGAGCGTCTCACCCTCGTTTAGATTGAGACACTTTTGCGAGAGTATCGGGCAAAGGCCACCCTTGATCTCGTCCTGGAACTTGCGATCACGCTGGAGGTTCGCATTCAGGCCGGCGATCGAATTAACGATCTCGGTATCGCGACGCTCAAGGTCGGCAAGCGTTGCGGCCACCGCAGTCAATTCTTGGGCGTCTCGTATCTTTTGCTGGTTGTCGCGGTATTTCTCCCTCATTCGGCCCAGCTCTCGCTCGATGCTCCGAATGCGCTCGTCGGCATTTTTTGCATTCGTCACGAGCTCGCGAAGGTCGGTTATCTCTTTCTCGATCGCCGTCTGTTCCGCCGCCTGTCGTCCCAGCCCCTCGACCTCACTGCGGGCAGCCTGTATTTTCTTCAGGTCCTCGCCCAGACGTTTTTGCTCAGCCTTTACGTTAGCGATCGCCGTATCGATCCGGGCCAACTCAGCTCGATATCGGTCGCGCTCGGAGCGCTGGCGTTCAAGGTCCTTCTCTCGGCCGCGCGAGGCAAGATGACGCTCGTGGTCGGCTCTTACCTTCTCAACCGTCGCCGCCGCTTCAGTTGCCGTACGCAGTGCCTGATCGGCCTGAGCGAGCAGCAACTCCGCCTTCTCCTTTTCGCCGCGGCTTTTCTCGACCGCCGACATCAGGCCCGCGACACGCTGCTCCTGCTCGTCCAGCTTCCCGACGCGGCCCTGTCTCGTCGGCAAGATCCGCTGCCAGGGTTTCGATCTCTTTGCCCGAGCGTCGCTATCTGGCCGTCAACTTCCTTGTGTTCCGTCTCGACCGTCTCGGCCCGCGACAGTTCGCCCTCGGCGCGTGCGATCGATTCGCGAATGTCACCGATCTGGACGTCGATATATCGCGACGTCTCACGCAGCTTCTCGGCCGCCTGGCGGTATTCCTCGACTTTGAGCAGCTTGTCGAATGCTGTCTTGCGTTCTGTCGCCCCTTCGAGAAATATCGCCGTAAAGGTGCCCTGCGGTACGCCGATCGCCTGTCGAAACAGCGACTTGAGGTCGGTCCCGGGCTCAAGTCCGAGATGCTGCCACAGGAACCGCGTGACCTCTTCCTTCTTATCGGCGATGCGCGTCCTGAGTCGCGGATCGGTCACGTAATAGCCCGTGCCCGTATCACGAAATACGACATACCGCCGCTCGTCGAGGCCGCTCTCGATCGTGATCGAAGCATGGCCTTTTTTTGCTCCGCGTCTGAGAAAATCCTCTTTCTTGTAATCGAGAACGTCGAACAATACCCACGCTATCGCCTCGATGATCGTCGTCTTCCCGGCACCGTTTGCGCCGGTAATGGCGGTAGTACCGCGATCGAAGCGAAACCTCGACGCCGCGTGAGATTTGATGTTCTCAAGCTCGATCTCGACAATATGCATGCCCGTAATCAGTAAACAGTAAACAGTGACCGGTAACAAGTGGAGGACTTGTTACTCGTCACCTGTCACTTGTCACTGGTTCTTCCGGATGCCTATCGTGCCGTAGTTTGTGGTGAGCTTGATGAGCGCGTCGTTGCCGGTTCCAAATTGCCCGACGATGCTCTTGCCGACATCGCGGACGTCCTCCGTAAGTATCTTGAACGGCAATTCTGAAGAAAAGCTGCCGGATGCGAATGTGGCCGCGAGCTTGAACGCCGACGCCTGAGGTATCGCCAGTCGGATCGAGCCGTTCGAGGTGCCAAAGCTGTAGTTTGCTCCGCTGAGTATCGAGCCTGTAAATATCACTGACCCCGAGATCGAACCGACCTCTACCTGACGGTATCGCAGTGCCTGGAGCGAGATGGCTCCGCTATTTGTTTTTGCTTTAAAAATGTCGCCGCTCTCGCTGGGCCCGGCCTCGAATACCACAATGTTGCCCGTCGTGCTTTCGAGCATAAGTGGACCCTTCGATTCCTCGACCGTGATGTCGCCCTCGTAGGTTAAGGCCGATACACCACTCGAGACGTTTCGCACTACGATGCTTCCGGCCACATTCTTGACGCTGGCCTTTTTGACGCGATCAACAACTGTACGCGTCTCCTGCCCTTTGATGCCGATGCTTGCGCCCTCGGGCATGTCGATCTCGATCTCTTCACCCCAAATGCATTCGGGAAAGGCCTTGTTGACGCGTTTCTGGTCATAGCCTGTCGCCATCAGCCAAACCGGTTGCTGGTCCGGTAAGCGTTCGAGGACCTTAAAACCGACGTTGCTGCCGCCCTTTATAAACACGCGTATCTCGTTGCGCTTCCACCCGTTCACCCTGAGCAAGCCCTCGATGACACACAACGAGAAACTCGCGTTAGGTGCAACGATTATGGACTTTTCGTGATCACCACCGCGTGGCAGATGCATTACGATTGGCGGCAATGCCTTCGGCACAGGTGTGCCGGGCCGCGTCTTGGGCGTCGGGGGCGGGAGCGGCGCGGGCGGTGGCCAGGTTTCCTGGGCCGCGACAGCAACAGATGTGATCCCCAGTGCGGCCGTCGCAGCGATGGCCATTGTGAGTTTTTGAATGATCTTGTTCATCAGATCCGGCTTGGACAACCTACCTTATGCTCGCGATCAATTCTTCCTTTTGAGACACCGAATTGAGAAGGTCGATCTTGTTTTGGTAAGACGAATACAGCACCTGCTTGGCCGATTCGTTTCGGGGGTTTCGCTTGACTTCCTTTTTCATCCTCGCGATAGCGTCGTTAACGACGGCCATATCACGCTCGAACGAGACACGTTGCGACGGTCGCAAAACGCCCGCATCTTTTTGGTCGTCCACGGTCCTGGACAGGCTGGCGATCGTCTTTACATAACTTTCTTCACCGGGTAAGTATGCCGCCGCGGCAGGTTCCACGGTCATGGCAGTAACCGCAGGGGCAGTTCGTCGGACCTCAGCTTTGAACACCGCACGCTCGACACGCGGACGGGATATGAACTCATCGGTCGCTTTATCACCGATTGTCGGCGACAGCACCGCCGGGGCAACGGCCGGTTTGGTCGCAACCTGCAGCACGGATGCCGGCGACGGTTCATTCACGACATTCTTATTCACCCATAACGCGGCGAATACACCAAAGACGATCAACAGGCTCGCAGCCATCGCCATCGACGGATTTGCGAGTGCCGCAGCGATGGACGACAACATTCGCGACCAAGCAGGACGTTGTTCGGCCGTGATCGATTCGTTTATTCGGGCCCACAGCCGCTGCGTTGGAACGAGTGTGTCAAATTCGCGTGCGAGCACGGGGAATACCATCGCCGTCTCATCCTCGGCCTCGGCAAGCATCGCAGCACATGCATCGCAGCCGGCGATATGGTCGCTGACCAAGGCTGCCTCGTCGTGCGAAAGCTCGCTATCGAGGAATGCCTGAATAATGCCAATTTCCGGATGTTCCGTTCTCATTTCGTGTCCTTACCCACGCGGCCGTAAACCCTCGCGAATTCCGCCCTCGCCCTTGCTACAAAAGTGCCAATGCTCGATTCGTTCAGATCGAGACTCGCAGCGATCTCTTTGTACGAGAGGCCCTGCTGTTTCAGCAACAGGCAACTTCTGAGCGGTTCCTTGACCTTGTTCATCGCCCGGAATATCTCGCTCACGCCCGCGCTCTCTTCGTACTCGTCCTCAACCGAGGCCGTGTACGTATCGCCTGTCGATTTGACGTAATTCTCGTCCCGCGTGTTCGCCCTAAACTGTCCTCGGACCGTGTTCTTGGCGAGGTTTATCGCTACGCGGATCAACCATGGACGCAGCATTTCGTTCGACGGAAGCGAGTCGAGATTCTTATAGAGCCGAATGAACGCCTCTTGCACGACGTCCTCGGCGATGCCGGGATCGTGCACGACCGAGCGTGCCGCCCTAAAGACGGTTCGGTGATGAAGCATGAACGCCTCTTCAAAACCGATCCTCTCTGTCGCTGCTGCCGCCGCTGTTTGCTCGGACATTATGTCCACAAGAATGTCGGTACTCTCGTTCATTGTCAGCATCGAATGCTCATCAACGGTAATACACCGCGGCGCGCCTGATTATGACAAGAATTTACCGCTAAGGCCAATATTCTTCAATCGTTTCCGTACCTTTAACGAATGTGGATACGTCGGCATCGGGCCGAAGGTTCGATATGTACGCCTATGCGTTGAATTTGCGCCCGAAAGCGTCTAAACTTTTGAAACTAAACACGTTCGTTTTCGTGAAGAGAGCGGAAGGAAGCAACACCAGTTATGAGTAATTATAGAGCACGGTTTCGCGACCAGCGGGGCTTTAACCTGATCGAGCTGATGATCGTTATCGCCATCATCGGCCTGCTGATCGGCGTCGGCAGCCTTGCGTGGCAGGCCGTCATCCGCAGCGGTAACGAGACGACAGCGGCGCAGACGATCGACAATATCCGCAAATATCAGGCGGAGTACGCAACGCGCAATCGCGGCAACTTTGCGACGTTTGATCAGTTGATCCAAACCGCCGGCCTCGATGAAAAATTCGCGGGCGAGAGTCCGGTTGTCAATGGTTACATCTTTAAGCTCACGATCACGCCGGCATCAACCACCCAACCGGCGTTCTATTCGATAAACGCCGATCCACAGGTCGCCGAAGGCGTCACCGCGACCGGCACTAGGCATTTTTATACTGATTCCTCGTTGAGCACTATAAAGGGTAACGATACAGGTCCCGCCAAACCCGACGACCAGGCGATCTAAATGGCTCGACTATCTCTGGCGTGAGTTTTTGCCTTTTGCCTTTTTACTTTTGCCTTCGTCAGCGCCGTCTTAGCTCAGTGGTAGAGCACACGCTTCACACGCGTGGGGCCACAAGTTCAAATCTTGTAGACGGCACCATTTCTTTTCAATAACTTACGGGCATCCTCGCGATGCCCGTTTTCTGTGTCCGTAACCCGTCGGACCGCAGGCTGCCAGCCTGCGTGTGACGTAAACAAAATTAGCCGCAGATCAAACGGATAACGCGGATAAGAGACGATCATTTCATATCTTCTCTTATCCGCGTCATCTGCGGCTAAATCGCTTATGGAATATACGCCTTCGGCATTGCTGTGTCGGTCGGGGCACCGAATTGGAATCCCGTATAGCCTGCGGTTGAGCGGAGCATGTGCCAGATGCCGTCGCGGTAGACGGCACGATCGTACAGGTTGTCGCCGTCGTAGTCGCCCGGTACGGGAACGTCGCCTGCGGCGCCAAACGGCATGAACTCGACCTGCCCGTTCGAACTCTTCAGCACTATCCACAGGCCGTCACGGAACACAGCGATGTCATCCTTGTTGTCGCCGTCGTAGTCCGCCGGGACAGGGATGTCTGTCGGAAGCCCGAAGTTAGTCGTCGTGCTGCTGCCGTCGTTATTCCGAACCACCCAATCGCCGCTGGACGGCCGGTAGTACACGAGGTTCGCCTTACCGTCGCCGTCTGTGTCCATCGCGTATGGTTTGTCGCTGTTCTGGCCGTGCGTGATAAACGTAAACCCGCCGTTCGCACCGCTCGAATTCACGATGTACCAAGTCCCGTCCGAAGGCCGCCAGGCCATTACGTCGGTCTTCTTGTCGCCGTCGTAATCGCCCGAGATAAAGACGTCGCCTGTATTCCCCCAAACGGGGAACTTCGCCGTGTTGGTCGAGCTTTCAAGGTAAATAAGATCGACGCCATCGGCACTCGTAAACCGAGAAACGCCGAAGTCGGTCTTATTGTCACCGTCAAAGTCCCCCGCGATGGCCACGTCGCCCGCATTGCCAAACTGTATCCCAAAGAAACTCCCGTCCATCGAACGATTTGTGTAGAACGCACTCAGATTCGGCGCAAACGCCGTCGGCCGCCACACCGTCAGGTCCGTCTTGTTGTCGCCGTCATAGTCGCCTCGTGTATAGAGCGGCGTCGGTGAAGCACTCGGGCTCGGACTGGCACTCGGACTCGGCATCGGCGTCGGCGTTACGCCGGGCGTGGGTGTCGGCGTCGGAGTGCCGGCCGGGAACGGCCCGTCGACCGCCGGTGTGAACTCGGACGTGTTTCCGGCAGCGTCAGTAACGCTCATCGTCACCTTATCGCCCATCTGAAGCCCGATCGCAGCCGGGTCGCCGAGGTTCTTTACACGCGTGCCCGGCAAGCCGTTGTTATAGTCGCTCAGCAGATAATGATCGGAGCCGAGAAGTACGCGGCCCGCGCCCAAGGCGTCCGCCTCAAAGAACTCCACGTATAACCCGCCGGGCCCGTAGGTCGAGTGTTCGGGTGCCGAATCGACCTTGTAGCTGACGATCAGCTCGCCCATTCCGTTAAGCGTTAGGCTAACGATCTCAGGATAATTCTGCAGATTGTTTGGCCCGACGTCGGGATCCATCGGATCATTGGGATTTAGCCCGGGGGCACCGATCTCGATGCCGCGCAGCGCGTTGCCAAAGATGCTGTTGTCGGTGATCAGGTTATTGTTCCCGCCGTCGGGGCCGATCAGGATGCCGTTGCCGCCGCTGGCGGTTATGACGTTGCCGTCATTAGCGCCGAGTTCGTGGTCAGGAGCAGGTCCCGGAGCTGCTGCCCGGCCGATGAAGTTCCCGTGCGCCCCGCCCACCACAGCGATGCCGTCGCCGTCGTTGCCCATCGGGTCCGTCGAAGTACCGTGATGGGAGGCGACCTTTCCTATCGAAGTGTTGAGGATCCGGGACAAGGACTCGACAAGGCAGCCCTCGATCTTTACGCCGGGGCCGGTGCTGGCTACGACGGTGTTTCCGCTCGATGGTTCGGTCCCGCCGACGTTGATCGCCGAGGAATTCTCGATCTGGAAACCGAGCGCATTGAGTGCCCGCTGGATCCCTACGCCGCCGATACCGCTCCCGCCGAGCAGATTTCCCTGGACATCGCCGCCTGTCGTAATTCCCAGATCCGGATGGGTATTCAAGAAATGGATCGCAGCAGATGTCAAATGGTTGCCGATCTGGTTGTACGAGTTCGGTTGAGTTCCGCCAATAGTATTCCCGGGCGATTGCTCGACCAGGATCCCCGGCCCGACGTTCCCGCTGTTTGCGACCTGCGTGCCTACCTTTACTCCGATGGAGTTGCCCACGACCGTAGTTTCCGTCGTCTGAAGGAGATGAACGCCGGGCCCTTGGTTCTTGAGCACGGTATTGCGGGCAAGGGTGATTGCCGTGCTGGCAGCCGCCTTAATGCCGAACCCGCCGTTCGATGCCACAAGATTCACCGGGTCCTCGGGTTCTTGACCGCCGATCTCGATGGCGCTTGAGTTCTCAGCCTCGATCCCGCCAAGGGCATTGCCGAGATTCGTCGTAATATTACCTAACGCGTCGAAGAGGGCGCCGATGTTATTACCTGTGACCTTCGCGGCGACCGGCTGGGAGGCGGTCGCATGGACCATCCTGAACAAAACGCCGAGGTTTCCGTTCGCCATGATCGAATTTGCCATGTCGGGAGTATCTCCGCCGACCAGAACGCCGGCAACGTCCTCGCCGATTATTCCGTTCAAACCATTTCCAGCCGGTAGAGGTTCACCCGAGACGTTGAAGAGCACTCCAATATAGTTTCTCATCAAGTGAGTTGAAAAAGGGATCGGGCCGTCGCGAAAGATAGGTGGTGCGGGATTTGGCGCTTTGCCGGTCAATTTAATGCCGTGCTCGCCATTGCCGCCGATGGTGTTCCCGGCATTGGCACCGATGTCGCCGATCTGCACATTCGCGGTGTTCTTGATCAGAATGCCGGAGAGGGTATTGGCGATATTGACAATGCTCGTTCCGGCCTGATCTAACGTCACCCCGATATGATTGCCGGCGATCAGGGTCTGTGGCTCGGCACTCGGCGGAGCGTTGGGACAGTCGACCTCGATACCGTTGCCGCCGTTGTTTCCGATGACGCTGTTCAGGATCTTATTGCCTACCACGCCGACCCCGAAGACCTTGATACCATGGCCGCCATTGCCGTAGGTTCCTCCACCGGGCGATAAGGGGGATAACCCATTCGCCCGTGATCCCAACCCGGACGGCAGTACGCCGATATAGTTTTTAAGCAGCGTGTTCTCTCTCGTCCCATCGAGGAGCGAAAGGCCTTCCTCTACGCTCGCAACTATTATGTTCGCCAACGCGTCAGTGTCGCCGCCGATCGTATTCTGCACCGCCTGTACGAGAACGAAGCCCTTTGTGTTCGAGATCGTCGTTAGGTTCGGCCCGATGCCGATCCGATTCTTAACGAATGTGTTCTGTCGCGGCAGAATGTCTTCGGACGGATTCAACGTGAGCGTTCCGAGCAGGATCCCGTAGCCGGGTGCGTCGGTATTTCCTGAGATGATATTCGGAGCGCCTTCCGCCGTGCCGATGAAATTACTTCGCGCGTTTTCTCCGACGGCGATCCCGGTCTTGTTGGGAATCGGCACAAGGCCCGTTCCGAGTCCGACAATGTTGCCGAAGACCATGTTCCCCGTTGTGTAATCGCCGCCTCTTGTCGCGGCCATGTCGGGGTTAGCGTGATAGATTCCGGCAATAGGCGACAACGCCCCCAAACCGATGTTTGTGCCGATCAGCAGTCCGATAATGTTTCCGCCGATCACGTTCTCTGAGACCGTATTGTCGTTCGCCTGGCGTATCCATATACCGAACGAATTTGGAATGCCCGACGTGAGACCGACATTGACGCCGACGAAATTCGAGGTGATCTGATTCGACTCGGCCCCGTCGGTGAGGGCAATTCCTGCTGCGTCGTTGCCGCCGACATAGTTTCGGGTAATCGTACATCCGGTGACGTTTCCGCTTAGCCAGATGCCGAATTCCACGTTTCCGAGATCTGCACTTCCATTTGTCCCGATGCGATTGTCTGAGATCGTAACGTTCTCAACGACCGGATTCGGCCCGCCCGGAATGCTTGCCACCCATACGCCGGCTTTTAGATTGTGGGAGATGTAGTTCCTCCCCGCTCCCGACTGGCCGACTGTCTGTCCATCTGCAAAGATCACGACGCCATATCTGTTAGCGAGCGAGACTGTTCCTCCATCTGCCGTGACGCCTATCGAGTTTCCCGTAACCGTGTTGCCTGCCGCCGCATCGGGGCCGATCACAACGCCGCCCGATTCAGTTGTCTGGGCATGTCCGCCTACCACATTGAACTTGATATTGTTCTCCGCCGAGCCTGTCCCCAGAAAAATGCCGTGCTGGCCGTTACCGAGTACCACAGTGCCGCTCGATTTTGTACCGATCTTGTTGCCCGCGATCAGGTTGGTTGACGAATTCGTTTGCAGATAGACGCCTACCGCCGAATTGCCGGAGATCACATTGCCGTCCGTGGCGTTCTCGCTGCCATCGGTACCGATGCGGTTGTTGTCGGAATCGATCAGACTTACGCCAACTGCATTTGGGATCCCCGCTGTTCCGTCGAAGTTCGTACCGATAAGGTTGGCAGCGACGATATTGGTTGCGGCGTTGTTTTGCAAAAGTACGCCGGCCGATGTATTCCCTGAGATCAAGTTACCGAGCGCCGCCGTGGCTCCGCCGATAGTGTTGCCATTGGCCGCGTCGATGGCAATGCCAACGGTATTCGCGGTCGCCGTTACGCCGGCCAGATTCGTTCCGATCCGGTTGCCGATAATGGTGTTTCCGGTCGCTCCCTGTGAGATCGCCACTCCGAAACCATTGTTTGAGATCAGGTTTCGCAGGCTTCCGGCTCCGCCGATGGTGTTGTTCGTCGCCGTCGCTCCTCTAATATCTATACCGATCAGATGCTGCGCCACCGTTCCCTGTGGATTGCCGCCGGGGCCAAGACCAATGTAGTTTTCCTCGATCCGGTTGCCACCACTTTGAATGGCGATCGCTACCTGAAAGCGGTTGATCGCAAATCCCGAGATCACCGAATCATTGCTGCCCGGTGCAAGACCCAAACCGTAGCTCTGACCGACTCCGAATAAATGGATGAGTGGCGAACTTACGTACCCCGGCTGTGTCGTCGCATCGATCGAAACTTTTTCAGTGATCGGCGGCAAGGTATCGAGTGGCGCGATCGCGTGAACGCCGCCGCCCGGGATGTTGAACGTGATCACGTCGGGGCCGGCTTTTGCATTCGCCGTCTGTATCGCAGCTCGCAGACTGCACTGCTGGCCGGGCTCGGCGATATTTACATCGCACACGTCGTCGCCCACGACCGCATCGGGCTCGTCGGTAGTGATATTAACCTCCAGCTCGGGTTTGCATTGGATCGGAGGCAGATCAGTGCGTGGCATCAAATACGCTGACCCAAAATCGATCAGTTCGACTTGCCCGGCCCGGCGTCGTCCGCCCATGCCCCAACGATCACCGTGTCGTCCGAAATTGCTACACTGTGGCCAAACTCATCATTGTTTGTTCCGAATTCCCGTATATTCGTTACCGCGGTCGAATGCAACCACCTTTTGCTGGAATGTCCACTGATCGCCGCAACTGTAAAAAACATAGGCCGAACCGTATTGGGTCGTTGAAAGGCGCCCCGACAACGAGTGCCTCGCCAAAGAATGCGACGCTGAAACCAAAAAAATTGAGCTGCCCCGCATCAGGGGCCACCAGCATCTGCTGCTGTGTCCAGACCGTTCCGTTACGCTTGAAAACATAGACCGCACCTTGAGCCGTATGAGTAACGGTGACCTCGTCAACCCCGACGATCACAGTATTGCCTGCGATCGCAACGCTTGATACAGCGGCAGCGGGAATGTTCGGCGGCGTCAGCCTTTGCTGCTCTGTCCAGGTAGTCCCGCTTCGCACAAAGATAGACAGACCACTGATCAGCGTTTCGCCCGAGATCGCCACGGTATGGTAGGCCAACGCCAGGCCCCGTTAGCCTTTGCTGCTCTGTCCAGACGGAGCCGTTTCGTGTGAAAACGCTGGCCGAATTCACGCCGCCGATAACTGCCGTATTGCCCGAAATTGCGACGCGACCGCCAAAAGCGGTAACGCCTTCCACCGTCAGCTTTTGCTGCAATGTCCAGCTAGAGCCGTTTCGCTACAAAAACATACGCTGCACCTCCATTTCCGTGTGCGCTGATGATCGCTGTGTCGCCGGAGACAGCCACGTATTACCAAACTGGTCACCGGGAGCTCCGTTCGTCGCTGTGAGCTCTTGAGAAAAGCCCCCGTTGACAAAAACGTACGCCGTGCCTGGACCCGACCCGTTCGACGCACTGCGTGCCCCGACGATAACGGTGTTTCCCGTTATTGCCACGCCACTCCCGAAATAATCTCTCCTTCCACCGCGCATTATCTTTGTCTGGGCCATCGGAGCATTGAACAGGCTGTCGTCATCGGCTGAGGTGAACGCCTCTTCGAGTGAGGCGTAGCTCGCGTCTTTTTTTAGAAACTCAACCGCAGCATCGCCCGTCAACGACGGCATATTCCTGTCCGGCTCCTGCGTCGCCGACGCGCGGTGGTTCGCCATGCCATAAGCGAAGACTGCAAATACAGCCGCAAAACCAACGAGCAACCACACTCTGAGTGATCGGTCGGTCGTGCGTGAGATACGGTTGCCTTTTCTGTTAGTGCCGGTTGTCAACATCTTTTCTGACTCCTGTTCTGAAATGAGCGTTTAGCTTGCGGCCGCTCTAGCATTTTCCGGTTAAAAAAAGTTCTGTCTGTAGGTATATGCGTAAGATCCGACCAAACTACGTCAAAAAAAACCGGGGTCTGCGATTCTGCCGATTCTTGGATTCATAGACGTGATCACCCCGCTTGCACATGTGGCGAAAGCGATCATGAGACCGAATGAGGTGAAGCAGGTGATTTGACGGGAAATTTGGCGCTACGGACCTTCGACCAATCCCGGGATTTACCTTCGACCAATCGGGGATATTTACTCTGGACAAAGGCCGTTTTTGGGCGGCGGGGCGGAGGGCTGGGGGTTTTCGGACAAACATCGTTTTTACGGGCGCGAAAGGTACTCGACCACTGGGGGCATTTTAGTGTACCACTCGGCGTTTTTTGCGTACCACTCGGGGTAAAATAGTCCACCAATCGCCCGAAAACACGGGCTTTGTACGAAAAACAGACAAAATTCACCCGCGCACGATTTTCATACAAAATGCGCGCCTTTTCTCGGGGTTTATTGTATGACGAAAAGCTCCTCTACGTTCCACAGCGAGTACGGCATGATGCTGCTCGGGGTGAAGTTCCCGATACGCGAATTTGCGGCCGTTACGACGTGGCGGGCGACGATGGGGATGGTGGGCATATTCTCGCGCATTATTCGCTGGATCTCATGAAACGCCGCCATGCGTTTCTGCGTATCGCGCTCGACGGATTGCTCTGAAAACAGCTCGTCGATACGCTTTTCCCAGTCGGTGGCCGGGCGTCTTCTGGCCCGGCTGCCATTGGTGTGTGGCGGCGGAAGAGAGCAGGAAGTTCGAGTACGACGACGGCTCGAGATCGGTTTGCGAGAGGCCGAAAAGTGCGGCATCGTAATCGTACGTCTTGACCGTTCTCTCCTGGAGTTGAGCGATCTCGATCGGTGCGACCTGCATCTTGATCCCGAGCTTTTCAAGGTCCTGTTGAATAACTGCAGCCATCAGCTTTCGGGCCTCATTCTCGGCCGGCACGATCAGGGTGAATTCGACCGGGCGGCCCTGCGCGTCAGTTAACACGGGAGCCTCAGCCGTGCCGCCCTTTTTGAACCCAGCCTCGGCGAGCAGCTTTTCGGCGTCAGCGAGGCTGTAATTTATCTTCGCCAGCGACGGATCGAGCCAGACCTTGTTCGCGGGCGACACAAACCCATAAAGCGGCGTCGCCAGGCCCTGAAGCGTTACGTTAGCGATCGAATCGCGATCAACAACAGCCGCGACGGCCTGCCGAAAACGCTTGTCCGAGAACCAGGATCGCTTGGCGTCATTGCCGAGTGATTTGCCCTTCGGATCCGCTGCGTTGAGATTGAACCAGATATGGTCGATGCCGAGGCCGGGCCCGGCGTCAAAGGCCCGCGTGGCCTGCTCGGTCTTTGAAAGCGACGTGAAATCGTTCGTGCGAATCCGGTCCGCGATATCGAGCGTACCTTGCGTTAGACGGACGAGCGTATTGTTTGCGTCGGGAATGACCTCGATCGTGAACTTGTCGAGATAGGGTAATTGCGTGCCGGCAGCATCCTTTTTCCAATAATGCGGATTGCGTGCAAAGTCGATCCGTTCACCCGGCGAGACAGCTTCGACCACGAACGGACCGCTGGAAACGATACTCGCGGGCGGGCTGGTGATCTTCATCGCCTCGGCCAGCTTCCCGGCCTTCTGGTCCGCTCCGAGAATGTGCATCGGCAGGACGCCGAGATTCACGAGGTAATTCTCAGCACTAGCGACCGGGTGAGGGAATATCATCTGCATCTCGGTCGCACTTACCCTTTTGGTTTCGATGGGCTTGTCGTCGACAAGCATCGCGTCGCGATATGCCGCGGCCTGCGTCTTTTCGTCATAGATCGCTTCGAGCGAAAAGATCACATCGTCGGTCGTCAAGGCGTGCCCGTCAGAGAATTTGAGTCCGTCGCGCAGCTTGATATCGAGCGTCTTGCCGTCCGGCTGCATTGTCCACGATTCGGCCAGGCCGCCGACGTATTTGAGGCTCGAATGGTCAAATTCGACCACCCGGCTCGTTAGCGTAAAACCCGCCCCGATTATCGTCGCCTCGTCCTCCGCCAGCATGTAATTGAACGTCTTAGGGGCCGACGTCATTCGGAATGACAGCTTGCCGCCTCGTGAGCCGTTGGTACGCGCCTCGCTCTTTTGCGCCGTCGGGACTTTTGGCGGAACGGGGGCACCGCAGCCCATCAACAGGCAAAGAACTAAGGTGATCAGGCACGTGGATCGCATTCTAGCGGGCATGTTCGTCGTCTCCTTGTCGATTGAAAAACAAGTCTTGGGCAAGCGTTTCCGAGTTTAGATTCTTTTGTATCTCAAATCAAACATTTTGTGTCCACGGAACGTCCGATCGCCAAAAAGAAAAGCAGCCACGCGGCTGCTTCTGAGTATTCTGATTACTTTTGGACTTAGGCCAATTGGGCCGTATCGTTCTGTTTCCAAAACGCCACCGCGGAGCCGGGTTTTTTGGGTTCCGGCTTGGGCGTGGGTTTGGGCGCAGGATTGATCACCGGCGGATTGCCCTTCGGGGGCGGCTTCTTGTCACCATCCCTTTGCGCGGATCCTGCGACTGCGAACGCCGCCATCATCGCAAAGCTCATTAATGTATATCGTAAAATTCTCATGTCGTCTGACTTCCTCTTTCTATCATATTCACGCCTCATGGGGAAAGCGGGAAAGAGCGACCGCAGTCTTGATATGCAATCCCAGTGCCATAACCGCATCTTGGACGCCAAGCAGTCGATTTTGGTTGGAAAAGAACATTTATCGACTTAAGACGCCT
The DNA here is from genome assembly GCA_963716755.1 of Blastocatellia bacterium. Lineage (GTDB taxonomy): Bacteria > Acidobacteriota > Blastocatellia > Pyrinomonadales > Pyrinomonadaceae > OLB17. The sequence continues at coordinate 340,935 of CAVQUD010000004.1, forward strand.
TTACAAAACTTTACGTTTTCGGCCCTCGGCATACGAAAACGTGGATTTTGCGGTTTCCGCACAGTATCCTTTCGCTGCGAAAATGCGATAATCAGCCCATGCGCGAAGAACCCAAAAGCAGGACATCGGCCGATAAGATCAGCACATTTCTCGTCCTTGCGGCGACGGGAGGAATGATCGCTTTTAACACCCTGGCATCGACCGGCTTTATCAACGGCGTGCTCACAAGCGACGTCTCGGATCGATATCCGACAGTGATAACCCCGGCAGGTTGGGCATTCACGATCTGGCTCGTTATCTATGTCGGGTTGGCGGGTTTTAGCGTCTATCAACTGCTCCCCGCAAAGCTGGAACAATTCCGGAGCGTCAGGACGCTCTATCTCGTAAGCTGCGTTCTCAATTGCCTGTGGCTATGGCTATGGCACAGCTATCAGATCGCCGGTTCTGTTGTCGTCATGGTCGGGCTCTGGACGGTGCTGATGATGATTAATGTGCGGTTTCGCGAGGCGGGCACCTTCGCGGACGCCCTGTTTGGTAAAGGCGTTTTTGGCATCTACTTCGGTTGGATCACTGCAGCGGCTCTTGTCAATATCGTCGTCCTGTTGGTCTCGATGGAAATCACTCTGTCGGCAGCCGTCTGGAACGCTATCGGTGCCGTTCTGCTGCTTGTCGCTGCGGCGGCGGCGGTTCTGGTACGAATGCGGCTTAAGAGCTACCTCTTTCCATTGGCGATAGCGTGGGCAGCGACCGGCATCGGTGTAGCGCAGAGCGGCAACACCGCGATCGTGGTCGCATCGGCCGCCTGCCTGGTTGTGGGCCTCGTAATGGCAGTCAGCTTCGTAATGGACAAAAAGGGCTCACTTGAATGAACGACGGGCTGCTCTGCGTCTCGATCTGCGCCGATACGGTGGATGAGATGATCGCACAGATCGAGCGCGCCGTTCCGCTGGCTGATGTTGTCGAGGTTCGTTTCGACGATCTCGATGCTTCCGCAGTATCTCAGATCTCAGGTCTGAAATTTGATATCCCACTCATCGCGACCTTCCGTTCCGATTCGAAGGACGCTCGTTTGGCTTTTTGGACCGACCGACACGGTGCGTTCTGGGCCTGCGATCTCGAAGAGGACATCCTTGCGTCCGTCGAGTGCCCGCGAAAGATCGCGTCGTTCCACGATCACAGCGGAGTTCCGACGGACATGGCGGATATTTACGACCGCCTTGCCGCGTCCGATGCTGACATCATCAAGATCGCTGTCACTGCGAACGACATCACCGACGCGATCCCAGTGTGGAAGCTGATCGAGGCCGCACAAACGGCCGGCAAGAAGGTCATTCCTATCGCCATGGGCGAAGCGGGCAAGTGGACACGCATTCTCGGCCTCGCACACGGCGCCTATCTGACCTACGTATCGCTCGACGCTGGCAAAGAGACCGCCGACGGACAGTTTACGGCCCGCGACATGATCGACGTGTACCGCGTCAAGGAACTCGACCGTGACACGCGGATTTACGGCCTGATCGGCGATCCGGTCGGGCATTCCTTGTCGCCGTATATGCAGAACGCGGCGTTCGTGGCGACGGGCGAGAACGCCGTCTTTATGAAGCTCTTGGTCAAAGACCTCGACGCTTTCATCACGCGGATGGTCAAGCCCGCCACGCGCGAGGTCGAGCTGAATTTCGCAGGTTTTTCGGTCACGATGCCGCACAAACAGGCCATAATGCGGCATCTCGACGCGATCGACCCGACCGCCGAGGCGATCGGCGCCGTGAATACCGTAAAGATCGAGCCCGAGCGGCCAAATTACGGGCTTCAACACCGATGCTCATGGGTTCATAACCCCGCTAAAAGAAAGGATCGGCGATCTGACCGGCAGTCGAGTCGCGGTGCGTAGGAGCGGGCGGAGCGGCACGAGCGTGTGTCTTTTCTTTGAAGTCGGCGGGAGCGAATGTGGCCGTGTTTGTCCGGGACCCGAACAGTGCCGCGGCTTTTGCCGATCAATTCGCGGTGCCTGTAAAACCGATCTCAAATCTGAAGTCTGAGATCTCAGATTTTGACATCCTCGTCAACGCCACTCCGGTCGGCATGAAGGGCTCGCTGGAGGGCCAAAGTTTGTTTACTGCAGACGAGCTTTCGGGTGTAAAATTCGTCTATGAGCTCGTGAGCCATGTAGACGGAACGCCGCTGCAGCACGCGGCAAAAGCCGCCGGCGTGCCATGTATCGGCGGGCTCGAAATGTTGATCGCACAGGGAGTGCGGCAGTTCGAGATCTGGACGGGCCGCGAGGCACCGGTCGAGGTGATGAGAAACGCAATACTCCAGCGAATCGGAGGTTAAAAGTATGTCTGCCGAGGCACTTAACTGTCCAAACTGCGGCGGCGGCGTTGAGAGCAACGCCACACAGTGCGAATTCTGCAAGGTGCGGCTCAAGACGGTCGCGTGTACCAAATGCTTCGGGCTGATGTTCGTCGGCAGCCAGTTCTGCGGACATTGCGGAGCTATTGCGGCACCGGTCGAGGTCGCCCTTACGGACGACACGGGCGATTGCCCGCGATGTCGGCGATCGCTCGAGATGATGCGCGTCGCCGAGACGAGCCTGCGCGGCTGCAACAAATGCGACGGACTGTGGATGGATGTAGCGACGTTTGAGGGCGTCTGTGCGGACCGAGAGCGCCAGTCTGCCGTGCTCGGTTTCCTCGACGACCGCACCGTCCGCGGCGTACCGATGACAAAGGTCTCGTACGTCCCCTGCCCCGATTGCGGCGAGTTGATGAACCGCAACAACTTTGCAAAGGCGTCAGGCGTGATAGTCGATCTCTGCCGCGACCACGGCGTCTGGTTCGACGCCGACGAGTTGCCGTCGATCATCGAATTTATCCGCAAAGGCGGCATGGAAAAGGCGCGTGAACGCGAGCGAAATGAGCTTCGCGACGAACGCGACCGCCTGCGCGATCAGCAGCGGCGACAGGCCTCGATGGATGCCCGCCATGGGACCGGCAACATCCTCGACGACCGCGGCGAGCGGGACGGCATCCGCAGCTTCGTCCATTCGCTCTTCGATCTATGAACGAGCGATACAGCCGGCAAATTCTCTTCCCCGAGATCGGCCGCGAAGGACAGGAAAAACTGCTCAATTCCCGCGTCCTTCTTGTCGGCTGCGGAGCCCTCGGTGCGGCCCATGCCGAAATGCTCGCACGCGCCGGCGTTGGCCATCTGCGGATCGTCGATCGCGATTTTGTAGAGTTCAGCAACCTCCAGCGGCAGACGCTGTTCAAAGAATCCGACGCCGCCGAACGACTGCCAAAAGCAGTCGCCGCGCAGACGCGCATCGCCGAGATCAATTCCGAGATCGTGGTCGAGCCACTTGTCGCCGACGTCAATAATTCCAACGTCGAATCGCTCATCGACGGTATCGATCTTGTCATCGACGGCACCGACAATTTCCAGGTCCGCTATCTCGTTAACGACGCGTGCGTAAAGCACGATCTGACATGGATCTACGGCGCGGCCGTCTCGAGCTACGGGACGACGATGACTATCCGGCCGCACGTGACGCCGTGCCTGCGATGTATCTTCGAGGAAATGCCCGACGCCGGTTCGTCGCCAACCTGCGACACTGCGGGCGTGATAATGCCGATCATCGCAACGGTCGCCGCGACGCAGGTCGCCGAGGCGTTGAAAATACTCGTCGGCGACCTCGACTCCCTACACGGCTCACTGATGCAGTTCGATGTCTGGGCCAACGACCGCCAGCGAATAAAGCTCAGCGAGCCCAACCCCGATTGCAAATGCTGCGGCCAGAGCGTGTATGAGTTCCTCGACGCCGACGCTCAGGAATTCTCCGCAGTCCTCTGCGGCCGCAACGCCGTCCAGATCGCTCCGCCTACACCGTCAAAGATCGATCTTGCAGCCCTCGCAGCACGTATTAGTTCTGTGGCAGACGTCAAGCAGAACGAGTATTTAGTGAGGTTCATGGCAGGCGAAAACGAGATGACAGTGTTTGCCGACGGACGCGCGATCATAAAGGGGCTTGACGACATCGCTGCCGCTCGTTCGCTATACGCCAGATTTATCGGAACATAATGGCTGAGAAACCAAGAGTTGTGATCATCGGCGGCGGCTTTGGTGGCCTTTGGGCGGCTAAGGCACTGGCCAACAAGCCGGTCGAGGTCACGCTCATTGATCGAAAGAACCATCACGTCTTCCAGCCGCTGTTGTATCAGGTGGCGACGGCCGTGCTGAGTCCGGGTGAGATCGCGCAGCCGATACGGCGAATTCTTGCAAAGGCAAGGAATGTCGAGGTAATCCTTGGTGAGGCCGCGAGTTTTGACAAAGAGAATTGGAAGGTGATCCTCGCCGACGGCTCTGAGATCGGCTATGACTACCTGATCGTCGCTGCCGGTGCCCGTCACGCATATTTCGGCCACGATGAATGGGAAACATCCGCTCCCGGCCTGAAAACGCTTGAGGACGCCGTCGAGATACGCCGCCGCGTGCTGCTGGCATTCGAGCTTGCGGAGCGCGAGGCATATCTCACGGGCCACCAAAAACAGCTCAATTTTGTCGTCGTAGGCGGCGGTCCGACGGGCGTCGAGCTTGCGGGAGCGATCGCCGATATTGCACGAACAGCGCTCGCAAATGATTTCAAAGCGATCGATACGCGCGATGCCCATGTGATGCTGTTTGAGGGCTCCGACAAGATCCTCGGGACGTTTGGCAAGGACCTTTCGGCAAGTGCCAAAGAGCAGCTCGAATCGCTCGGTGTCGAAGTCCATCTGAACAGTTTCGTCACCGGCATAGAGCCAGGCCGCGTGCAGGTCAGCGACCGTTCGGTCGATTGCGACGTTGTCCTGTGGGCCACCGGCGTCGCCGCCTCACCGCTCGGCCGTGCGCTCGGGGTCGAGACCGACAAGGCCGGCCGCGTCGCGGTCGAGAGCGATCTTTCGATCAAGGGTTCACCGAATATCTTCGTGATCGGCGACATGGTCCATCTCCTGCAAGAGGACGGTGAGCCCGTTCCCGGCGTCTCGCCCGCCGCGATGCAGATGGGCGAAGCGACCGCGAAGAATATTCTCAACGAGCTAAAAGGAAAACCACGTGAGCCGTTCGTGTATTGGGACAAGGGCTCGATGGCCACCATCGGCCGCAAAAAGGCCATTGCCCAAGCCGCGGGAATGAAATTTCGCGGTTTCATCGCGTGGCTGATGTGGCTGTTCCTGCACGTCTATTTCCTCATCGGATTCCGCAATCGCATCTCCGTTATGTTCGCCTGGTTCTGGGCGTACTTAACGCGTGAACGCAGCGCTCGGCTGATCACGGGAGATGCTGAGGAACTGAAGGACGCGATGGCGTTCATTCAGGCGAACCAGAAGCAGAAGAAAACCGCCCGTCCGCCGGGCTGATCCACGCATGCACCGCAAACTCGAGCCAAAACTACTCTCCGTATTAAAGGAAGGCTATTCACTCAAACAGTTCCAAGGCGATCTGGCGGGTGGCCTTACGGTCGGCATCGTCGCACTCCCGCTCTCGATCGCCCTTGCGATAGCCTCAGGTGTAAAGCCGGAGCAAGGGCTTTACACGGCGATCTTTGCCGGTTTTGTGATCGCCGTGTTAGGCGGGTCGCGGGCCCAGATCAGCGGGCCGACCGGGGCATTCATCGTCATTGTTTACGGCATCGTCCAGAAATACGGCTACGACGGGCTGGTCGTGGCGACCCTGATCGCCGGTGTCTTGCTTATCATAATGGGACTCGCTCGAATGGGCGCGTTTCTCAAGTTTGTTCCATATCCCGTCGTTATTGGATTTACGTCGGGCATCGCTCTGATTATTTTCTCGTCACAGGTCAGCGATTTCCTCGGCCTTAAGTTAGAGAAAGTGCCCGCCGATCTTGTCGAGAAGTGGATCGAGTACGCTCGTCACGCCGCGACGATCGACTCTTACACGGCGGCGGTCGGAGCCGCATCTCTTTTGATCATAGTGCTTTGGCCAAAGATCACCCGCCGCGTCCCGGGTCCGTTGGTTGCGATTCTCGCCGTAACATTTGTCGTGGAGTATTTTCAGATCCCTGTTGCGACCATCGCGACTCGTTTTGGCGGCGTACCCGACACGCTTCCGGTTCCGCACTTGCCTGTTGTGACATGGCCGATGGTTCAAGAGTTGTTCTCGCCGGCGATAACGATAGCGATCCTCGCGGGCCTCGAGTCATTACTCGCAGCCGTCGTCGCGGACGGAATGATGGGCACGCGGCATCGATCGAACATGGAATTGATCGCTCAGGGAGCCGGAAATATCGTTTCGGGAATGTTTGGCGGCATCCCCGCAACCGGTGCCATTGCTCGTACCGCGACGAATATCAAAAGCGGCGGAACAACGCCGTTCTCGTCGATCATCCATTGCGTCTTTTTGCTGATCGTCCTGCTGTTTATCGGTAAATGGGCGGCGATGATCCCGATGGCGACACTCGCAGCGATATTGGTCGTGGTTGCTTACAACATGAGCGAATGGCGCGAATTTCGTCATTTGCTGAGCAGTCAGCGCGGCGATATCGCGGTGCTGCTTGCGACGTTCTTTCTAACGATCTTCATCGAATTGACCGTAGCGATACAGGTTGGCATCCTTCTCGCAGCTTTCCTCTTCCTCCAGAAAATGTCGACCGAGACCCATGTTGCCCTGATCACGGATAACCTGAAAGACGATGAAGAATTTCAGTCGCGGGACATGTCGGACATCGTGATCCCGGCGCGCGTCGAGGTATTTGAAATTTACGGCTCACTCTTTTTCGGTGCGGTCCGCCAGTTTAAAGAGTCGATCCGCGTGGTCGCAAGCAAGCCCAAGGTTCTGATCCTCAGGATGCGGCAGGTCCCGACGATAGACGCAAGCGGAATTCATGTACTAGAGGAATTGACGGATGAGGCCTTAGGGAACGGGCAGATAATTATTTTCTCAGCGGTTTCGCGTAGCGTTTACCGCGTAATGCGTAAGAGCGGGTTTGTGGATAAGGTCGGCCGCCAACACTTTGCGGCCGATATCTTCGCGGCTCTGAAAGTAGCCGAAACACACCTCGACTCAATAGACCTTGACAGGACGAGATGAAAGAAGTCATCGAAACCTATCACGCCGATGTCATCAGGACCTTTGGCAATTACAAGCGACTGGCTGAGAGAGCCATCGAGCAACTCACGGATGAAGAATTCTTCCGACGGATCGACCCCGAGGCCAATTCGATCGCCGTCCTCGTAAAACACATCGCCGGTAACCTGCATTCTCGCTGGCGCGACTTTCTGACCACGGACGGCGAGAAGCCCGATCGTCACCGTGACACTGAGTTCGAGTTGATCGACGAAACTCGCGAGGGCCTGATGCAGTTCTGGGAAACCGGTTGGCAGACGCTCTTTGACAACATCGGACCTCTGACGGTCGAAGATTTCGCGAGGACCGTCACAATACGTGGCGAGCCCCATGCCGTGCCCGAGGCTATTAACCGTCAGTTGGCGCATTACGCATCGCATATCGGCCAGATCGTTCTGCTGGCTAAGCATTACCGTTCGACTGAGTGGAAAACTCTGAGCGTGCCCCGCAACCGCTCAGCCGAATTCAACGAATTCCTTGCCGACAAGCAGGTTCGCGGCGACACAAAGACTGACAGGTTCGATGCGGTGGCCGAGTTTGCCGAAAACACCGGCCAGGACGCCGACCCTTCATCTTGACAGAAGTGCAAGTTTGTGCTATGCTTGCAACACCTTTGCTCTTTGAAAATCGATCTATCTTACACGTGTAATTTTTTTGCGCGAAATTTCTGGAACACGACCAAATTATTGCCGTAACATCCTTAGCTGCAACACTTAGAGCGTTCCAACGGCCTGTGGAACACGCTGGAACAGAATGAAAGTCGAAAATGCCATAAATGTCGTGTTTTCAGAGGCTTAGAGTGTTTTGGCGAATAATGGCGTTCCACGGAACGCGTTAGAAAACTTAACGTCTGTGGTAACCTGTCGTTTGCGATTATGACGTCCGTTTCTATCCTCGGCTCCACCGGCTCTATCGGCTGCAGCACCCTTAAAGTGATCGAACATCTCGGCGACATCCGTGTCGTTGCGATGGCGGCCGGGCGTAACATGTCTAAGTTCGCCGAGCAGATCGCCGCCTTTCGGCCGGAACTTGTGTCCTGCGACGATCAAGGCTGTGCGGCGGAACTGGAGCGTGAACTTCACACGCTCGGCGTTCAACCGCCGCGGATCGGGCTAAACACCGACGGAATGATCGCCGTGGCTACACATCCGGCAGCCGAGACGGTCGTCTCGGCCACAGTCGGTGCGGTCGGTTTTCTGCCGACGCTGCGAGCGATCGAAGCCGGTAAACGCGTCGCCCTGGCAAACAAAGAAACGCTCGTAATGGCCGGTGAACTGATGACTAACGCCGCCGTTGCGTCGGGCGCCGAGATTCTGCCGGTCGACAGCGAGCACAACGCCATTCACCAGTGTCTGCGGGGCGAAAAAGACAGCGAGGTAAAACGTCTCATCCTGACCGCGTCCGGCGGCCCGTTTCGCACGCGGACCAAGGCCGAGATCGCTGCGGCTACACGCGACGAAGCCCTCGATCACCCGAATTGGGACATGGGCGACAAGATCACGATCGATTCGGCGACATTGATGAATAAGGGCCTGGAAGTCATTGAGGCCAAATGGCTTTTCGGCTTTGATGCCGATCAGATATCGGTCGTTGTGCATCCGCAATCGGTGATCCATTCGATGATCGAGATGATCGACGGCTCGGTCATTGCCCAGATGGGCGTGACCGACATGCAGCACCCGATCCAGTACGCACTCACGTATCCGGAACGCCGCGCAGGGTGCCTGCCGCCGCTGGATATTGCGGGTTTGAGCAAATTGGAGTTTGAGGAACCTGATACCGAACGTTTTCCGTGTCTGGCCCTGGCGTATGAGGCGCTGCAGGGCAGGCGGCACGATGCCTGCGGTGCTGAATGCGGCAAACGAGGTTGCGGTCTCGGCGTTCCTCGATGGAGAAGATCGCTCTTCCGGATATCGTTGAGATCAACCGCGAGCGTGATGTCGGCTCATACCGCCGAACCGGTGTCCGATATTGAAACGATCCTTCGTGTCGATGCGTGGGCCCGCGAGGCTGCCGAAGAGATGCTCGTAGCACGCACCGGTTCGGCCGCGTTTGCCAATTGATTGACTGGTATATCGTGCTCACTTACACTTTTTATTACAACGGCCATTGCGTCGTGCGGCTCTAATTAGTTTGTTTGAAAGGTATTCATAGATGTCTGATATTTTGATCTCAGTTTTGGCCATTCTGTTCGTTCTCGGCGTGGCTATCAACATCCACGAACTTGGACACTTTCTGGTGGCCAAGTTTTTCGGAATGCGCGTCGAGGCTTACTCATTTTTTGGCCTCGGCCCGCGGCTCTTTGGCTTTAAGGTCGGCCACACGGACTACCGTGTCTCGGCAATACCGCTGGGTGCGTATGTAAAACTCTATGGCGACGAGGCGACCGGCGCACTGGAGGGGGGCGAATCTAAAGGCGAGACCGTGCCTGCCTCTGAACTCTACGAACTCCGGCCCCGGTGGCAGAAATTCTTCGTCATGCTCGGCGGGCCGTTCATGAATATCGTCCTTGCTCTGTCGATACCTTTCGGACTTGCTCTCGCATACGGTGTGCCGTCAAATCCGGCACCGATCGTCGGATTTGTGAAACCCGGCGGTGCGGCTGATGTTGTGGGGATAAAGGCCGGCGACCGCATTGTAAGTTTTGCCGGCACCGAAAATCCGTCCTGGGACCGCGTCGAGGACGAGGCATTGCTTATCCCTGAGAAGCAGGTGCCCATTACTGTCGAACGCTCAGGACAGCGGACCGAATTAACGATCGCGCCAACCAAGGTCACCGAAAAAGGCCAATCGGGCGGGTTTCTCGATATGGCTCCTGATGCCGGCACCGAACCTGTCGTTGTCGGCAGCGTCGATGCGACGATGCCGGCGGCGTCCTCGGGCATCCAAACAGGCGATTGGATCACATCCGTCAACGGCAAGGAGATCCGCAACAGCCAAGAGATGAAATCTCTCGTCGGCGAGGCGAAGGACCAGCCGATCAATCTCGTCATCAACCGCAACGGCCAGCGGGTCGAATTGGCAACAAATGCCGTGCAAAAAGACGGCGATTGGCTCATCGGTATCCGCTTTGACCCGACGCTGCTGAACAACCGAGAAGCAGTTGGCGTCGTCGGGGCCGCCGTCTGGTCTGTCGATCAAAATCTGCGGATTTTGCGTATGACGGGCAAGGCCCTCGGCCAGGTCGGCACCGGCGAACGCTCAGCCCGCGACACTGTCTCCGGCCCGATCGGCATCGGCCAGATCATCGTAACGACCGTGTTTGCAAGCGGTTTTCTCGGCCTGCTCTCGGTCTTGATGGCGATCTCATTGAGCCTCGGGGTGATGAATCTACTGCCGATACCAATGCTCGACGGTGGTCAGATAATGGTCCTCGGCATCGAAAAAGTGATGTCATGGTTCGGAAAAACGCTATCGATGGTAGCCCGCGAACGCATTCAGCTCACAGGCCTGGCCATCGTGCTGCTGCTGATGGTGACGGTGATCTTTTTTGACGTGTCGAGATTGGTTGGAAAATAGCATTTGCCGGACAGCAGACGATGAGAGTCACAAAAGCAGTCAAAGTCCGCAACATCCAGATCGGCGGCGGTGCGCCGGTCGTGGTTCAGTCGATGACAAAGACGGACACGACCGACGTCGACGGCACCATCAAGCAGATCGAGGAAATGGTCCAGGCGGGCTGCGAGATCGTCCGCATCGCCGTGCCCGACGACGACGCTGCGGCTGCAATGTACGAGATCCGCAAACGCACCGACGTGCCGATCGTCGCGGACATACACTTTCATTACAAACTCGCGCTCAAAGCTCTCGATGCCGGCATCGACAAGCTTCGAATCAATCCCGGCAATATTGGCTCGATCGACCGTGTGCGCGAGGTGGTGCGTGCAGCCGAGGCAGGCAAGGTGCCGATCCGCATCGGCGTCAATGGCGGCTCGCTCGAAAAGGACCTGCTCAAGAAATACGGCACCGCGACGCCCGAGGCGATGGTCGAGAGCGGGATGCGGCACATACGCATTCTCGAGGACCTCGGCTTTTCGGACACAGTCATCTCGCTCAAAGCTTCAGACGTAAACCGAATGGTCGCCGCCTATCGCATGATGGCCGATATGGTCGACTATCCGCTCCATCTTGGCGTAACTGAAGCAGGCACGCCGTTTGGCGGTACGATCAAATCGGCGATCGGCCTTGGTATCTTGCTCCACGAGGGCATCGGCGACACCATTCGTGTATCGCTTGCTGCCGAGCCACACGAAGAGGTCCGCGTCGGTTGGGAGATCCTCAAATCGCTTGAATTAAGAAATCGCGGCGTGACCGTCGTTGCCTGCCCGACCTGCGGGCGGCTCGATATCGATAACTTCGTCGAGATCGTCACCGAGGTCGAACGCCGGCTGGCACACGTCGAAGAACCTCTGCACCTCTCGATCATGGGCTGTGCCGTCAACGGCCCCGGCGAAGCGCACGACAGTCAGCTCGGCATCACCTTTGGCCGCAATGTCGGGATGATATTCAAGGACGGCGTACCGATGCGTCGCGTCGCCGGCGAAGACATCGTCGAGGAATTCGTCAAAGAGGTTGAACTCCTGCGCAAAGAAGGCGCGTCCGCGAAATCCCTGGTCAAAGGCGACGGCCTGGTTCAGATCACATAAGAGATTCTTGCCACGAATTACACAAAGATCACGAATAAGAGGCAATTATTTATTCGTGCTATTCGTGTAATTCGTGGCGCAATCTCTTAAGGAAACAGGATCGTCAACGGCCAGATGGGGATGTTCCGCAATACTCCAAACGCTACCAGCACGATGAGAAACCCCGACAGGAATTTCGGCGACGTCGCCCACATCGGCAGCCCGCGACCGCGAATGGCAAGCAATAGTAAAGAGACCCATACATAGCCGAAGATCACCGCCCAGAACGGAACCAACAGGTTAAAGTCGATCGCCGGAATGAGGTCGCCGTGAAATAGTGCGTGAAAGCCACGCGTCATTCCGCAGCCGGGGCACGCATAGCCCGTGATCGAATAAAGCGGACAGACCGGGAACAAGCTCGATTTCGCGGGGTCAAACGCCCAGACATAAGCCACCCCCGCGACACCGCCGACAACCGCAACGCCTGCTGTAAGCCGTTCGATCACGGGCGGTATTATCGGCCTTTCGATCTGCTCCTGTACCTGCATCGTTATCTATTAGCTGCCATCGCTGTGAACAACGCATCGGTTGCAACGCGTCGATTGATATTGACCGCCAAGTTCCGCCTGATCGTCTCTATATCCGCAAGCCACAAGGCCAGACGGTCGCTGTCGGCACTCTCCGCCAGTTCGCTTATGCCGAGGGCAATATCATTGTTTACGATCTGTTGGAGATCACCGCCGACCCGCACTGTCCAGATATCATGAATGACCGATTCCAGGATGTCCAGGTTCTCCTCGAATCGGTCCTTGTTCTTCGCGTCGTTCATTTCCTCCGATATCCGCAGCATCGCTGCCGCTCTCACCCGTAAGCAGAGCGCTACGTACGACGCTAAGCATTCTTGTCCGCTGCTCACGAAACTTATCGACGTCAACGCTCAGGGCCCGTCGGATGCTTCCGCGCGACAGCCGCGCGGCGAGACGTGCCTCATCATGCGAGAACGCGCGGTCATCTATCAGAAAGCGTTCCATAGCGTCCGTCTCGACCGGAGCAAAGCGCAGCGTTTGGCACCGCGAGCGAATCGTCGTCAATAGTGCATCGGGCCGCGAAGTTATTAGGAATAGATAGGACGTAGGTGCGGGTTCTTCGAGCGTCTTTAGCAGAGCATTCGATGCCGAATCATTCATCTTGTCGGCGTTGTCGATGATAAAAAAGCGTGCTCGGGCTTCATTCGGGCGGAAGTTTGCTTCCGACTCTAGATGCCGTACGGCTTTGACCAAAATATTTCGATTGTAAGGGATGACGATCCCAACATCGGTGTGCTCGCTAAATATGACGACCTCATGCCCATCCTTATTATCAGGCTTAGGGAACACGAAAGTTCCTGCACGCCGACATGCAGCACATACACCGCAGGCCTCGCCCTTAACCGGCTCCTTGCAGACGAACGACTTTGCGATCGCAAGCGCAAATTGCCGTTTGCCGACTCCATCATCACCCGCGAAAAGCAGCGAATTGGGCAACCGCCCTGACGCGAGCAGATGCCGCAGCCGGTGTTTGACGCTGTCGTTTCCTACAAGTCCGCTAAACATTGAGGTGTGAAAAGACGATCTCGGCCGCCCGACGATGAATGTCATCGACCGTACCCGACGCGTCGATCACAATAAACCGTTTTGGCTCACGGCGAGCGATGCCGAGATAAGCATCGCGGACACGTGAGTAGAATTCCGCCGTCTCATCGTCCATACGGTTCCGCTTGGTATGGTCCTCATCTCGAACCGCCATTCTCGCAATTGCAGCGTCGACGGGAATATCAAAAAAAAGCGTCAGATCAGGCTTGAGGCCACCCGTCGCCAATTCGATCACCTGATTGACCTTGTCCTCAGGAAAGCCGCGTCCGGCCCCTTGATACGCAAAAGTCGCGTCGGCGTACCTATCTGAGATCACGACCTTACCTTGGTCGATCGCAGGTTTGATAAAGTGCTCAACGTGCTGAGCCCTGTCGGCTGCAAAAGAAAGCAGTTCGGCCATCGGGGCCACGGTCTCTTTTGTTTCGAGAAATGCCGCCCGGAGCGCCTTCCCCAAAGGCGTCCCGCCGGGTTCACAGGTCGTGACGATGTCGAGTCCCCGCGAGCGCAGTACATCAGCGAGCATGCGCATTTGCGTGGACTTACCGCTGCCGTCTATTCCCTCGAGCGTTATGAATTTACCCTTCAACTGGCCGGCGGCTCCGGAGTGGGGCGACGTTCGTGCGAGATCGATGAGATCGCGTGTTTGAAGATCAGAACATCAGGGCCACCGACATCGAGCAGAACCGAAAATTTGTCGAAACTCTTGATGCGTCCCGCAACCGTGGTGCCCTGCAACAAATGGATCACCACATTGACCCGCTCACGACGGGCAGAGTTCAAAAAGGCATCCTGAATGTTCTGGGCCGCCTGCTTTTCCATGATCCTCCCCTCCGGTCTACCTTTAAATGGCAATTATAGCAGATATGGCACGACTGACAATTCTCATGCCGATACGCGACGGATGAGATCTTCGCTCACGGTCCGATCACTGCCAAAACCGACTATCCAACTCGCATCAGGTTCACGTCTAAACCACGTCAACTGGCGCTTAGCATAATTGCGGACGTCCTGTTTTGACTGTTCGATAGCAGACTCAAGTGTGCGTTCGCCTCGCAGGTATTCACAAACCCGACGATATGCATGGGCCCCCATCGCATTAGTGTTGTCTTTAACGCCGGCTGCGAGCAATTGTTTCACTTCGTCAACGAGACCAGCGGCAAAATGGACCTCGGTGCGTCGATTGATCCTTGCGTAAAGCTCTTCGCGTTGCGGCGAAAGTACAAAGAGCTTGATCCTCGCGGCAAAGTCCGGCGGCGACGCACGGTCGGGCTGTCGTTCACTGATGCGAGAGCCCGTCTGGAAATAAACCTCCAACGCCCGCGTAGTCCGGGCATGATCACGCCTTTCGATCTTGGCGGCCGCCTCCGGGTCGATCCGATTGAGCATAGCGTGAAGATGCTCCGCCCCGTGCCGGCTCTGAATGACTCGTATCCTCTCGCGCAGAGCCGAATCGGTCGCGGGACTGTCAAAGAGCGGCTGCCGCAACGTTCTAAGGTAGAATCCAGTTCCGCCGACAAGTATCGGGATCGCACCGCGGGCCTCGATCTCACGGATCTTGACCTCGGCATCGCGGGCCCAGTCAGCGGCCGTGTAATTAACATTTGGATCTACATAGTCGATCAAATGATGCGGCACGCCGCGCATCTCTTCCTTACTCGGCTTTGCCGTGGCGATCTGGATGCCTTGGTAGATCTGGACCGAGTCAAAATTAATACACTCGCCGCCGACAGCCAGAGCCAGATCGACCGCGACCGCGGTCTTACCCGAACACGTTGGTCCGGCGATAGCGAAGATCGATCTCTGTTCGCTCACTTGCATTCAGATCAGCCGCAGCACTGTCACAATGAGGATGATCAGCAGTAGAATGAGACCGCCGGCTATCTGACTTCTTGAAAACTTCATGCGCTAAGTAACTCCTTACACTCTTCATGCCCTGCCAATCGTAAAGCAGAGCCCTGTGTAGGATACTATCTTAAAGATGGCGCTGATCGAAGATTATGAACGCACCGGCCGATGGCTCTTTAGCTGGAGGAGTTATCTCCCGTTGCTGATGACGCTTCTGGTCATCGCAGCATTGATCACGCCGGGCTCAGACCTGGTCAGCCCAGAGTACCGAGCCGTATGGTCCGTTCTCTCCGCGTGCGTCGCCTTTTTTGGATCGGCCATCAGGTTGACCGCGGTCGCGTACGCCCCCGAAGGAACTTCAGAACGAACCACCGGCGAGCCGCGGGCAAGCGCACTAAATACGTCCGGCATCTATTCGGCCGTCAGGCATCCGCTTTATCTGGGCAATTTTTTCAACTGGCTCGGTGTCTCGATGCTGGCCGGTTCCTGGTGGCTCTCGCTATTATTTGCACTGCTGTATTGGGTCTATTACGAAAGAATAATGTTCGCTGAGGAAGGTTTCCTCAGGCAGAAATTCGGCAGTTCCTTTGAGGATTGGGCCGCGCGAACGCCTGCTTTCCTGCCATCGTTCAAGAACTGGCAGCCAACCGATGCGAGGTTCTCATTAAAGAAGGTACTGCGCTCCGAGTATTCCGGCTGGTTTGCAATAGTCGCTACTTTGACGGTGATCGAAACGGTCCGCGTCTTTGTTACGCAACGGACGGTGAGTATCGAGTCTGGATGGGCTGTCTTTTTTCTGATCGGATTGACGATGTACCTAGCCGTGCTCCTGATCAAGAAAACAACTCATTTGCTTCGTTAACGCCGTCGTTATTTCGCCTCAAAAAGCAATGCTGGATTTATCTTGAATTGCAGCATTTTGGCAGTCTCGCGACCGCCGTCACCGCCTTTTCGCTGCATCGTTATGCGGCCGATCTTGAGGTTGCCTGCCCGCGTGATCTCTACTTTTCCCTCGCCGAAGAACCTGACGGCGTCGGCCGATGAACGGATGACCCAGCGAGTGTTCTCCGTCGCCTTGAGGGCCACCATCATCCAGCCTGCGGCGTGAGTACCGTCACCTGCGATGAGGTCTGAGACGACAGCGTCTTTATTGGCCGAAAAGAAGATCCACGACCGCCTGCCGCAGAGACGGTTCGAGTTCGTTAAGATACGTCCGCCGCGCATCGCGGCCGGGCTTTGCCGGTGGCACTTCACCGAGAAACAACTTTAGAGCAGCCGCGACATCAGTCGGCACGTCCACATCTTCACGTAATGCGACAGCCACCGCTTGTCTATTTGATTAAAGCCAGTCGGGCTCGAAACGAGCTTGATCGAGATGCCCTCGCACTTTTCACCTGTCTTGGTTGTGATCCGAACCTCGACGTCAGCCTTCTCACCGTGCGGTTTCGCAGCGGTGACATTCTCGATCGTGTTGACGTCGTTATTCATCGCCAACAGCCATAGTCGGGCGTCTGCATCCGTCTTCCAGTTATTGAACTTGTCGCGGATCTCGTCCTCATTGCGAAAGCCGCCCTTTGCCGTTTCTGAGCCGATCGCAGCCTTCGCCGACTGAGGTTTTTGTGCAGCCGCGTCATGCCGAATAAAGAAAAAAGGACAGCCCCGACCGCAAAGGCGAGCATCCAACCACGAAGTCTCAGATCTGGGAACATTTCCTTGATATTAACCACTAACTGATCTACTATCAACGCACTACAAGCGGCCGATTTATGTCCAATGTCTTAAGAATCAAGTCCGTAATTGTCGGACTCAGTGCTTTGTTTTTGTTCACGGTTGTTCCGGCTTGGTCTCAGTCGAGCGGGACGGCAAAACTACAACCGCAGCCGCCGATCTCGGATACCGAACGGAAGGCGATCGAAACTGTCGTGCGAGAGTACCTGCTCGCGAATCCGTCGCTCCTGCGCGAGATGATCCAGGCGTTGCGCGAGCACGAGGAAAGGGAAAGATCCGACCGAGCCGCCGGCGCGCTAAAGACGTACAAAGACCAGATCTATAACGATCCCGATTCGCCTGTGACGGGCAATCCGAACGGCGATATCACCATCGTCGTCTTCCTTGATTACAACTGCGGCTATTGCCGGTCAAACCTGCCGCTCGTGAAGGCGCTCGTCGCGAAGGACAAGATGATCCGCGTGATCTACAAGGAACTCCCCATTCTCGGCCCCAACTCTGAAATCGCCGCCCGCGCCGCAGTCGCTGCCCATCGTCAGGGCAAGTATCTTGAGTTTCAGGACGCCCTGTTCCGATCAAACGGCGTAGGCGCAGCAACAATTAAATCGGTCGCAGCAAGTCTCGGGATGGACTACGCCGCTCTGTCAAAAGACATGGCTGATCAGAAAGTGCGCTCGGCAATCGAGCGAACCCGTACACTTGCCGACGCCCTAGGCATAGACGGCACTCCGGCCTATATCATAGGCACGCAACTAATTCCCGGTGCCGTCGATGCTGACGTGCTCGACCAGATCGTGGCGGAGGAACGGGCAAAGCTCCCGAAAACCGGACCCGAAAGGTCATCGCAAGGGCCTAAGCAGAATTGATACGCCGCCGCCTCAATTTGAGGGGATCTGAACGTCCCACTTGTCACCCTTACCACAGCTGATAACTCTCGGAACATAAGGTGAATCGGGCAGTGGAATTCCCTTGTCGGTGACCGCACCGGCTAACACGAACCCTTTGCCGCCCTGGTAGAGATGCAGCCATCCAATGTAGTCCGGCTGGTAAAGCCCCGGGAGCGAATGTTTCTGAATCTTTCTGAATGTCAAAGTGAGGTCGATCGCCTTGCCGAGCTTCAACTCCGGTATCGCGTGGCGCACCTCGACAAACGCTTCACCCGACAAGACCCCGGGCTTTGCCTTCCAGCCGCCAAACCAGCCGCCCTTGAAATCATTTTGAAGGTTGACTACTGCATAAACGCTGCAGCCGGGCAAAGCGAAATCAGGATCTGGCTTTACCCGCCTGACGCGAACAGTGATGTACGACGGCTCGTAAACTGAGCCGGTCGCTGGTTTGATGTCAGTGCCCGGATAAGCAGTGAAGCACGGCAACGGCAGCCTCCCGTGCTCGTTCGCTGTTTGCTTATCGCCACAGTCTGGTTCTTTTCCGTCCTTCTGTATCTCTGCGAGTAGTTTGTTGAGGCCTTGCTTGTACCACTTGGCAAGTTGGGCTCGCATCTCGGGCGTGCATGCCCCACCCTGACTCTCGAAACTCTCGCATGAGAATTCGACCGCCGCGTCAACGACCTTTCCCTTTCCCATCTCTTGAAGCCGCAGCAGTGTCCGGCAGATTCGGTGGAACTCCGGCCGCCGCTAATCCGACCGAGATCGCGGTCCCGGCAAGCTGCTTTGCCGCATCCTTGCAGTCGTCCTTAGCTTTCTTCCCAAGCCAGTGACACGGCACCGTATTGGCAAATTGCGTGGCGATGTAGGACTTGGCTTCATCGTAGACGTGCGCGAGTCCGTCGTAGGCTTTGACCCAGCCCGTTACGCCTGTCTCGATCCATCCCCAGGTTGTCTTTTCCTGAGTCGAAGGATCGATCGGCGGACAATATTCTTTGCCGGGCTTATAACTTGCTAACACGTGAGCGAAGTTCTGGTAATAAGGGTTCTTAACTACGACGATGCATCCCCATCGGTTGGGATTGGGGAAAATAACCGGCTGGTGTTTGAGCAACTTCACCTCAAACACGCTGGCCTTTACCCGCATCGCCTCGGTCTCCGCTTTTATTTTCGCAGCCGATGCCAGAACGGTCTTGACGTCGATCTGTCCGTCCCGGCCACCGCGCGTGAGCGTGACCACCCCACTCGGCGCTCCGACGGGCTGACCGACGGCATCGAGCGGAACGATGCGGATGTAAAGACGCTGCGTCGGCAACACGCCCCGGCCCGACGGGAACCAAGAACCAATATCGACCTTAAATTCTCTCGTCTCACCTGAGGCAGGAACGCCGTCAGGCACCGGCTTTACACCGACAAGGCCCGGCGGCGTCAGTGGGGCATCATTTGATGAAGGTTCCTGGCTTGACGCCACGAGCACCGCGCTCTGCACTCCCGGGACGCTCGTGGACCATCGAAACGACCAGAGCCATTTCGTCGTGTTCGGCCCAAACACGGCGTCGTTACCATAAGCCAACGGCGCACCGTCTACCGTATAGATCCCATCCCAGATCTGCAATGTCGGGCGCAGGCTGATCAGCCCCGGGATGATAGTTCGCGGCGGCATTACAACTCGCGTCGGTTCCCGTGTGGGGGCAACAGCCTGCGTCGCAGTCAGCCGCACGCGATCGATTCCCACTAGATAGCCGCCCGAACTTCGGTCCTTTCCGGTGATCTTGATGCTTAACTTGCGCGCGCCCGCACTGAGGTCAAAACTACCGATATTGATCGGACCAGACGGAACAACATTCGGCGCATAGCCATTGAAAACGCTGCCTGCACGCCTGCCATCTACCTCAAATTGGAGCTGCGCCGTAATCAGGCGCACGCGTCAGTTCCAGTTCGATGTTGTATCGCCCCTGCGTCGCCACGTCCAGTGTCAGATCGAGCACGGCACCCGGCTGGCCGCCGCCCCAGAATAACTGCGAGTTGCCGCTCCAGCCTTGTCCAAACCCCGACATCGGCTGAGCCGCTACATTTCCTCCGCTTACGCTTACTTTTCCTGACCTGACCAACGCTTCGCCTTCATAGACGCCGGCAGTTGACCGAGCACGCTGCGCCTCTGAGCTCTGCGTCATCAATAGCAAAAGAGCAGACAGGACTATCGCGAGCGGGACCGCTCCGAGACGAAGGGGCCTGTTTCGCCTACCGTCCATAGATTCCTCCTTGTTCCCCCCGCCGGGCCCAAGCAACTGATCCATCGAGGAGACACATTAGCCATAATGAATTCTTACAGCCGAGATCATGTCGAGACAATGATTCTATTATATCATTTTTGTGATGAAAACGGGCATATTTTACCGAACGCGGATCGGGCGGAATCTCTGCGTGGCCTCTTTTTCCAATATTTATCTCCGACGCCTAATACGACCTTACAACGTCGACTCCGGTGTAGTAATGCCGGATGATCTCGTCGTATTTGACGCCCATTTTGGCGAGGCCGAACGCTCCGTATTGGCACATGCCGACGCCGTGGCCCCATCCGCGTCCCGTAAAGGTGTAGCTCGATACCGTCGAGCCGCTGTAGCGTTTGTTCATCACGAAAAGCTGCTCGGGCAGGCGGAGAGCAGAGCGTATCTTGCCGCCTTTCAATGTCTTAATGCCGTTCGAACCTATGATCTCAAGCTCGATCGGGCGGCGTGAGTAGCCGACCTTTTTAACATTGATGTCGTAGAGCGTGCCGATGCCGCGGACGTATCGCGAGAGGCGCGATTGCACGGCTGAGGCCGAGACCGTTTTGTTCCAATTCTCCCACGGCGACATTCGTTCAGCGGTCGTCGGCAGATCGGTCGGTTCGATCTCCAGATATTTGACCGCCCCGGAAGCGTCCAATTGATAGCTCACCCGCTCGCCGCCGACCAATGCAGCCTCGCGAACCGGATAAAAGGCCTCTCCAAATTGCCTGAAAAGAAACACATCGGGCCGCACCGTCAATTGCCGAACGGTCTTGCCGCTTTTCAGCACGAGTTGGCCATTAACGCTCGCTTGTGTTTCGCCGGGAAGCGTCTCCGGCATCCATTTTCTCTTGTCGTAGATCTGGCGGATCAGCCGCAGCATCTTGGCCCGCGAGAACGGACGGTTTGGCTTTAACGTCAGGTCCGGATGTATCGCAAAGTACCCGTCGCGGACCAACGCGGCCACGTCAGCACGCCGATCTTTCGGTATCTCTCCGGCGTCATCGAACGCAAGATGGTAATTGATGTCCGATTCGCTCAGCAGCGTGTCGGTCTGTCCTGGCGTGTAGATCATACCGGCGATGATGCGTGCCAGTTCCGTCGGTTTAGCCGTGTCGCGGGTCACGTTCGGGTATGGTTTGCCGAATCTCGTCGCGAGATTGTTGAGCCAATTCGAGACTTCGCTCTCGGTCGGCACGTCCTCGAACCAATCGTCCGTCATCTGTCCGGTCGAAAGCTGAAAGCCATTCGACGCGAGCAGTGACATCAGGCGAACGAGTTCCAGATTGCCTTCGTCACGGAGTTTTGCGGGAATTCGCGATGTCTTAACGAGGAACGGCTCAAAATGACGGCGTCCCTCAAGCGAACATTCGACGCCCTGCAGATACGGTTCGCCCTTGTCAAAAATATTACCGCCGTCCTCGGTCCGTCCGCCGCAGGTCGATGTGTAATAGGCAACTATCGGCTTGCCCTGATAGGTCGCGACCACGCCGCTTGTCTCGCGGACCGCCTGCGTGCCCATCTTCGTCTCGATCGAAACGCCCTTATACACCTGCGAATAGACGGTCGGCACCATGTCGAATCCCTGATTGCCGTAGCCGCCGATATTTGCGATCGCGTATGTTCGAGCCGCGACGGCCTGGGCCTTTTGGGCCTCAAGTGCGGGCAATCCCAACTCCGATGGGAACAACTCCGAGCAGATAATCTTCGAGCGGGACAACATTGACGACCGTCAGGCTGCCACGGGAATTGACGAACACCTCGATCTTGCCGCGATACGCCTTGCCGTTGAGCCGGACGGGATTCGAGCGTTCGTTGAGCGAACCGAAGGCGACCGACTTAAGCGACGAAAAACCTCCCGACGTGACCGGTGCGTTCACGATCACCTCGCGAAGATTCGGATCGACACTTCCTGTCACCGGCAATGATGAACCCGTCGGTTTGAGTAAACTCCTCACCTCGCTGCGGCCCGCGCTCTTCATCTGCTGCGATAGCGCAACGGCCTCAGGCGTGATAACGGTCTTTTTCTCGATCACGACAACGGCGTCATCAAAATCCTTCTCGGCGAGCTTGGCCTTCAGCTCATCGGCCTCTTCGCTCGATCCTTTGACCGAACCGACCCAGACTTTCCACAGATTAGTCGCCGGATCAACGCTCGCGATCGCAGTCTCTCCGGTTGCCTCGCGAATATCTTTTGCCAGCTCGTTAGCGTCCGCCTGAGTCGGCAAACCTTGAAACTCGATCCGGTAATTCTCGATCTCAGGCGGCCGATACGCCCTCGCCGAAACCGTCACCCGCGTCGACCCGATCAACTTCGGCTGTTCGTCCGGGCTGACCGCCACGAGTGACGAATCGCCGCTCGTGATCGTCACGGAGCCCGCATTTGTCGCCAGCCCGATGCGGATCAGTGGTTCGCCTGAAAGCCGGAAGAATTCAGTCGGCCAATTCGCGGCGGCGCTGCGTCATGGCCGCCAACATGATCGCGATGCAAGACAAAGATCGTCTCTTATTCATAGAGCTATACTAAACCATTCGTTCCCGCCGCCGCATACGGATTTTCGGGGTCGGCCGTCTCCCGGCCCGTGTCGTTAATGTCCCAGTCCTCTTTGGTACAGGCTAAACGCTGCAAATACAGCCATTTATGGCCCAATCTTGGCAATAATATACTTCGAAGTGTGTTCCGCCGCGTTCCGCGTGTTCCGGCGTGTTCCGCTCGTGTTCCGCACCCCGATGGAACACCGTAACCTGTTGCAAATAGAGTGGTTACAGCCACAATTTCGCCGTGTTCCGCGTGTTCCGCGCAAAAAAGCGATCTGTCATACACGTGTATGACAATTTCCCCAGCACACCGGTTTCAAAGAGCCAAATCGACCGTTGCAACCATAGCACAACGATGCACATTTGTCAATTAGTTTTAGGCAGCGGATTGGGATCAAGGCAGCGTGAACTTTGGATCGAAAAAATATTGACTTTCTCACTCGTTCTTCGATGTAATGTTAAATGATGTTTAGCACTGCCTTGCATCCTTATTTGAATTCAATGCGCACACTACTCCTTCTCTTGTTGCTGGCGGTTGTTACGGGAACGACATTTTCTCAGCTATCGACGAACCGCGAGGGAAAGTTTGATCGCGAGTACGGGTCAAACGGACTTGCTCAGGTACGTCCAAATTACTGGGTTTATCTCGGCGATAGCATCATGCTGCCTTCGGGCGAAACACTACATGGGTATGACTATTACTCTCTAACCCGTAAGGCAGTATGGGTTGTTAAAATGCGTAGCGATGGGAGCCGGGAGACAGAGTGGGGCGTGCAGGGCATGGCTGAGATCGATATTATCGAGTCCGGCACCTTCAGCGTCACGGTCACGAGTCTGGCAGGCCAGTCGGACGGGGGCTTGCTCGTGGCGGGCATCATTAACAAGAATTCAGATTACGACGGATTCTTGCTCCGCTTGACACCAGGGGGTAAGCACGACACGTCATTTGGTGAAAGTGGATTTTTACGTTTCAATTTCTCCCCCGGGCCCGAGATTCACAGCGATGACTGGGTTGGCAAAATTCTAATTGATCCACAAGGGAGAATCGTCGTCGTCACACTCGTCGACCACTTCCCGCAAAGCGGTCTCGGGACCGAACTCTGTATTCTGTCTCGTCTGCACCCCAACGGGACTTTGGATACTAGCTTCGGGGCGAATGGCCACTCTTCGCAAGTTTTGGGCGCGCGTTATCATGGACTGATACTGTCAGAGTTTGTGGATGCGCGGTTTCGCGGCGACGGTAAAATAGTCGTTGGCGCTACGTTTCAGAGATCCGGATCGAACGTTTATTACTCGACCGCTCTTGGGTATCTGGAAAACGGTGATGTGGATTCTAGTTTTGGGACGGCCGGTCGATTCGACGTCGAACCGGCTGCGATTTTTAATTCGATCCATGTCCAGAGGGACGGAAAGATCGTACTTCTCCACGGGAGCGGGTTGACCCGCCTGAACCAAGGAGGCTCTGTCGACAGCGCGTTCGGCTACGATGGCACAGTCGCGCTCAGCGCGTTGGGTCGCAAGACTCTCGTAGAAACTGCGGACAACAAGCTGATTGTGTGCGGAACGCAATGGCTTCCGGGGAGCAATAAAGCGGTTGCAAAAATATTTCGCTACTGGCCTGACGGAACTCGCGATGCACGGTTTGGTGTCGGAGGCCAAACGACCATCGAATCCGATGGTGATTTTGAGATGAAGTTACTTGGCCTACGAGAGAACAAGTACTTGCTCGCATCGGTGCTGCGATCTGATCAGCCCTACTCGGCCCGGTTGTTCGCAACTCGGAAACCGTAAGAAACCTACTTCTCCAACGCATTGAAGATCAACGGAAACGTCGCCCACGACTGGCCGCGGTGCTGAGGACGAAAGGCGAAGAGTGATGATCTTTCCGCGTCCGTAGTTTGCCTCGGCCAGAGCGGCTTTGCCGTTCAGGTCGCTTTCGCCGAGCATCCAGCCGGAGAGCAGCGCGTCTTTCATCGCGTAGCTTGGCGATGGTTTTCACGTTGAGGTGGTCGCGTGATCTCGAAGGCGGAGCTGTTTGAGAAATAGGCCGGCAGTTTCGGCGGGACGCCGCGAGCCAGCGGTGACGCGTTGTCGACATCGAGTTTCGACGATCGAGCCGGGATTGTAGAATTCGTTTCGCCGCAGCCCGCTCAGAACGTTTCTCATCGGCAGAGCCGAACCGCTTGATCACCAGCTCGCACGAATCGTCAAAACACACCAGCCGCCCGCCGTTCTCGACAAAGCGTTTGAGGTTCTCGACGCCTGCTTCGCCGATGCCGCCGGAGAATTCCGCCGGATAGCGTTCGGCGGACAGGCCGTTTACTATCGCGTTTTCGCCGTCCGCGGGCAAGACCAAAACGTCGAGTCCAGTCGGCCCGCACGCATGTCGGCGTCCGAGACCGAGCGAAACGGTATCTGAAAGGTGTCAAACACGAACCGCGTCCAGCCTTCGTCCATCGAGCTGGTGAACCCTCGATAGAGCCCGATCCGCGGGGCCGAACGCAGCGGATTTGGCTTTTTGGCAAATGGTGAATTGACCGGCGACAGGTTCATCACCGCGCGGGCTTGGTTGAGATTCGCGACCGGTTTGATCGTTTTTTGATACTTTTCGACGTCGCGGATCTGCCAGACGGCGTCGGATTCGATGCCCATTTGCAGCGGCAGCGTCCAGCCGGCGACGTCGTACGGCGGCTCGGCCTCGCCGTTTGGCAGGCGGCGGTCGGGATAGGCCTGTCGTTCGAACAGGCTGAGGATGTTGTTCTTCTGCGGCTGATTCACAAAGACGAGAAAGCTGCCGAGCGGCATCTCGTGAAACTCCGCTTCCGGCGTCATCTTGAACCACAGCTCGTGCGTCATCTCGTGCACCTCGATGCCCTGCCACATCAGGATCTCGAGAAATCGCGAGATCGTCTCGGCGTTAGGCTGGCCGGCCGGGACGATGAAAGCCTTCGGCTCAGTCGCGAGCGGCGCGAGGTTCTCGCGGCCGCGTTCGTAAAAGTTTCGCAGGTAACGTTCGCGGTACTTCGCCGCATTCTGCAACAGGCTGCGTGACGCCGTCATCTCGATCTGTGCAATATCGGCGGGCCGCCAGACGCCGCCGCCCCACGGATCGGGCTGATTTGTTGCCATATCCAACGGCGACGCCAGACCGCGTGCCGGCCGACTGCGTTTGAGGTCGTCAAGCGTGATTATCGCGGGCGACATTAGGTTTGCGCTTGCGGCCTCGGACAAGATCCCTATCGAATTGTGAAAATACGGGGCCGAGCGAAAACCGCCGTGCCACCACGTATCGAATGCCGTGTTTGTCGCCACGCCCGAGACGTTTGCGGCTTGCAGATCGGCGGCCATCCTGTAACCGATCAGCCCGACCTCGCGAAGGATCGACGGCGAGATCCGCGGATTTGTCGGATCATAAAATGGCGGTATCACAAACCGCGGCCCGTTTTGCCCCATCTGATGAACGTCATAAACGATCTGCGGGAACCATTCCTGCCAAAATAGTTTCGTGATCGCCTGAGTCTCGACCAGATTGAGCATGAACCAGTCTCGATTGTTATCGTGGCCGGCGTAGTGGTGATAAAGCTCGGGCGGCGACGTGCCTTCGCTCTTTGTCCCGAGCGTCTTGCGATACCAATCGGCGACGATGTCGATGCCGTCGGGATTTGGCGACGGTATGAGCAGGAGAATTGTGTTGTCGAGTATCTCGCGGGTCTCAGCGTCCTTTGCCGTCGCCAGCTCAAATGCGAGGTTCATCGACATTTGCGACGCTACGATCTCGGTCGAGTGGATCGAACATGAGATCGACACGATCGCCTTGCCCGTGTTTACCAACGAACTCGCCTCTGCGGCATCCTTTATTGTCCGCGGATCAGCAAGTTCTGCACTGATCCGACGGTACCTCTCCAGGTTCTTAATGTTGTTTGGCGAGGAGATGAATGCGACGATCAGCGGCTTGCCGTTGGTCGATCGGCCGATCTGCTTTACGGTCACACGGTCACTTGCGCGGTCGAGCCGGGCGAAGTAATCGGTGATCTGTCGCCAATCTGCGATCGTCTTGTCGGCGGTCGGCGTGAATCCGAGCACCGAAAAGGGTGACGGCACCTGTGCGACAATCGCTGCCGAAAACAGTAAGATTATTGGGCACAACGTCAACCAATGACTCGGCCTGAACCTGAACTTACTCATGAGCGCGTGCCCCAGCCAGTGAGGGCGGAAACGAACGATCTGCTGACCTTTCCCGTCCGCAAGTCTAACAAATCGCGTATGTCGGAAAAATTCGCTACTGGTGGAGTTGGTTCGTCGCCGGATCGTTGCTTTTGGTCATCGCGACGCCCGCACTGATCTTTTTGGGGATCATTAACCGCCGTATGTGGCTTTATCCGCTTGCAAAATGGGGCGCCAAAACGTGGCTCCGTGCTTGCGGAGCAACGGTAAAGGTAACGGGCATTGAAAATATCGATCCCGCCGTTTCGTACGTCTTCGCGTCAAACCACCGATCATACCTCGATACCGCGACGCTCTTTTTCTATGCCGGCCATCGCATGGGGCTCGTCGCCAAAAAAGAATTGCTCAAGGTGCCCGTCATGGGTCAGGGACTCGGGTTTGTAAATATTATCGCGATCGACCGCAGCAATCCTGAGCGTGCTCTCG
Source organism: Blastocatellia bacterium (assembly GCA_963716755.1). Taxonomy (GTDB): domain Bacteria; phylum Acidobacteriota; class Blastocatellia; order Pyrinomonadales; family Pyrinomonadaceae; genus OLB17. Next base: position 368,231 of record CAVQUD010000004.1, read on the forward strand.
CCTCGATGCAAAAGGCACGCGACGTAATGGCCGCAGGCTATTCGTTTGGCGTCTTTGTCGAAGGGACACGCGCGATGCCCGGCGAGTTGCTGCCATTCAAGAAGGGCGCCTTTCACCTCGCCATCCAAACCGGCGCTGCCCATCGTGCCCGTAGCGATCAAAAACACCGACTGGATGATGGGCAAGCGCACCGGCGTGGCCTACGCCGGCGAGATCGAAATGACTCTGCTGCCGCCAATCGAAACCGACGGAAAGACCGCAGACGATGTGATGGAAATACTGCTTGAAACGCGAAAGGCGATCGCGGAACAACTAACAGTTAACAGTGAACAGTGAAGAACCGAATCCAACCGGGCTTTCTTCGTCTTCCGTTATTCACTTATTCACTGTTAGTCGTTTCACTATTCCGGTTTCTTCGGCGTCGGGCTCGGTGACGGATCCGGTTTCGCCGGCTCGTCATCGTCGAGTATCCGCACTTCCGTACGGCCGACCGCATAATTCGTGTAACGCACGCGCATCCTGATCTTTACAACGCTCCCGTTATCAAAGACCAGCTCATCGTCTGAGCGGGCATCGACCGGGAACCAGTATTTGCCGTCGATCTGCGCACGCGTGGTCTCAACGATCGGGAACTTGTTTTCCTTGGTCTCCGGCACGGCCTTGCCCTTTGATTTGACGATCATCAGGTCATCCTTATCGACCCAAATTCGCCCGGTGAACATGCGAAGTTTCGACTTCTTCGGATCGGGAATCACCTTTGGCGTCACATCAAATACGTAGAGGTCCAACTCGTCGATACGCTCTGTCCCGACATAGGTGAAGTTGTATTGCGAAGCGACTCCCGGCTCCAGGGCAAATGGGTTAACGCCGCCGAGATCCTCGAGGTCCTCGGGCGTGACAAAACCCGGCGGTGTCGTCGCGATCGGTGCAAACAGTATCTTCTCAAACCGCGTGCCATCCGGGTTCAGAGCCATGAACGAATCGCGGCGAAATGTGCCCGTGATCTGCCCGCCCAGGCCGACGATGCTTACGCTCGCGAACCGGTTAAAGACGTAGCCGGTCAACGCCGCCCGAAAGTCGCCCTCGTTTGCCGTAAATCGCTTAATGATCCGGTCGCTCTCGGCCTGAGAAATTCCCTGACGCGTCACGCCCGAGGTCTGACCTAAGGCAGGTGCCACAAACAGTACCACCACAAATATCGCCGATCTGATCATCATGTTCTTCTGGTCAAATTATGTCAGAGAATAGATGCCGGGCCGAGCCCAAAAGTTGACCAAGGTTCCGCTCGGCAACAAATCGTGCAATTTCCAAATACGATCTGGCCCCTTGAAAACGCGAATATATCCCAAAGGCGCTGAAAAATACGCGTTTTGCAGATCGCAGCTTAGTAAAAGCTGTCTTTTCCGGCGTGAAATCACTCCTGCCCTCTGGAACAAACCTTGCGTTGTGTCGATGCGAGGGGAATTTGCTTTTCTATTCGCCCGCGGAGTCAGCAATGGCTGTAAGTGGACTAGTGATGATGCTATTGGGTGCCGTCTTAGGAATGGCGGGCGTCTCGCTCTCATATGGTGACTCCGTACCCGCCTCACAGCCGAGAATAACCGTGATCAACGAAAAGGATAACGGCCGGAAATTATGCCTGAAACGCGGTGAGATCCTCGAGGTGCGCTTGCAGGCGCAGTTCGGTACCGGTTATCGCTGGGAGCTTAGAAAGCCGCCGGCATCGAGGCTCAAATTGATCGGCCAGTCGGTAGAAAGCGCGCCGCCGGGTAACGAAAGCGGGTATGAGACCCAGGTTTTCCGGTTCGAGGCTCGATCCGCCGGAAATTTCACAATTAGACTCGATCACGTACGCCCTTGGGAAAAGGGCATCGATCCGCTCAAGACATTTTCCGTCAGCGGCAAGATCGTTAAGGCTTCTGCAAAGTGATGGAAGGAGGTATCAACATGTTCATGAGAAAAAGATCTGTTAGTGCGGCAGCGATCCTCAGTTTTTTGATCGCTCTGGTCTTTACTGGGACCGCGGCCGGACAGGAAATCAATTACGAGATCAGGGAGCAGTCTGCGTCACCCACGATCAAGCTCCAACTCTCCAACCTTAGACGAACGATAGACACCCGCAAGCTTACCTTCAAGATCGGTTACACGACCGCGATGGATAAGCCGCTGAACCAGCTAACGGGCGATATAATTCCCACAAACATTAGGTCGATCGCACAGCAGGCCAACAAGACCGCCGTCGAACTGATCAGGATCGACAACAAGGCCCGCGATGAATTCATCAAGATCAACCCGGGCAAACTGCCGATCTTGAAGCTCGGCTGCATCGCAAGCCTCAGTGCCTGGGATTGGCGCAAACATGGCAAAGTGACGCCGGTAAAGAACCAGGGCGGCTGCGGCAGTTGCTGGGCTTTTGGTGTCATTGGGGCGCTTGAGAGCAGCTACCTGATCCGAAATTCGGCTACGACCGATGAATCGGAACAGTTCGTCCTTGCGAATAGCGGAGCCGGAAGCTGCGCGGGTGGTAATCGAGCCGCCGCGAACAGCTATCTTGTCAGCACCGGAACAGCGGGAGAATCGGCTGTTCCGTATCTAGGTACGAGCGGGCCGGCAAATCCCGGAGTAACGACACCGTATGATGCCGTTGCTACCGGATTTGTTAATCCGGCAGTCGAGGTCCCGAGCGTTGCCGAGCTCAAACAGGCACTTTGCGAATACGGCCCGTTGTCCGTATCGGTGAATGCGACCGGTTACTTCCAAGGTTATACGGGCGGCGTCTTCAATGAAGGTGCAAACTCGACCACGAACCACGCGGTCGTTCTCATCGGCTGGGACGACAGCAAAGGAGCCTGGCTGATCAAGAATTCCTGGGGTACAGGATGGGGCGAGACCGGCGGCTACGGGACAGAACGCGGCTATATGTGGATCGCCTATGGAAGCAATTTGGTCGGCCGATGGGCACAGTGGATAAGGGCAAAGAGCACCTTCTACGTGCTTCCGGCCGAATATCATAGACTTGTTCCCAAGCGGGTGATAATAACCAGGCCAGGTGTAATGACCAAGCCAGGTAATTGATCGACGATCGGTGTTATTTGTTGTCCTGTACAGGACAACAGTCGCACCTCATAGCTATGCAATAGAATCTAGCCCGCCGGCATGGTGTTTAATACTGTGCCGGCGGCATCCACATCTGGGGCCTAGATCCTGTCCACGATGGCATTCAGCGTTGTAGAAGGTCTCATCGCAGCGGATGCCCTTTCCGAATTTGGATGATAATAGCCGCCGATATCCTGCGCTCTTCCTTGGGCCGCAATTAGCTCTTCATTGATCTTTGCTTCATTCTCCTGCATTGCTTTGGCCACGGAAGCAAATTGGGCGGCAAGTTCGGTGTCCGCGGTTTGAGCAGCCAGACTCTCGGCCCAATACATCGCCAGGTAAAAATGCGAACCACGGTTATCGATCTGTCCGACCTTTCTCGCCGGCGACTTGTCGTTCTCTAAAAACTTTGCACTAGCCGCGTCCAAAGCATCGGCAAGCACCTGAGCTTTCTTATTGCCTAACGTTTGGGCCAGATGCTCGAGACTGGCCTGTAATGCTAAGAATTCACCCAGCGAATCCCAACGCAAGTACCCTTCGTGCAGAAACTGTTCGATGTGTTTTGGCGCGGAGCCTCCGGCACCGGTCTCAAACAAACCGCCGCCGTTCATAAGCGGAACGATGGAAAGCATTTTCGCCGATGTACCGAGTTCCAGGATCGGGAACAGATCGGTCAGATAATCGCGCAGAACATTGCCCGAGACCGAGATCGTGTCTTTGCCCTCGCGAGCACGTTTCAAGGTCTCGAGCATCGCGTCCCTTACATCCATGATCCGAATGTCGAGGCCGGTCAGGTCGTGATCTTGTAGATACCTTTCAACTTTCTTGATGATCTGGGCGTCGTGGGCCCGGTCCTTATCAAGCCAGAAGATGGCCGGCGTGTCGGAAAGTCTCGCACGGTTTACCGCCAGCTTTACCCAATCTCTTATCGGCGCATCTTTGGCTTGGCACATTCTGAAAATGTCGCCACTCTGAACTTTCTGTTCCAGCAACACATTGCCGTTCTCGTCCTCGACCTTCACCGTTCCTTCGCCCGAGATCTGGAAGGTCTTGTCGTGCGAACCGTATTCCTCGGCCTTTTGTGCCATCAGGCCGACATTCGGAACGGAACCAAATGTTTTCGGATCGATAGCGCCGTTCTGCTTCATGTCCTGAATGATCGCATCATAAAAGCCCGCGTAGGTCCGGTCGGGGATCATGCAAACGGTGTCTTCCTCGTTTCCGCCATTGTTCCACATTTTGCCGCCGCCGCGAACGAGTGCGGCCATTGAGGCATCCACGATCACGTCCGAAGAGACGTGGAAGTTAGTGATGCCTTTGTCGGAATTTACCATCGCGATCCTCGGCCCGTTGTCGATGGTCCTCGCTATATCCGCCTTTATTTCAGCTTCTTTTTGATGACCGGAAATCTTTTCGAAAAGCGTAGCCAGTCCGTAATTCGGATTGATATCCAGATCGTTGAAAGTGTCCTCGTATTTCTCAAAAACGTCTTTGAAGTAAGTTTCGACGATCGCACCGAAAATGATAGGGTCCGAGATCTTCATCATCGTCGCTTTTAAGTGTGCTGATAGAAGAATGTCTTTCTCTTTCGCTTCCTTAATGGCGACTTGAACAAACGACCTCAGAGCCCCGAGGTTCATCACCGACGAATCGATCACCTCGCCTGCCTTTAAGGGAGCGAAGTCTTTCAATATTCTCTCGGTACCGCGGGTTTCGTAGAAAACGATCCTGAACTTTCCATCCGCCTCAACTGTGGTCGAGTTTTCCGTTCCAAAGAAATCTCCCGAACTCATATGAGCGACAGAAGTCTTGGAATCTGAAGCCCATACTCCCATTCGATGCGGATGTGCTTTTGCGTAGTTCTTCACCGCCTTAGGCGCACGCCTGTCGGAATTTCCTTCTCTCAGGACCGGATTTACCGCACTTCCCAAAACGAGCGCGTATTTTCTGTTGATCTCTTTTTCTTCGTCCGTTCTAGGCTCCACCGGATAATTCGGCACCGCAAAACCCTGCGTTTGAAGCTCGGCTATAGCCTCTTCCAACTGCGGAACAGATGCAGAAATGTTAGGCAGCTTAATGATGTTGGCCTCGGGCAGTGTCGCCAAACCGCCTAATTGTGCTAGTGCATCAGGGATCTGTTGCTCGTCTTTTAAGTATTCCGGGAAGTTGGCTAGAATTCGGCCGGCGAGCGAAATATCCGGCACTGCGATCTCGATGCCCGCCGATCTTGTAAAAGCCTTTATTATGGGTAAAAGGGAATGCGTCGCCAGCATTGGCGCTTCGTCGGTCAATGTGTAATGGATCTTTGATCTTTCTGTCATTTAATTGCCTTCTTAACTTCTGATTAGTACCGTTTTGGAGTATCAGTAATAAAACTCTATTTTAGGTCGCTTTGGTTTAAAACGTAAATTTGGCATTTCTGAATGCAGCCCCTGACGGTTTTTCATTTATTATCTAGCAAGCAATGGTAAGAAAAGCGGAAAAGCCTCTGATCGCCATCATCATGGGCAGCAAAAGTGACTGGCCGACGATGGAGGTCGCGTCGCAGACGCTGGACGAGTTCGGCGTGCCCCACGAGACCAAGATCGTCTCGGCCCATCGCACGCCTGATCTGCTGTTCGAATTCGCGAAGTCCGCCGAAGACCGCGGCATCGAGGTCATTATCGCCGGAGCCGGGGGCGCCGCCCACCTTCCCGGGATGTGTGCATCGCAGACGGTCCTGCCGGTACTCGGCGTACCGATCGAAAGCAAAGCTCTGAAAGGCCTCGATTCCCTGCTCTCGATCGCTCAAATGCCGGCCGGCGTACCTGTCGGGACACTCGCCATCGGCCCGGCCGGCGCAAAGAACGCCGCACTTCTCGCCATAGCGATCTTGGCAAATTCGCGGCGCGAATTGCGTAAAAAGCTGCAAACATTCCGCTCGCGGCAGACCAAGGGCGTACTTTCAACCAGACTTCCAAAACGATGACCCGCGATCATCGATTACCTGCGTGACGAATATAATTTTTCCAGGTTCTACGATCGGAGTTTTTGGCAGCGGCCAATTGGGGCGGATGTTCGCGATCGAGGCCCGCAAGATGGGCTATCGTGTTCATACGTTTTCGCCCGACAGCGGCACCCCGACGGGCCAGATTGCCGATATTGAAACGTGCGCATCATACGTTGATCTCGCGGCGGTGCGGGATTTTGCCCGCTCGGTCGATGTGATCACGTTCGAGTTTGAGAACGTACCGGCCATGGCCATCAGCGCCGCAGCGGATATCGTCGATGTCTTCCCGAGCGGCGACGTGCTCCACACCACACAGAACCGGCTCCGCGAGAAGACCTTCCTTACGGAGAACGGCTTTCCCGTCACACCGTTCCGCCCGGTCCGGCTGGTCGATGACCTTTACAAGGCAGTGGACGAGCTCGGATTCCCATGTGTTCTAAAGACAGCGGGGTTTGGATATGACGGCAAGGGACAGACAAGACTGACGGCTCCGCAGGACATTGAAGCAGCGTTCGCAACGCTCGCCGGCAGCGAAGGAATTCTCGAGGCGTTCGTCGATTTCGAAAAAGAGGTCTCCGTCGTATGCGCACGCGGGCGTGATGGCAGGTTTGCTCATTACGGTGTGATCGAAAACGTTCACTCGAACCATATTCTCGATATTTCGTTCGCACCGGCCGATGTTTCGCCGTCCGTTGGAAAAGACGCCGTAGCGATCGCCCGCCAGATCGCTACTGCATTCGATTATGTGGGCACGTTATGTGTAGAGTTTTTCCTGACGGCGGATGACCACCTGCTCGTCAATGAGATCGCTCCGAGGCCGCACAATTCGGGTCACCTAACGTTTGGCGCGTGCATCACGTCGCAATTTGAGCAGCAATTGCGGGCCGTCTGCGGTCTGCCGCTTGGGTCCACTGAATTTTACCGGCCGGCGGCCATGGCCAACATTCTTGGTGACCTTTGGAAGAACGGCGAACCTGACTGGAATGCCGCCCTCACCGATCCCGACATTAAGCTGCATCTTTACGGCAAGACCGAGCCGCGGCCCGGCCGCAAGATGGGGCACCTGACTGTTCTTGCGACGGATGTGAGCGCAGCAGCCGAACGCGTGCGAGACGCTCGCACCCGTCTGGCCGGTGCGACCATTGCACCGCCTGTAACGCCAAGTTAAACTCAGAGGTTATGGCCGAAGCGCTTCGATTCTCGCGAGATAGTGACCGCGCAACGATCTACAATGAGGTCGTTCCGCAGATAGAGTCGATCATCGCGGCAGAATCTGACATGGTGGCCAATCTCGCAAACACAGCGGCCGTCTTAAAGGAATCGCTCGGCTTCTATTGGGTCGGATTCTATCTCGTCAAAGGTGACGAGCTGGTTTTGGGCCCATTTCAGGGGCCGCTTGCATGTACGCGCATCAAACGCGGCGAAGGCGTATGCGGCTATGCGTGGGAAAAGGACGAAACCGTCATAGTGCCCGACGTCGATAAATTCGAAGGCCATATCGCATGCAGCTCCGCATCGCGGTCCGAGATCGTCGTGCCGATCTTCAACGCCGACTCGACAGTCGCGGGCGTCCTCGACGTCGACAGCGACAAATTGAACGATTTTGACCAAACCGACGCCGACGGCCTCGGCCGCATCGTCAGGTTACTTGAGAGAGTCATCGAGGGCCACACGCACCCTCAGATGAATGAATGACAACTATTGAATACCCGATGTGGGTGTGGGTCCTCTTCTTTGCCGTTGTCCTGACAGCACTTTTCGTCGACATAGGCATCGTCAACCGCAAATCGCACGCACCGACACGCAAAGAGACCTTCGCGTGGGCGACCGTCTGGGTCAGCCTTGCTCTCGCCTTTAACGCCTTTGTTTTGTGGCAGTTTGGCCTCGTTCAGGCAAAGCTATTCCTCACGGGCTATCTGATCGAACTTTCGCTCTCGATCGATAACCTCTTTGTCTTCTTGCTCATATTCACTTTCTTCAAGGTCCCGAAAAAGTACCAGCACCGCGTCCTCTTTTGGGGCATCATGGGCGCCCTTATCATGCGAATGATCATGATCTTCGCCGGTGCCGAGCTGGTTGAGAGGTTCCATTGGGTGATCTATCTATTTGGTGCCTTCCTGGTCTACACAGGCCTGAATATGTTTCGTGACACCGAGGACAACTTCGAGCCGCACGAGCATGTATTCGTCAAATTCATCACAAGATACATCCGCATCTCTAAGCACTACGACGGCGACCGATTCATCGTGGTTAAGGACGGCGTGCGTACCGGTACGCTGTTACTGCTGGTTCTGATCACGGTCGAAGTTACGGACCTCGTGTTCGCGGTCGATTCGATACCGGCGATATTCGGGATCACGACCGACCGGTTTATCGTCTATACATCGAACATCTTTGCCATACTCGGCCTGAGAACGTTCTTCTTCCTGTTGGCGGATCTCGCCGACCGCTTCCACTTCCTGAAGTACGGCCTGGCGTTCGTTCTGAGCTTTATCGGCATAAAGATGCTCTTGCCGTTAGCTGCCGAAGGTTTGATAATGGTGCTTGGTGACAGCCAATCCGCGTTTGCAGGATTTTTGCGAAGATATCTCGCGCATGAATTCGAGCAGACGGTCATCAACATCTCGCTGATCGTCGTGGCCGGAGCAATAGCTCTCTCGATCGTGCTGTCGATGCTGTTTCCGCCTAGGCGGCCCGAGGCAGGGCCGGCCGAGGAGGAGCAGGCCCTCACTGATGCAGGACAATAAGTACCGTAAATTTTACGTAGACTGGTGGAACATCCGCCGCAGCACTATCTACCTGCTGATCGCGCTGATCCTGCTCGGGGCGGGCATTATTTGGGGAGTTTCGTATGCCTCGCGGAACAACTGGTTCGTTCCTGACCAGCAGGGAAACGTTCCGAAAGACGCGGCGCGCATAATCTCGTTTGAGGGCGACGTCCGCATCACCCGCGCGGCGACACGCGACACGATCGTCGTCAAGCAGGAGACCTTCGTCGCCGAGGGTGACACCATTCAAACCCAGTCCGACGGCCGCTGTGTCGTGCAGATGATCGACGGCTCGACCTACTCCGTAAGGCCGAACAGCACGGTTGTCGTCAAAACGTCGACCAGCCTGTTTGGCGGCAAAAACGTCCGCGTGACACTTGATGACGGCCAGTTGAACGTTCGCACCGACGACCAGCCACAGGACGTGAACAACATCGTTGAGGTTGCGGATTCTGAGAATCGGCTGCTCGAAAAGACGGACGCCAGCTTTAATGCCGACCCGAACGGCGGCGAGATACGCGTCAGCCGCGGCGGAGTTGAGACCACGATCGGCGGCGAAAAGACGACGGTCAGCGAGAATGAGTTCGCAGCGGTTAGCGGCGGCAAGCTCTCGGCCCGTGAGCGGCTTATGGCTCCGCCGCGGCCTACGCAGCCGGGCAACTCGGCCCAGATCGTCGACCCCGGCGGCGGCGTGAGCATCACGTTCAACTGGCAGGACGCAGAGGGCAATCCGGCCGCGAATTATCACCTTCAGGTATCGCGTTCGCCGACGTTTGCGTCGGATGCGATACTGGTCGACCGCGGCGGAATGACGACACGAGAATTTCGACTCGCGGGCCTGATGCCCGGCAACTACTATTGGCGCGTCAAGGCAACCGGCCGTTCAGGACAGACGACGAACTGGAACGACGCATGGAAGCTCATGGTAATCCGAGCAGGCGACCGAGTGGCCATCGATGCTTACGACTGGCGCGTGGAACGTGTGGGCGGCAACGTTTACATCGTCAACGGCCGCACGCAGGCGGGAATGGTCGTCAGAGCGGCTGGACGCGAGACTTTTGCGCTTGCCGACGGCTCATTCAAGCTGCAGATATCGTCTCCGTCAGTCGAGCTCGCGGTCGAGGTCGGCGATGACCGCGGAAACCGCTCGGGATTTGTCATAAGCCTCAGAAACGGTGCCGTCCTGCGGCGTTATTAACGGAGGACCGCCGATCGCACACGATCATCCCCACGAACAGTCATCTTATTCCAGAACGGGCAGGTTAAAGGTCGCCCTCGCACTGACGCTCGTCTACATGTTGGCCGAGGCGGTCGGCGGCTGGCTGACAAATTCACTCGCGCTGATCGCAGATGCCGGACATATGCTCACGGACGTTGCGGCAATGAGCCTCACGCTCGGGGCGATCTGGTTCGCGGCACGGCCCGCGACGGCGAGAAAAACTTTTGGCTACTACCGGCTCGAAATACTAGCGGCGTTTGTGAATGGCATCGCCTTAGCCCTTCTGTCCGTCTGGGTCATTTACGAGGCCGCAACCCGTTGGGCCGCACCGCCTGATATTAACGGGTCACAATTGACGCTGATCGCCGTCGGCGGCCTCGTAGTCAATATCATTGCCGCGTGGCTGCTGCACGCCGGGCACAAGCACGACCTGAATATGCGTGGAGCTTTCCTGCACGTAATCGGCGATCTGCTTGGCTCCGTTGCGGCGATATTTGCCGGGCTTGCGATCGTCGGATTCGGCTGGCTTTGGGCCGATCCGGTCGTGTCGATAGTGATCAGCCTGATTATCATTGTCGGCTCGTGGCGGCTGATACTCGAGTCGGTCAATGTCCTACTCGAAGGCACGCCCGCGCATATAGATCTGGCATTGGTAGAGCGGACGATCCTCGAAACCGACGGTGTATCCGGCGTACATGATCTGCATGTCTGGACGATTTCCTCGGGTAAGGACGCGCTCTCAGCCCATATCAGCCACACCGACTCGGTCGCGCACTCCGATCTGCTGGTCGCCGTCCGTGACCGCCTTCATGAGGGCTTTGGCATCGACCATCTCACGATCCAAATGGAAACTCTCGACCGCGAAGCCGAGGCCGTCTACGTGTGTGCGACCGGTACTAAATGCTTTGAGCCAAAAAGATGATGGCCAGCATCGATCTCAAATACGGCGTTGAAACGGTGTCAGTTACATATGACGAATCGCGGTTCGATGTCCTCGAAACACCTGCCGCAGCGTCAGCCCTTTCTGACGCCGAGATCAATGACCGGCTCGAACGGCCCATCGGCTCCTCGCCTCTCGAAGAACTGATCGATCCGGGGCAAACTGTATTGCTGGTCGTCCCGGACGCGACGAGGCAAACCGCCGCCGGGCAGATCGTCAATCTGCTCGTCCGCCGCCTGATCGCCAACGGTACTGCTCCCCACGAGATTGCGATCATCTTTGCGACCGGTATTCACCGAAAAGTAACGGACGAAGAAAAGGCCGGGATCTTGACGCCCTTCATTTTTCAGCGGATCAAAACTCTCGACCACGACCCTCGCGACCTGATGCAGATCGTCCGGCTGGGCGAAACCTCGGGCGGGATTCCCGTCGAGTTGAATCGGGCCTTGGTCGAGCACGATCACGTCGTCCTCATCGGCGGTGTGACGTTTCATTACTTTGCAGGCTTCACGGGCAGCCGAAAGCTCGTTTGTCCCGGCCTAGCGTCGACGCGGACGATCTCGGAATCGCACAAACTCGCGTTTAACTGTTCGACTATGGCTCGACGTGATGGTGTCGGCACCGCTCTGCTCGACGGCAACGCCGTGCATGAGGCCTTTGTTGAGGCAGCAGCGATGGCAAAACCTCGATTCGCGATCAACACGACCGTCAGCGACGCCGGCGAAGCAACCGATGTATTCTGCGGCGATTGGATCGGATCGCACCGTGCGGCGTGCGACGCGTTTGCGGCCGACCACACTGTCACGATCCCTGAAAAACGCGACCTCGTGATCGCGAGCTGCGGCGGCCGGCCCTACGATATCAACATGATCCAGGCCCATAAAGCCCTCGACGCCGCTTCGCACGCCTGCAACGACGGCGGGACGATCATTCTCCTCGCTGAATGCCCCGACGGCATGGGCCGCGACGACATGCTGCGGTGGTTCGATGCCGCCGACAGCCGTGAACTTGCGACCCGATTGTGCGAAAAGTACCAGGTCAACGGCCAAACCGCCTGGAGCCTGCTGCAAAAGGCCGAGCGGTTCGATATTCGTGTCGTAACTTCACTGTCCGGAGAGGCCACGCCAAAGATGCGGTTGAAAGAGATCGCATTTTTCGATCTTGAGCCGATGATACGAACCGCCGGAGCGATCGGCTATATCGTCCCGAACGGAGCGGGCCTGCAAATCACTTCCGGGTGAACAATTTCATTGACACCTTACAACTGACGATTCAGAATTAGGCTGTTGCCGTGAAGCGAAAGACCGAACCAATAACTATTGACAACATAAGACGAGCACACCGTAAACGCAGGACCGAGATCAGGGAGCGTCTTGCGGAGTTTGCGGCCGTGAGAAAACGGGGCGATGACCGCGAGCTCTGGGCTGAGATGGTGTATTGCTTTTTCACCGGCGGCTGTTCGGCACGGATGGGGCTGAACGCCCTCGAGGCGGTTCGGCCTGTGCTCATGACGGGCGATCAGGCGGAATTATCGGGCCGGCTGAGCGGTGTTCACCGCTATCCGAATGCACGGGCACGCTACATCGTCGCGTCTCGCGAGTTTCTCAGTGAACATTGCGGCCTGCGCCTGCGTAACAAACTGCACAGCTTTGAATGCCGGCTCGAGCGTCGCGACTGGCTCGTCCGTGAAAAAGGTATTAAGGGCCTCGGGTACAAGGAAGCGAGTCATTACCTTCGGAACATAGGATTTTCGGGATATGCGATCCTCGATAAACACGTGCTGAACTGTCTTGCCGAGCTAAAGATAATTAACGACCCAAAGCCACCAAATACGCGCGCAAAGTATCTAATGGTCGAGGATAAGCTCCGTAAACTGACAAGTGACATCAGGATCGATTTTGACGAACTCGATCTGGTCCTCTGGTCGATGAAGACCGGAACCGTCCTTAAATGAATCTGCCGACGACGAAATATCGCAATGTGGCATCGTGATAACCCTCTGGATCTGTTGAGCTTGTGGTCACACTCGCGCCTGCTGATATTCGTGATCGCGATCGTCCACATTGCTGGTCCGATCTCCGCATTCGGCTCTACCGCAGACGATTCGGCCAAGGACCTCATTCGAAAAGCAGGTAAATTGACGCGTCGCGGAGCGCATCCGGATGCCGAGGCACACCTTCGTCGGGCCATGCAGATGGAGCCGAACAACTCTGCCGCGAAAGTTGAGCTCGCGTTTTCGCTCGCCAAGCAACGTCGCCTGCTCGAAGCCTATGACCTGGTCTTTCCCGTCGCCGAGGCCGAGCCCGGGAATGCGCGGGCCTTCGCGGTGCTTGGCACCACGCTTCTGTTCGCCGGACGCTTTCGCGATGCTCGAACGATCTTTTACAAAGCTCTCAGGATCGACAAACGCGAACATCTCGCCTGGGCGGGCTACGGTATGGTCGATTTTTATGAGAATCGACTCGCCGATAGCCTCGATAAACTTGGGCAGGCCGTTTTCCTCAAGCCGAGCGAGCCGGACTATCTCTTCGCCAACGCGCAGGTCTCGGCCCGGGCCGAACGCTACCGCACGGCGGCCGACAACTACGCGGCTTTTCTGCGTCACTCACATATCGAGGATGCGGATCGTCGAGCCCGGATCAAAGGCCTGATCGCATTTCTCCGCGTACTCGGCCAGGTCGACGGCCTGCATGTGTCGAGCGGCAAACAGCAGACGTCAGTGCCTTTCGAACTGATTGGCGACCGTCCCGTGATCAACGTAAAGATCAATGGCAGCGACGAACCACTCCGGTTCGTTCTCGATACGGGTTCGGGCATTTCGGTCCTGTCGGAGGAAACCGCGAAACGCATCGGTATCAAGCCTGTCACACGCGGCGGCTATGCCCGCGGCATTGGCGGCGACGGGAAGTTCGAGATCGTTTACAGCCTTCTGCGCGAGATCACGATAGGTGACGTTACGGTCAAGACGGTTCCCGTATTCCTGCGAAAACTACACAGCGACTCGGAGCACTTTGATGGCTATATCGGCCTGTCGCTGATCTCTAAATTCCTGACCACGATCGATTACGGCGACAGTACGTTCTCGCTTACTAAGAGAGATTACGGCCTGCTCGATCCGAACGAGAATGCCAGTCTCTCGCTGCCACTCAGGCTTACGTCGAGCGGTTTTCTGAGCGGCGAGGTCACGCTCGAGGGTGTCGAGTCGCCCTTGAATTTCATCGTAGATACCGGCGCAAGTGTCTCGGTCATCTCCGATCGAGTGGCCCGTGAAGACGAGGCCAGGGGCTGGGCGAACGCCGGGCGGCTGCGGGTGATCGGCTCCGCCGGCGTTAAGGATGACGTGCCTACATACATGCTGCCAAGCGTTAAATTCGGCAGTCACACGCGAAAGGACATCATGGCGGTCGCGCTCGATCTCGACCTGATAAACGAGGCCTCGGGTTGGGAGCAATCGGGCATTCTCGGCGGCAATTTCCTAAAGAATTACAGGCTTACGTTCGATTTCAGGAACTCGAAAGTGACCTTCGTCGCCGTCAATCCGGAGCACGAATGAAGCTCTCGCTCTACCTCGAAACCTCGGTCGTCGGGGCCTATCTCGACAATGGCGAGCCGTTCCGCCGCGACCTGACGATCCGCTGGTGGGAGCATGAGTTGAGCGAATATCGGGCCTGCTCTTCGATCCTCGTCCAGCGCGAACTCGAACGCCTGCCCGAACCGCACCGCACCGGCTATCTCAAGCTAATACAGCCTTTAGAGGATCTCGATCTGACCGAAGAGGTCGCGATCCTGGCTGACGGATACATCGACCGCGGCATCTTTCACCGCAAATACATCGCCGACGCCGTTCACTTTGCGGTCGCCTCGATCCATAAGATCGACTACGTCGTGACATGGAATTTTGGCCACCTGGCCAACGTCCGAAAACAAGCCCGCCTGCGCCTCTTTAACACCTCAGCCGGATTCTTTTCCCCGGTGATCATCACACCCGAATTCCTCGTCCACACGATTTGAAAATCTCGCCTGGACAGCGCGCATTTTGTATGAAAATCGTGCGCGGGCGAATTTTGTCCGCTTTTCGTACAAAGCCTGTGTTTTCGGGCGATTGGTGGGCTGTTTTGCCCCGAGTGGTACGCAAAAAACGCCGAGTGGTACACTAAAATGCCCCCAGTGGTCGAGTACCTTTCCCGCCCATCAAAACGACGATTGTAAGAAAGATCCCAGCCCTCCGCGCCGCCGCCCAAAAACAGCCTCTGTCCTGACTAACGCCTTGGATTGGTCGAAGGTCCGCGGGGCCGATTTTCCCACCCAAAACGACCTTTTCACACAACTCACCCGATCGATCTCAACTGACAAACGTCGAGGTCTCAATGGTGCTTATGGTCACGTTGATGTTGTTGATGGAGGCGTTGATGTTGTTAATGGTGACGGTGATGGTTTTGATGGCGAGCTTGATGTTGCTTATGTGTTAAGCCGCGGTGTTGATGTTTATTATGTCGACGCCCAAGCGACAGCAGAGAACGCTCTGCTCCTCGAGCGCGGGCTCTGTCGTCGAAACGCTGGCACCTGTGTCGCCCGTGCTGCTGATCAAAAGCCTCGCGTTTATCTCGGGCTTATCGTGTTATGATAGCTATGATATGCCGAGTGTCGAGACGATCTATCGTGAGACTGTATTGCCGCTGCCGGAGAACGAGCAGGTTCGATTAGCTCAACTGATCCTGAAACGCGCGGCAAAGCAGAGATCGACCAACGGCGGAACTTCGATCGTCGAGTATCTCAAGTCGATAAGAAAACGAACGGCCACGCGAACCGCGGCCGAGATCGACGAGCAAATTAGGCGGGAGCGAGACTCTTGGGACGACTGATCCTTCCACCCGGCTCCATTGCCTATCTCGACGCCTCCCCGATCATCTACAGCGTCGAAGAACATCCTGTTTATTGGCATCCCCTGCAAGACGTATGGACATCGCTCGATAGTGGCGAGATAACCGTCGTAACGAGTGAATTGTCCCTGCTCGAGACACTGGTCGTGCCTATTCGAGACCACAATACCGATCTCATCAACGCCTACGACACGCTGCTAACGGGCTTTAAGGTGGCTTTGATCCCGATCGACATATCTCATCTCCGAGAAGCCGCGCGTTTACGCGCCCTCCAGAATCTCAAGACGCCCGACGCTATTCACGCTGCGACGGCAATTCTCGCCGGCTGCACTCATCTGATCACGAACGACCCTTCCTTTCGCCGGGTCGAAGCTATCGAGGTTGCTGTCCTGAGCGATCTTGTCTGAGACCGGCGATGGCGGAGCAGCCCCTGGCCGAAGCGCAGGCAGCCTGCCTATTCTTTTCGCATCCCGTTCGCCATTTTCGCGGTTCATTCGATCGGTCCGCGAAGTGCCCGAAGCCGGCGCCACCAAAATGATCCTCGCCCACGCCACCCAAGACACCGCCGGCGAAGCCCTGACTTTGGCTTGGCAGAATGTGAGTGGGAAGAAGTAGGAATGACCGGGAATCGCTCGAATGCAAGCCCTACGTGTGCTCATGCTGTCGCGAATGTCACAAATTCATTAGCCACTCGCAAAGGAGCACTAACTGGCTGTCCTTTGTGAGGTTGGCTGCCCTATTCATTACACCCGTTTCTAGTTGGTTGACTATTTCGACGGCCATACTTCGTTCAATCGCGGCCCCCAATAGACGTTTTGGTGGCATTAGCCTCTGGCTCTGAAAGTGGGTTCTAGCCCTAGTCAATGCCGTATCCGCTGTTTTCCAATGTTCATCTGCTCCGGCTGGGTCCACATGATATGGTCAAGTAAAACTGGACACGACCCTCACGCTAACGCCTTTTCTATTTGATTTGCCGGTCTTTTCATTTTTTGAAATTTCGAATTGTCGTTCGAACTGTTCGGGGCTCAGGTAACCGAGGGCCGAGTGGCGGCGGATGCGGTTGTAATAGCCATCGATGTAGCTGAAGGTTTCGGATATTGCCTCAGCGACATTTCTGAACACGCCGCCATCGACGAGTTCGGTCTTGAAACGTGCCCAGAAGCTCTCCGCCTGGGCGTTATCGTAACAGTTGCCTTTCCCGCTCATCGATTGCCTAAGACCATGTTGTTTCAACAGCTTACGAAAGTCGTTCGAACTGTATTGGCTGCCCCGGTCCGAATGAATGATCGCGTTTTTGGCGACCAGCCCCCGGACAAGTGCTTTTTCGAGTGCTTCGATCACGAGATCATCCGTCATTCTCATCCCAACTTTCCAGCCCACAACTCTTTTACTGAACCGGTCCTGCCAGCTCGCCAGGTAACACCATTTGCCGCCCAAAAGAGGCAAATAAGTAATATCCCCTACCAGCACGGCTCTTGGCTGCGTTGGCTTGGCTTCAACCAACATGTTCCGGCTCGCTCGCCGGTTATCTGAAATCGTCGTACGTGGAACAAAACTCCTTGGCTGGATCGCCCTCAGATTCTGCTTCCTCATCAAGCCGCGCACCCTGTATCGCCCGGCCTTGATCCCCGTCGCTATTAACTCAGCCGAGATCCGGCGGCTTCCGTAGCGCCGCCGATGGATCCAGTAGATCGCTTTCACCCTGGCCGCAAGCACATCAGCCTCTTCACTTTTCAAATAACTCTTGCCGGATGCCCAAACGTAATACCCGCTTGCACTTACGCCCATCACCTGGCAGATCAGACGGACGGGATACCGCTCTTTTTCCCGCTCGATAAACCCGTATCTTACGACCCGCCTCTGCCGAAGATAAGGGCCGCTTTTTTTAATATGTCCCGCTCCATCTCAACCTCACGCAGCTTTTTCTTTAACTCGATGTTTTCTCGCTCAGCGTCCGTCCCACCCGTGATCTTCCGCTTCTTCCAGTTGTGGATCAGCCCTTCCGCCACCCCCAACTCCCTCGCCACCGACGCCACCGTCTGCCCGTCAAACACCTTCCTCACCGCCTCCCGCTTGAACTCATCGTCATATTTCCTCATAATCTCCTCCTCACTCTGGTTTATAATCCCAGCGTGAGGGTCCTGTCCAGTTAAATTAGACCACCTCAACCATCGATAGATCGGCTCCGACTTGTTCGCCTGAAAGCTGACAGTTCGTCTGTTCAGGTGGTGAGCGGTCTCCAGCCTATCTTGAAAATGCTGTAAAAGCTTCTCTCTTTCAGAGATGAAGAGCTTCGCAGTACGATCATTGAACAGGATTTTAACATGACTAACCTTCAAACCCGATGATCTCTGAGGGCTCGGTGGCTAATCTTGCGGTTTTTCTTTGCCCTGATCGCTGACAGCTCCATTTTCCGCAACTCTCGTCGCGGATTATCCGTAATACCACCAACCTGATCGAAGGAAATAGAAGTTAGAATTCAGAAGTCAGAAAAAGGGCTTTCCGATGGTGGAAAGCCCTTAATGAATATTAGTTCGAATCTATGTTTTACGCGTCGGCGTTGAGGAGCCTCGGGTTTGCTTTCTTTTTGAGGAGCTTCTGCAGCTTGAGGCGGGCTTTGTGAAGCTGGGACTTGGAGGTGCCTACGGAGCAGCCGAGTATTCTGGCTACCTCTTCGTGCTCAAAGCCCTGGACGTCGTGCAGCATAAAGACGTTCTTGTAGCCGTCGGGAAGCTGCTCGATGGCGTTTTCGAGGGCGATCTTGTCGACGATCTGCATCTTGTGCGGATTGGCCGATCCCGGTACGGGCTGGTCGGGCGTCTCGCCTTCCTCGGTGGTCTTTTCAAACTTCACAGACCGCTTACGAAAGTGCATCAGCACCTGGTTGACCGTCATCCGGTGGAGCCACGTCGTGAAGGCCGAATCGCCGCGGAATGAGCCGATCTTGCGATAGAGCTGGATAAAGACATCCTGCGTCAGGTCCTCGGCCTCGCTGGCGTTCTGCAGCATCCTGAGACAGATCGAATACACGCGGCGGTGGTGCCGTTTGTAGATCTCTTCGAATGAGCCGATGTCGCCTGTCGAGGCGGCCTTGGCAAGCTGCTTGTCATTCGCCTTTTCGACGTCGGCGATCGAGCCGTCCAAGAAAGAACCTAACCTCGTCGACCTTTACGCCCTGCTCACTGCGAAAAACCGGAAAATCTAATGTCTGTGTTGTCATTTCATTCCCTCCAAGCCTGGTCAGTCTCAAACGCCGTGCCAAACCTGACTGCCTGTCGAACAATGCCTTATTTCACGCTGCAAACCCACGATTTGTTCGATTTTCTCAGGCATATCCATACATTCGAGTTTCATCAAATAATAGATTCGTTAACGCTTCTCGTGCGGCACTGCGTTATCTCGTATACCATTTCGTGCGCCTGCTGTTAGAACGGCGTTCTACCTGAAAAATGCACGAATAATGGTAGAATCACCTCTATTCTGGCCGACTTGGCTGGATCGATATGTTCGCAGCATTACTCAAAAGGCGGATGGCAGCGCGCGGGATCGTCGCGGCGATATTCATGATCGCGGCCGTCGGTTTGTCCGCACAGCCCGCTAACACGCCTGTTTACAACAGTCAGGAGGTCTCAGAGATCGACGGCATTCCCGTGCTGATCAAGCATCTGCCGGATTGGGAGAATGTTCGTGCGACGACCGTTTTTGCGAGATCGACCGACGAGTTAAAGGCCGCTCTCGGCGAGCGAGCGGTGCTCAACGCTATCGATTGGGCGCCAGGCACTGAGGCCGTTACTGCACATTATTCGGTGGGACGGCTGCTGATCGTCGAATACAGTTCGCCGCAAGGTTCTATCGATGCGGACACCCGTTTTGCCGAGGCACTCAAGGGCGATGCCGTCGGCGGTCTATCGGCGGATAGGCAATTACAACGCTGTCGTCTTTGACGCGGCGGACGCGGCGGCGGCAAATGCACTTCTGGATGAGGTCAAGTACGAAAAACAGGTCCAATGGCTCGGCAATAATCCGTTCCTGATCTCGGCCGAACGTGCCTTTGTGCTGACGACCAGCGACATCTTTCTCTCGACCGCGCTGGTCGTTATGGTCGGTATCGGTGTGGCGTTGGTCGGCGGCGTATTTGTCGGATTGTTTTATTTTCGGTTCACCGACAATCGTCGGTCACACCTGCCCACCTTCACTGACGCCGGCGGAATGACGCGGCTCAATCTCGATGGCCTTTCGGCCGACCTGCCCGTAAAGCGGCTGCTGGACTGACCTTACGGCAGCGCGTCGATCAAACGTTCAATATCCTGCGTGTCGTTGTAGTAGTGCGGCGCGATCCTGACACGGTCGCCGCGTGGCGAGACCACGACATTTTGCGATTCGAGGCGGGCCGCTATCTCGTTTGATGAGAGGCCGTTACGGCTTTTGATGCAGACGATCGCCGATCTCTCGCCCGGTGCTCGCGAACTTACGATCTCATAGTCCTTTCCGCCCAGGCTGTCGCAGAGCTGTGTCGTCAGGTTATCGAGATGACGTTCGATATTGCCGAGTCCCGCCTCGTTGAGGAGTTTGAGGCTTTGTTCGAGCCCGTAGAACAGTGACGACGGGCCCGTGCCGCTTTCCCACGCGAGAGCGGTCGGTTTGAATGGCTGTTCGCGATCCACAAAATCCCACGGCGTCTCGACGCTGATCCACCCGACGAGCGTCGGCTTGATCCGTTCGCGGGCACGGTCCGACAGGTAAATATAGCCGCAGCCCTCAGGGGCACAGAGCCATTTGTGGCTCGCCCCGCTGGCCGCATCGACGTACTGGGCCGGCAGGTCATAACCGTGAGCACCGAGCCCCTGAATGATGATCCACGCAGAAGAGTGCGTCAACGGCGCGTGCGGCACGGCCGACGCGTTCGAGATCGGCCCGGAAACCTGACGCGTACTGCACGGAACTAAGGGCGACGACCTTTGTGTTCGAGTCGATCAGTGCGGTCAATTCGTCGAGGTCGATGCGGCCGTCGCGTTCGGGTGCGAGCCGCAGCTCAACACCGAACTCGTCGCGTATCCGCTTCCACGCGTAGTAGTTAGCCGGAAATTCGTTGGCAAAACTGACGATATTGTCGCCCTGTCGCCATGTGAGGCCGTTCGCGATCGTCGCAAAGCCGTCGGACGTGTTTCGCATGAACGCGACCTGATCTGGCCGCACATTCAGCATCCCGGCCAGCAGCGTACGGGCACGGTTCTTTGTCTCGATCCAGCCCTGATAACCGAGGCCGCCGTTGGTCGAAACGTCGTTAAGCTGTGACGTGATCGCCTCGATCGCCGCCGTGGGCAGCGGCGACACGGCCGCGCTGTTCAGATAGGTGAGGCGGACGGATCGAGGAGAACTGAGACCTGATGTGTTCATTCATGACGAGATTTGCTTTGACAAACTTCGTGAATTAAAACGATTATTAAAGTGGGACGAATGTGTGCCCGCGGACTTGATTATGTTGGATTTTAGCAGGAAAGACCAAACGGATTTCGGCTTTGTGTCGGCCTCGGACGACACCGGGATCGAGGTCATCTCGCTGAAACGCGAGTCGCGCCAGGGCCTCTTTTCAGAGGGGCTTAAAGCTGGTGCGTGACGTATTCCTGATCGTGGTCGTCTTCATACTGTTTGGCGTCTTTTTCGTCCAGCCCGTTGTTGTCGAGGGCACGTCGATGCTGCCTCAATTGCAGGACGGCGAACGCCTGCTGGTCAACAAACTGGTCTATTACCGCATACAGTCCGTCAGTTGGGGCCACATCGAACGCGGCGATATCGTCGTATTCTGGTACCCGAACGACCCGGACAAATCGTATGTCAAACGCGTTATCGGACTGCCCGGCGAGATGGTCGAGGTCCGCAGCGGCAAGGTCGTGATCAACGGCGTCGAACTAAAAGAGACGTATCTTGACGACGAACACAATCGCTCGCTGCCGAGCTATCCCGTCAGAAAGGTCGACGATCATCATTATTTTGTGATGGGCGACAATCGCGACAATTCGTCCGACTCACGCTATTGGGGACTCGTTCCGGAAAAGTACGTTTACGGCAAAGCCTTTTTCCGCTACTGGAAGCCTAAGGACATGGGCTTTCTCGAACACGGCGATTACGATGGCAGCCTTCCGAGAACCTCGCAGATCAAGGACGGCCCGCCCGACCTCAGATAATTTGTCCGCTCGCACGCGCTCCGATAGAATCTAATTGATGCAGAAAGCGATCCTGGTACTCGAGGACGGCCGCGCTTTTCGGGCCGGTCGTTTGGCGCTCACGGAGAGGCGTTTGGCGAGATGGTCTTTAACACCTCGATGGCCGGTTATCAGGAGATCCTGACCGACCCGAGCTACGCCGGCCAGATCGTCTGCATGACGTATCCGCTGATCGGCAATTACGGCACTAACGATGACGACGTAGAGTCGCGACGGCCGTGGGTCGAGGGGTTTGTCGTTCGCGAGGCCAGCCGGATCGCATCGAATTTTCGCTCGACGAGATCACTTCAGGACTATCTTAAGGACAACAACATAGTCGGCATCGAGCACATCGATACACGTGCTCTGGTGCGGCACATTCGCGATAAAGGCGCGATGCGCGCCGGCATCTCGACCACCGAAACGGATGTTAACGCGTTGCTGGAGAAGGTCTTAGCGTCCCCCGAAATGGCGGATCGAGAGCTAGCCAGTGCGGTCACGGTCGATGATGATTACCAGTTCCCTGCTGCGGGCGACGAACGATTTCACGTCGTAGCCTACGATTTTGGCGTGAAAACGAATAGCCTGCGCAAGTTTGCAAAGCTTGGCTGCCGCGTGACGGTTGTCCCTGCCGACACGTCTGCTGCTGAAGCACTTGCGTTCAAGCCCGACGGTATTTTTCTCTCGAACGGCCCCGGCGATCCGGCGGCGATGGGACAGGTTGTTGATCAGGTCCGCACACTTACGGCATCCCAGACACCTATGTTCGGTATCTGTCTCGGCCATCAACTGCTTGGCGAGGCCTTTGGCGGCAGCACGTACAAACTCAAATTCGGTCACCGCGGCGGCAATCAACCGGTGAAGGACCTGACGACCGGCAAGATCGAGATCACATCACACAATCACGGCTTTGCCGTCGCGGCCGACACACTCCCGCCGGATGTTGAGGTCACGCACGTTAATCTTAACGACCAGACCGTTGCCGGCCTGCGGCACAACACGCTGCCGGTGTTCTCAGTGCAATACCATCCTGAATCCGCGCCGGGACCGCACGATTCTGAGTATCTGTTCGAGCGTTTCGTCGGCCTGATGAAAGCGCGGTCATAGATCACAATTCGCTGTGGACGCAGTGCTATACTGTACGCGTAAGGTGTATTTTCCTTTTGTTTGGAGGTCGCCAAATGTTTCGTCGTCTTCTTAATGCTCTGGTCCTTGTCGTTGCTCTGACAACGCTCAGCATTTCTCAAACTCCATCACCAACGCCGCTGTCGCCGGATGCTCAAATGGTTGCGCTGCAGCAGCAGATCGAACTGATCAAGAAGCAGCAGGAATTTGAAAAGGCCAAGAGCGACCTCGCCAACCAGCGTCTGAAAGAGATCATCGAGGCGCTGCCAAAAAATACGGGTCTCAAGGTGCCCGAATCGAAGACCACGTTTGCGGACGACGCCAAACCGAGCGCCGAGACGACGGCGTTGAGCTATGAGGCGCTCAAGGCGTTGTCCGAGCAGATCGAGCCGTTCATCCGGCCGATAACGTCACAATACACGGGCATCCTGATCCATAACGAACCTGATTTTATAGCCCTGGCGAAATTCCGTGTTTATCGCAGCCAGTCGGAAGCTGCCCTCAAGAACTTTGAGATCTGGAGAAAGAAACTCGAAGCTAAGGCGGACCGCAACCCCAATGCCGGCGATGATATCAGGATCAAATCATGGGACCCAGTCACGTCCGCGCTCAGCCTTCCCACGATCGCTACGGCATTTGCGGGGTCAGTCGGTGAACTTCTATCGCTGTTCAGGACCGAGACGTCGATCACCGAGAGCACGGATACGATAGATCAAAAAGCCTTGGGCACGGCCATCGCGAACCAGTTAAAGAAAGGCAACAGAGACCTGAAGATACTCTACCCCGAGGCCTTTGTCCCCGAATACGACCTGGAGAGCGAGGGGCGCGAGTCGATCCTGATCCGCGTCTCCGAGATCAATCAGGCATACACCGAGGTCACCAGTTTTTTGACCTGGGCAAACAAGCTGACAGACGCACAGCGGGACTCGATCAGCGCGCTCGTAGAAGAAGCGAGATTGGTCAAGGCCCAACTCCAGGCCTTGGCTGTCGCAAACGAAAAGGTCGGCGGGCAAGAGGATCGGGGAACTGACGAAGATACACCTCGTCAGAAATACAGCGACCTGCGCCAGCTCGTACGGGCTCAGAAGCTCGACCGTTTCATCAGGCAGGGCGGCGGCTCTCGCATCGGTATCCTAAAGGTCCGCTCGCTTGCGTCCGGCGGCAGTCGACGCGAGACGCGTAACCTTTTCCTCGGCAACAAGATCCGTTACAGCGGCAGCGTGACTATCGAACTTCTCCTGTTCGATGTTGATGGCATGCTGCAGGCGTCTGAGATCTTTTCACTGCACACCGGCTTCAGAAAGCTCAATACGAGCAACTGATCTGACCCAACAACTCTAAAGCCGCTCTCGGCACCTCTGTTCTCTGCCGTACATACACGGCGGCAAGACGCCGGTATCTTTGTATTTAGTGGCGTGACTCGCCCCGTGAGGAACTGAGTGAAAAAACAGCTAGTAGACGTAGATGGTCAGGAAGTGATGGTGCGAGAAGACTTAGCTAAGGCTTACCGCGGCGTCAATTGGATGGCAGTTGTAATGGCGATCTTCATCCTGATCGTTGCGGTGGTCGCGGCGAGTTTTCTTATCAGTGCTTCGATGGACGGCGAGGTCACAAGCCCGGCCGAGATAGAAAAACGTTAAGGAGAACAAAAAAATGCTTTGGACAATAGTCTTGATCCTGCTGGTACTCTGGGCCCTTGGTTTCGGCTTTGCAGGCCAATCGCTCGGCAGTCTGGTACACGTGTTATTGGTGGTGGCTGTGGTGGTCCTGATCCTGCAACTAGTTCGCGGACGTCGGGTCTGACCAAATAGCTCAGGCAAACTGGAAACGGCGGGCGCGTTTATCGGCCCGCCGTTTAGCGCGTAGTTGAATGTGAACGTAAGAGAGGAGGAGGGATTCCCTTGAATATGTTCCCACTATACTCAAACTGCGGGAATCCCTTTTTGGTTGGTTGGTGAAGAATATCAGACACGCAGCACGCCTCTGTATGTAGGCCTACGTTGGACTGATAATTCTAATCTTTAGTGCACGCCGGCCAGTTGCGGATAGCATCCGCAGGCCGCGTCCTCGACCTTCGCCCTATCGCTGATCGACAGGCCACCGCGCGAATAGCTGATCATTTTATTCTTTCTCAGCTCCAGCGCGATACATGTAACGCTCGGCCGATAAACTCCCAAAATACGGGCGATCTGCTCGTGAGTGAGTTTCAACGTCGTCTTACCGCACCGGTCCTGGACCAATAGCAGCCAGGTGCACAGACGCTCTTTGACCGAGTGGTACATGTTGCAGATCGAACGCTGCGATATCTGCCTCACGTATTGGTCAAGATGCGGCGTGAGGACGCGGGCGGCGTCAGGGTGGACACGGACAATTCTGGCAAGGGCCGCGGTCTCGATGCGGACTGCGGAGCCGGCCTGCACCACCTGCGTACAGTGCGGTGCACGGGTGCGGCAGAGCAGCGCCATCAGGCCCACGGCGCCTTCGGGACCGGTGAGCATAACCTCGACCATGCGGCCGTCGTCGAGCGTCTGAAGCTCTGAGATCACTGCCGTCTCAGGAAAATATACATAGTCGAGCCGGTCGTCTTGAAAATAAAGAAACTGTTCCGCCTCCAAAAAGACAGATCGCAGCGACGGCTTGAACTGCTGAAACAGATCAGCCGGAAGCGACCGCAGCAGATCGTTACTTGAGCTTGAGACCGCGATCGAAGCGGTACGTGAGCCATGCTCTCCAAAAATGACCTCTGGTCCATCGCGGAAATACGAACTGGTATTATGAATGCGTTCCATGATTCTCCCCCTGTTTATGATCAACACCCCCGGAAGTTCCTGTGACCGGAAATGAAATTGCAAAATTGCCGCCTAGAGCCTGATTTGAAGAATACTGCAGAACCCAGGTCGACTTCCGTGCGTTCTCGCACATATAGAGAAATAGATCGTACGGGGAGTAAGTCGCGTCAGAGGAATTTGCCCGGAAGGGCCGCGCCGCGGTTCGATCCGCGTTCTAACCCGACGGTTCTCGGGCTAATAGAAAGGGTAGATCGGGGCTACGGATGTGGCGTTCTACCGGGAAGGTTGTATTGAAATGATCAGACCGTGTCCTCGACCAAAAACGGGTGCTCCACTGTTTAGCGAAGCACCCATGGAGTCAAGACTGTAAGTATCGAATTAGTCTTAAGCAGATTCAATATTGCCGAAAGCCGCCGAAGGCGTTTGTATGCTGTATTACCTAAATCGCAAAAAGTTAAAAAGGGGGTCTTCGAGCGCGGATCGCTGGCTGATGCGGACCTTAAGCCTCGTCCCGCCGTCGCCGTCGTCGTCGGTCCGCTCCGCGTCCGCTGCCGAGATAGACAATGGCCGCTACGACAAGGTGAGCAACGAACCACACGTTCTCGTACCCCATGTTCTGATAGATGTAGATCAGGATGAGGATTCGCGGCATGAAAATGCCCAACAGTATGTCCGCCCATTGCGGGACCATATTGGCCGGAAACAGATTCGGGAACATGACGAGGTAAACCAACATCACGATCCGCGGGAAGAAAAGCGAGAAAAGCAGAAAATAGAAATCAAGCTCCATAACGTTACCCTTACCTGTTCTTTAATATCTTTACGAAAGAGCCGGAGCGAAGTTCCTCCAGCGTAATGCTCGTCCGCTCTGTCGCCTCCTGTTCCGATATCGCACCACAGTTGATCGCCCGCAGAAAGTAATTCAACAGGCCCTGGCCCGTGGCGGCGTCGTCAAACACATCTCCGATGAGCGTCGCCTTTGCGGCCTTTTCGACAAAGTTACGAAGCCGTTCGCTTGCGGCCTCGAGTCCCTCGAGAAAGAAGGTAAATACGGCGGCGTACCGCGTCGGCAGTTGCGCCGGATGCAGGTCCCAGCCCTGGTAATACGCGTTCGCGAGCGAATGACGGCAGTGATCGTAATGCAGCCGCCATGCGCGGTGTACGACATCGCGGTTTTCGGCCTTTTGATCTTCGGTCAGGCCGTGACCTCGGTGCGGGGCTACGGGCATGATGTTCGTGGCACCGTCTGAGAGCCAGACGCCCGTGCCGCCGAAAGCGACCTGCATCATGTGGCGGGCAAAATCGCACGCCGGATGCAGCATGTCCTGATACGCCGCCGTTATCGAGCAACTCGCCGTGTAATCGTATGTTCCAAAATGTGCAGCGACGCACCGGCCGCGAGCGGCCTCGAGCATCCTTGGTAATCCCGATGAACCGTCGGCCGCGATGATCGATTGCGTGGTCTCGACCATCATCTCCATCTTGAGCGAGTCGGTCGCAAGACCGAGCTTCGGCTCGATCTCGTCAAAGATATCGACCAGCGTCGTGACCTGTGCCGGCGTGACTATCTTTGGCAAAGTAACGACGAAATTATCCGGCAACTTGCCGCCGGAGCGTTCGAGCAGCGTCGTGAGAAAGATATCCAGCGTGCGGATCGCGCGAGCGTGCAGTTCCTCGCTGAATGTTTTGATACGGATCCCGATGAACGGCGACAGCGTGCCCTCCGCCATGCCCTTCGCAACCTCTTCGGCCGCCGCGTCCGTATGGCCGTCCTCCTCGACATCGCTGCGAGTCCCGTAGCCGTCCTCAAAATCTATGCGGAAATCCTCGACAGCCTCGCGGCCAAGCTTTTCGCGGACGCGGTTGTGGATGGTCTCGCGCAAGTTCACCGGCAGGCCGAGGGCGATGCCGAACACGTCCGGGTCAGGTGCAAATGCCTCGAACGACCGCACAGCCAACTGTCCCAGCTTGACGGTAGTGTCTGCTTTGAATAGATGTGCCCCGCCGTAGACCGTGTGAACGGGTTGGCGGCGGCCGGATTCACCGGGGTAGCGGTGGCCATCCTCGGTTAGCGTAGAGCGAAGGCGAGAGGTGATGCTGTCGAGCGAATCACCTGTGAGCGTTGTGGTCATCGTGCCAGAAATAATTCTAAGATCGAAGGCCGCGAAGAAACTCGTCTGTCGTAAGGTTCGCCGCCCGGATAAGGCTTCTGAGCGTTCCCTTCGCAACTTCGTTATGCTTGGGAATGGACAACGAGGCCATCTCGCCTTGTTTAGTCATTACCATATGACTTCCGCTTTGACGAGAAAACTCCCAGCCCAGATTTTCAAAGACACGCACAACTTCTGTCCCGCTTAGAATGGGGAGTTGTGCCATCAGGCAGCCACCTCGACTTGACGCGTTTCAACAGTAAGCGGCATGCCTTTTTCAGCCCGGACCTCAAGGCATAATTTGATCGCGTCTCTTACGTTCTCGACCGCCTCTTGTTTGGTCTCTCCCTGGCTTACGCAGCCCGGGATGGACGGACACTCCGCGATCCAAATCCCATCCTCGTCTCGATCTAAGGTAATGTTGAAGATCATACCCCTATTCTACACCCATTAGTCGCTATCTCGACGCATCCGCGCCTCGATCAGGCCGTGCGGTTCGTCGGTCGGGATGAAGATGCAGTTCTTGTCCTCGACGCCGAACTTTGGTGACATCCACGGGCAGGCAATGGATGTTTGGCAGCGAAAATGCGATCTCATCGATCTGACTGAACTCAGCCAGCACTGCCTCGCCAATGGCGTAAAGCGTATGCTGCACCGAGAGGCTGTCGTGATCGGCAAAAGTTCTGAGGATCGTGCGCCTGATCCCGTGAAACACCTCGTCTGTCGCGTCGTCAGCGTTAGGGTACCGCCAACCCGCTTTTATTGAGGTAGCAAAAATGCGGTCGCTCGCCTCAGGCAAAGTCGTGTATGCGTCCTTGATGAATCCGACAAATCCCGACTGTGCTGACTTAAGCACGACGAGGTCCTCAACGCCCGACTCGACCGATGAGGCGTCACGCGTGACGTCGATCTTCGCAGTTCGTTTTTCCTGACTGCCGCGTATGAATGAATGATCGTGCTCACCATCATCGAATTTCATCCGCTTCCACGAATGTTCGCTGATATCGATCCGCACACGTCCCACGTGTTCGCAATTCGCGAGAAAATGCTCGGCGAGCCGCAGCCCGAACCGTTCGGGCGTTTCGATCTCATCCGTCTGCCCGGCGAGGGCATAGACGGTGTTCTTCATCGTATCGGTTGGCAGGCACAGGCTGTTGTCGCCAGTAGTATGAATTGCTGTGAAGTCGCCCTCGAGCGCGATGTTGAGCGTAAGGCTCTGGATCTCGTGACGAGGCTGCCGCTTATCGACCTTGAGCAGGCGGATCCGCGATTTGCCGTAATTGTCCTGGACGATCCTGGCCGGCATAGGTTAGCTTCCGCGATATGTCGAGTAGCCAAACGGACTGAGCAGCAGCGGGACATGATAGTGCTGCAGCGTGTCCTTGACCACAAAAGTGATCGTCACCTGCGGAAAGAAACATTCAATGTTCTGCAGCAGAAAATACGGACCTATCTCAAAGATCAACCGATAGTGTCCCGGCAGGAACGCCTCACGCGTCGAGAGAAAGTCGCTAATGCGGCCGTCTATATCGGTAATTCCCTCCGCGACTGCCTGCCAGCCGACAGTGTGCGTTTTTCGTCTCAAGGAAGGCGGGAATGCCCGCACCCGGCTTGCCTGATGTTGTGTCGAGAATGTGTGTGGTAATGGCGCTCATTTTTCCAGAAGTTTGTTAAGCCGGATCTCTGTTATCTTCCACTGCTCGGCCGCCGCAAGTTTCAACTCCGTCTCTACGGAATTGCCAGTGCGGGCACGGCAAACGGCCAGCATCTCGTCGGCGGATTTTCCGGTTGCACAGACTATAAATATAAAGCCGAACTTGTTCTCATACAAGCGGTTGGCCTCGGCAAGCTCCTGCTTCACATCGTCGCCGGCGGCCGAAACCCCCGATTGCTCGCCGACCGACCAGTCGGCGGCCTGCTTCTTTTGAGCTGCCGCGGGCTTGACGGAGCCGATCTTCGGATGGGCTGCAAACGCCTCGAGATGGTCGGCGGCCGAGAGTGCGAACCACGTCCGTTCGGCCGTCTCGAACAATTGCTCAAGCGTATTGAACGGCCGCGAATCTGTCATCCGTCGGGCCCAGGTCTGCGAGCCGCAGCAGTCAAGAAACGCTGCCTCCGCCGCGTCGGCCGGAAGGTCGTTAAGATCGTGAAAGTTTTTGTAGACGTGAAAGCTCAAGCGATCCGTCCGTAGAGCCGCAATCGGCTGACGCCGCCGTCAGGGTAGATGTTGAATCTGACATGTGTCACCGGGCCGACATCGGCAACTTCGTCAGCAAAGACATGACGCGTATGTGCCTGCAAACTTGCCATTGGCATAAGTTCGCGCCATTCGACACCGTCGCCGCCCTCGAGCATACAGCTCTCAGGATAATTGCCGCGAAAGAATGATGTATCGACCTCGACGCGCGTGATGTGTCCTGCTGTGCCGAGTCGGACGACACACCAGTCGTGGCCGGGCCCTCGGCGGCGGCGCGATTCCCACCCGTCGCTCATATCACGTGCGAGACCGGGCATTATGAGGTTTTGACGGTGGCCGAAGAATTCGTCGCTCGCATCGATCACGTCGCCGCCGTTCTCGGCCGCCGCAAGGTCGATCTCGCTGTCACGTTTTCTCAGGGCGTCCCAGTCGGGCAGCACATTACCGTGAACGCGCAGCCGAGCGACACCGCCATCGGGGTAGATCTTGAACCGCAGGTGCGTGACGCGGCCGCTTCCGTTTATCTCAAATCGATTCTGCGAATCGCCGTTCAGTGCCGACAGCGGCAATATCTCTTTCCAGTCGGCATCGATGCGCTCGTCGAGGTGCGGATTGCCGTCGACCGTCGCTGCCTCGAGCGAGCAGTGCGACGGAAAATTCCCTCGAAAGAAAGCGGTATCGACGACAACGCCTTTTATCTCGCCCGGCATCCCGAGACGAATGATGCACCAATCGAACGGCTCGTCGAGCCGTGGCGAACGGCGGCGGCCGCGTTTCCCAACCGTCCATCCATTTGCCGTCGTCGGTGTACAAGCCCTCTTTCCAGACGGGAGCGTACGGCTTGATCAGGTTCTACTTTCGCCGCGAAAAAATCGTCGTTGGCAAACACCACCGTGCCGCCGAGTTTCTCGGACGCGAGATCGATCAGTTGGGCAAAGTCGCTCATTCTTACTCAGGAGTCAGGGTCGCTTCGTGATCAGGTTATGAGTTTTCCTGAAATTGTATGCGAAAACCCGTCCTTTCCAAAGACCTGACGGCCGCGGACGTATACTGAATCGACGCGACCCTTGAGCTGCATGCCGTCGTACGGCGTCAGCTTGTGGCGATGATGTATAAGGTCGGGCCTGACGGTAAAGTCCGCGGCGGGGTCCCAAACTGACGATGTCTGCGTCGTAACCGGCGGCGAGTTTGCCTTTACGATCGTCGAGGCCGGCGAGCTGCGCGGTCCGCTCGGACATCAACCGCGTGAGATCGGTCAGGTCGAATGCAGCGTGCGCGAAGATTCGTCCACATCACCGGCAGGCCAAACTGCAATGCCGAAATGCCGCCCCATGCGTCCATAAAATCTCCGCGTTCCAGTAATTTCAATGCGGGCGTGCAGGGCGAGTGGTCTGAGACGACCATGTCGATGGTGCCGTCGGCGATGGCTTCCCAGAGCAGTTCGCGGTTCTCGCGTTCACGCACCGGCGGGCAGCATTTGAAATGCGTCGCGCCGTCAACGATGTCCTCGGCCGCAAACGTCAAATAATGCGGACACGTCTCGACCGTGATCGGCAGGCCCTCGTCCTTCGCCGCACGGATCATCGGCAGAGCGTCCGACGAAGACAAATGAACGATATGCACGCGGCAGCCGGTCTCGCGGCACAGCCGGATCATCATCGCTATCGCTTCGTTCTCGGCCTCACGCGGACGCGACTGCAAAAATGTGTCGTACGCACGCGGATCGCTGCCCTCGAGCGACATCGCCGCCGCGTCTGATCGGCCCCGCCACCTCTGCATGGACCAGCAGCACAGACCCGAGCCGTGCAAGCTCGGGCATCGCTTGTCGCAGATCGCTCTCGGTCACATGCGGGAATTCATCAACGCCCGAGTGGATCAGGAAGCACTTAAACCCGCGAACGCCCCGCTCGACGAGCGGCGCGAGCTCCGCGGTATTCCCCGGCACGACGCCGCCCCAGAACGCGACATCGACCGTGCACTGCCCCGTCGCCGCCGCCAGCTTCTCCTCAAACCCCGCCACCGTCGTCGTCGGCGGAATAGAATTCAGCGGCATATCAACAATGGTCGTCACCCCGCCCGCCGCCGCCGCCCGCGTCGCCGTCCCAAACCCTTCCCACTCCGTCCGCCCCGGCTCATTCACATGAACATGAGCGTCAACATTCCCCGGCATCACGACGAGATCACCCGCATCGATCACCTCACCGTGCCCAATGTCGTCGTATCCCGCGATCCGCGCAATCCTGCCGTCCGCAACATGCACGCATGCCGCCCGAACGCCGTCAGGCAAAACAACACGGCTGCTCCGAATAGTCAGGTCCATCGGATTAATAATAGGCGATTCTGTGAGAATCGATTTTCATAGGTATCTCAACCTCTAATCCGCCCACGTCGGGCTCATGACCTAGCTCTTTTCCCACGAGGCGTCCGAGCTTTGAGAAAGTAGCCAAGCAAAACAATTTCAACGACTACCAGTATCACAATGATCGAAAAGCTTATGAAGTCGTAAGTCGAGGTTCGCATCAAAAGCGAAGAGTGCTGCCAGGCTTCCATCGTCAACGTTTTTTGCAGATAAATAGACCGATATGGCAATAGACTCAGAAGTAGAATGGCTGGGGACACGAATCGGGTGAGTAGAGACTCCCGGCGCGACTTAATTGCCACGAATAATAAGGCTATCACGGTGATATAGACGGATTGACGGCCCAAAAAAGAGAAAACGCTTTCATGGGCGATCTGAAACAGAATGCCATCAGATAATGCGGCATCGTAACCGTAGTAAGAACCAGCCAAGTACAAGTTTATCGCACAAACAACAAGGGAAAGGTATGTCGCGAAATTGCTCAACATGGTCACTATTCGCCGGGTTCACTAAATAATGCCTTCATACTAACGATATCGACAAGTCGCGCACTTTGGGCCCCGCGCGGCTTGCCGCTCTATTTGCGGAAAGGCTTGCCTTTCCGAAGGAGTCATAATTGATCTGCGGCTTGCCGCCGCCGAAACTCTGACGGCGGCAAGCCGCGAGGATATTTTGCGACCGGACGGAAAAGCAAGCTTTTCCGCAAATAGACCGGCAAGCCGGAAATGGGATACAGATGTGGCGGGGGTCTATCGGACGCCGCCAAATTGGTAGAGGTATTTGTTGAAAATGACCTTCGACCAATCCGGGGAAAACCTTCGACCAATCGGGGGTCGGGTGTCTGGACTAGGGCCGAAACCTCACGACAGAAGGCAGTAAATCTGGGCTAGTCGTGAATGTGAAACGTTTCACACTCTCAAAAATGTGAAACGTTTCACATTTTCAATTACAAAAACATTCTCCCCCAAAAACTGATCGGTTTGGCGGCTTCCGCGCTTGTCGGATAACCTAACAGCATCGAATCGGACATGAACTTTCCACGCTCCAGCGGCATCTTGCTTCATCCGACGTCTTTGCCGGGCGGGGATCTGGGGGCGGCGTATCGGTTTGTCGACTGGCTGGCCGCGGCGGGG
This sequence comes from Blastocatellia bacterium, assembly GCA_963716755.1. Taxonomy (GTDB): domain Bacteria; phylum Acidobacteriota; class Blastocatellia; order Pyrinomonadales; family Pyrinomonadaceae; genus OLB17. Next base: position 402,079 of record CAVQUD010000004.1, read on the forward strand.
CAGGCGTATTGGCAGATACTGCCGCTGAACCTGGTGCCGGCGGGCTGGTCGCCTTATTCGGCGTTGTCGGCGTTTGGGGGGAATACGACGCTGATCTCGGCGGCGAAACTGGCCGAGGATGGGCTGATAGATGAGGCCTCGGCGGGTCGCGACAGGGACGACGTGCTGGGCGAGGCGTTTGAGCGGTTTCGCGCGGGTGGCGAGTCGGAGACGCGGGGGGCTTATGAGGCGTTCGCACGCGAGAACGCCTGGTGGCTCGACGATCTGGCGTTGTTCATCGCGCTCAAGAACGCTCACGGGCAAGCGGCTTGGGCGGACTGGGCGGCGCCATTGAGAATGCGCGAACGCGATGCACTGGACAAGGCGCTTTCGCAGTGGGCACGCGAGATCGAGGCGGTCAAATTCGGGCAGTTCCTATTCTTTAGCCAATGGATGGCGGTCAAGGCGTACGCGAACGAGCGCGGCGTGCGAGTGATCGGCGACATCCCGATCTTTGTGGCTTACGATTCGGCCGACGTTTGGTGCAACCAGCGGCTGTTCAAGCTCGACGACGACGGCCGGCCAACCGTGGTCGCGGGCGTGCCGCCGGATTTCTTTTCGGAGACGGGCCAGCTTTGGGGCAATCCGATCTACGATTGGCGGGCCATGCTTGCCGACGATCTCGCCTGGTGGACGGCACGCGTGGCGTGGACACTGCGGACCGTGGATGTCGCACGGTTGGACCACTTCATCGGCTTTGTGCGCAATTGGGAAGTGCCATCGCGGCGACGACACGGCCGAGAACGGCGAATGGCGCGACGTTCCGGGCCGCGAGATCTTCGCCGTCTTGAAACGCCGCCTCGGTGAACTGCCTCTGATCGCGGAGGACCTCGGTTCGTTGACGCCCGAGGTCGAGGCATTGAGAGACGAGTGCGGCTTCCCCGGAATGCGGATCCTGCAGTACGCCTTCGGCGGTGACGCACAGAACCGCGACCTGCCGCATAATTACGCCGCCGACTGCGTCGCCTACACCGGCACGCACGACAACGATACGTTAGCGGGCTGGTACCGCTCGGCACCGCGCAAGGTCAAGGCCCACGCGAGGAAGTACCTGTCGTCATCGAGCCACGGCATCTGTGATGCGATGCTGCGGGCCGTCTGGTCTTCGGTCGCCGACACCGCGATCGCGCCAGCACAGGACCTTCTCGGTCTCGGCAGTGAGGCGAGAATGAACACGCCCGCGACAACCGACGGCAACTGGCAATGGCAACTCGCCGACGGGCAGCTCGATGACGATCTCGCGGGAAAGGTTGCGTGAGATGACGGAGCTCTTCGGGCGGAAGCAATAAAATTGCCGTTGGCTTTAGCCAACGGTTATGGAGAAACCAACATAAAGGGCTTTAGCCCAATTGTCGCGGGGAGATTGGGCTAAAGCCCAGAAGAAGGTTGCCAGCCCAGACCGTTCGCTAAAGCGAACGGCAATACAGATCCTATCCGGAAACGTGTGGCGGCCCGATTTTGACTTGACGCGTGATTTCGCGTAAAACTTTACCAGTTCTTATCCTCTTTAATTAGTAAAGATATGGCGGCAAATCTGGTGCAGATCACGCGGCGCGGTTTTGGCGAGACCATGCGCACCGGCGCGTGGTGGCTGCCTTCGCTGTTGACGTTTCTCGGGTTTGGGGCGTTCATCGTTTATTCGAGTTGGGCGGCGTTTCAGGGAGCGCATTACTCGTGGGGGCCCGTACCTGTCGCCGATGTATTCGCCGCTGATCTGGGAGGCCGCGGGCCAGCCTTTGTCAGGCCACGCGTGGCTCGGGGCGTGGCCCTCATGGCTGCCGACCTACATCCTGGTACAGCCGATCACGCCAGCGATCCTGATCCTGTGGGCACCGGGCGGATTTAGATTCACCTGTTATTACTATCGCGGAGCGTACTACAAAGCCTTCTGGGCCGACCCGCCCGCGTGCGCGGTCGGCGAACCGCGTCACGAATATCGCGGCGAGCGAAAGTTCCCGCTCGTGATGCAGAACATTCACCGGTATTTCCTGTACGTGGCGGTCGTCTTCATCGGCATCCTGATGTATGACGTGGTGGCGGCGACGCAATTCAAGGACGGCTTCGGCATCGGCGTCGGAACGCTTGTGCTCGCGATGAACGTCATCCTGCTCGGCAGCTACACATTCGGCTGCCACAGCCTCCGCCACCTCGTCGGCGGCCGGATCGACGAGATGTCAAAGCATCCCGTGAAGTTCGCTCTCTACAATTGGGTCAGCAAATTGAATTCGCGGCACATGCTGTTTGCGTGGCTGTCGCTGTTCTGGGTGGGCTTTTCTGACTTTTACGTGCGGATGGTGGCGATGGGCGTGTGGACTGATTACAGAATATTTTGAAACCACGAAAATGCACGAAAAACCACAAAAAGGTGCGAGTTTATTTTGTGTTCTTTCGTGTCATTTCGTGGTTACTTCTTCATGACTGATTTTCCTACATTTGAACACGACGTGATCGTCATCGGTGCCGGCGGTGCCGGGCTGAGGGCTGCGATCGAGGCGTCGGCGGCGGGCGTGTAGCGTTGGGCTAGTCTGCAAATCATTGCTCGGCAAGGCCCACACCGTCATGGCCGAGGGCGGTATGGCGGCGGCGATGGGGAATGTCGACGACCGCGACAATTGGAAGGTGCATTTTTCCGACACGATGCGCGGCGGCCAGTACGTCAATAACTGGCGGATGGCCGAGCTGCACGCGAAAGAAGCACCTGACCGCGTTCGTGAATTAGAGGCTTGGGGAGCGGTGTTTGACCGCACCAAGGACGGCAAGATCCTTCAGCGTAATTTCGGCGGACATCGTTATCCACGGCTCGCACACGTCGGCGACCGCACGGGCCTCGAACTGATCCGAACGCTACAGGACCACGGCATCCATCAGGGCATCGAGGTCTATATGGAGGTCACGGTCGTCTCCTTGCTAAAGGACGGCGACCGCGTCGTCGGCTGTCTCGCATATGAGCGGGAGCATGGGCGATTTCGCGTTTTTAAGTGTAAGGCGTTGGTGCTCGCGACCGGCGGCGTCGGACGGGCGTACAAGATAACGAGCAACAGTTGGGAAGGCACCGGCGACGGACACGCGCTCGCGTACGACGCCGGGGCCGAGCTGATCGACATGGAATTTATCCAATTCCATCCGACCGGCATGGTCTGGCCGCCCTCGGTTCGAGGTATTCTCGTCACCGAAGGCGTCCGCGGCGAAGGCGGCATTTTGCGTAACAGCGAAGGCAAACGCTTTATGTTCGACGACATTCCCGACAACTACAAAGACCAGACGAGCGACACCGAAGAAGAAGGCTGGCGATACGTTACGGGCGACAAGAATGCCCGCCGTCCGCCGGAGCTTCTGACGCGCGATCACGTCGCCCGCTGCATCATGCGGGAGGTCAAGGCTGGCCGCGGCTCGCCGCACGGTGGTGTTTTTCTCGACATCGCGTGGATCAAGGAAAAGATCCAGAACGCGCCCGAGCATATCAAGAAAAAGCTACCGTCGATGTATCACCAGTTCATGCAGCTCGCCAATCTCGACATCACGACCACCCCGATGGAGGTCGGGCCGACGACTCATTACATCATGGGCGGCATTCGCGTCGATGCCGACACGCAGGCCTCGACCGTGCCGGGACTGTTCGCGGCCGGCGAGTGTGCTGCGGGCATCAATGGCGCAAATCGATTGGGCGGCAATTCGCTGTCCGACCTGATCGTATTCGGCAAGCGTGCGGGCGAATATGCTGCGAAGTTTGCGCAAGAGAATCCTGCCGGCACGATCAACGCGGCCGAGGTCGCGGCCAGTGCAAAAGCCGCCCTCGAACCCTTCGATCGCGAAGGCGGCGAGAACCCATACAACATCCAGAGCGACCTACAGGAGATGATGCAGGCAATGGTCGGGATCGTCCGCGTCGACGACGAGATGAAACACGCCCTCGAAGGTATCGAGCAGCTAAAGGACCGCGCCGTTAAATGCTACGCCCCGGGCAATGTCGATTTCAATCCCGGCTGGCATACCGCACTCGATCTGCACAACCTATTGACCGTCAGTGAGGCGATAACCCGAGCCGCCATCGAACGCAAAGAAAGCCGCGGCGGGCATTTCAGGGACGATCATCCGGACAAGGTTGCGGAGTTCGCGAGGTTCAATTTTTCATTGAAGAAGGATGCCGACGGACAGATGCAGCTCTCGCGAGTACCGATTCCCGAGATGCCCGATGAGTTGAAGCAAGTGATAGAGGAGAACAAGTAACCACGAAAATACACGAAAGAACACAAAATGTCTGATCTCCTTTTCAAGGATGAGGTATATGCGATGGTCGGTGCGATGTTTGAAGTATATAAGACGCTTGGCACGGGATACCTCGAGGCAGTCTACCAAGAAGCACTAGCCGTTGAGTTTCTCAAGCAAGGCATACCTTTCGAACGTGAGCACAAACTGACGATCTACTACAAAGATGTGAAACTCGAGAAATGGTATGCGCCTGATTTCGTGTGTTTTGGTCAGATTATTCTAGAGCTTAAGGTAGTTGGCAAGTTGACCAACATAGAGGTAGCCCAACTGATCAACTATCTCAAAATCACAAAAATGCGCGTGGGCTTGCTCGCCAATTTTGGCAGCGTACCGAGACTTGAATGGAACCGTTATGTCGTCTGAATCCAAAATGGACGGAAAAAACACCAAATCACGCACTCATCTTTTGTGTCTTTTCGTGTAATTTCGTGGTTACTCTTTCTTATGCAAAAGGCGACGTTCAGAATTAGACGCGGCGGCCATGAGGGCGGTGAAATGGTCGACTATCAGACTGAGGTGTCTGAGGGCATGGTCGTGCTCGATGCCGTGCATCAGATCCAGGCCGAGTCTGCTCCGGATCTCGCTTGCCGCTGGAACTGTAAAGCCGGTAAATGTGGATCGTGTTCGGCCGAGATCAACGGCATGCCGCAACTGATGTGCATGACCCGGCTCGATACGATCGATATCACAAAAGCCGTGACGATCGAACCGATGCGTGCATTCCCGGCCGTAAAGGACCTGATCGCGGACGTCTCGTGGAATTACGAGGTCAAGAAACGCATCAAGAAATTCAAGCCGCGTGAGCCCGACGCAGAGGACGGTACGTGGCGGATGCAGCAAGCCGACATCGACCGCGTGCAGGAGTTTCGCAAGTGCATCGAGTGCTACCTTTGTCAGGACGTTTGCCACGTACTGCGCGATCACGGCAAGCACGATGAGTTTATCGGTCCACGGTTCCTCGTCTACTCGGCCGCGCTCGAGATGCATCCGCTTGACACCGAGAATCGGACCGAGGACCTGAAGGAGATGTTCGGCATCGGGTATTGCAACATAACAAAATGCTGCACTAAGGTGTGCCCCGAGCACATTACGATCACGGACAATGCTATTATTCCGCTGAAGGAACGAGTGGTGGATGAACACTACGATCCGTTGACAAGGTTGGTAAAGTTGTTTAGAAAGAAGTGACAAATGCAGGCACGTGCCTGCGTGTTAGGAAACCGGCAGGCTGGCAGCCTGCGATCCGACGGTATGTTCGAGCTAAAGAAACTGTCACCCGAAGCGATACCCACGGCCCTTGAAAAGGCCAACCGCTACCGCCTGCTCAACGAGCCGGGTGCGGCCGAAAGCATCTACCTCGACGTACTCGCCATCGAGCCTGATAATCAGGACGCGCTGAAGAACATTATCCTCGCGATGAGCGACCGGTTTGGCAAGGACTACGCGGTCGGCGATGCTCGCGTCACCGAGTACATCACACGGCTGAAGGATGACTATCAGCGTGCGTATTATACCGGCATTATGTACGAGCGACGGGGGAAGGCATCTCTTGCAAAGGAAGGCGTCGGCGCGTATGAGCTGTTTCGTCAGGCAATGGAATGCTTTGAAAAAGCGCAGTCGATGAAGCCGTTGGGTAACGACGATTCGATACTGAGATGGAACGGCTGCGTCCGCATTATCCGTGCAAACAATCTTGCACCGCGCGAGATGGGGCATGATTTTTTGGAATAGGCTTAAGAATGTCCTTGCCATTCCGCGCGGTCTGTGACATATTATTTCGCGATTGAGGTTTATCAAACAGTTCTGATAAAAAAGGAGATATTAAATGGCAGGAAAATTTGAGATCAAGTCGGGCAAGACCGGCAAGTTTCGTTTCAATCTGAAGGCCAGCAACGGCCAGGTTATCTTGAGCAGCGAGGCGTACAACACGGCCGCCGCCGCCAAGAATGGTGCCGCGTCGGTTGCTAAGAACGCCGGCAATGCGAAGCGCTTTGAGCGCAAGAAAGCGAAGGACGGTTCGCCGTACTTTGTGATGAAGGCCGCCAACGGCGAGGTCATCGGCAAGAGCGAGATGTACAAGACGGCAAAGGCGATGGAAAATGGTATCGCTTCGGTCGGCAAACACGCGCCCGGTGCCGCGATCGTAAGCAGTGACGCAAAGCCCGCCGCGAAGGCTGCGGCCAAGCCCGCCGCAAAGAAGCCGGCTGCTAAGAAACCGGTCGCGAAGAAGGCGCCTGCGAAGAAAGCCGCCGCCAAGAAACCGGCTGCCAAGCCTGCCGCAAAGAAAGCTCCGGCAAAGAAAGCAGCACCCAAGAAGCCTGCGGTGAAGAAGCCCGCAGCAAAGAAACCGGCTGCGAAGAAAGCCGCGAAGAAGAAATAGTTCCGCAGAACTTCTGAACTAAGGATAGCCCGGGCGAAAGCTTGGGCTATTATTTTGATATGACGCAGAAAAAAGTTCGGCTCGGGATCGAGCGATTGTTGGATGAGAGGATCGACGCTATTCGTGGGCAGCGCGTAGGCCTGGTTTGCAATCAGGCGTCTGTCCTGCCCGAGCTTGAATTTGTCCCCGACGTTTTTGCGGCGCGAGACGATATCGACCTTACCGCATACTTTGGCCCGCAGCATGGCATCCGCGGCGATGTGCAGGACAATATGATCGAGACCGATCATGCCATTGACGCACGTACGGGCCTGCCGGTCTATTCGCTCTACAGCGAAACCCGCGAGCCGACCGAGGCGATGCTCGAGAACGTCGACACGATCGTCTTTGACATGCAGGACGTCGGCTGCCGCATCTATACGTTCGTTTACACCATGGCGAACTGCATGATCGCCGCCGCGAAATATGGCAAACGCGTCGTAGTCTGCGATCGGCCAAATCCGATCACCGGTGTTCATGTCGAGGGCAATGTCACCGAGAGCGCGTTCACGTCGTTTGTCGGCCAGTACGAACTGCCGACGCGGCATGGAATGACGTGCGGCGAGCTGGCGAGAATGTTCAACGAACATTTCGACATCGGCTGCAAGCTAGAGGTCATTGAGATGGAAGGTTGGTCACGTGAGATGTGGTTCGAAGACACCGGCCTCCCGTGGGTCCCGCCGTCACCGAATATCCCGACCGTCGATACATGTGTCGTCTTCCCGGCGACCGTTCATCTCGAAGGCACCGAGCTAAGCGAAGGCCGCGGGACAACGAAACCTTTCGAAGTTAATGGAGCACCGTTCATCGACCCTTACGGTTGGGCCGCCGCTCTCGACGAATACAACTTCCCCGGCGTCACGTTCCGCCCCTGCTACTTCCAGCCCACCTTCCAAAAATGGGCCCGCCAAACTTGTGGCGGCATCCAGATGCACGTCAACGACCGCGAAGCGTTCACGCCTGTCATCGTCGGCATTGCTATGGTCAAGACCGCTCACGATCTCTATCCAGATAAGTTCCAGTGGAAGCAGGGCGATTACGAATACGAGTTCGGCAAGAATCCGTTCGACGTGGTGAGCGGGACGGATACGATCCGCAGATCGATCGAGGCCGGTGCTCCCCTTAGCGATATCGAAGATTCGTGGACAGCAGGCCTAAAGGCATTTACCCGCGAGCGAGGTTCGTATCTGCTGTATTGATCCAACGCGTTACTCTTGATAGCTGACAATAGCTTCCGCCATTCCACGGAAGACAAAGTGATGAAGAGGCAGAACGGAATACCAGTATAGCCGCCCGAGCAGGCCTTTTGGACGAAAGGTCGCGGTTTGTTTCAGATAGTCTTGCCCGTCTTTTCTTGTCACCATAAATTCCAGCCACGCTTCGCCAGGCAGCTTCATTTCGGCGTACAATAGCAGCCGTTTGTTTTGCCGGTCAGCCAGCAAGACTCGCCAAAAGTCGAGCGTGTCGCCTGCATTTATCGTTTTGGCATTTGTCCGACCGCGACGGAGCCCGACACCACCGACCATTTTATCCATCAGCCCTCTGATCGACCACAGCCAGTCCGCGTAGTACCAGCCGCGGCTGCCGCCGATCGCCCAGATATTATCGACGACTCGATCGACATCTGTTTTTATCGGCACCTGTCGCTCGTCCGTGAGGCACCCGTTTACCGGCACCTCCAAGTGCTCGCGCAGAGAACTGTTCTTGAGACTCGATACGAAAGAGTCTTTCCAGCTTGACGCTACGTTGTTTTGCTCGATCTCTTGAAATGCCAAGCTAACTGCCGCTTTGTAGCTTATCGGATGGATATCGAGCATTTCCGCTAGGTCGTTCGGCTTCGCGACGACCTCGACCTTCATGCTGTTCACCAGATTCACGGCGAGTCGGTACGAGGTGCTCGTAACAAAGTAAAGCCAGTACGACGAGAGCCGCGGCGTCAACACCGGAACGGTGATGATGTGACGCTTTAGGCCCCGAACGTCGGCATACTGCAGGATCATATCCTTGTATGTCAAAACGTCCGGGCCGCCGATATCGTACGAACCACCGTACGTGTCTTCGCGAAGCAGCACCCCGGTCAGATACTCCAGGACATTGCGAATGGCGATCGGCTGTGTCCGTGTGTCCACCCATCTCGGGGCGATCATTATCGGACAGTTTTTCAACAAGGTCGCGGATGATCTCGAACGAGGAACTGCCTGAACCGACTATAATACCGGCTTTTAGGGACGTGACCGGCGCCCGTCCCGCGCGCAAAACCTCATCGACCTTTTTCCTCGACGCGAGGTGGGTCGAGAGTTTGTCGTCGTTGGTGATGCCGCCGAGATAAATGATCTGTTTTGCCGATGTACGCCTTACGAGTTCGACAAAATTTACTGCGGCCGTGATCTCGAGCTTTTCGAAGCCGGACGAGTTGTCGTCACTCATCGAATGGATCAAATAGTAAGCGGCGTCGATATCGTTCAGCTCCGGGTTGAATGAAGCGTCCTTTAGGAAGTCGATCTCAACTACGGACACACTCGGATGGGCGTAAAACCCTTCTTCGGGAACCCTGGCCTTGTCGCGAACGGCGCATACGACCTTGCAGCCCCGCTCGATCAAAAAGGGCAGAAGTCGCTTGCCGATATAGCCGTTGGCCCCAGTCAGTAGAATTTTCATTAAAGGTAGTTTACTGCGCGGATACTATCTGGGGTTGCTCGTCGCAGGAACCCAGGGCTTGATCTTCGAAAGCATCGCCGCGAGGCCATCAAAACCAACTGCTCTTGCTCTTACCGCCCAAGATGCTGCCCAGTACCCCGCGGACGATCGAGTTGCCGATCTGGCGGCCGATCGAGGAGCTTGCCGAGCGGGCGACGCTCTTGGTTATGGATTCGACCAGCGTGTCGTTTCGGCTGGTGGAACGCGTGGCCTTCGCTTCTTCCTTAGCGGTCTTTTCGGCTGCCTTTGCGGCGGCTTCGGCCTCGGCGGCGGCCTGTTGTTCGGCGATGCGCCCCTCGGCTTGGACCTTGAGCAATTCGTATGCCGACTCGCGATCGAGGACGGTCTCATATTGACCGGCGACCAGCGAATTCGTGATGAGCTGCTGACGCTGTTCCGGCGTGATCGGACCGATCTGGCCGGCGGGCGGCACGACGAAAGCGCGATCGACGATGGTCGGAACACCTTTTTCATCGAGTGTTGAGATCAACACCTCGCCGACGCCGAGTTCGGTGATCACGGTCTCGGTGTCTAGTTTTGGATTGACGCGGAACGACGACGCGGCAGCCCTGACGCCTTTCTGCTCCTGCGGCGTGTATGCCCGCAACGCGTGCTGGACACGGTTGCCGAGCTGCGCCAGGACTTTCTCGGGAATGTCAGCCGGATTTTGGGTCACAAAGTAAACGCCGACGCCTTTTGAACGAATGAGCCGGACGACCTGCTCGACCTTTTCGACGAGTGCCGTCGGCGCATCGGAAAACAACAGATGGGCCTCGTCAAAGAAGAACACAAGTTTCGGTTTGTCGAGATCGCCCGCCTCGGGCAGCGATTCGAATAATTCGCTGAGGAGCCACAGCAGGAATGTCGAGTACAGCTTCGGAGCGTTGATAAGCTGATCGGCGGCGAGCAGGTTGAGGACGCCTTTGCCACCGATGGTCTGCATAAAATCGTCGAGCTTGACGGCCGGCTCGCCAAAGAAAAGGTCGCCGCCCTGTTCGTCGATCTGCAGCAGGCCGCGTTGGATGGCACCGACCGACGCCGCCGAGACGTTGCCGTATTGAAGCGTCAACTCGTCGGCATTCTCGCCGACGGCCATCATGAGGGCCTGCAGATCCTTTGAGGTCGAGCAGCAACAGGCCGTTGTCGTCGGCCCACTTGAACGCGATCGTCAGTACGCCCTCCTGCGTATCGTTTAGCTGCAGCAACCGCGACAGCAGCAGCGGGCCCATCTCGCTGACGGTCGCCCGCAGCGGATGGCCCTGCTTGCCAAAAACGTCCCAAACAGTCGCCGGAAAGCCCTCGAACGTCGGCGTGATCCCTAGTTGCTCGAAACGGGCGTTGATCTTTGGATGACCGCCGCCGGGCTGAGTCACGCCCGTCAGGTCGCCCTTGATGTCGGCCATAAAGACCGGGACGCCGCGCGAGCTAAAGCCCTCAGCGATACGCTGCAAGGTCACGGTCTTACCCGTGCCTGTCGCACCGGTAATAACACCGTGGCGGTTGGACATGTGCGGGAGCAGGAAGAACTCGCCCTCGCTGTTTTTTGCTACAAGTATTGGTTCTGTCATACTGTCGGAACGCAGGCTGCCAGCCTGCGTTTGTCTTGAATTGAATCCCAGGGTCGAGCCGAAAAGACACGCAGGCTGGCAGCCTGCGGTCCGACGGTTAGCACTTCTCGTACTTCCAGTTTCGTCTCTTACCCTCGCTCAGCCACTCGATCGTCGTCGCCAGGCGTTTGTCGCGGGTCGCGTCGGTCTTGGCCTCGGTGATCCATTCGACATATTCCTTTTTGCAGCTTGGCGGAAAGGCGTTGAATGTCTCGGCGGCCTTGTCGTTGCCGGCAAGCTGTTCGAGCAGGATGTCGGGCACGACGATGGGTTTTCGCTCCTTAGACATCGGCGTTTTCTTGACATTGATGCCTTCGTCGTTGAGCCGCATCGCCTCGCGAATGAGCGCTTTCATCGTCTTGTCGTTCGGCAGATCCTTCAGCGAAGTGATCCGGCCAAAGCTGCCCATTGCGTTCTTTTCAGGAAAAGTGCCCTCGTCCATCAGCGACTGCTTCCAAAACCCGAACGCGCAGTGTTGTTTGAACGACGCCATCGAACACATCATTCCTTTGTAATCAAAATGCGGAAAGCTCCACTTCTTTGTCTCGATCACATCGGGACAGGCATCATGGACCAATTTGCGAAGATGACGCAATATCGGCTTTGCAAAATCCTCGGCCTTGTCGATGTAAGCATCAACGTACGGATCCGTTACAGGCATAACAAATAGCTCCTTTTCAATTATAGATGCGTAGGCGATTATACACGATTCCCTTTACGCATCACGAGTTAAGCCCGGGCCGGCAGCTCTTGTCCCATGTCCGACGGTAATGGTTGAGGGGCCGTGATGCCGACGTGATCAGAGTTTTGCGTTAGTATGAAGGAAATGACCTTGCGGGAGATGAGGAAAGAAATGCGAAAAATGTCGAGATGCGCGGGTCTGGTGGCGGCCCTATTTGTCCTGTTTACAAGCGGTTACGGACAGAATAAGTTTGACGGTTATTCGCTCATGGTCGAGGCTGACATCAGCGGGGCCTGCCCGGTCAAGTATCAGCCGTCGGCGGGAAGCGGCAATTCTGTCGATGTGTTCATCGCCGGGACGCAGCAGCGAACCCCGGCCCAGGGCTTGACGGCCTGCGACGGGGCGACGAAGTCGGGCAACAATACGTTCAACATCAATCATACGACGGGTGCATGGTGCTTTGAGGGGCCCGAGCCGTTTTACGACGTCAAGCTGAGGAACGGCACTGTCTATTTGTGGTATCCAACAACGAAGGACACGGGCTTTTTTAACGTCAAAGATTTCCGGCCCGTCACCCGGACGTCGGGACCAACGCCGCAATACCAGTTCTCCGATCCCGCGGATTGGACAAAGACGATAAAGAACGCGATCGCGGTGATCGCGGTGCGGCAGGGCGGGACGCTGATCTTCCCGGACGGCGATTACGTTGTCGGCACGCTTGACGGCAATCGTCGCGACCCAAACTATCAGGCGATCACGCTGCCGTCGGGCATCGTCATTCAGGGCAGCGGTGCCAACAAGTCGATCCCGACGACCAACCTTCCGTCGCGCCGCGGCTCCACACGTATACGCTTACGGAACGATAATCAAACTATCTTTCGCATCGGCGGCTGCACCGATCACGTCATCGTGCAGAATCTCGAGTTGCTCGGCAACTCCGCACTTTACGGCGAGACACCGAGGGCGAACCGCGGCAGCTACGGCATCGAGGGCCTCGGCAAGTGGATAATGAAAGGCCAGACCGGCCAGCAGGAGCCGAACACGAGCCAGAGCATCAAGATCGAGAACGTCACATTCCAGAATCTCGAGAAGGGCATTTACGTTCACAATGCCAACGACGAACGCTGCAACACGGCGGATCAGCACTGCGGCGGGTGGCAGTTCGATTACGTTCTGGTCGATCAGTGCGTCTTTATCAACAACGGGACGGGACTCTGGATCGATACCTACAATACCGACTGGAAGATCAGCAACTCGTTCTTTAGCTACTCAAAACACAATCCGCCGGGTGATGGCATTTATTTCCAAAAAGTCGGCATCGCGCTTGTGGAGCAGACGTTCGGCGGCGGATATAACTATGACACGCACCGTGGCGGGACGTTCCTGACGATGGTGACGGGAACATCGCTGACGGTGATCTCTTCGGGGTCGGAGCGGAGCGAGCGGAGTATCTACACGAGTCCCGTCGGCTCGATCACGTCGATGATGGTCAACGTCATCGGCAGCGTTTTTGGCGACAAGGTCGATCTCAACGGCCGTTTTACCTACAACTCGACGGGCAATTTTTACCTTGCTAAGACCATCGACGCCGAGCCGAGCGTGACGATCAATTCGGTAGGCGACCGTTACTGTTACGATTCGCAGGTGCTGCCCGGGCGATGCACGGATGAGCAGGGTCGAAATGTCGCGAATCCCGGCCCGTTCGGCGGTCGGCGAATGTTCGAGACCGGGCGTTTTGGCGAGGACACCGGCCCGAACAAGATCGAGGGACGGCCGAACTACTTCGGCTACAACGTCGAGATCGGCAACGGGCTGATGCAATTCGATCCGAACATCACCTTCAACGACATCACAGCCTGGGCCGCCGGTCAGAGCGTGAGGCCGCATGTGCAGGACGGAGCGTTTCTTTATTGCAAAGACTGCCGCACCAACGCCTCAGGCATCTGCACCCATGGCGGCAGCGGCTCATTCGCCAAACGCGTCGCCGGACAGTGGCGGTGCGATTAGAAAGTAAAAAGGCAAAAGGTAAAAGGCAAAACAGCAGGTCGTCACATTTTGCCTTTTGCCTTTTTACTTTTGCCTTGGCTTTGCCATTGTTTGATAATCAGAATTTTGAAATTTAGCTCACTATTCACGATATGAACAGTTACGTTATCTACTTGGTACCCGCTTTTGGGATTCTCGGCCTGATCGTAATGGCCTTTAAATCGGCTTGGATCAGCAAGCAGGACGCGGGCGATAAGAACATGCAGGAGCTCGCCGGCTACATTGCCGACGGTGCGATGGCGTTTCTTAAGGCCGAATGGAAGGTGCTGGCGATCTTTGCCGTCTTTACGGCCGTGCTGCTCGCCTATTCGGGCACGATCCATGAGGTCAATGGCCGTCAGATACATTCGCACTGGCTGATCGCGGTCGCGTTTTTGATAGGTGCGGTATTTTCGGCGACAGCCGGATTTATCGGCATGAAGGTCGCCACCAAGGCCAACGTCCGCACGACTCAGGCCGCCCGAACGAGCCTCAAACAGGCGCTAAAAGTTTCGTTTACCGGCGGCGCGGTCATGGGCATCGGCGTCGCTAGTCTGGCGGTGCTGGGATTGGGTGGATTGTTCATTGCTTTCCTGGCGATATTCGCCGGAATGGGTACACATCAGATAAGCACGGCGATCGAGGTCTTGACGGGCTTCTCGCTCGGTGCTGAGTCGATCGCGCTGTTCTCACGTGTAGGTGGCGGTATTTATACAAAGGCCGCTGACGTCGGTGCCGACCTGGTTGGCAAGGTCGAGGCCGGCATTCCCGAGGATGACGTTCGCAATCCCGCGACCATCGCCGACAACGTCGGTGACAACGTCGGCGACGTAGCCGGCATGGGCGCGGACCTTTTCGGCTCATATGTCGCGACGATCCTCGCGACGATGGTGCTGGGCCAGGAGATAAAGGTATCGGACAACCTCGGCGGAATGTCGCCGATCCTGCTGCCGATGGTCATCTGCGGGCTCGGGCTCATCTTCTCGATGATCGGTATGTTCTTTGTGCGGATCGCCGACGAAAAGTCGAACGTCCAGGGCGCCCTCAACCTCGGCAACTGGTCCTCGATAGTGCTGACGGTCGTCGCGGCGTTCTTTGCGGTTAACTGGATGCTCCCCGAGGGACATATGACACTCCGCTCGGCCTACCTTTGACAAGATGGACGTATTCGGCGCGATCGTCGTCGGCAGCGTCGTCGGTGCGATCATGAGCGTGGTCACCGAATACTACACGGCGATGGGCAAAAAGCCTGTGCTCTCGATCGTGCGTCAATCATCCACCGGCCACGCGACCAACATCATCGCCGGCCTCGCCGTCGGCATGAAATCGACGGTCATTCCGGTCCTAACCCTCGCAGCGGGCATCGTCGCTTCGTACTATTTCGCAGGCCTGTACGGCGTGGCCATCGCGGCCGCCGGAATGATGGCGACGACAGCGATGCAGCTCGCGATCGACGCGTTCGGCCCGATCGCCGATAACGCCGGCGGCATCGCCGAGATGAGCCAACTGCCGCCGGAAGTTCGTGAAAGAACGGACAAATTGGACGCCGTCGGCAACACCACCGCCGCGACCGGCAAAGGATTTGCGATCGCATCAGCGGCGTTAACGGCACTCGCTCTGTTTGCGGCTTTCGTCGGCATCGCGGGCATCGACCGTATCGACATCTACAAGGCCAACGTGCTCGCCGGACTGTTTATCGGCGGCATGATCCCGTTCATTTTCTCCGCACTTTGCATCCAGGCCGTGGGCCGGGCCGCGATGGACATGGTCGAAGAGGTCCGCCGCCAGTTCCGCGAGATCCCGGGCATCATGGAATACAAGGCGAAGCCCGAGTACGACAAATGCGTCGCCATCTCGACCAAAGCCTCGCTCCGGGAAATGATGATGCCGGGTGCGATCGCACTGATCACGCCGGTCGTTGTCGGATTCACTTTCGGCCCCGAGGTCCTCGGCGGCCTGCTCGCGGGCGTCACGGTCTCGGGCGTGCTGATGGGCATATTCCAATCAAACGCCGGCGGCGCGTGGGACAACGCCAAAAAGTCCTTCGAGAAAGGCGTCGAGATCAACGGCGAGATGGTCTACAAAGGTTCCGAACCGCACAAGGCGTCGGTAACCGGCGATACCGTCGGCGACCCTTTCAAAGACACGTCAGGCCCGTCGATGAACATCCTCATCAAGCTAATGTCCATCGTCTCACTCATCATCGCCCCGTACATCTACGGCATCGGACGATAGTCAGAACCCGAAAGTTTAGCCGCGGATCACACGGATAGAAACGGATCAAATCAGAACCGGGAGCGGTAGCGACCGGATTCCTTGTGGTTGGGCATTGCGGACCGAACAGGAATCCGGTCGCTACAGCTCCCGGTTCTGAATTCTCCATTCTCAATTCTCCATTCTCAATTCCCAAACGCCGCAGGCGTCGGCCTGTCCCCATTCTGCCCCCACGGAAACACGATGAACTGCCCGTTATCGCTCCGCTGTATGTACCAAGTCCCATCCGAAGGCCGCCAGACACCAATGTCAGCCTTGCCGTCACCGTCGTAATCGCCTGAGATGGGCACGTCGCTCGGTGCGCCAAAGACGTGATACGAATATGTCGCCGTCGCCGAATTCCTCACCACCCACAAGCCCCGTCGAAGGCCGGTAATATGGCGATATCCGTCTTCCCATCGCCGTCATAGTCCGCCGGTGCGATCTTGTCGCCCGTCTGCCCAAACCTCTCGCCAAACACCGACCCGTTCGACGCTCCGAATGTTATACCAATCCCCATTCGAAGGCCGCCAGATGCCGAGATCATTCTTCCCATCCCCATCAAAATCCCCAACCGTCGGCACATCGCCCGTCGCCCCAAACTGCATCCCAAAAAACGACCCATTCGACGAATTCTGCCGATACCAAGTCCCCTGACTCGGCCTAAACACGGTCAGATCCGCCTTCCCGTCCCCATCATAATCCCCCGGAGCCGGCAGGTCCTCGGCCGCACCAAACACCGGATAATTCACGGTCCCCGTCGCACTATTCAATATGTACCAACTGCCCCGCCGAAGGCCGATAAACCGCAATATCCGTCTTACCATCGCCGTCGTAGTCGGCGGGTGTCAATCTATCGCCGTCGGCCCCAAACTGCCTTGCTTCAAAACCGGTGGTCGATTGCCTGAGATACCAAATGCCCGACGAGGGCCGGAAAACCGACATATCCGTGATCCCGTCACCGTCGTAATCGAATGACGCACTTGTAGATGGTGACGGGCTCGGCGTTGGTGTTGGGGTTGGTGTTGGAGTCGGAGTCGGAGTTGCTCCCGTAACCGCACCGGGTTCCGCGAGCGTCCATTCACCGGATTGCAATTGGGTTACGCCATTCACACGGAACGTATTGGCGGCGACGTCAATCAAACCGCCCGGTTGACTGAAACCATTATCATGTCGTTGGATCACAAAGGCAGATTCCGTGGCGGTCGATGGAATGTCCAACGGATCAAGGTAGTTAAAGGCCAGGTTTGCCTGAGTAATATTTGATGTTGCGAACGCTTCCCAATGCCTCGAGAGAGATCTTGAAGGATCATATAGATTCGGGTGTGCCGATTGTAACGCCCTTACCTTTAGCAACCCCGGAAAATCGTGACCTGCCGTAATCTCTACCGTGACCGGCGAATATCCGTTCTTAGTGCCCACGTCGACTGTATAAGTGCCGGAGAGTCGACCCCCCGCACGGAAGTATCCATCGACGTAGCCGTTTACCCTTGATACCGTGCCGCTTGCACGGAGATAACTCAATGGATGCGGGACGCTAACAACACCGTTCACAAGTTCCAGATTCCATGCTGCGAACAGTGTTTCTATGGTCACACCCAATGGGTTATCGAAGGCGACTGTATTGCCTGGATTCCTCGAGATTTGGCCGAGAATGCTGATCCTCTGGCGTCTTGCCCCGTTAATATGTATGGTGTGTCCGACGAAGCTTGACTGCATGTCAAGGCGTGTTCCTGGCTGGGTAGGATGTCTCCCCGAATAGAGTGGCCCGTCCCCGTCAACCAAAGATGCAGTTCCCCGGCTGTGATTGTCAGATCATCCGCGATAAATGGGCGAGAGCCTTCAACGAAGGGATCTCCGCCCGGATAATTCAATTCGAAATTCGCATACGTTCGCCCTGAGAAAAAAGCCGTATTGGCGTTTCCTCGCAGGCTAAAGAGGCTCCCGTTCTTAAACACTACGACCGACTCAGGTTCGGGCGCCCCGAACGGGTCGCCCCCGGCGATGCAGACGTAGGTGGCACCCTCGTCAAAGACAACTGAGTTTAGGTGAGTCGTGCCGAATGGATTCCCGACAAAACCGTTTCCGGCCGTGAACAACGAACCACCGTTGAAGATGATCGCTCCGTTGTCAATGGCCGTCAGCCTATGACCGGCCGCTCCGCTGGAGGCGAACGTCATCGCGCCGCCGATGACGCCCGTTGCTCCCGTCATCAGATCAACTTCGATCGCGCTGGCTCCGCCGAGATTCAACGCGGAAGTGGACTCGACAGTTAGGTCGGTGCCGTCGCCTCCTACAATCGTCAAAGTGACGGCTGCCGCAGATTGAAGATCGACTGTGGTATTGCCCTCAACGATCAGTTTGCCTATCGTCTGCGCAGGGACATTGGTGACCGTCGTCATACCGCCGCCAACGAAATATAAGACATCGTCGGCTGCGGGATTCGTTCGATGCGGTGACCAGTTAGAGGGAATCTGCCAATCTCCGGCGGCGCCTGCTTGCCACGAATACACCGCCGCCGCAGGCCGCAATGCCGCGCGCCAGACTCAGCCGCCGTCGCGGCAGCAAAAAGCGAAAGACATAAGAGAACAATGATTCTCATGGTAGGTCCCGCAAAAAGATAGCCGCACAAGATATATGCTCAACATACCACAGAATCAACCCACTCGACGGGCGGCATTTTTGTTCCAGGATGAGGACGACGTGTTTGATACGGGCGGTGGACAGGATCGTTCACTTACCACGGACTTTCTTTTGCGGACGGCCCGGGGGCAGGAAGTTTTCGCCGGTAACGACCTTTCGGCCGGTCTTTTCTTCGAGTTCGAGGCGGGCGCGTTTGGCGATGCGGTCGCCTTTTTTTCCGGCTTTGAAGTTCCTATAAATTGCCACGCTGTTCTGGCCTGGCAAAACGCGGCCAGTGCTAAAGCCGTAGAGCGTGGAAAGGAATCTAGCAGTTTTCGGCTTTAGCCGAATGATCTCAAGATCCCCCTCCCTTGCTTCAGCCAGGATTTGGGCTAAAGCCCGGGGATCTTTGGAGGTCCTATCCCCTAGCTAAAGCTAGGGGCAATTGATGGGTCACCGACCACGTTCCACTGCGGCCCTGCTGCTTCCAGTAATCGCGGGCACGATCCAACGAATTCGCCGGGTCACGCATGTCCTGAATTCGCTCGTAACCAACCTTTGCCAGCCATTGCTAACGGCTGAGTACTCAGTCCTTTTGGAGGTTGAGCCAAAAGCCGGGGCTTGCACCGAGGGATTGTGAGAGTTTCTAACGGGGTGATCGCTTGGGTCGCGTGCTGGTTTCAAAGGTGACCCGAACACGGGCGTTTAGGGCTTGCGCGACGCGGCGAAGATTTGCCAGCGAGTGGCCCTCGTAGCCGGGCGATTCGAGGCGGCTGATCTGTTGCTGCGAGGTGTTGAGCCGACGGGCGAGTTCCTTTTGCGAGAGGCCTGCTTTCTGGCGGAGAGCAGCGAGTTGCATCGCCACATCCCATGCCTCGCCTGCGGATTCATAACGCGACGCAAATTCAGGGTCTTTTAACTGTTCGTCCAGATACCGATCGAAATTCGTCTTTTTCATGATTCTCTATCTAACCAATCATCCATTCGCTCGCGGGCGGTCCGCAGATCATGCCTGGCTATCGATTGCCCCTTGTTCCTTACGCCGTGGACCGCAATGATCCGCTTTCCCTTCATAAAAAACCAGAGTACACGCGTGTTCAACTTCCCAACGTGCCGCAGTTCGTAAAGCCCGTCGCCGAGAGCTTTGCTCAACGGCTCGCGATGATATCGGCGATCCCGTAATTTAGCCAATCCCGCAACCACTGCGGCATGATCGTTCGGATCGGACCGCTTAAGCTCGTCGAGGAAATCCCGTACCGGACAGCTTCCCTCAGTGCTCTCATAAAATTCTACGCTGAATTCCATAATTTCGCAACATCAATATTGATGTTGCCGTTGTTCATTCTTTGAGTGCGTCTCGGACGCTGCCATTATACTGCCGCCTTGTTTCCTTTACTAAGCCCGCTGGTCCGCTCCTGTCTTGGTTTTCCACTTTCGCATTGACAGCCTTCCGGCCCAACGCACGCCGTGAGGGGCGGGCGGTGCGGAGGTCGAGGGTTAGGATGCGTTCGGCGGTTATGTCGGCGTCGGGGAACTCGACCGTGGCGGGCAGGTCGATGCCGGCCTCGACGATCAGGCGGTAGCAGCGGACGATCTTTGAGCCGGTTTTGGTGTTGGCGACGTTGACGGGATGGGCGTTGCGGGTGCCGGGGCCGACGGGTTTTAGGCCGATGCGGTTGTTTACCTCGTCAAAGAGCACGAGGACAGCCTTTGGGGCGCCGAATTGCTCATACGTCCGTCGGCTCATTACGATCCCGCCTTTTCGGTTCATCGTCACGTGCATTCCTGCGTACTGCGGCATAACGTCGCCGCGCGGTATTTCTTTCCAGTTGCTTCTCATAGACTGGGAGTTTTAGCACGAAGAGGCGCAGATTGAAATACCAAATTTCTCAAAATGACGCAAATTTCTCAAAATGATGCAAAATTCTCAAAATGACGCAAAATTCTCAAAATGATACAAAATGCTCAGAATTTTGCCGATGAACGGGCCACTTAACGACGCGATCAAGGCCGTTATCCAAGCGTCAATGGGAGCTCTCCTCCGAAATGCTCAAGGCCGCCATCGACAACCGCCGTCGCCCGAAAAAAATACTCGACCACTCGGCCCGGAACATTGACCACTGGGCCAAGAATGCTGTACCAATCGCCGCATGTACGCGACCACTTAGGATATTTTTCTTACAAAAAAGACCCTGCGACGCTAGGCGGACAGGCTTGACGTTTTGATCTCGATGTTTCGGCGAGCAAGCTCGGCGACGAACTTGTCGGGGTCGATGGCTTTTTCCTGAGGTGTGGCACCGCGCATATTGACGTCGCCGCGGGCCATCATTTGGGCGATGATCGATGCGGGAAAGGCGGTGGTTCGCATCATTGCGGACATGCCGGTCGCGGGATCGAGTTTGTCGACGATGTCGTAACGCAGTGCGGAATGCGGAGTGCCGAGTGCGGAATTGCTGGACGGTCTTCCGACGAATTCGAGGCGGACGAGGACGTAATCCGGGCCGTCGGCCGGCAGGTGCTGTTGCAGAAGCTCGCCAAAGACCTTTCGCGGCGTGACACTCTGAAAGTCTGCCGTGATCGGTTCGCTCGAGCACAGTCCAAGGTCGATCATGGCCTTGAATTTGTCGCAGTGGCCGGCGTAGCGGATCGTCTTGTAATCGAGTTCCTTGACCTTGCCGAGAAACGTATCTGGCAGCGTAGATGTCCCGCCGCTGGTTTGAAACGCTTCGAGCGGCGGAAAGCCATCGAACGACAGATCCTCGAGCTCGGTCATTGAATCGACCTCCGTGATCTGGCCATCGCGGATCACGCGGGCAACCTCGATGTATTCGTTGATCAAGCCTTCGACCGAAAAGACGAGTTGATAGTTCAGCGGCGGCTGCGGATCCTGCGGCAATCCGCCGACGCGGATGTGGATCTCATCGACCGAGTCGAATTTGGAAGCACCGTGCATCGCCAGGATCGAGACCATGCCGGGAGCCAGGCCGCAGTCGGGGATGATATTGATACCGGCCGCCTGAGCTGCGTCGTCGAGACCGAGTTGTTCGTCAACGACGTAGTTATTGCCGCCGAGGTCGCAGAAATTAGCCCCGACCTCGATCGCGGCTTTTGAAAGCGCGACGTTGTACCAGTAATTGACGCACGAGATGACCGAATCGTGGCCACGCATTAGCGTAACGACGTCAGAGTAGTTGGCCACGTCGATGTGATGAGCATCGACCCGCGAAGTGCCGACCGATTCACCTACGGCCTCGGCCTTCTTGAGGTCGAAATCGGCAACGGTCACCTGTTCGACGCCCGGCGAATTGTGTACGAGATCAAAAACGGCGCCGTGTCCCATACGTCCGGAGCCGAGCACGAGAATTCTCATTTTGCCTTTTTACTTTTGCCTTTTGACTTGAGATCTACCAGTCGTCCGTATCCTCGGGTTCCTCCTCGGCGATGGCGGTGGCCGCGACCTGCCAGACCTTCTTCTTCCATTCGCGAAGGTTGTCGGTCAGCATCAGAGCGGCCTGCGGATGGGCAACGTTGCGTTCGAGGCGGATCACCTCGGCCGCAGCCGTGACTTCGTCGTCGGGATTTTCGGTCACGGTGATCCGGACCTTACCGCCGACGTTTGGAAGATTGCGCGGCAGATATATAAGCGTGCCATGCGGGCCGACGTTCTCGGTCAGGCCTTCCTGGACGACCTCTTTGCCGTCCTCGCCTTTCCAGCGGACGCGGATCGGAAATGAGATAGCATAACGTTCGCCGCCGCGTCTATCGCGCATAGGTTTTTCCTCTCAGGAATGTGGGCTTCTCAGACGAGAATCTAACCGATTCTCGCCCAAAAAGTCTATCAAATTCGAAAAAAAATGCTACCTGTAAACCCCTGAAAACACAGCAATTGCATATAACATAAGGAGTTGCGGCCACAACGGCGGTAGACACTTGGGATAGCAAGTGCTAGTATTACAAACAGTTTCAACGTATATGGGTTGAAACTCGGCGGCGACGGGCCGTCCGAAAACAGTCCAGACTACGCCTTAACCGGCAAATAGTGGCTGAAGAATTAAATCTCAGACACTATTTTTGCGTTTGGACTCCGTATTTGGTTATGACAGGAGAATTTTTAGTGAAGAAACTCATTAGAGGAGGCTCTATTGCCGTCCTTGTGAGTCTGCTTGTAGTTTTTATCTACGCGCAGACGGACAAGCCGGCGAACGACCTCGTTATAGCGAAGGAATCGCAACCTAAGATCGAAGATAATATTCTTAATAATAATTTAGTTAGTGAAAGTGTTCCCGTAATTGAAACTGCTACTGCGATCGACGACAAGAAACTGGTAAAGACAACGGCCTCGACAAAGGCCACAGGTGCCGGCGCAAGCCGTGGTGCATTCTCGGCCACGGCTTATTGCCTTAAGGGCAAAACAGCGATGGGACACGGCGTTCGCCGCGGTCTGATCGCCGCCGACCCACGTGTGCTCAAGCTCGGTTCGCGTGTCTATGTGAACGCGGGCCCGTGGAGCGGGACATATCTCGTCTCCGACACCGGCAGCGCCATCAAGGGAAAGAAGATCGACATCTGGGTCCCCGGCTGCGGCGAAGCCCGCAAGTTCGGCCGCAGATCGGTCCAGATCTTCTCAGCACAGTAAGATATAGTTCAGAAAGAATCGAACACGCCGCCTCGCAACTTGCGAGGCGGTTTTTTTGTTATTCGGTCGCCTCGAGTTCTTCTTCGAGCCGCTGGCGTTCGTAGAGGTCGGCGTAGTCGCCGTCGAGGGCGATGAGTTCATCGTGGGTGCCGCGTTCGATGATGCGGCCGTCGGCGAGGACGCAGATGAGGTCGGCGTCTTTGATGGTCGACACGCGGTGCGAGACGATGAGCGTCGTGCGGCCTGTACGGACGTCGCGGAGGTTGTGGAGGATCTTTTCTTCGGTGTATGTGTCGACCGCACTCAGTGAATCGTCAAGGATAAGGATACGCGGATCGCGCATGACGGCACGGGCGATGGCCGTTCGCTGCTTTTGCCCGCCGGACAATGTAATGCCGCGTTCGCCCACGAGCTGTTCGTATTTGTCGGGGAACTGCTCGATGTCATCCGCGAGGCCTGCCACACTCGCCGCAGTTGAAACGCGTTGTCCAATGTCCAAGGTCCAAGGCCCAAGGTCACGGTCGTCATCGTTTTGATCTTGGACGTTGGACTTTGGACTTTGGACATCAACACCGAACGCTATGTTCGCCGCCAGCGTGTCGCTAAAGAGAAACGTCTCCTGCGGCACGAAGCCGATCGACGCGGCGGAGTTGAGCTAACGGATAATCCCGCACGGGGCGGCCGTCGATCAGCACGCTGCCGTCGGGCGCGTCCATCAGACGAGGGACGAGCGACACGAGCGTCGATTTTCCACTGCCGGTCTTGCCGACGAAAGCGACGGTTTGCCCCGCCGGTATGGCGAGGTCGATATCACTAAGCACCGGCTTGCCATTGTAGGCGAAGGTGAGATCGCGGAACTCGACCGCGCCGCCGATCGGCGGCTGCTCGACGGTGCCAGCCTCGTCTTTGATCGAGGGCTCGGCTTCTAGTATCGCGTTAAAGCGTTTCAGCGAGGCGGTGCCGCGCTGGTAGAGATTGACGACGTAGCCGAGGGCGATCATGTACCAGATCATCCGCTGGAGATAGAGAATGAAGGCTGTAAAGTCGCCCGCCGTTATCTCGCTGCGAACGGCCATCGGCACGCCGACCGCGACGATGATGACGAAACCCAGCCCGATAAAAAAGAACAGCAGCGGCCGCATCGCGGCGGCGTATTTTACGAGCCGCAGATTCTGGGCGGCGTATTCGCGGTTAAGAATCTGGAACTGCTCGATCTCTGAGTCCTCCTGAGCATAGGCTCGAACGACGCGGACTCCGGTGAGATTCTCCTGCGTGCGGGCGGTGATGTCGGAAAAGAACTCCTGAATCTTCTCGAACCGCGTGTGTATCTGCCCGCCGAGGTACTTGACGGTCAGCGAGACGAGCGGCAGCGGAATGAGCATCAGCAGCGTGAGCTTGACGGAGATGCTGAGCAGTATCGGCACCGCGATACATAAAGCAAAGACCGCCTGAAAGCTGTAAAGGATCATCGGCCCGACGATCTGGCGAATTGCCGAGAGATCGTTGGTCGCCCGAGCCATCAGGTCGCCGACGCGGTTTGATTGAAAGTACTCAAGCGGTTGATCGACAAGCGCGGCGTAGAAATCCTGCCGCATATCGAATTCGATGTGCCGCGAGGTATTGATCAGCAGCCGCCTTTGCAGGAAGAGAAAAATGCCGCTGCCGAGACTTATGGCCAGGATCACGAGCGGGTAATAGACGATCTTGTCCCACGTAACGCCCGCCGCCAGGTCGTCGATCGCCATGCCGACCATGAAGGGCACGAACAGTCCGAACGACATCGACGCCAGGATACACAGGATGCCGAGCACCATCGTGCGCTTGTATGGCCTAAAGTAGCGGGCGAATTTTCGCAGCTGTTCCATTAGTTAGCCACTGAGAACACAGAGGTCACAGAGATAAAAGAAGCAAAGTGAACGGACTTACGGAGCGGCATAGAGAAGTTCATGTCTCCAGATCTCTGTGTTCTCTGTGGCTAAACCCTCGTATAGGTAGAGATCGCCGTTGCGATCAGCTTGCCTTCCTCGTTATAAACCTCGGCTGAGACGGTGAAGATGCGTTTGCCGCCACGAACCACCTTTGCCGTACAGGTGAATGTTCCGCCAAGGTGCGGCCGGAGGTAGTGCACCGTGAGGTCGATAGTGGTGGCCACCTCGTCGATGCCGAGCCGTGTGTGAACAGCAAACGCCATCGCCGTATCGATCAGCGTTGCGGTTACGCCGCCGTGCAGCACGCCCGACAACTGCCGCAGGTCGTCGCGCATCTCGATCGATATTGCGGCCTCGTCGGGCTTGAGGTCGACCAATCGCATGCCGATAAGCTGCGCGAAGGGCAGACTGTGAAGAGCATTCTCGGCGTACGCCCTGTGTTCGGGCAATATCTCGTCGCGTTTTGGTGCGTGTGTCATTTCTTTATCTGCCGGTAGCCGGCGGGCAATTGAAATACGCTGTCGTCAACCTCGAATTTCAGGTTCCTCAACTCGTAAACCATTGTGGGCGGGCCTTCACCGTCGTAAAATTCCTGTCGAACCATCAGCCCTGAAGTCTCATCGATCGAAACGATGACACCTCCGTCGCGGGTCACGTATCGGACTATGCCGCCGCTGCGATCGAGTTCGTCGTAGCGGTACGGTAGGCCGCCGCGAAAGAAATCCGCCGCGACGTCATTCGGTATCGGCGGCTCGCCCGACCCGAACGCCAGAACCGAATACGTGCGAGCCGCGTGATCGATGTCGTAGAATGCGTCGGAGCGGAGTTCAGTTGTCGCCAGTTTTGCGTCACGATAGATATCGAGGCGCCGCTTGTCGCCTTTGCGGGCGACAAAGTGCCGCATCTCGACGTTCATTGCGGTGATCACCAGATCTGCCTGAAAAATATCGGGTTCAAGCACCGAGAACGGAAACCGTTTGGGCCCTTCCGTCGGCATCACAACTTGTGTATTTGCAATAGGTTGCGACGAGCCGCAGCCCTGCAGAAAACATGCAAAGACTATTGTTAAGAGCAGACGAGCACCCAAATTTGACAAACGCATTGAGGTAACTAGATTCTAGCATAACGCCCGTGATGGACAATTTGGCGAGATGGCAAAGGAGTTTTGTGCTTGGCGGAATGGCGATAATGCCGCTCGCGCCGCTGCTCTACGTGCAGGGCCGCGTCACGCGGTGGAAGGTCGGCGTGCTGTCCGACGCCGCCGGGCCGACCTCGGGACGCACCGAGGGCGAAGGCGACGCCGCACGCCTGCTCGTGATCGGCGAATCGACCGTCGCTGGCCTCGGTGCCCGCTCGCATGAATATGCATTGGCCGGGCAGTTCGCCCGTCGTCTAGCCGAACATCTCGGCCGGCCCGTCGCATGGCATGTCGTGGGGCGCAACGGCGTAACGGCCCGCCGGACGATCGACGAACTGCTGCCGCTCGTGCCCGATCGCAGCTTTGACCACATCCTGCTCGGCATCGGCGGCAACGACGTGATGAAGCTCTCCAGCCCGCGTGTATGGCGACGCGACATGACCGAGCTCCTCGGCATCCTGCGCTCTTCTCATCCGCACGCGGCCGTCTTTATCTCAAACTGTCCGATGATCGGGATGTCGCCGGTCATTCCCCACCCCGCAAAGGCCCTGCTCTGGCGGCTGTCGCAGATGCACAACGACAACATCATCGAATTTACGCGCCCTATGCCTCGCGTCTTTTATTATCCTCAGCCCGCCGGTGTCACGCCCGAGGGATTCTTCGCCGACGGCATCCACCCCAGCGAACAAGGCTACGCCGACTGGGCCGCCGCCATGATGCGTTACTTTGCGGAGAACCACGAATGGTAAACGCTGCCGAGCTTCGCGATCTGGTCGCAGAGCGGCAGGAATGGCTGCTGGTGCGTGAGCTTGGTGCGACATTTCCTTTGCTCGCCAGCGAGATCGATCTCGTTGAGGACGAGGGTAAAGTGCATTTCGGATTTATCGACGAGGCCGGTTTTCACTCGTGGCGGCTGAATGGATTTGAGTTTGACGGTAATGAGGTAGCGATCGACGTCGCAGGCTCGTTCGCCCGCAATCGAGAGACCATGCGGCTCGTTCCGCGAACAGCGGCAGCCGAGATAACGGCTGAGATCGAGATCGCGAGACTAGAGAAAGCGAACGAGATCGCAAAACTTATCGAGGGCAACTTCCCTGGAGCTAAACTCCGACGAGTATCCCTAAACGTCGAGAATGGTCGGCTCGCTCAGATCGAATTTGACCTGACAGATAAGACACCGATGGCGGCGATCGCTGATGTGACGGCAACCCTCACGGCTGAGAGCGTTTTTACATCCGCGATCCTGTGGGCAGATAAACTGTCGCTACGCAAAAAACGGCCGATCAGCGACCTTTGGATCATTTGCGAAAAACGCCGCTCTCGGCTGGCCCAAAAACTTCATGCCCTGCTGACCGAGCGATGGCGGGCGAAACTAATGATCTTCGAGATCGATCGCCGGACCGAGCCTGTCCGGCTAACGGAGTTACCCAAACGCCGAGTGCGCGACCTATGGCGCGAGAAACCGCAAAAACTCATCATGCCGTTGCGGTTCGAGCCCAGCCGCACGTCGCAGCGGATCATCGAACTTGCCCCGGATGCGATCGATATCGTTTATGCCCGAAATGGCGAGACACTACGGTTCCAGGGGCTTCCATTTACACGCGTACGAACCATCATGGGCGTTGAGAAAGCGTGGTTCGGCGTCGGCCGCGGCCAGCGCCCGCTTAGCGACGAGAATTGGGACGACCTTGTGGGGTTGGTCAATGAACTGCGGCTCGTCCGCTCGTTAGGGTCACCCAATAAGCGACACGACTTCTACCGCACGGCATCAGAGGCGTGGCTCGAGTCGATCCTTCGGCGTAACATCGCGCTGCTCGACGCGAATCTCATTCTGTCGCCGATCTATAACCAGTTCCGCTTCTCAAACGACAAGATCGACCTGCTCGCCATGCGGCGCGACGGACGG
Organism: Blastocatellia bacterium; assembly: GCA_963716755.1. Classification (GTDB taxonomy): domain Bacteria; phylum Acidobacteriota; class Blastocatellia; order Pyrinomonadales; family Pyrinomonadaceae; genus OLB17. The sequence goes on from CAVQUD010000004.1 coordinate 430,300, forward strand.
CTTGTCATCATCGAGCTAAAGACCCAGCCCGACCGCGAGATGGTATTCCAGGCCATCGATTACTGGCGAAAGATCGAGCTGCAGCGACGTCGCGGCGTGCTAGCCTCGGCGGACCTGTTTGACGGACGCGAGATCGCCGATCGCCCGGCGATCATCTATCTCGCCGCCCCGGCGTGGAGTTTTCACCGTGACTTTGAATACTTTGCCCGATGCGTCGCACCTGAGATCGAACTGTGGCGGTTCGAACTCCATGAGAAGTGGCGCGAAAGCGTGTGCGTTATAGCTCGACAAAACTACGCCGACGCTCTGACGAACCGATAGCCGACCCCGCGGACGGTTTGGAGGATCTGGGGGCGGGCGGGGTCGTCTTCGAGATGGCGGCGGAGGCGGACGATGAAATTGTCGATCGCCCGCGTGTCGGTATCGACATTTAGCTGCCAGACGTCCTCGAGGATACGTTTGCGCGATACGCTGGTGCCCGCGTGCTCGATCAGGTAACCGAGCAGGCGTGCTTCCATCAGCGTCAGCCGAATTGTCTCGTCGCCATGGCGGAGTTCGAGGTTCTCGAGGTCGATCGTGCGGCCGTTGACGTGGTGAACACCCGATTGATCGCTCTTCGCCGTCTCGCCGCTAAGCCAATCGCGCCGGCGGAGCAGTGCCTTAGTACGAGCGATGAAGACACCGAGGTCAAAGGGCTTTGCGAGATAGTCGTCAGCTCCGGCGTCAAACCCTTTCAGTACGTCTTCGGGCCGCCCGAGAGCTGTGAGCATCAGAACGGGCGTATAATCGCCCTTCTCGCGCATCGCGCGGGCGACCTCAAATCCGTCAATGTACGGCAGCATCACATCGAGCACGACCGCATCGAATTTTCGTGCCATGACGGTTTCGATGGCCTCTTGCCCGTCGGCCGCCACCTCGACCGCAAAGCCCTCGGCCTCGAGATTGAACCGAAGGCCTTCGGCCAGATGCTGCTCGTCCTCAACGACAAGTATTCTCATATCTTTGGAAGCGTGACGACGAACGTGCTGCCCTTGCCTTCGCCATTGCTCTCTGCACGCACGCGACCGCCGTGCTTTTCAACGATCGAGCGAACGATCGCCAGGCCCAGTCCCGTTCCCTTAACAAGAGTGCCGTCGGATGACTGCACACGATAGAACCGCTTGAATATCCGCTTCTGGTCCGCTCGTGCGATGCCCAGCCCGTTATCGCGAATAAATATCTCGGCGTAACGCGGTGTCGACCGCAGTTTGACCGAGATGCGCGGGCCGTCGGGCGAATACTTGATGGCATTGTCGAGGAGGTTGGCAAATGCCGTTTGCAGCTCCGCCCGGTCGGCAGTTATGGTCACGTCAGCCGCAGGGGGCGAGAATCTGATCGCTACGTCGTCTAGATTGTGACGGGTGCGGACGATCTTGATCGTCTCGGTCAGCAGTTCCCCGATGGCAACCTCCGATAGGTGAAGCTCGCGTCCCTTCTCACGCGTGCGGCTCGCCTGCAGCACCTGGTCGACCGTACTGAGCAGGCGGTCGCTGTCGGCAAGCATTACGTCGTAGAACTCGCGCCGCTTTTCGGGATCGACGTCGCGGCTTTTAAGCGTTTCAAGATACAGCCGGATCGATGCTATGGGTGTTTTGAGCTCGTGCGTGACGGCATTGAGAAAGGTGTCGTGCTGTTCGTTACGACGAATCTCGCGGACAAGAAAGATCGTGTTCAGAATCAGCCCGGTGATAATGATCGCGAAGAAGATAACACCAAAAACCAGAAGCGCAACCTCGCGGAGGTTGAGGAGGATCCACCCGATATTTAGCGCGATCGCGATTACCGAAAGGCAAATGCCCAGCACAAGGAAGAAGATGGCTGTCTTTCGGCGACGCATAGCTCAACGGTAAACCGAGAAAGGCAAAAGTAAAAAGGAAAAAGGCAAAAGTTAGAGCAAGAGGCTCCCATTTTGCCTTTTTACTTTTGCCTTTTGACTTGCGTCCTACGCGGCCTTTTGCATTTCACTTACTTCCGGAGCGGCCTCGATCTCGTACGCGTAAACGTCGCTGATGATACCGAGCCTTTCAAGAATGCGGATCTGTACCCAGTTAATGTCATACTCGCGCCAGGTTAGGCCATGTCGAGCCGATCGCGGATATGCGTGATGGTTGTTGTGCCAGCCTTCGCCAAACGTCACGGCGGCGATCCATCCGTTGTTACGCGAATCGTCGCGCGTATCGAATCGACGGCTGCCCCACAGATGTGTTGCCGAATTCACGAGCCACGTAAAGTGCCATTGGACGACCGTCCGGAAGAATATCGCCCACAGGACCATTGACACGCCGCCGATGGCGAAAAGCACGCCGCCGACGATGATCGGCGTTATCCAATAATACTTGTCGATAAATACGAGATACGGGTCGCGGATCAGGTCGGGCGAATACTTCTCTCTGGCTGATGTCGGCTGGATCTGCGCCGTTCCGCGGAATATCCAACCGATGTGCGACCAATACTTGCCGTGTCTCGGGCTGTGCGGATCGCGGGCCTGGTCAGTAAACGCATGATGAATTCGATGCGTCGTCACCCAGGCGATCGGCCCTGCCTGCACCGCCAGCGTCGCGCAGGTCGCGAAAAAGCGTTCCAGCCATCGAGGCGCCTTAAAGCCGCGGTGCGTCATCAGCCTGTGGTATCCGATGCCGACGCCCCAGCTTCCGGCGATAAACCAACAGATAAACGCAGCGATGATGTTTTGCCAGCTAAAATACGGAAGGGCCACTATCGCAAGAATATGGAACACCGTAACAAAAAATATCGTGTTCCAATGAAACCTGCCGCCGGCGTGAGGTGCGAAATTGACAACGTTTTGCATAGATTCGTGGGCAGCCAAAAAGTTAGACCAACAACACATGGTCCTTATGAATAACCGTAACAGTTTCGCGCGGCTGTGAATGTAAGAGTTTTGTAAGACTGTCGCCGACGTTGAATTCGCGGCTATCAACCCCTAAAGTAGTCCTTTTGTCGATTCATGGCGAAAATATCTCCATTTCGGGCGCGTGTTGAGTATGCCGCAGCCTTTACCGTCCTTGACGCATTGCGGGCGTTGCCCGACCGCGTTTCTATGTGGCTCGGCGTTACGATCGGCGGCCTCGCGTTTCATCTTCTGGGCAGGCACAGGCGCATTGGGCTGCGTAATCTCGAGATCGCGTTTCCGGATAAGAGCGAGACCGAGCGACTGGCGATCCTTAAGAACTCATTTCGAAATCTCGGTCGGGTGCTGGCGGTCTTTTGCAAGTTCGACGACATGACCGAGCAGCGCGTCCGTGAACTTGTCGAATACTCGCCAGAACCCGACTGGGTGGCGGCGTCGGCGCGAGTTCGGGCCGAGGGACGTGGGCACATTGTCATCGGCGGCCATGTGGGGAATTGGGAATTGGGTGCGTTCACCTTCCCGTTCTTTTTTGAACCGGTCACTTTCCTCGCCCGGCGTATGGACAATCCGTTCATCGAGATCCGCTTTCATAGAAGTCGGACGCGATACGGCAATATTCAGTTTCACAAAACGAATGCTCTGACCGCTGTGGTCGATATACTGCGCGCCGGTGGAACGATCGCTGTGCTCGCCGACGTCAATGCTCACCACAAGGGCGGCGTGTTCGTTCCGTTCTTTGGAACACCGGCCTGCACGCACGCCAGCATCGCCATGCTCGCAATGCGTACAAACTCGGTCATCCTGCCTGTGTGGACTGTGTGGGACGAGCAAACGCAACGGTATCGTGTCGTTTATGAGGACTTAATCGAACCCGTGCGGACAGGGGATCGCGAGCGTGACATTATTAACAACACCGTTGGTTTTGTTGCGGCCACTGAGCGGATCATCCGCGAGTATCCCGACCAATGGATGTGGATACATCGCAGATGGAAAACGCGCCCCGAGGGCGAAGAGCCGATATATTGATCGTTGACGAGTTTTTTGGCTATTGTAAACATTGTATTGTAGTAGATTAGTCTTGCTTAAGAGAGGAGCTTCTGATGTCGGACGGAACAGTAACTGAACGAGTCATCCGCGTGTTTGCGGATTTTAAGAAGGTCTCGACCGACCAGATCACCACGGAAACCTCATTTGAAGAGCTGGGGATGGATTCGCTCGACGGCCTCAACCTTGTGTTTGAACTCGAAGAGGAGTTTGACATCACCATTCCGGACGACCGCGTGAAAGAGATGCAAAGTGTCGGCCAGGCCATACGAGGGTATCGAATGGCTGCTCGAGCATCCCGAGGACCAGACCGTGCCGATCAGACCCGCCGCAGACAATCCATAAATGAATAGACGTGTGGTAATCACCGGCATCGGTGTCGTTTCCGCTGTCGGCAACGACACCGACGCGTTTTGGGCCTCGCTCGTTGCGGGTCGCTCCGGTATCGGGCCGATCACCAAAGTGGACGTGTCGGCGATGCGGTTTCGGAATGCGGCCGAGGTCACGGGCTTTGATGCCTCGCAGCATTTTGAAGAAAAGGAGCTGATGTGGCTCGATCCGTTTGCCCACTACGGCATCGTGACCGCGCGACAGGCCATCGCGGACTCGGGCGTTGAGTTAACTCCGGAATTGCGCGGAATGACCGGCGTCATTACCGGTTCGTGCCTGGGCGGCAAGACGACCGAGGACGAGTTGTTCTATAAGCTGTACGCACAGGGCCAGATGCGGCACCAGCCGATCGCGATACCGCGCGCGATGGCGAATTCCGTCGCGAGCAACGTCTCGATGGAATTTGGCCTTCAGGGAGCGACGTTCACGCTATCGACCGCCTGCTCGTCGGCAAACCACGCGATGGGCCAGGCATTCTGGCTCGTAAGACAAGGCGTGCTGGACATGGCCGTCACCGGCGGAAGCGAAGCGCCGATCTGCTTCGGACACCTAAAAGCATGGGAAGCGATGCGGGTCGTTGCTCCCGACACCTGCCGTCCGTTCTCGCGCGACCGCCTCGGAATGATCCTCGGCGAGGGCGCGGCAATGTTCGTGATCGAGCCGCTTGATATCGCCCTGACAGCGAGGTGCGAGGATCTATGCCGAGATCGCGGGCTTTGGCATGTCCGCCGACGCCCATCACATCACGATGCCACTCGCCGACGGTGCCGCTCGGGCGATCCGTGGGGCCTTGAAAGACGCTGACCTTGCTGGCGAGGACGTCGGCTACATAAACGCCCACGGCACCGGCACGCCCGCCAACGACCCGATGGAAACAAAGGCGATCCGCGACGTATTTGGCGCTCACGCCGACAGTCTCGCGGTCAGCTCTACCAAATCGATGCACGGCCACACACTGGGAGCCGCCGGCGCCATCGAGGCCGCCGCGACCGTGCTCGCCCTCGGCAATCAGATCATTCCGCCCACCGCCAATTTCAACGAACCCGACCCCGATTGCGACCTCGATGTCGTCCCCAACACATCGCGCGAAGCCCAATTCGACGCAGCCCTCTCAAACTCATTCGCCTTCGGCGGCCTAAACGCTGTGCTCGCATTTAAGAAATGGAACGGTAAATGACTATCAGAAGGGTAGGGCCGAAAAACAAGACGTAGCCGCTTTAACTGCCCCAAGTCACAAACATAGCTATCGCGGCAGCAAGCATCACCGCCGTCGCACACCAGCCGACGATATTTGTCCACCGGCCGTTCGTCCGCTCGCCCATAACGCGCTTATTGTTTGCAACGAGCATGACCACGACGAGCAAGGGCGGTGCGACCACGCCGTTTATTACGGCGGTCCAAAATAGAGCCGAAATAGGATTGATGCCCGCGAAATCGATGAGCACACCAACGATGGTCGAGGCGGCTATCACCGCGTAGAATTTCTTTGCGTGACGCGGCTTTTCATCCAGTCCCGATGGCCACCCAAATGTTTCCGCCACGGCGTAGGCCGCCGAGCCCGTCAGAACCGGGACCGCCAGCAAGCCCGCACCGACCAAGCCGATGCCGAATAGAACGGTGGCAAAATCCCCCGCAAGCGGCCTGAGAGCTTGGGCCGCCTCGGTAGCAGACTGGATGCTCGTCTGACCGCTGACGTGAAGCGTCGCTCCGGCCGAGACGATCACAAAATAGAAGACGACATTGCAAAACAACATCCCGACAATAGTGTCGATCTTTTCCTTTCTTATCTCTTTGTTGGTCGCGCCGCGTCGTGCATTTACATCCTTACGGCCCTCGCTCTTTTCTTCCTCGACCTCTTCGCTCGCCTCCCAAAAGAAGAGATACGGCGAGATCGTCGTGCCAAGTATCGCGACGATGGTCGTGATGTATTCGCTTGTGAATTCGATCTGCGGAATAAAGGTGGCCTTTGCAACGGCAGACCAGTCGGGCCTCGCGAGGAAAGCCGCGATGACATAGGCAAACAGCGAGAGCGTCAGCCATTTGAAGATCTTTACGATCAACTTATATGAGCCCCAGATCTGAAGCGCGACTATAGCGACCGCTATCGGTATCACCATCGCCGAGATGGGGATCGGCACGAACATATTTATCGCTGCCGATATTGCCGCGATGTCCGCCCCGGCGTTGATCGTATTTGCTATTACAAGCCCCATCACGACTGGATAGAGCAGCTTCTTGGAATAGTAGCGTTTAAGAACACCCGCGAGCCCACGGCCCGAGACCATGCCGATCTTCGCACAGATATGCTGTACAACGACCATCAGCGGCAGCGTCACGATCGCCGTCCAAAGCGTCGCGTACCCTAAGGCCGCTCCCGCCTGTGAATAGGTTCCTATACCCGAGGGATCGTCATCCGAGGCGCCCGTGATCAGCCCGGGACCAAGTCGGTTGAGCAACTTTTTTAGTGGGTTTTTTTGACGATCCATTTTCGTAGTCGTGAGTAGAATAGCAAAATGTCAGCAAGAGCTCCGCTAGCCGTATTTAGATTGAAGAAAAACGCTATTACTGTTAGAGTTTCGATGAGGAAGGCAATGACGAGTCTGAATCAAATTCAACGAACTTTGTCATCACACAAGTCAGAATTCTTTGACCTATTCAGTGTCAAAAATCTCGCGGTGTTTGGCTCCTACGCGCGTAATGAGCAGCGAAACGACAGCGACATAGATATTCTCGTGGAATTCAGCTCGCCCGTTGGAATCGAATTCATAGACCTTGGCAACTACCTTGAACGCCTCTTAGATCTCCGCGTCGATCTCGTATCCCGAAACGGCATCAAGCCCACGTATTTTGAACAGATAAAAGGCGATCTACAATATGTCTGATCGAAGTCCAAAACTTCTGATCGAGGATATTTTGGAATCGGCAGAAAAGATCCGGCGTTACACTGCTGGAATGACGTTTGACCAGTTTACGCTGGACGAAAAAACAGCGGATGCGGTCGCCCGAAACTTTGAGATCATCGGTGAGGCGGCGAACCGTTTGCCAGGTGAGTTTAAGGGTCAATATCCGAATATCAATTGGAATCGCATACGCGGCTTCCGAAACCGAATTATTCACGATTATTTTGGCATAGACTATTCGATCGTTTGGAAGATCGTCGAAAATTACCTGCCCAAGTTAGTGGTGGAATTGAAAGGCCTGAACCTTAATTGAAATGAACATACTTCTGTTCAACATGGGTCTGCCGATGATCATTCCGTCAATCGTGCTAATGGTGGTTGCCCTGTTCCCGATTGTGTTCATCGAAGCCTACGTCGTCAAGACAATGCTTGCCCTGAGCTTTAGGAAGGCCCTCCTGTCGGTAGCGATCGCCAATCTAGTCTCGACGTTCATTGGAATCCCCATAACTTGGTTTCTGCTCATGTTACTAGAGTTCGCGAGTGTCACTTCCTTGGGTGCGTTCACCGATCAAAATATCTGGACGAGCTTATTTTCGGTCACGCTCGGTGCTCCATGGGTGTATCCCGGGCATAACGAGGAAAAATGGATCATCCTTGGTGCAATGCTCTTCTTGCTCCTGCCGTATGCCATCATGTCGTGGTTTATTGAGTATCTCGTGATTCGAAAGGTCCAAAGAGAACAGATCAAAGCGTCGTCGCAAGCCCTAAAACACTCCGTTGGCATTGCGAACCTAGTCTCATATTGTCTCTTGGCAGTTTTCGTGATCGCCGTCTTTACCGTATCGAATTAACTACGCCGTCTTTCTCGCTTGCGACTGAACAGCCGTAATGGCTACAGCATCGACAATATCCTCTGCCTTGCAGCCTCGCGAGAGGTCGTTGCAGGGGCGGTCGAGGCCTTGGAGGATGGGGCCGATGGCGGTGCCGCCGGTGAGGCGTTCGGTTAGTTTGTAGGCGATGTTGCCGGAGTTGAGGTCGGGGAAGATGAGCACGTTCGCACGGCCGGCGACGGGCGAGCCCGGTGCTTTTGAATCGCCGACGGTTTTGACCAGTGCAGCGTCGGCCTGTAGTTCGCCGTCGATGGCGAGGTCGGGCATGCGGACCTTTACGGTTTTCGTGGCCTCGATGATCTTATCCAGCGACGCGTGTTTTGCGCTGCCTTTCGTCGAGAAAGAGAGCATCGCAACACGCGGTTCCGCACCGAGCAAAGCACGGCATGAGTCGGCCGACGCTATGGCGATCTCGGCAAGCTGCCCGACATCGGGATCGACGACCACGCCGCAATCGGCATAGATCATCGCACCTTTCTCGCCAAACGTCTTGTCCGGCACGACCATCAGGAAAAAGCTCGAAACCGTCGTCATTCCCTGACGAACGCCTATACATCGGAGCGCCGCGGCGACGGTGTGAGCAGTTGTATTCGTCGCACCGGCGACCGAGCCGTCGGCCTTGCCTTCGCGAACCAAGCAGGTTGGCGAAATACAGCGGGTCCTTGACGGCCTGCTCGGCTTCCTCGAGCCTTACGCCTTTTGACCTCCGCATCTGATGATAGAGCTCGGCCATCTTGCCCAGCTCGTGATGCGAGGCGCGATGATCGAGCACATCGACGCCGTTGAGGTTCGCTCCGGCTTGGGCGGCAAGTTCGCGGATCTTTTCTTCGTTGCCGATGACCGTGATCTTTGCAATTCGGTCGCGGACGCACGTGGCCGCGGCCTCAATGGTGCGGAAATCGTCGCCCTCAGGCAATATTATGTGCTGCGGGTCGGCCGCGGCTCGCTGACGAATGGTTTCGAGGATCATGAACGAATCGAATTTAGCATACAACGCAATGATGCGAAACTTGCACAAAGCACGCGTTTGTCTCTAGACTGAGGAGAAACACCGACGATGGGAAAGAAACGCGAACATAAAAAACTTCAACGCCGCGAACAGTCGGAACTCAAGGGCCGTCTAAAGAGCTTCTTGATGTTTCTGCCGAATATGGTAACGCTGCTCGCGCGTTTATTAAAAGACTCGCGCGTTCCGACGGCCGAAAAGGCCCTCTTTCTCGCGGCGATCGTCTATGTTATCTCCCCGCTCGATTTTATCCCGGACGTTTTTCCTTTTATCGGCCAGGTCGATGACCTGTATGTCGTTGCGTTAACGCTGCTTAGGCTGATCAACCGCTCGGACGAGACGGTCGTTCGCGAGCTCTGGCCGGGCGGCGGCGATATCGTCGCGTTGGCCGATTCTATCGCGAATATCGCCCCTAAATTCCTCCCGCGACGCATCTCTCGTGTCATCACATCGCGTGTCGAGCTGGCCCCGGCCGGCGAGATCATTCGCGGGATCGGCACCAAGGAGCAATCTGTGGTGCGCGAACTCATATCCGACGATGATCTCAAGATAGATTCCCGTTCGGCGATGACCAACTAGTTTTTACACAAAATCCAATAAATACCGCAGTTTTTTGTGGATTCCGTGCGCCTTTATAACTATATCTCTTCAAGCTCGTAGTACTTAGAAAATTGAAATTCTCGGCGCAAGCCATTGGCCTTTCCGGTTATACTACTGTCCAAAGGTAAAGGCCGAACTCGGATTTTTATGTTTGAACGCTATACCGAGAGATCGCGCCGTGTGATCTTTTTCGCGCGATACGAAGCTCTCCAGTACGGTTCACAGGTAATCGCGCCTGAGCATATTCTGCTCGGATTGATGCGTGAGGACAAAACGCTGTCCGCCCGCTTCTTTCCCTTCCGCCACGTCCTGACCGTCGAAACCATCCGCCGCGATATCGAAGAGCGAATCGTCCGCCGCGACCGCATCCCGCAATCCTCCGAGCTTCACCTGTCGGCCGCGACCAAGCAGATCCTCTTTTACGCGAATGACGAGAGCCGTCAGCTTCGCAACCGTCACATCGGCCCCGAGCACCTGTTGCTCGGCATCGTCCGCGAAGAAAAATCCATCGCCGCCGAGATCCTTTTCGGCTACGGCCTGCGACTCAATGACATCCGCGACGAGATGACGCGCCAGAGCGGCATTCCGGGCGTGCTGGCGGCGACCAAAGAGAATTCGAAGACGCCGGGCCTCATGGAATTCACCCGCGACCTCACGGTCGAGGCGGCCGAGGGCCGACTCGATCCGCTGATCGGCCGCGAAGCCGAGCTCGCCCGCATCACCGAGATCCTCTGCCGTCGCACAAAAAATAATCCCGTCCTGATCGGTGAATCCGGCGTCGGCAAGACCGCCATCGTCGAGGGCCTCGCCCAACGGATCGTCGACCACAAGGTGCCGAGCTTTCTCGAGAACAAACGCATCCTGATGCTCGACCTTTCGCTGATCGTCGCGGGCACAAAGTACCGCGGCCAGTTCGAGGAACGGCTCAAGAAGATCATGGCCGAGCTAAAAGAGAACCGCGAGGCGATCGTCTTTATCGACGAACTTCACACGCTGGTCGGTGCCGGCTCGGCCGAGGGCACGCTCGACGCTGCGAACATCCTCAAACCTGCCCTGTCGCGCGGCGACATTCAGGTGATCGGTGCGACGACGCCAAACGAATACCGCAAGACCATCGAGAAAGACCGAGCCCTCGAGCGACGCTTTCAGTCCGTAAAGATCGAGCCCGCGACCGAGGACGAGGCACTTCAGATCATCGAGGGCATCGTCGAGCGGTATGAGGCGTTTCATCAGCTTCGATACGCAAAGGACGCGCTGCAGGCGGCCGTCACGCAATCGAACCGCTACATCGCCGACCGCTTTCTGCCCGACAAGGCCATCGACGTGCTCGATGAGGCCGGGGCGAGGGCAAAGTTGCGATTCCAAGAGGAACAGCAAGGCGAGCCGTCGTGGAAGGAAACCGTCGAGAACTGGAAACGAGCCTCCGCCAACGAGGACCAACTCATCTCTTACGAACTGCGCAGTCTCGAAAAAACGTTCTTCGCCGTCGAGGTCACAAAGGACGATGTTGACGAGGTGATCGCACGCTGGACGGGCGTTCCCGTCTCGTCGGTCAAGCAAAAAGAAGCCGAAAAGCTCCTCCAGATCGAAACCGCGCTCCACGAACGCATCGTCTCGCAGCGACCGGCGATCTCGGCATTAGCAAGAGCCATTCGCCGCTCGCGTGCTGGATTGAAGAATCCGCATCGCCCCGTCGGCTCGTTCCTTTTCCTCGGCCCCACGGGCGTCGGCAAGACCGAGGTCGCACGATCGATATCGGAATACTTATTTGGTTCGGAACGCGCGCTTATTCGCTTTGACATGAGCGAATTCATGGAAAAGCACTCGGTGTCGAAGTTCATCGGCTCGCCGCCGGGCTACGTCGGCCACGAAGAAGGTGGCCAGCTCACCGAAAAGCTCCGCCGCACGCCTTACTCCGTCGTCCTCTTTGACGAGGTCGAAAAGGCGCATCCCGATCTGTTCAACGTTCTGCTGCAGGTATTCGAGGACGGCATCCTGACCGACAGCCACGGGCAGACGGTCGATTGCAAACACGCGATCTTTATAATGACCTCAAATTTGGGCGCGCGCGTTATCCAAAAACGAGCGTCCCTCGGCTTTCAATCAGGCGCCGACGCGTCGCGTGCCTCGATGGAAGAGCAGGTGATGCAAAAGGTCCGCCAGACCTTCCAGCCCGAATTCATCAACCGCCTGGACGAGATCATCATCTTTGACGAGCTGACAAACGAAGATCTCCTCCTCATCCTCGACCTGCAGATCGCCCGGCTTAACAAAGTGGTCGCTGCCCGCGGCCTCACCGTCGTTCTTACCGAAAAGGCCCAAAAATGGCTCATCGACAAGACCTGTGCCGACCGCAAATACGGTGCCCGCCCGCTAAAACGAGCGCTCCAAAAACATCTAGAAGACGAACTCTCCGAAGCCCTCATCCAGGGCCACATCGCCAACGACAGCACCGTCGAAGTCGACGCCGCCGAATGACAAACTCGCCTTCCGCGAGATCAGAGCCGAGAAAATGAAGTCAGTAGTCGGCAGCCAGTAGTCGGTGTCAGCGTCACGGCGTCGGACCGCAGGCTGCCAGCCTGCGTCTTCGTCGGACCGCGGGCATCCCTGCCCGCTCTTAATATCTTCTTCCTTGGTCCCGGGAGTAAAAGCGACAAAGGCGGGCAGGGATGCCCGCGCTCCCCCGGCCGCCTTCTATTATGGAGATCTCGTCGGGGTTGATGTCGTAGAGTTTGTAAACGAGGGCGTCGATCTGGCGGTCGAGGTGTTCGGTGAGCCTCTCAAGCGAATTGCGCTTGGCGTCGGTCCGCGCCGCCGCAAGCGCGCCCTTCGCCTCGATCATCTTGTCCACCATCTCGACCATCCGATCATGTGAGGTGTGGCAATAGCTGCTCGCGATAGCCGCCCGGCGTGGGCTGGACGGTGGCAGCGGTTTCCTCTTCGAGGGGCTTTAGATACAACGAGAGCTGCTCCACCTCGCCGTGTCCGAACGCGGGTACCCTTGCCCTCCCGTTCGTCAGCGCCATTTTGGGTTGCCGCGTCAACACCCTGTTCCGGGCCTTCGCTAGACGGGCGGGCAAGGGTACCCGCGTTCCGACAGACGGACAGAAAGCAACTGCGCGGCGGGGCGGTGAATCATAGTGCAAGTCATTATCCGGCTTTGAAATGCTCTGTCTGTTGGGTATGCTTATAGTTCGCTTTTGCGGGCAGCGGTGATAGGGCTTCTCGGAGCTTTTTTATTTGCCCGCAGCGCTCCGTTAGACGTTTTTGTATGCTAAAGTTTTGCGTCCCGGCCCTCCTTGTTTTGCTCTCCGTTTTCACGGCGGCACCCGTCAGGGCTGCGGTCGATGAGATACCGTCAAAACCGGCCGTCGCCCCTAAACCGGCCGCCCAACAGGTGGTCGAGAGCGTCGATATCCAGGGCAATCGCCGACTCAGGGACGAGGACCTTCTCTATTACATCAAGACCCGCACCGGCGACACCTACGACCCGGCGGCACTCGAACGCGACCTTAAGGAACTGCTCTCGCTCAATTTTTTCGATAAAATACGCACCCGCGTGCTCGTCGAGGACGGCATTCGCGGCGGTGTGAACGTGATTTTCGAGGTCCAGGAGCTCCCGATCATCCGTGACCTGCAATTCACAGGATCAAAGGCGATATCGGAATCGGACATCCTTAAGAATTTTCGTGAGAAACGCGTAGGTATCTCAAAAGAGGCAGTTTACGACCCCGTGAAGGCCCGAGGCGCGACCCGCGTGCTGCGTGAATTGCTCGCAGCGAAGGGCTACCCGAACGCCAAGGTCACGATCAAGGAAGAAGAGGTCTCGGCCACATCGATCGCCCTGACATTCGACATCGACCAGGGCAACAAGTCGCGTATCGTCAAGATCGAGTTTGAGGGCAATGACAACTTCAGCGACGGCGAGCTGCGCGGCGCCTTGCAGTACGTCAAGGAAACCGGCCTCGTCTCGCGTGTCAAGGGAATGGACATTCTCCATCTCGAGAAGCTCCAGGCCGACCTCCAGCGTAACGTCCGCGCCTATATGTGGTCGAAGGGCTACTTTCAGGCACGCATCGGCGAACCCGTGGTCGAGGGAATGGGCTACAAACGAACCGGTTTCCCGATAGTCAAGATGTTTCCGCTCCCGCTGATCACCTCGATGGACGATACGCTCAAGATCATCGTCCCGGTCACCGAGGGCAAGGTCTTTCGCGTCGGCGAGCTTAAGGTCGAGGGAAATTCGATCTTTTCCGAGCAGCAGATCCTCGGCTATGTCGGCCTCAAGAAAGGCGAGATCGCCGACGGCAAACGACTGCAGGACGCCATTTACGAGGATCTGAAAAAGGTCTACGGTTCGCAGGGCTTTGTTCAATACACGGCCGAGTTTGATCCGCAATTTAAGGATAATCCGACAAAACCCGACGAGGGCATCGTCGATATCACGATCACGATCGAAGAGGGGAAGCAATTCCAGCTCAGGCGACTAGAGTTCACGGGCAATACCTTCACGCGCGACAGGGTGCTCCGACGTGAATTCCTGCTTAACGAAGGCGATACCTACAACCAGAATTACCTCGATATCTCAGTTGCCCGCCTCAATCAGACGCAGTATTTTGATCCGATCGACAAGGATCAGGACATCGAGATCCGTACGGATGAAGAAAAAGGCGATGTTGATCTGATCGTCAAGGTCAAAGAAAAAGGCCGTCAGCAGATATCATTCAACGGCGGACTGTCAGGGATCGGGGGAGCGAGCTTTGGTCTGGAATATTCGACGAATAACCTGGCTGGGCGCGGTGAAGTGTTATCGTTCAGCCTCGGCTACGGTAATCGGCAAAAGAGCCTTCAGTTCCAGTATCAGGAACCTTATTTTCGCGAACGCCCGATAGCCGTGGGCTTCTCAGTTTTTGCAAGTACCTACAAGTTCTTTGGCGAGGGCACCTATCTGACGCAGAATCAGGACGTGCTTAACTCACTATTCGATCCGTTGGGTTCGATCGCAACGGACGAGGCAAATCTGTTCACGCAGACCACTTACGGCGCAAACGTCTTCGCGACGGCACCACTGTCGGAACTATTCTTCAAAAAACGGCGGTTCACTCAGTTTTCACGCGTTGGTCTGACCTATCAGTTCACCGGCACCACCATCAAAGACCCCAAGGTCAATACTCTGGGCGATCCGGCCGCTACGATCCCCGTGATCTACCGCCAGCCGAACATCCTTACCAGCCGCATCGTCGGCACTTTTGCTTACGATACGCGGCAGCCGGCGGCTAACGGCATCGATACGATCGGTGGCAATCAACTGTCGCTGTCGCTAGGTTTTGCGGGACTTGGCGGCGATGTGAGGACCTATCAGCCCAGCCTGCTGTATACCAAGTTCATGCGGGTCAGGAACAAGAAGTCAAAGAACCCCGAGGTTTTCGCATTCCGCATCATGGCAGGCACGATCGGGACCTGGTCGGTCAAGGACAAGATCCGCAATGCGAATTCACTGTCCTTCGTTGGCGGCGTACCGATCTACGAGAGATATTTCCTCGGCAGCGAAAATGATATCCGCGGTTATGAGTCTAGATCGATCGGGCCGATCGCCCCATTCGATACCTATGTAACCAGCCGGAACGTGCAAGTCACAACAAACTCGTCCGGCACGGCGAATACCAATACCGGCCTGGATGATCGGACACGCGACGAGATCATCACGATGGGGACGCTTACCGGTGCATCGGGCTCAAATCCGGCTCTGTTCTCGCGAAACTACCGCTTCATCGGCGGTGATACGCAGCTCCTGGCCAACGTCGAGTATCGCCGGCCGATATTCGGGCCGGCATCAATGGCGGTCTTTGCAGACGTCGGGTCGGTCTTTAACCTGCGCAGATCTGGCACGCAAACGATAAACAGTGAGTTTCTCCCTGACGAGCAGCTTCTCGGCCCGGCCCGCCTGACGGCACTGGCACTGATCAATACGCCTGTGCTCGAGAGCAGCTTTGGCAGCCTGCTCTACTATCGCAATCGCGTGATGACCAAGACAGACTTCGTCAATGAGTTCTGCCGCGGCAACCGTTTCGGTTGTCCAACTACTCTCTCGCCGCAGGTCCAGCAGTTGTTCCTTCGCGGCGACGTGCAGCAAAATTCATTGCTGCGTGTTGACGACGCGCAGTTTCACAAGCTGAGAGATTTTAAGGCCAGCGTCGGGATCGAATTTCGCGTCCAGGTGCCGGTCGTGAATGTCCCGTTCCGCCTGATCTATTATTACAATCCTGCCGGCAAATTCGGCCTTTCGGAGGAATTGCCCGGTATTTTCCTTCCGGGCAAGCGTCAGGGCTTTCGGTTCACGGTGGGCCGCACCTTCTAACCGGTGAAAATTGACATTCAATAGGCATTTCATTACCATTGCCTTTCTTTTTTCGAAACTAAAAGCAACATAATCGTGTAATTAGGTTTCAAATATCATAGACAACATGACCTCGGAGAGTCCTGTTACGAAGTAAGGAGTTTTAGACAGAATGAACAGAATTAAGTTGATCGCCGCGAGCATGACCTTTGCGGCCATTTTCGCGGTATCGGTTTTCGCGCAGGGCGGCAATACGGCCACGCAGCCTGCACCGACCAAGATCGGCTGGATCATCACAGCCGCGTTCGGCGACGACAAAGAAGGCATTACCAAATACGTCAACGCCGAAAAGGCGCTTGATAAGGAAATGGAGACTCGCGTTAAGGAACTACAGACTCTGCAGACAAAGATGCAGACGCTTTCCGAAGAGATCAAGAAGCTGCAGGGCCTGCAGGCGGTCGACCCAAAAAGCATCGCTGCTAAGCAGGACGAGGGCCAGCGTTTGCAACGTGAGTACGAGTTCAAGCAGAAGGATGCCCAAGCGGCATATGCAAAGCGCCGCGAAGAGGTAATGGCTCCGATATCGAACAATATCTTTCTGGCATTGCAGGAATACGCCAAAAAGAACGGCTTTGCGGCCGTGCTCGACATCAGCGCTTTGGGAACTGCGGAGCAGCCGAGCCCGCTGGTATTTCTCGAACCATCGGCTGACATTACCAGGGCTTTTATCGCCTATTACAACACCAGGCCAGCAACAACGGCCACGACTGCGGCACCCGCAAAACAGCCTTAACAGCGGCGACACGACAGTTGACACGAAAGCCGGCAGATTGCGTTTTGCCGGCTTTTGGCTTATATGTTGTTATTCTTGAGCTAAGTTATGCCTGTTCTCGATTCGATCGCCATCCAGAAGATACTCCCGCACCGCTACCCTTTTTTGCTCGTTGACCGCGTTCTCGAGTTTGAAGCGTTAAAGCGTGTGGTCGCGATAAAGCAGGTCACCGCGAACGAACCATATTTCGTCGGACACTTTCCTGGGACCCCGATAATGCCGGGCGTCCTTCAGATCGAAGCTCTGGCCCAGACCGGCGCCATCATGATCCTGTACGAGATGGAGGACCGCGACACCAAGATCCCTTTCTTTACGGGGATCGAGAATGCAAGATTTCGCCGCCCCGTCGTCCCCGGCGACACTCTGACCCTGACGGTTGAAGCCCTGCGCGTCGGCAGCAAGATCCAAAAGATGCGAGGCGTCGCGACTGTCGACGGCCAGGTCACCGCGGAGGCTGAGATACTTTGCGTGATCGCCAACCGCACCGACGTCATGTCGTGACCGGCGAAGAGGTTTCCTTGCGGGCTGCCCACTGCGGTTGATATCCACCATGACCTCATTTATTCACCAGACAGCGTTGGTAGACCCGGCGGCGGCGGTCGGTGACGACTGTTTCATCGGGCCCTTTTGCACTGTCGGTCCAAATGTTGTGCTCGGCCGCGATGTACGGCTGGAATCGCACGTTGTGGTCGATGGCCACACGACGATCGGTGACGAAACACGTATC
Source organism: Blastocatellia bacterium (assembly GCA_963716755.1). Lineage (GTDB taxonomy): Bacteria > Acidobacteriota > Blastocatellia > Pyrinomonadales > Pyrinomonadaceae > OLB17. Next base: position 447,934 of record CAVQUD010000004.1, read on the forward strand.
TCATCGTTCGTCTCGATCGGTCAGCCTCCGCAGGATCTCAAGTATGTTGGCCAGCCGACGAGATGCGAGATAGGGCGTAAGAACCTCATTCGCGAGTTTGTCACGATCCATCGCGGAACTGAGGAAGGCGGCGGAGCGACCATTGTTGGCGAGAGAAATCTTCTGATGGCCTATGTTCATATCGCCCACGATTGTCGCGTCGGCAGCGATATCATCATGGCCAACGGTGCAACGCTCGGCGGCCATGTGCATATCGGCGACAACGTCAACATCGGCGGACTTTCAGGTATCCACCAGTTCTGCCGCGTCGGGATCGAAGCGTTCATCGGGGGATCGTCGCTCGCGACAAAGGACGTGCTTCCCTTCTCGCTGGTTCAGGGAAATCATACAAAGTGCTTTGGTCTCAACCGCCTCGGACTTAGACGTCGTGGCTATTCGCGCTCCACGATCGACGAACTTAACCACGCGTTCCACCTTCTGCTCTCGTCCAAACTCAACACATCACAAGCATTGGACCGCATCAAGAAAGAGATAACAGGGTCGGCTGAGGTCGACATCCTGACCAATTTCATCGAAACCTCCAAGCGCGGAGTGGTCAAATAGGTCAGAACGCCTGCGTTAGCTCCATTGCATGGAAGACACCCTCGAACAATTCGGCAAACGGATCCAGCGATGCTACGGCTGCTTTATTGCGTATCATCTCAAGGATATGTACCTCGGTGAGGATGTAACGTTCTTTTGCGAGCACTGCCGGAACGAGTCAATGTTCCATTTTGACGAGTTTTCAAAGCTCCTAGACCCATCAAAGCTCAACGAGGCCGACGGCGATCATCACCACTGACGGAAGAGTAACCACGAAAGTACACTAAAGAGCACCAAAAATACTCGCGATCTGATTCGTGTCCTTTTCGTGTCCTTTCGTGGTTCCTTCTTTTTCCTCTAAAATCGAAGTGTGGCCGAAAAGACCGATAAAACAACGCTCACAGGGCTCGCGCGACACCTGGGACAGCTACCGGCCGACAAAAAACGGGCAGCACTGGAGATAAGCGCTGCGTTGGCGGGCGTCAGCCTGCGGGTCAGCCGCGAGTTTGTCGAGGCGGTTCCCGGAGCGGCAGAGATCCTGTCCGCCGACGACCTGCGTCATTGGGGAGAGTTTGGCCGACGCCTCGCGATGGGCAGCTCGGTGACGGGCGTCGAGCTCTTCGCCGGCGGCATCGATGAGATCGAAAAGGTGCCTGAAGCATCCCGCTCCGTGGTATTCAATATCTGCACGCGACAATTGGTCACCTCGAGCTCTACTGCATTGAATTCATACCGCTCGATGCCCCGGCTCGCGGCTGCCTTCGCGGACGAAAAGCGGCTCGCCGAGGTACTCGATCTGGCCCTCGAGATCGCAAACCGTTCGGCGAAGCATAGCGCGGATTTTCTCGAACACACGCCGCCAGTTGCCGCCGCACTGGCCCGCTTTGACGACGCGGTGGCTGATGAGGTGCTCTCGCTCGCTCGCAATTTCGCCGATCGTACCGGCGGCCTGACCGCTGAACTCTGGCAGCAACTGCCGGCCGCCTTAGACGAACTGAGTTCGGCGGATGCCGTTTTGCTGATGCGGCACGCGGCCGAGTTCCTGGATCTGGGCGGCAGTGTCACGCTGCACTTCATCAGCGGAGGCAGCGATGTCTTGAAGGCGTCACCCCAGACATTCGACGAGTGGCGAGCGGCTGCTCTCGCGATCGCAAAACACGGCAATGCCGTCCTGATCGCCTTCCTCAGGTCGACGCCGAGAACATACGCTGAGTTTGGCGGAGGCGACAATACGCTCGCCATCCTTAGCGTCCTACGACTTACCGCTCGCATCGCCGAGCTCGATGCCGAAAGCGCATTGGCGGCATTCAGATCGAGCCCGTCGGCACTAAAGAAGGTATCACTCACTCAATTCGAGGAATGGGTCGAACACGGGTTGCGTGATGAGAATGACTCGGCAAAAGCACGCCGCAGCTACTTCGCTCTCGAGACCAGGTCTTCAAACTCACGCCTGCAACAAACGCGGCTCGGGCTTCCGCTTGAGAGCATACAGCACGTTCTCAGGCTCTATGTCGAGGCATTAACGGGCAAAGAGGTCGAGGTCCAGCCGCTCTCGGCGATGCCGCAGGAATCGCGGATCGGCGACGGCAAGACCATCTACCTGCCCGCATCAGTGGCCGAGTTTGACGACGACGAACAGGATTTTCGCCTCTATAAGGTCCTCGCTGCCCATGCCGCCGGCCAGATCGAATTCGGCACGTTCGACCGCGACACGACAGAACTCAACGCTGCGTTCACCGAACTGACGCAGCTCTATTCAATGACCGCCGAAGAACGCGATTCGTTTTCGTTAGACGGCTATCTGGAGGTTGATGATCCTGAAATTCGAAATTTGAAATTCGAAATTCGAAATTTGCCGACAGATTCCGATTACCGCGCAGTCCTAGCCGTCTTCCCCGAACCTCGCCTCGCCCGCAAGATCTTCACGACGATGGAGAACGCCCGCATCGATCACTGTCTGCGCCGAACCTATCGCGGCCTCGTAAAGGATCTCGACCTGATGCAATCGTTGCTCCGCTCGAATCGCCCTTATATCTTTGACCTGCCGATCCATCAGGTGCCGTTCGAACTGCTGTTCCAGATAACCTTGTGCGGCGGAGCAACCGACGACGCCAAGATGTTCTACAGCCAGGTCGTGTCCGAGATCGAATCCGTGCTGGAGAGTTTTTACCGCAGAGACGCAGAGACGCCGAAGAATACAAAGCAAATTGACTTGGAAAAACCGCCCTCAGATCTCTCTGCGTCTCAGCGTCTCCGCGGTTCATATCTTCCGACCGTTGCCGATTCGTTGATGGCGACCAGCCGTGTTTACACGCTTTTCCAGAACATCACACCCGAGCAGAATCAAGAGGCCGAGTCGGACAATACTGAGGAGAAAAGCGAATTCGCGTACGACGATAAGAATTCCGCCGAATCCGTTACCGAGGACCAGGTCAAACGCGAGCAGCAAAAGCAGGCACAGGACATAAGCGACCTTTTCAACGCCTGGAACAGCCTCGATGACGAAGGCGAGCCCGACGACCTTCAGGGCTCGGAAGCGTGGACGCAGGCAGACGTGCCCGAGCAGCAGCTTGAGGCCGACGACGTTGCGTTTGCATACGACGAGTGGGACCGCGAGTTGAACGATTACCGCGTCGGCTGGAGCCGTGTGATCGAGAAACGCGTAAAGCAAGGCGACCGCACATTCGTCGAGCTGACACGTTCGCGTTACCGCGGCGTGATCTCGTCGATCCGTCACCAGTTCCAGTTGATGAAGCCCGAAAACCTCACCCGCATCAACCGCGAGATCGACGGCGAAGATTACGACCTCAACGCCCTCGTTGACTTCGTGATCGACCGCAAAGCCGACGGCCGCCAGTCGGAGAACATCTACACCAAACGCCTGCGAAAGCAGCGTGACGTCGCCGTTTCGCTTCTCCTCGACCAGTCGTCGTCAACCGCCCGCACGATCACGCGAAATCCGCTCCAGCCCTACACGCATCCCGGCCGCCGCATCATCGAGATCGAGAAGGAAGGCCTCGTGCTGATGAGCGAAGCGCTCGAGGCCGTCGGCGACGTGTATTCGATCAGCGGCTTTACAAGCGAAGGCCGCCGAAACGTCAAATATTATGTTGTAAAGGATTTTGACGAGAAATATTCCGAGGACACCGAGCGCCGGATTGGCGGCATCACGTTCCAAAACAACACGCGCCTCGGGGCCGCGATCCGCCACGCCTCGCACAAACTGCTCCGTCAGGACGCCCGTACCAAGCTGCTCATTATCCTAACCGACGGCCGCCCCTACGATCACGACTACGGCGACGCCCGCTACGCCCGCGAAGACGTCCGCGAGGCCCTGATCGAAGCCAAAACCAACGGCGTCACCCCATTCTGCATCACCATCGACCGCGAATCCGAAGCCGAACTAAAAGACCTCTACGGCGACATCGGCTACACGATCATCGACGACGTTCTGTCGCTGCCCGAAAGAATGCCCAATATCTATCGGAGATTGACTAGCTAATGGCGGGAACACGACCGCTTGTGAGTGGGAGGTTCGCAAGCGAATATCACTCTCAACCGTATGATAAAATCACGACAAGATGAAGGATGTGATCGAAATCAATTCAGAAAAACTAGATGGTACGCCAGTCTTTGCAGGTACCCGGGTTCCGATTCAAAATCTATTCGATTACATTAAAGGCTGTGACACAATTGAAGATTTTTTAGACGGATTTCCTCCCGTTACCCGTGAACAAGTCATCGAAGTTCTCGAACTCGCAAAGGTCTCCCTACTGAAAAAAGTGTAAAACTTTGAAGGTCTATTACAACATTTTCAGATTTGAATGCTTTATTCGGGCAATCTTCTATTACCCGTCCTACGTACTCTTTAGACGACCTCTCGTTTCCGACATTTGGGACTTGAGAGACAAGGATGACATTTTTCTAGAACAACTATCCGTCGAGTTAAAGCAAGGGACAGGAATGGCCGCATCAAGGATCGTTGCGATGACAATGATCTTCCTTTTTGTTACTCCGTGGAACCTTATCTGTGGGCTTTTTCATATCCATAATCTAACGATTTGGATGACCGGTTTGATTTTGGCATCTATTGCAGCCCTATTTACTAACATAAAGGCTGATTCCCCTAGTAAATATCTAAAGGATTTCAAAAAACAAGAACTTAGATCGGGAACAAATTTCAAAAGATCAGCGATCGGAGCTTTTCTGATAATGATAGGGATCTGGTCGATCTTCATTCTCAGCTTTATGTACTTCCTCACTAATTCAAGAATTTGATTCTCCTCAATAATTAGAATGAACATCGTCTCACTCGAAAATGTCTCGAAGAACTACGGCTTCAAACCGCTGTTCGAGAATGTAACACTCGGTCTCGAAGACCGTGACAAGATCGGTATTATCGGAGCAAACGGCTCGGGTAAATCGACGTTGCTGAAGATCATTGCCGGTGTCGAGGTGCCGGATACGGGCCGCGTCACTCGTGCTAAGGGACAGACGCTTGCGTATCTTTCTCAGAATCCTGCGTACGATGCAAACCTGACTGTCTTGGAGACGATCTTTGCGTCGAGCAGCGGCGTGATGCAGACGATCCGCGATTATGAGGCGGTTTGTCACGACGTGGCGGCTGGAGATCACGACGCGGCAACGCTGCAGCGAATGTCGGATCTGCAGCATGAGCTTGAGATGAGCGGCGGATGGGAGATAGAGACAAATGCTCGTGCGGTTCTGACAAGACTCGACATCCCGGACACGGCCGCCAAAATGGGTGAGTTGTCCGGCGGCCAGCGAAAACGGGTCGCACTCGCTCACGAACTCATCTTCAAACCCGACATCCTTATCCTCGACGAGCCGACGAATCACCTTGACGCAGATACGATCGAGTGGCTGGAGAAGTATCTTGCGAGATACACCGGGATGCTGCTGCTCGTGACGCACGACCGGTATTTCCTCGACCGCGTTACCGATCGAATCTTTGAGGTCGATCGCGGTGCGGTGCAGAATTTCAGCGGGAATTACGCCTACTATCTTGAGAAGAAAGCCGAGCAGGAAACGATTCGCGAGGTCGAGGGGCACAAGCGGGAACAGTTGATCAAGAAAGAACTCGCCTGGCTGCGTCGCGGTGCTAAGGCCCGCACCCGCAAATCCAAACACCGAATCGAGGCCGCTCACTCGCTGATGGTGATTCCCAAGGAACAAGCCAAAGGCGAGGTCGATATCGCGATCGGTTCAAAACGCCTCGGTTCTAAGGTGGTCGAGATCAACAATATCTCGAAATCGTACGGCGAAAACCAGCTTATCGACCGCTTCACGTACCTGCTGAAACGCGACGATCGCATCGGCATCATTGGCCCAAACGGGAGCGGCAAAACGACTTTGCTTGATATGCTGACGCAGCGGATCGAGCCCGACAGCGGTGAGATCGAGATCGGCCAGACAGTTCACATCGGTTATTACGATCAGGAAAGCCGTGCCCTCAACGACGAACAACGCGTCATCGATTACATCCGCGATGTCGCCGAATACGTCACCACCAACGAAGGCATTCAAATAACTGCGGGCAAGATGCTCGAGCGTTTTCTCTTCGCCCCCGCCGCCCAATACGCCGTCATCGGCAATCTCTCCGGCGGCGAACGTCGTCGCCTTTACCTCCTACGCATCCTGATGGGCTCGCCAAACGTCCTGCTCCTCGACGAGCCGACCAACGACCTCGACATCCCTACGCTCATCGCTCTCGAAGAATACCTCGACGATTTCGCCGGAGCCCTGATCGTCGTCAGCCACGACCGCTATTTCCTCGACCGCACGATCGAAAACGTTTTCAAATTCGAACCCGGCGGCCACGTCCGCGAATTTGCCGGCGACTACTCCGCCTATCTCGAAGCGGTCGAACGCGAACGATCGATCGCCGGTGCCGAGACCGTTAGCGACAAGCAACCCGTCAGAACCGGGCGCGGTAGCGACGGGGCTCTACAATCCGCCGAGAAGCCGAAACCTAAGAAACTAACCTTCAAAGAAAACCGCGAACTCGAAGCTCTCGAATCAAGCATCGCCGCCGCAGAAACACGTCTGCCAGAGATAGAAAAGGAACTGACTTTAGCAGCGAGCGATGCGGGGAAGGTTCACGAGCTCTTCACGGAGCAACAGGAATTTACCGCTAAGTTGGAGGTCGAAATGGCCCGCTGGGCGGAATTGGCCGAACGCCTCGAAGGGTGATCTCCTCTCGCAGAGCAGAAAAACACACTTGACTTTTGTGCATAGACGTGCTATCTTTGCAACACTCTTTTGGGTATTTGACATCGGTGTGTCCGGCGAATTGTATGACACGTGTATGACAAATCGCGTTTTTGCGCGGAACACGTGGAACACGCCGGAATAATGGCGGTTAACTGTCGTGATCACAATAATTACAGCGTTCCACGAGGGGGTGGAACACGAGTGGAACACGGCGGAACACTCGAAACAGGTTTTTGGCCCTTATCGGCACCTAAACGTAACAAAGCACTCGATTTAGATGGTTTTTTGAAGAAAGGGCGCACAGTGGAACGCGAAACAAAGCGATGAGAAAAGCTATTACTATTTCCCTTCCCGAGGAGATGTACGACTACATCGACGCCGAGCGTGGGACGGGCACTGTGAGCGAATATATCCGCTCGCTGGTGGTCCGCGAGCAGCGCCGGTGTGCCGACGAACGCAACAGGCCACTCGGATCGGTGATCCGTGCAAGCAACATCCACATCGTCGTCGAAGCCCGACGGCAATTGGACAAGCTAAGGGACATACTCGACGGCAACGACCGCTATGAGGCTGATGAAGAATGAGGAGCGAAAAACGGCCCGCTTTCGCGAGCCGTCCGGATCGAATGGTGGCGGGGGGGAGACTTGAACTCCCGACCTCGGGGTTATGAATCCCGCGCTCTAACCAGCTGAGCTACCCAGCCACAAGCTAATGATTATAGCCTGAGGGGGCGAAAAATCAAGGTCGCGGGGTTTCTGATAAAATGGTGAGTATAGCGTAATGGAGATACCGATAGTCATCGCGGCAAGCGTCGATAACGCCGGCATTCTGGTCAGCCTTTTTATCATGCTCGCCGCGGCCAAGCTGATGGCCGAGGTTTTTGAGCGCCTCCGGCAGCCGGCCGTCGTCGGTGAGATCCTCGCCGGAGTGATCATCGGCCCCTCGCTCCTCGGATGGGTCGCGCCGGCCGATGTGATCACCGTGCTCGCCGAGATCGGCGTGATCTTCCTGCTCTTTCAGGTCGGGCTGGAGACAAAGCCGCAGTCGATCTTTAACGTCGGGCCGCGGGCGACGATCGTCGGCGTATTCGGCGTCATCCTGCCTTTTGTCGCGGGCTACTTCATAGCCGTTGCGTGGGGCGGCTCGTTTGTTGAGTCCATGTTCATCGGGGCAGCCCTCGTAGCGACGTCGGTCGGCATCACGGCACGCGTGCTCGGGTCGATGGGACTGCTCGACACGCCGACGGCGAGGATAATTCTCGGCGCGGCCGTGATCGACGACATACTCGGCCTGATCATTCTGTCGCTCGTCGCAGCCGTCAGCCAGGGCAGCGTCAGCTACGCCGGACTCGCCAAAACAGCCGCCGCGGCGGTGCTGTTCACGGCATTCGTGGCCTTGGTCGGCTCGCGGGTGATCAACCGGCTCGCACCGTTCGTTGAGCGGTTGAGGCTCGGCAAGCCGTTCTTTACGCTCGGCCTGATCCTGTGTCTCGGGCTGTCGGTCGCGTCGATCTACGTCGGCGTCGCCGCGATTATCGGCGCGTTCCTTGCCGGTATGGCCCTCGCCGAGGCGACCGAGGAAAATCGCAGAATGCACCAGTTGACGAGCGGTGTCACGGAGTTTCTCGTGCCGTTCTTCCTGGTCAACATCGGCATGCAGCTCAACCTGACAGTGTTTGGCGATAGATCGGTAATAGTGTTTGCGGTCGTACTTACTTTGCTGGCGGTCGCGACTAAATTTATCGGATGCGGGCTCGGCGCGTGGGGCCTGAAACGCCGCAAAATGGCACAGGTCGGCATCGGAATGGTGCCCCGCGGCGAGGTCGGCATCGTCGTGGCGCAGATCGGTCTTGGGCTGGGCGTTATCGGGCAAACCTTTTTCGCGTCGGTGCTTTTTATGGCTGTCGCCACGACGCTGATCGCACCGCCGTTTATCAAGGTCCTATTCGCCGAGGACCGCGACCGCGACGGTGTGCCGGACGAACCCGACCCGGAAGACGTAAAGGACGATTTTTCGCGGATAGGGTGATCAGCGCACAACGCATTTATGGCCGCAATCGTCAAAAAAGGCATGTTACGCAATATGACAATGGTCGGGCTCCTGCTCGCCGCCGCCGTCGCAGCACAGGCCCAGCCGACGCAGTTTCGCTCGATAAACATCACGACCGAACCAAACGCCGTCGTGTGGATCGACGGTGTGCGGTTTGGCAAGACCGACGCCTCAGGCAAACTCGCGATAAAGACGGTCTCGGCCGGCGCGCATACGTTGCGAGTGCGTGCGGACGGATTGAAGGAGAAGACCCAGCCGCTGACGGCCGCGCACAAGGGCAACATTAGGGTCGTTCTCGTCAAAACGACCGACGAGGCCGAACTCGCATTCCAGGAGGCCGAACGCCTGACGCTCGTTGATCGCGAAAAAGCGGTTGCGGCATATCGCAAGGCCGTCGGGTTAAGACCGGCTTATCCAGAGGCATATGTCGCCCTTGCCCGGACGCTCGGTGAGATGGGTGAACTTGAGGACGCGGAAGCCGCGATCGCGCAGGCCCGCAAGCTTCGGCCCGCCTATGCCGAGGCGTTAGCCGTGCTCGGCCGCATTCATAGGGATGGCGGAGACGAAGACAAGGCTGTAGCAGCATTCAAACGCGCGATCACCGAGGGCCGCGGCTTCCAACCTGAAGCCTATGCCGGCCTCGGCCTGCTGCATAAGGAGAAGGCTGAGGCATACGGTAGCGCGGGTGATTTTGAGAAGGAAAACAAGGCCTTTACCGAGGCCGCGAAGAACCTGAAAGCATCACTAAAGCAGCTCTCAGGCGCTCCGGATGCCGTGGTCATTTATCAGCTTCTTGGCCTGATCTACGAGCGGCAAAAGCGTTGGATCGACGCGATCGCGACATACGAGGAATTCCTGCGGATATTTCCCGACACGGTCGAGGCCACGGCTGTGCGGTCGTTCGTCGTTCAGATAAAAAAAGAAATGTCACTGTCGCAGCAGTGACATTTCCTTTGGCTTGGTTAGGTTTTGGCTACTGTATCTCGACCCAGTCGCCTGTGTGAATTTCCTGGCCCGTGCGTGTGATCACGACGGTAGCCGTTCGCTCTTTGACATTTAATACCACGGCTTCCCCGACTACCTTGCGCAGTGCCGGACGTCCGTTTTTGGCTTCACGGGTGGTCATGTGGCTGCCATCTGCCTTCTCGCCAGTCTTGCGCGATGACTGATTCGAGAATTTACCGCCCTTATACTCATCGCTCTGAAAACCGTAATCGCGCCCTGTGGCGTATTCCTTCAACGGACGCGTCATCAGGTTACCGTCATGAAGCGGCCGAAAGATCGTCAATTTGTCCCCAACGCGAACGTTGTCTTCCGCCCCGAGATCGACATAGACGATGAAATCGCGCGACAGCATTTCGGCTCCGTCCCGCGACATCAGGATGCGGCCCATGGCCTTACCCGACGGATCGCCAAAGACGTTAAGCACCGGCAGCGGATCGTGCAATGGGCTGTCCCGTTTCTCGATAAGCTGGATGAGGTCGCCAAGCAGGAAGTTATCGCATGACGCCTTTACGCGGGCGACAGAGACGGTGTCTTTTACATCGACGACCTCGACCGCGCCGAGTTCCTGCACCAAATAGCCGATGTTGCTCTTGTTGGTCCATGCACTCTTGACTGAGCCGCGCGGACGAACGACCGCAAACATGTCGCCGACGCTGACGCCCTTGTCACGGCCCATATTGATATAGATGAAATCGTGTTCGGCCGAGAAATAGCCGTCGGCCTCGTCTTGGGCACCGACTATGCGGTTTACGGTGCTGATAGCGGCTCGTCTGGATAAAGCCCGCGCAATAAAGATTGTTCCCGGTCGCAGTCGCCATTTTTGCTTTTGGCTTATCAATGACCAGCGTCGGATTCTGTGCGATCGCCGCGACCGCAAACGTTAACGTCAAGAAGGTCAGTAGGATAGACCGGACGGGTATTGTTCTTTGAAAACTCACGATTATCTCCTTTCGGTTGTGTCTCGCCGCACGAATGGCCCGATCAGGCCGCGGCATCGGACAGGTAGAAACCCCAGTGGGCCAACGTTATTGTAAGGCTTCTCAAGGTGCGTGGTCAACAAGTTTTTACAATGTTTTCCCTGTCTCGGGCCGCGGCAAAGCGCTCGTTTGCGCCCCGAAACGGCGATTTGCTAGTATCAACGTTTGCGGTCGGCCCCCAAAGCCCACCTAAACAGGCCGGTGTAGCTCAGTTGGTAGAGCAGTTGATTTGTAATCATCAGGTCGTAGGTTCAAGTCCTATCACCGGCTCCAGTATTTTCAATAAGTTACGGGCATTCATATGAAAGCTCGTAACTTATTGAATTAGCAATAGGTACAAAGACGCTTGTCCGTGAATCGCGAAATCGACCTTTTCTTCAGTTTATTCAACTTTGATCTTTAGCGTGTATTTGGCGGTCGGGTGGGCGACTACGTAGATGTAATAATCGCTGGTCCTGGGGATAGTGCCGCGCCAATGTTTGCCGCGGTTCGACGCAACGCCGAAATTCACGACACTGCCCGTGTAAAAATTTGCCGATCGGCTAACGGAGAATTCGGCACGGTTATTACCGCGGCGACGCCATGAGATCTTGACGGTCAGCGTGCGGCCTTTTCGCGCGCGAATGACATAGCTATCGTGGGCCTCGCCGCCGATATAACCACTGACTGCCGCGGGGCTGGTAAGTCGTTTTTTAGGGGTACGGTCAGCCTGTGCCGAAGCTGAACCGACCGCACCGAGAATGGCGAACGTGAGAATGGCAATTAAGGCGAAGTTGTTTTTTATTCTCTTCATTCCAGTTGATCAGTCCCGATGCTTGGCAAGAAATTTGGTCGCCATAAAACCTTCTTTTCCCTTGAACAAGACCTTGCACCAGGTCTTATCGTAAGCGACGATCTCGACTTCGTCGCCATTGAAGCCCTCGGCGAGAACCTCGCTCGTTTCATTGGCGGCGGCGCGCAATTTCAGGAAGCTACTCTTGATGCTGATATTGACGAGTTCACCCTGAACAAAGACCGGCCCGGCCTTGACAGGTTGAGCCCTGTTCTTTTTGTCCGTTGCCAGCTTCTGCTGTTCTTTTTTGAGATCTTCCTGCTGCTTGGTCAGATCCTCTTTTTGTTTGGCAAGTTTTTCATCTTCGGTTTTCTTCTTTAAGTCTTCGATCTCTTTTTTTAACTTATCCGTTTCCTGTGAAGACGACGTGTTGCCGCCGCAACCGGTTAGTCCGGCGATCATCGCCAACATCAATACAAAGATCACGGTGATCATCAACGACATCTTTTTCATATTTAGAATCTCCTGTTTTATCGAAATAGGTAAGCCTACTTGACCACCCAACTTGCCACAGTGCGATCCATCTCGCCCGTCGTATTTACCACCAGAGTCTTGTTATTTGGGCCTTTGAACTTAAAACTGCACGGCATGTCCGGTACAGGTTCGCAGAGGACGACTTCAAAGTACTTATCTTTTATCCCGTCGGTTACCGAATTGATCGATTCTGTATACGAACGCACCTGCTGCCAGCCGCCTTTCATAATGATGGATCGGGCGTCGTCATAGGGCATCCCGCGATTTATCTTGCCGAGGGCTCCGGTCGCGTTGTCCTCGACCTTTTTCTTATCGCCTTCTAGCTTTTGCTTTTGATTGGTAAGCTGATCCGCCTGTTTCTGGATATCGTCTTTTTGTTTGTTGACGTTTTGGTTCTCTTTTTCTTTTTTTAGCGTCTCGAGTTCTTTTTTAAGATTTTCCGTTTCGGTTGACGAACCGCCGCAGGCAGTTAATCCGAAGAAGGCGAATGAGACTACGGTCGCTAGTGTAAATATTTTCATAATGTTGATACGACCTCCCCGAATCATTCCACCGCATCCGGCGAGCGTTCCTGAGCTATAGAAATGGTGTAGATATAGGCATTTGCGACGTATCGAGTGGTTTCCCGTTTGCCTTCAGCGTAGATGCCCGCGTTGGAATCCGGCCCCATTAGCCTGTATATAAATCCATCGCTCTTAGCGGTAAAATCGGCATATTCGCGTGCCTCGATCTCGCTTGTGATGATCTTTGTGACCTTGCCGAGGATCTTCTCGACGTCAACGAGCTTCATATTGGGGTGAATGCCGGCAGCGGTCTTGAATCGCTGATCCCAGACCTCGATATTTATTATGCGGGCAGTTTCGTCGATGGGTCTCTGCGGTTCGTATTCGTCAGCAAAGAGCGTCATCAACTGGACGTCGCCCTGTTTGACGGAGACCAATGCCACGCCCTCGCCGTCGCTTGTGCGTTCGAATGTCATTCCCTTCATCGCGGAGCGGGCTTCTGCAATGGTCGTTCCGAGGCGAATGTCGCCAGCGGACGTTTTTGTGATCGAGTAGTTCGCAGGTGCGGCGGGCTCCTCATCTGAGCCGTACCGGGCCACATCAATACAATAAATGTAAGCACCGGCCGTAAATTTGGTTGCGAACTGCTCGCGTGGATCGGGGTAGGTAATGTCGTAGATGCCGGCTTTGCGCGAATTTGTGCCCTTAAATTCAAATCTGAGCCCCGCCGGTTGTTTGGTAAAGTCGGCGTATTCCGTCTCGCCGTATGCCAGAGTCATCCGGCCGATCTTTCCCATTACTTTCTCGGCAGCGACGATCGTCATTCCGGGAAAAACGCCGGCGGCGGTCTTGTAGCGGGGATCGATGACCTTGATGGAGATGATCTTTGAGCTGCTCGTGATCTCATTTGCATCGTTCATCACGACCGACGCTATCATGGTGAGCTTTCCCTTGCGGAAGACCTTGACCTGGCCATCTTCGCCCTGCATATTGAACTCAGCATCATCGAGTGCCCGTTTAGCCTCGTTGATCGTCATCCCGAGACGAACGGCGCCAACCGCTTCGTTGGTGATCAAATACTCCGAGCCGCCCTGACCAACCGCGGCAATTACGGCCAACAATGTGATAAAAGCCGCGGCTAGAAAAAGCCTGGCCGATCTCGTTTTCATAACTAACATCTCCTTAAAACTCTCATTAATGATTTGATCAACGGCGATCAGTCTACGACGATACCGCCGCGAGCCTTCCAGCGCTCAAGATCTATGCCTTTTGTAGTGCTGGAAGCTTTAGCTCCCGTCAACGCAGTACCTCCGGTTCTGGCTTCAAAATCGACCTTGAACCGCGCCTCCTCTTCCGCCTTTCGGACTGGCCGGAAATAGAAGTCACAAAGATAGCGTTTCCTATTATGACGGCCACGATCAGCCCAAGTACCCGCGTCAACCTTGCCCCGTTTGATATTTTGATCATTTGCCACGCTCCATTTTTGACCTTTAAGGGGCCAGTGTGCGGCTACCATTGAGAAACGGCCGCACCGCGGACTTTCCAGTCATCAAAACTCACCCCAATCGTGTTGGACTTGTATATCTTGGCATCGGTGAGGATCGCTCCGTCCAGCTTTGCACCGGTAAGGTCCGTTGCCCGAAAAGAGGCTGCCTGCATCTTAGCTCCGCGAAGGTCCGCTCCCTTAAGATTCGCATTGTCAAAGACGGCCCCTTTCGCCTTGCCGGTGCCGGTTTTTGTCGGCGTCTTTGACGGCTTTTGGGCATTCAGCCTGGACACCAAAGGAAAAGACTATGGCGACGACAAATAGTTTCAATACAAGATCGATGCTTTTCATATATTTACCAATCAGCGTTGAACGCGTAATACGCGAATCCCTTCTGCACCGCCGACTACGAGCTTTGAACCATCGGAATTGAACGAAAGGGACGTGAGCGGTTTTGTACCTTTGATCGTCCATAATTCCGCACCTGTCGCTGCATTCCAGATCGAGATCGAACCATCCTCGCTGCAACTGGCGATGATCTGGCCGTCCGGACTATAAGAAACGGAATTGACCATTTTCGTGTGGCCTTTGATCGCGGTAATTTCCTTGCCTGTATTTGCGTCCCAGATCGTTATCGATCCGTTAGAATTGCCTGAAACCAGATGTTTGCCGTCAGGACTCATGGCAACGCTGTTAAACCCATTAAAGCTCTGTCCGTTTATCGAGACCACCTCATTTCCCGTCGAAACCTCGAAGATCTTGAGCATCAGCGTGTAGCCATGACTGCCGGTTACGCGGCTGCCGTCTTTGCTGAAAACAACCGGGCCGTTCACATCCTTGATGACCTTTATTTCGGCACCGGTCTTTGCGTCCCAAATACGTACTGATCTGGCGGCGGTATCTTGATTGAAACAGCCGGCCGCGACGCGTGCTCCGTCGCGGCTATATGCGACCGATCCACATAGTTCAGACGGTACATTTTTCAGCGCTACACCTGCAGTTCCGTCGGCGGCGTTCCATACGCGAACCGATGGCGCCGGTTTCGAATAGTCGGGGCGGCTGCCCGTTACGATGCTTTTTCCGTCGGGACTAAATGCAAGGTCAAAGATCAAATTGCCGCTTACACTCGCATTTGCGGCATACATCTGCTCGTTGTCCGTGCCCCTCCAGTGCTTTAGAGAATTATTCCAACCGCCGCTGGCCATCATATTCATAACGGGGCTGAAACGTACCGCCATTACTGACTCTTTCTCATTGAACACTGATTCCTGGCTCAACGACACATTTCCGACCGGGGCGCTTGTCGGTACCGGTGTGGTTGTCGTTACAGGCGGTTTCGTCGGGACAGGTGCCTTTAATGAGGCGATCTGCTGACGAGCGGTCTCGGCACAGCGGCCTTTTGGGAATTGCGTTAGGTACGCCTGATAGTCCTTCTCATTTCGACTGTCCTTAATCGCGTTCCATTTCGCTTTCTCAGCCTTACCGGCCAATTTCAGCTGTTCGGCCGGACAGATCGTAGCCTGCGAGTAAGTGGTTTGCGACAAGAATGCGACTCCTACTGTCAGCATCAGGACCAGAAAAAGGCCGCGAAAGGTGGACCGTTCGTTATGTTTTCGTTCAAGCATTTAATTCTCCCTCGTCTTAATATCGACCGACTTGTCTATCTAGTTGACCACCACTCCGCCGCGTGATCGCCAGTAAGCGGCGGTCGTGCCGCGGGTCGCTCGGATCTTGTCGGTACTGCCGGGTATGTCTATCGGGGTAAAGTTGATCTTTGCCCCCGTCAACACGACCGATGCACCGATCTCGGAATAGCTATCGGCGCCCTTTTTCATACTGGTTATAGCCTGCCCCGGGATTCGCTTCCATTTTTCTTCCGAAATCTTGCTCCTCATCTCAGCAAACCGTTCTTCGTAAGTCGCAAATCCGCAGTCTTCCAGGTCAGATCCCCGCAGATCCGCATTTGTGAAGTCAGCCCCGTACACCTTAGCCCCACTGAGGCTTGCCAATCTCAGATCCGTTCCCTTAAATGTGGCGGTCCGAAGATCGGCGCCACCCAATCTCGTCGATATCATTACAGCGCCCGTAAAGTTGAGGCCATACATGTCCACGCCGGAAAGCTCGGCGTTGGTGAGGTTGGCATTGGTGAAATCGATATTTCGAAACCACCACCCCTCATCGGTCAGTGGTTCGGGCAGTTCGGCCCCCACAAGAAACACTCCGACCATATTCTTTGTTTTCTTCTTTAGCTTTTCGACCCAGCAGTCGCGCTGCTTGAGGACTTCAGCCTGAGCGATCGTATCTTTTTGAGCCACTATTGCCTGAGCGGTAAGGCAAGTGGTCGCCTGAGCTTGGGTCGCAATCGGGCCCAAACATATTAAAATGGCAGAAGCCGCCGCTACGACGATGAAATTACGGATATTGATCTGAATTATTGGTTTTTTCATGTTGCTCCTTCGAGGCTCAAAACGCTCGTTGATCGCGAATTTGATAATTTCTCTATTCACTTATACAAACGAGAACGAGTGACGAAAAGAGACATTTCCGTCAAGGATCTAATTTGGCCAGAGCCAAAATGCAGATAACCCGAACGGCAGAATGCGAATCATAGCGGCTAATTGTCTGCGTTAGCCAAAGAAACTGATATATAATCCGAACGTTCCCGTAATTGACGATGAGTGTTAGATCTACTAGCGAGATCACCCAACTTCTTAATGATTGGAGTGGCGGCGATGAATTGGCTCTCGAACAACTGATGCCGCTCGTTTATTCCGAATTGCACCGCATGGCACGGCAATATATGCAGAGTCAGCCGAGCGGGCACACCCTGCAGCCGACGGCCTTGATCCATGAAATGTACGTCAAACTCGCCGGCCAAGACGAACAGCAATGGGCGAACCGTGCACATTTCTTTGGCGTCGCGGCCCAAGCGATGCGGCACATCCTGGTGGATCACGCTCGAAGCCGGGCATCGAGAAAGCGTTCCGGCGGGCAAAAGGTCGATCTGGACGAAGCGATGATAGTCTCAGCCGAGCGTAACGCCGGGCTCATCGAACTTGATGAGGCTCTGACCAGGCTTTCTCACCTCGACGAGCGAAAGGGCCGAGTTGTCGAAATGAAATACTTCGGCGGCCTCAGCAACGAGGAAATGGCTGAGGTCCTAAAGGTGACCACAAAGACCGTTATTCGAGATTGGCAATTCGCGCGGACATGGTTATTGCGTGAATTGTCGGCCTGATATGAACGCCAAAAGACTCGCACAAGTTGAGGATATCTATCACGCTGCACTAGAGGTTGCTGAGGACGAGTGGCCGTCTTTACTAACGAGTTCCTGCGGCGATGACGACGAACTGCGGCGTGAGGTCGAGTCGCTGCTGTCATTTAACGATATGCCGCTAAGTTTGATCGATATTCCGCCCCTTGATGTCGCCGCAGAACTGGTACGGGAAAATAGTCGGCCGAATATCATCGGCAAAAAGATCAAGCATTACAAGATCGTCTCACAGATCGGCACCGGCGGCATGGGCGATGTTTTCCTGGCGACGGACACGGTGCTCGAACGCAATGTTGCGATCAAATTTATCAGCGCGCAATTTGCTCAGGACGCCGTAGGACTGAAGCGTTTTTTGCGGGAAGCAAAGACAGCATCCTCGCTGAATCATCCGAATATAATCACCGTTTACGAGGTCGGCAAAACAAAAGAAACTCCATTCATTACGACCGAGTTCATCGACGGTAAGAACCTTCGGACAATAATGGACGAGGGCGGACTCTCATACCGAGGATCACTGGACATTGCGTCACAGGTTGCCTCAGCCCTCGTCGCGGCACATGCTGCCGGAATATTTCATCGCGACATAAAGCCCGAAAACATAATGCTCCGCGAAGATAAGCTGGTCAAAGTCGTAGATTTTGGCCTCGCAAAGATCGCGGGAACGCCAAGGTCGAGACCGAAGGTGCATGGCGGGCGAGTCAAAAGGATCCTCAATTGTCGACCCCGGGGCTTGTAATGGGAACGCTTGCGTATATGTCGCCCGAACAGGCGGCCGGCAAGCCGGTCGACGCCCGAAGCGACATTTGGAGTCTCGGCGTGGTGATGTTCGAGATGTTCACCGGCGAGAAGCCCTTCAAGGGTAATACCCCTGGCGAGGTGATGGCGTCGATATTGGATGATCAGGCGGAATTATCGGTCGAGAAAGTCCCGTCGGCTATCAAAGCAGTGATCTCCAAAATGCTCGCCAAAGATCCGGCTCGGCGCTATCAGAACGCAGATGAACTGCTTGTCGATATCAAAGGACTGACTGTTGGTGCGGACTTTGAGATCGAGTCACGCGGGGCCTCAAATGCAAAAGGGACCCAACCCGGCGTTTCCGTATCGAGTGCGGAATATGTCGTCGAGGAAGTCAAGAAGCATAAAGTACTCGGATTTGCCGCAGCTGGTATTTTGGTCGCGATCCTGTCGATCGGGGGCTATTTTTACGTAGCTGCCGGTTCAAAGCCTGTCAGTTCGATCGCCGTTTTGCCATTTGATAACGTAAGCGAAGACGTAAAGACCGAATACCTCTCAGATGGTGTCAGCGAAGCCCTTATCAATGAGCTTTCTCAATTGTCGGGCATAAAGGTGATCGCACGCGATTCATCCTTCAAATACAAAGGTCAAAAGCCGGATCTTCAACAGGTCGCTCGGGAGTTAGGTGTTGAGGCGGTTCTCACAGGTCGCGTTTTGCAAAGAGATGGCCGTTTGCAGGTAAGTGCAGAACTGATAGATGTTCGGGACAACACGCAAGTATGGGGCGGTAGATTTGATCGCGGCCCGACGAATGTACAGGAAGTGCAGGACGAGATCCTGCGGCAGATCGTCGACAAACTCGGGCTGCGGTTGTCGACGGCCGAACACGCGAAGCTCGAAAGCAGCCCTGACATTGACCCTCGCATATGAATTGTTCCTAAAGGGCAGTTTCTACAGATCGATAGGTTCTGAGGACGCCGCGAATAAGGCCATAGACTTTTACCGGCAGGCTCTCGCTGTCGACCCGGACTATGCAGAGGCTCTCGCGGCCTTGGCCCGCACCTATCTTTATCTTGGCGGCAACGGATTTGACGATCAGAACGAGATGGTGGCAAAGGCCGAGGCGGCCGCCACCCGGGCTCTGCAACTCGACGATTCCAACCCCGAGGTACATCTCGCAATGGCGGGCATCAAAAAGGCGACCTATGACTGGGCCGGTGCCGATCTTGAATTTAAACGGGCCGCCGAATTGAATCCAAACCTTGCCGCGGTACACTTCTCCTATTCCTTTTTTCTGATCACGCAAGGCAGAGCCGACGAAGCTGTCCGCGCGGCCAAACGCTCGCGCGAACTAGATCCGCTCAGGGGAAACATCAATCTCGACATGGGCTATATCTATTACTTTGCCCGCCAGTATGACCTTGCCTTCGAGCAGTACAACACCGGTGTCGAACTTAGGCCCGATAATGGGCCCGCGTACTATGGCCGCGGCTTCACCTATGCCGCACTGGGCCGTCACAATGAAGCTCTCGCCGATTACAAGGAAATGCAGCGGTTGAGCGGAGAATTCACCGGCCTAGATTGCTATATCGGCGTTTCGCTGGCCAAAACAGGCAAAGTGGCCGAAGCCAGAGCCATACTCCAAAGCCTCGAAACCGGCAAGAAATACGTCTCTCCCGCTGAATTGGCTATCCTCTACACCGCGCTAGGCCAACGCGACAAAGCCCTCGCATCGCTTGAGCGTGCATTTGCCGAACGAGATTCGCAGATACAGTACTTATTGATCGAACCGAATTACGACGGCCTTCGGTCTGAGCCGCGCTTCGCCGAACTTGTCCGAAAAGTCGGCTTGCGATCTTAGAGTGCGATACGCGTCCCTCCCACGTAACACACTGCATTTTGCAAATCGGCGGTCAATAGTAAAAAATGTCTGTGGCCCTGATCCGGCGGCCAATGCTTCAATTTGTCATAAAGAAACTGCTCCACGGCGTGCTGATGATCCTCGCCGTGTCGGTCATAACATTTACGCTGTTGTCGGCGGCAGGCGGTGACGCGGCTTTCTGCTCTGAGGGAGAATCCGCAGATCTCGGAAAAGACGATCGAGAATCTGCGACGCGTTTACGGGCTCGACCGGCCGTTCCTTGTACGGTATGGCTCGTGGCTCGGCGAAGCCATACGCGGTGAGTTTGGCGAGTCGTTCTCGTTTAGAACTCCCGTTAGCTCATTAGTTTGGTCCCGCTTCAAAAACACCCTGTTCATGGGCGTTTCGGCCTTGGCCATCGCCGTTCTGGTCTCATTCACGCTGGCGGTCGCGTCCGCGCGCTATCGAAGTCGCGCGCTCGAATGGACGATAGATGTCCTCATTCTAATAACCGCATCGACGCCGCGAATGGTGCTTGCGCTGATAGCTCTCGGTTATCTCGCTTCGGTTTTCGATCGCCGCCCCTGCTGCAGGCGAACTGAGTGGTTTCCTCCTTGGTCGCGGGTTCGATCGTGTTGTCGTACCGCTCATTTCGCTTTTTCTCGCACAACTGCACGACGGCCTAAATGAGGCGATGCGGGAAGATTTCGTCCGCCTTGCACGTGCAAAAGGTCTTAGCGAATGGCGCGTGATCACCCGGCACGCCATGCGTGTGGCGATCGATCCATTTCTTGCTCTATTTGGCCTCTCGCTTGGCGCTCTTCTCGGCGGGTCCGTGATCGTCGAAACGGTGCTGGGATGGCCCGGAATGGGAGCGTTAATGGTCTCGGCTGTTCGAGGCCGCGACGTGCCGCTTGTAATGGGCATCGTCCTTGTGGCAAGTGCGGCAGTTTGGGTCGGGAACACGGTCGCCGAGGTTCTGCAGATGGTAAACGACCCACGGCTGCGACCGCAGCGAGAAAAATGATCACTGCTCCCGCCAAGCCGAAGCGACCCAAACGCAGCAAAGCCCTGGCGGCTGGCGTTGCGATCATCTGTATCTTTGCGTTTGCAGCCCTTTTCGCGGGCTTTTTGGCACCGTACGACTATCGCGAGCAGACGCGGCAGGAACCGTCCGCACCACCCACGACGCTGCGGTTCGTTGCCGCCGAGGGCACGTTTCACCTGCGACCGTTCATCTACTCCCGCCGCCTCGTAGACGCCCGTGAAATGCGGTATGAAGAGGACCCATCACGGCCCTTTCCCGTCGAGCTCCTTGTCCGCGGCAGCACTTATTCGCTGCTCGGGCTTACGGACACGAACCTACACCTCTTCGGTATCACGGGCGACGACAGCCCACGGATTCGGCTGCTCGGAACCGACCAGCTTGGCCGCGACCGGTTTTCCCGTCTCGTTTATGCGATCAGATTCTCGTTGATCGTCAGCCCGTTGGGAATGTTACTGGCTTGCCTGCTCGGCATCATTATCGGATCGGTCAGCGGCTATTCGCACCGCTCGATTGACGGTGCGATCATGGCCGTCGCCGACACTATGATCTCGCTGCCGACGCTGATATTGATACTCGCTGCACGTGCGGCATTCCCGCTCGAGCTGCCACCGTTCACTGCGGGGACGCTGCTGGTCGGGATCTTTGCCCTCACGGGCTGGGCTGAGATGGCCCGGCTGACCCGCGGCCTGGTCGTATCGGTCAAGGAGCGAGAGTTTATCGTTGCGGCCCGATCGATCGGCGCAAGCGAAGCGGGCATCGTATGGCGGCACGTGCTGCCCAATATAGCTTCACCGCTTGTCATTCAGGCTACGCTGATCTTGCCCGCGTTTCTGCTCGCCGAGGTGGCCCTCTCCTTTCTCGGTGTCGGCCTGCAGGAGCCCGAACCCACGCTTGGCAACATGCTCGCGGTCGCGGGCGACCTCACGCAGCTGCGCGATTCGCCTTTTCTTACACTCTCGCCCGCGGTTGCGATCTTCCTGTTCGTACTCGGCGTCAGACTGATCGGCTGGCATCGGACCAAAGGTCTGCCCGGAACGCGCTCAGCGCTGCGGAATGACACCGTGCTTGGGTGATACTCCCGCCGACACTCGCGCCGGTCGGGTATTGGCAATATCGGCGTGGATACGGCAGGCAGATGTGTCAGCGGTGACGGCAGAGTTGAGGATCACAAGAGTTCTGGCGTTCACAGCGGTGTAGCGGTGGTTTTGGGAGATAGTTGGAATTGTTGGGCTTTACGGGCTCTTGGGCGGCGGTTATACGTACAACCGGCGAAAAACCCGAATAGTAAACACTCCACCACTCGCGGGTTTTATGTATACCAATCAGGGGTAAATACGCGACCAATGGGGGTTTTTCGGCGACCACCACGCGAAATATTCATACAGTTTTAGAAAATGTCTTGATCCGTGCATTCGTGGCCGGGAGAGATCAGCCACGAATCCACGAATAAAGCGAAATTAAGACAACCACTCAGCATAGAAATCCGTTTACATCCCGACAGCGATTGTGTATCATCGCAGGTGAATTTGCCCTTCACAGCAAGTTTGCAACTCAACCGATACATCTAACATCCATCCTCAGGCCGTGGTTTGTGCCCGAGGCGATTCGTTTTTGCCGGGACGGGTTTGGTTCCCGGCCAGCGTGGAGGAAATATGTCGTTTTCCAGTAGGGCATGCAGGTCTGCTGCCGCAACAATTTTGGTCCTTGCAATGTCGGTGATCGCGTTTGCGGATACGATCAGGCTCAAGGACGGAAGTATCATCAAGGGCAAGATCGTCAGCTTTGGCAGCGGCAAGTTTATCGTCGCGATGGGTGAGGGTTCGCGTCGGCGTGAACTGACCTTCCTCGCATCCGAGATCGAATCGATCCAATTCGATACGCAGACAGCCTCGACCACTTCTCCGCCGGTCAATCAAAATGCTTCGTACCAGCAACCGACCGAGCCGGTGAAAGTAGTCTCAAATACCCCGATCAAAACAACGCCGTCTTCATCTACTCAAAAGATGAAGCCGATCGAATGGCGGGTCAAAGTACTGGCCGACAACACCGCAAATGGCTGGACTAACACCGGCTGGGTCGTAAAGAAAGGCCAGCGCATTCGCATCAGCGGCGACGGAACGGTTTCGCTGGGCCGCGGCAAGTCGTCACCACCGGCCAGGCGTCCCATCGATCGCCGATGAACAGAAACTGCTCAAGAACGTCGCCACGGGAGCTCTCGTCGCCGTGATCGGTGACGATAACAACGACTTTATTTATGTCGGGGCCGAACGCGAGTTCGTCAGCGACCCGCGACGGAGCGTTATTCCTCGGCATCAACGAGGGCAACCTCGACGACAACTCGGGCTCGTTTACAGTGAACGATCCAGATCATCCCGGACGACAGCGAATAAAGGTACGCAACATCTTCGACAAAGGGGCCTTGCGACAGGCCCCTTTTTCATTAGCGTATATACAGCATTCGGTGTCGGAGTGTCGCCATTCTTACCGAAACGGTGATAGTGAATCGACCTGTCGTACTGTTCCGGATGAACCATATTCCGCCGTCGGGCCGGAACACCGAGATGTCCATCACGGTGTCGCCATCGTAGTCCGCCGGGACCGGGATGTCGTCGGCAAGACCCCACTTGAAGAAGTAGTAGTCGATCGCAGGATCGTCGATGTACCAGTAACTGGTCGACGACCTGTACACCGCAACATCAGCGCGGCCGTCGCCGTTGTAGTCGCCCTGAACCGGCAGATCGCCGTCCTGGCCGAACTTGACGCCGTGCAGGCCCTTCAGTCGACTGTGACATATACCAAACGCCGTCGGCCGGACGGAAGATGCCGATGTCTGCTGTTCCGTCACCGTCATAGTCGGCCACAGCGGGGACGTCGCCCGGCTGGCCGAAATCGACAGCTATTACTTCGAAGTTTGAGCCGCTTAGCTCGATCCACCAGATGCCTTCGTCCGGCCGGAACACCGCAATGTCCGCCATTCCGTCGCCATCGTAGTCGGCCGGTACCGGCAGGTCATCGGGCAAGCCGAACTTCGAGATCAGGAATGTTCCGTCGGAGCTCTTGAGCACGTACCAAATACCCTCAGCCGGGCGGTAGACCGCGATGTCCGTCTTGCCGTCGCCGTCGTAATCGGCGGGAGTTATCCGAGTCCGTCGAAATGCCCCATTGCATCGCCTTAAAACCGTCTGTTGACTGCTGCAGGTACCAGAATGTTTCCGACGGCCTGAATACCGACACATCCGCTCGCCCGTCACCGTCATAATCAAATGGCACACGGTGCTCCGGAGTGGGCGATGGTGTCGGTGTGGAGTGGCGTCGGCGTCGGGGTGGAGTCGGAATGGGCGTCGGAGTGGGCGTCGGAGTGGGCGTTGGCGTCGGAGTCGGAGTCGGAGTCGGTGTTGGTGTTGGCGTCGGCGTTGGAGTTGGCGTTGGTGTCGGCGTTGGCGTTGCCGTCGGCGTTGGCGTCGGAGTTGGAGTTGGCGTCGGTGTAGGAGTTGGCCCGCATACAATGGCGGCGATCTCGGCCGCACTGAGAGCTCGATCGTAGACTTCAAGCTCGTCTATCGAGCCAAAGAATGCATTTTGCACATCGCTATCGCCGCGGGTACCGATAGCGACGTTCTGCCCAAACGTAAACGTCTCATTGTATGTAACCGGCCCGCTGGCCACCCCATCGACATAGAAGGTCACCTGATTGCCTGATTTCGTCACCGCAACATGGTGGAAGTTGGTGTCGGTAATGGGCAGTGACGGCGCTAGTACGCCGCTGACCTCGACCTTTGTTAGCAGCAGCCGGCTCGTCGCCTCATCAATGATGAGTCCGTAGCCGCTGTTGCCATAGGCGAGGATCGTCCCGGCATTTACTCCGGGCCTTGGATTATTGGTTACAACAGTCGTACTGGCGCGTTTGATCCACGCATCGATGGTGAAATCCTGGAGTTGGAGGTTCGTCGGATTTCCGAGTTGTACGCGGTCGTTCACACCGTCAAGCACAAATGCCTGACCAAACCTGCCGGGCCCAAATGCCGCGCCATTCTCGAGAGTTCCGTTTTCAAACGTCGGCCCTTGCGAGTCGTTGCCGTTGCCCTCGGCTGAATAAAGGACCTCGCGTCCGCTTGGCGTCTGTCCGCATGATGTACATTGGCCCGCGGCGGCCAAGATCTCGACCTGAGTCAATGCACGCCCGTATATCGCGGCCTCATCAACGATGCCGTTGAACCAGCGGTGGTTAGAGCCGCCTCCCCAGGCATAGCCGATATTCACGGCGCGAGAGTTGTTTACAGGCGATGCGAACGCAGTCGTCCCTTGCAGGACGCCGTCGATGTAGAGGCGAATGTTACTACCATCCCATGTCCCGGCAATGTGATGGAAGTTGCCGTCAAAGGGATTCACGTTCGACCCGACACCAATAAAGTTGGAGGCCCCGCCGCCGCCGGCTCCCATGAAGAATGCGAGACTGTTTACTGCCGGATTCGACTGGAATGCCCATCCGGCCGAATCGACAAAGCCGTGCGATTTGTCCATGACCAACACCTGGCCTGCCTGAGGGCCGTTCGATCTCATCCAAAACTCGGCAGAGAATCCGCCCGGATTTACATTGAGGTTTGTGTTGTTGGGAATGGTTACACCGGCGTTGGTGCCGTTCAGGTTAAACGCCTGCCCGACCTTCCCCGGCACATACGTCGTCCCGCCCACAAGTGTCCCGTTGTTCGTTCCGACGCTGTCGTTTGGATTGCCCTCGCCCTTCCAGCAGCTGATCTTGTTCTCGGGCGAAATGATCGCGCATCCGCACGAGCCGCCGGTAAGCGAGAAATTATCGAACGTCACCGACGTCATATCGTTCGAGCCCGGCTGTAGCTGGAGCGTAAACTCCACCCGAGTCAGCGGTGATGAATTGCTCTGGGAGAAGATCGGATTGTTGTTAAAGTAGCCGGTCAGCATCGGTCCGATGCGAGCTATCTTGAATGTTCCGCCCGTAGCGGCAGTTGGCGTGCATCCCTGAATGCCGCCATTCCAGACGTGGACGTTCGGATTAGCGCAAGAATTGTCATACACATCGAAAAAGATGGAGTTGTCGGCGAATTGCGTGTGAAACTCGATCTGGTCGATGGCCGGGCCGATCACAGCGTCGCGGAAATCGATCTGGGTTGAGAAATCGCCCGCGATCTGCCCCCCAACCGCTCCGAGATCAAACCGTATCGCAACAGTCTGAACGCCGCCCGGACTATTCATCGCCGTCTTAGCGAGGCGCACGTCTCCCTGTGACGTATCGACGGAGAAGAGTCCCGGTGTCGTGTGGATCACCGACCAAGCTGCCGGATCAAGCCCATTCGTGAAATCATCAGAGAATGTCGAGCCGCCCGGCGGGCAGCTGCCGCCGCACGTGCCGCCTGAGCCGGCGCTGTGGATCGACGCGATCTCGGCTCCGGTTAACGCGCGATCAAAGAATTGAAGTTCGTCAATATTACCGTCGAAGGGATTGTTAAAAACGACATTGCGTCCCACCACGACCGGTTCCGTGGAAATATCTACCGTCCCCATTTGCGCACTGGAGGCCACTTCCACACCATCAACATAAATACGCATCATCGTCCCGTCATACGTCGCAGCAACGTGTTGCCAGACACCTGTCTGTAGTACATTGCCCGGCGTATTTGCGAAGCGATAGGTGCCGCCGATCATGAGGGCAAAATGCATTGACCCATCAGGCCCGAACGGTGAATGGACGGTTTCAAATGTGTATCCCCCAACATTTCCCGATGTCCGCTTCTGCGCGATCGGCCGTCCGTGTCCGAGAGTGTCCTGCTTGATCCACGCGTCGACCGTAAAGCCAGTTCCCGGATGCTGATTAGCGTTATGCGGAATGACAACGCGGTCGTCAACACCGTCAAAACTGAACGCTTGCCCGACGAGACCCGGTGAGAACGTGGCACCGTTTTCGAGAGTTCCATGACTTGAACCGATACTGTCGTTGGCGTTGTTCTCGGCCTTGTACCAAGCGACCAGCCCGCTCGGCGCCGGAGCACATGTCGGCGATGGACTCGGTGTCGGCGTGATCGTTGGAGTCGGTGTCGGCGTCGTCGCCGAAGTACAATTGTTAATGAGGATCGATATATTGGATCCGCTCAAATTTGCCGTTGCGATATCGAGTTTTAGATCCAGGTTTAGGTCGACGAGAGCCAATGCGACAGGGTTACCACCAACCGACGGTATTGAAACACCCGACGGTTGAAATCCGCCCGAACCATTGCCCCTTAGAATGCCCACCTGGCCCGGGATCAACCCAAATGAGACCGAAAGATCCAGATCGCCGTCACTATCGAGATCACCTGTCGCAAGTGCTTGGGGCTGAAGCCCAAAAATAATATTCACCGCTGGTGCGAAACCACCATTGCCGGCCCCGAGCAATATCGAAATATTGTTCGAAGATCGGTTAGCGGTTGCCAGGTCAAGATTTCCATCGCCGTTAAAGTCTCCCTTAACGATACTGCGCGGATTGTCGCCAACGGCATGATTTACCGTGGTGCCAAATCCTCCGGTCCCGTTTCCCAACTGCACGGAAACGCTGTCTGAAGCGGAGTTAGCAGTCGCGAAATCCGGGTTGCCATCGCCATTGAAGTCACCGACGGTTATCGAAATGGGGTCATCCGACACCGGTCTGATGATAGGCGAAGCCGTAAAGACGCCGCTGCCATTGTTTAGATATATAGCCACAGAATCTTGAACTGGATTTGCCGTGACAATATCGGGTTTCGTGTCAAGATTGACGTCTGTGACCGCGATCGAGAATGGGCCGTGTCCGGATTGGTACGTCGTCCCCGATCCAAATCCTCCCGCCCCGTCCCCGAATCTTACACGCGGCCCGCCGCCGCCGACTGTGAAACCCGCGACAAGATCCAGATTCCCATCCGTATTGAAATCGCCGACCGCAACTGACTCATAGTTTCCACTGGAGTCTAGGGTAGTTTCGGGACCAAATCCGCCAAGCCCGTCGCCAAGTCTTAGCGAGACGCCGGGCAGCGAACCGCCTCCCGCCACATGGGAGGCTACAAGATCAGGTTTTCCGTCGGAGTTGAAATCCCCGAAGGCCACCCCGGTCGGTGGAGCCCCGGCCGGGAAGTTGGTAACCGGCTCGAAGCTGGGACATGCGGGTGACGGTGTCGGGGTCGGCGAGGGACCGGCCATAATTCGCTGCCAATCCGGGGCACTGTCATTCGGAACATTGTCCGTAATACGGATCTGACCCGATCCATCGGCGTTCATTACATAGATCTCACTATCACTAATACCGTCTCGAAAGCTAGAGAAGACGATTTTGGTGCCATCGGGCGCCCACGCCGGCTGAAAATTTAAGGAGTTGTTTGTAAGTTGGGTTCGATTAGTTCCATCAGCATTCATAACAAATATATTCCCACCGACATCCCTGTTCCCGGTGAACGCGAACTTTGTGCCGTCCGGGGACCATCTTGCAAAAGTATCCCATCCCGGGCTATTGCTAATGTTCACGGGGTTCGAACCATCTGCATTCATCACGTAGATCTCGTAATTGTTGACGCCGTCGCGAAGAGTCTGAAATGAGATCTTTGAACCATCGGGCGACCAGTCTGGAACAGCATCGAGATGTGCGGGATTATTTGTCAGGTTGACCTGGTTCGAGCCGTCAGCGTTCATCACAAATATGTCATGGACACCGTTACCCACGTCGCGGCTAAAGGCTATCTTTGTGCCGTCGGGTGACCACGCCGGATATTGATCGTCGATTCCATTCGTAAGCTGTACCAGGTTTGTACCATCAGCATCTATCACAAAGATCGGGCCCGATCGGCGGAACGCTATGCGAGTTCCGTCCGGGGACCATCGTGGTTGAACGTCAGCAAAAGAAGGGTCGCTCGTGAGCTGCGTAAGATTTGAGCCGTCCGGGTCCATCAAATAAAGGTGCCACGAGGGGCCGGTTTCGGACTGAAAGGCTATCTTTCCGTTGACGTTCGTCGCGTCGGATGGCCACGATGATGCGGCGTCGGCCGATCGAGGGAAATACTGGGGCAAGGCTCCCGCTTCGCTTGCCCCCCAGAGGCCCGCCAACATCGCAGTGCCGAAAGCAGCAATTATAATCGTCAAAACCAATCTTCTCGTCGAGATACCGTATGTCTTCTTCATAGCTTGCTCCTTTGCCCGCCAAAATAACTCAAAATAACTTTCTCTGCAACTTTCAAACCGCCTGGGCGCGATTTCAAACTGGCCTTGCGCAATTTCAACCCGGCCAAGCGCAATTTCAGATCTGCGAACGCAATTTCATATCGGCGAAGCGCAATTTCAAATCGGCCGTGCGCAATTTCATATCGGCCAGGTGCAATTTCAAACCGGCCGGGCGAAGCTTCTTGCGGCCTCCGGGCCGCCGTTCCAGTTCGTTCAATAAATGTAAGCATTGAGGACGCTGCTAGCGGAAACGGCCATGGTTGAGGTCGTAAGTGCTGCAAACAGTGCAATTGCCGCGAGTCGATGCCATTTATTTGGATGCTATTTTGATAATGTGATTCATACCGCCTTAATCTCCTGAAAGGTGCGAAAGGTCCGTTTCCGACGGATCTACACCTCCCTGATTTGCCCCACAAGGCGGGATAAGAAGGCAAACTGGCTCAAAAAAGTATCAAGGCGTGTGAAAAAACCGGTGGGGCAATTAACATATAGGCAGTGCGGCTGCTCATCGTAAAACTCAGTTCGATAGGCGATATCGTCCACACGCTGCCGTCGTTGGCGGCGATCCGGCGCGCCTTTCCGGATGCCGAGATCTCTTGGGTCGTTGAGGAACGGGCGGCCGAGATACTGCGGGGCAATCCGATGATCGATAACCTGATCGAGATCGACACGCGCTCGCTTCGCGGCGGCAAGGTCATCGAAGAGATACTTCTCGACGCATCCGCAGCAGTTAAAAGCGGTCAGGAAATATAAGTACGACGTGGCCGTCGACTTTCAGGGGCTGCTCAAATCGGGCATGGTCGCCCGACTATCGGGAGCACCGCGTCGTTGGGGCTTTTCGCGGGATATCCTGCGCGAGCCTGCCAGTCGATTCCTTTTGACCGATACCGTCGCCGTCCCCAAGAGCGCTCATGTCATCGGCAAGAATCTCGCCCTGGCTGCAGGAGCGTTGGGGATCGAGTCGCCGTGGCCGGATCTTGAGTTTCCGATCGCGACCTCCGGCGAGCATGTGAACGAGGCCGTGGAACTCGCGCGGCAAGCCGGTGGCAAGTTTGCGATACTAAATCCCGGCGGCGGCTGGGTGACGCGGTTATGGGATGCTGAGAAATTCGGGACTCTGGCCGACCGGCTGTGGCTTGAGCTGGGCACGGTTCCGGTCCTCACTACCGGCCCTGACGAGGATGCACTCGCGGCGCGAGTCTCGGCGAGCAGTACCACCGGAAAACTCATTCACGCACGCGTGAGCCTAAAAGGCTTTTACGAGTTAGCAAAGCTGGCGAGCATCTATATCGGGGGTGATACCGGTCCTATGCATCTTGCCGTCGCCGCCAAAACGCCGATCGTCGGACTCTATGGCCCGACGGAGTGGTGGCGTAATGGCAGCCCTTACCCCGACGACATCTGTGTCGAACGCAACGACATCGATTGCCGCGCAGATTGCCACCGGCGCACCTGCGACAAGTGGATCTGCATGGATTCAGATGTCGATACCGTGTTTGCGGCCGTGATGAGGCGATTGGAGAATAGATCTGAGGCGTGATAACGGCGGTCCGTATCACATGCCTTACGTCTCATATTATCTTTCATGAATAAGCGCACTCTTCAAAGTATTCGTGTTCCTCTCGGTTTCATCTTCGCCGCAGTGCTCCTGATCTTTGCCATCCCGACGGTCACGAGCCTTGTGGCAGGCTCGATCGTCGCCGCCGTGGGACTTCTGATCCGGGCCTGGGCGTCGGGCCACATCCGTAAGGCGGCAACGCTCGCGGTGACAGGTCCTTACGCTTACACGCGTAACCCGCTGTACCTTGGCAGCCTCTTTCTCGCCATTGGTTTCAGCATAGCGGGGGGCGTCTGGTGGCTCCCGATCGTTGGCGCGGCCCTCTTTCTGGGCATCTATATTCCCGTCCTCAGCGTCGAAGCCGACGATATGCGGCAACAGTTCCACAGCGAATATGACGAGTATGCCGCGCACGTTCCTATCCTCGTGCCGCGGGCTACGCCATGGCGACGCGGCGACGGAAAATGGGATTCTGGGCTATACTTGCAGTATCGCGAGTACCGCGCAGCCTTAGGCGCAGCCGGGATAATCGCGATCCTGGCCGCTAAAAGCGCTTTCTTTCTTTGATCTTGTGAAAAATCCGACCTTCAGATCGCTGTTCTTGATTCTGGTCACCGCCGTCGCGGTATCGGTGTGTAATGCCCAAACTGCCGACGCTACAGGACGCGGATCCGCGCAAATGTTCGCGGATGAGATCATGACCTACGAGGGCAAGATCAGCAAGCTAAAGATCAGTTGGACAGTCGCTGATATCAAGTTCTCGTCCGGCCAGCAGCCTGACGCAAAAAGGCTCCTGATAACGGGAGAGGCAACCTCCAGAGGCACGCTCGTCAAGCTCTTTCGCTACAGCTTCGTTCAGAAATACGACACGCTCGTCGATGTCGAGGACTTCAGGGTCCTCAAGACAACAACATACGATGTTCAAAAGCAGCGGGTCAGGGACGGTGAGGCCATCTTTGACCATCCGGCCAAACGTGTCACTTATGTCGAAACCGACCCAAAATCTCCGACGCGGCCTCCTCGCCGCATCGCGTCCGAGATCACGCCCGACGTGCTGGACATGACTACCGCGATCTACGCCGCCCGCCTTATGCCTCTCGAGGTCGGTATGCGAGGGGAACTGTCGGTGAGCGATTCGGGGCTGGTCTATAAGGTGCCGTTCACGGTAACAAAACGCGAAACTCAATCGACCATCTTCGGCAAGGTCAATTGCCTTCGCGTCGAGCCTGACATCTTTGGGCCCGGAAAGCTGATCGAACAAAAGGGCAAAATGGTGATCTGGTTCACCGACGATGCCCGGCGGATTCCCGTTCGGGGCGAGGTGTCGACGGAATACGGCAAGGGGATAGCAAGACTCAAAACTTACCAAAAAGGCACTTCTATCACGCCGGCAAAGCCGTCCTAGGCTCAGGCAACCTTGAGAGTTTCAACGAAAAGCCGCATACTACTTGTTTGCGGCTTTTTTGCCGTTTGAGGACAGTAGTGGCCAAAGAAAGAGTTACCAACAAGAAAATTGAGACTGCGAAAGCAATCGTGACCGACCCGTTCGCTGAGGTTGTCGAGCCGCAGGCCGTCGAGACCGCTGCCGCGACGCCGGCAAAGGCTAAGAGACCGCGTGCGCGAACGGTGCCGAAACCGGCCATCGCAGTACCCGCGTCAGATGCCTTCGCCGAGATCGCTGAGACGAGTTCACCGGTCAAGAAACGTAAGCCCGCAACAAAAAAGGCTGATTCAGCGTCGGCTGTGGCGGAAGCGGTCCCATCGAAACCAAAGGCAACCCGCAAGAAGGCCGCGAAGCCCAAGAAAGCAGATCTTGACGTGACGACCGAACTCGCCGATGCTGAACCCGAGGTCGAACTTTCCCCTGTTTTTAAGGCCCTGGCGGACGTAACACTTCCCGAATTGCAGCAAGACAACCGCGCGCGGCTGCTGATGCAGTCGCCGACCAAGTTGTATTTCTACTGGTCGCTCAAGGACAACCCCTGGCATCAGCTAAAAGGCATCTTCGGTGACGATCTCGGCAGTTACACGCTCGTCCTCAAACTTACCGACCTCAAGCGCGACAGCGAGGAGATCCATCCTTGTGAGGCTGAGGGAAATTGGTGGTTTACGGTCGAGCCCGATGGCGAATATCAGGCGGAGATCGGCTTTTACGCCGTAAATCGGCCGTATTTCCGCGTCATCTATTCGAATACGATCACGACGCCGCGACGCAGCCCAAGCCCGCATCCGGCGAGCGAGGCCCGTTGGACGGTGTCTGCAACGAAATTTGCCGAAGTTCTCGACGTGTCCGGATTTGCTCGTGATGCGTTCGACGTCGCGATTGCCGGTGATGACCCCGTAACCGCAGATAACGCCTCGCACATCGCATTCTCACGATTTATCGGCAGCAGCGAGTATGCTCTCGACGGCATTGCTGCCGATGACATTCGCTACGCAATGCTCGCACTCGCAAGTGGGTTTACGCTTGAGGAACTCCGCTGGCGTGTCGGCCCTGCGCTGTTTGCGATACTTCAAACAAATATCGAGAAGCTGACTGCGGCCAAAGCCCAGTCCGCCCTCAAAGAGTATTTCGACATCGACGAAGCCGAATGGACCGAAGAGGAATTCTCGTCAGCCGTTTACGGCGCCAGCCTCGTGCACTTCCCAAAGACGCTCAAGCCGCGTAAAGCAGCGTCGGTACGATACAATCCGGTCAGTTCGCACAGCGTTCGCTAGTTCCTAAACTACCAACTTCTAACTAACAACTATTAACGGGAATTCAGTTGATAGTTGTTAGTTAATAGTTGATAGTTTTAGCTAATGCCGCTCGGGTACTTCAGCCTCATCCTCCACGCACATCTGCCATTCGTCCGGCATCCCGAATATCCCGAATTTCTCGAGGAAGACTGGCTTTACGAAGCCATGACCGAGGTCTATCTTCCGCTGATCTTTATCTTTCAGTCATTGCACGAGGCAGGTGCAAAACCGCGTCTGGCGATGAACGTCTCGCCGCCGCTGTGCGAGATGCTTGCCGATCCGCTGCTGCAGGAACGCTACACGCGACACCTCGAGAACCTGATCGAGCTAGCACACAAAGAGGAGCATCGCACGCGAAACGAGGCGGCGAATTTCCACGACGTGGCAAAAATGTACGTCGAGAACCTGACCGCATCGCTCAACCTGTGGAACGACCGCTACAAACGCAATCTCGTCAACGCATTCCGCGAGCTGCAGGACGAGGGCGTCGTCGAGATCATCACCTGCTGCGCGACGCACGGATTTTTGCCGCTGATCTCGACTCACGAATCGCGGCGTGCCCAGATCGAGATCGCGGTCACGAACTACAAAAAGCACTTTGGCCGCCAGCCTCGCGGCATCTGGCTCGCTGAATGCGCGTACGAGCCGGGCGTCGAAACGTTACTGAAGGACGCTGGTATCGAGTATTTCATCTCCGACACCCACGCGATACTTTACGGCGACCCGCGGCCGCGATACGGCGTTCACGCACCGGTCGTCACGCCAAACGGCACAGCCGTTTTTGCCCGCGACGTCGAGACGAGCCAGCAGGTCTGGTCGGCGGAGATCGGATATCCGGGCAACGCTCTGTACCGCGAATTCTACCGCGACATCGGCTGGGACGCCGATTACGAATACGTCCGCCCGCATCTTCATTCATCGAGGCGAGCGGCGGCATTTAGGACTGAAATATCACCGCATCACCGGCCGCGACGTGCCGCAGAACCGCAAGGAACCGTACATCCCGCGCTCGCCCGGGACAAGGCAGCCGAGAACGCGTCGCACTTCATCGGTGAACGCATCAAGCAGGCAAAGCAGCTGAGGGAAACATTCGAGGGACATCCACCGCTCGTCGTATGCTCCTTACGATGCAGAGCTTTACGGACATTGGTGGTACGAGGGGCCGCAGTTCATCGACTTTTTTTTCAAGAAGATACACTTTGACCAGGACGAGATCCAGTGCATCACGCCCGGCGATTTTCTCGACACCGGCCTGCCCATTCAGGTCCAGCAGCCGACCGCCTCGTCATGGGGCGAGAGCGGCTATTACAAGGTCTGGATAAACGAAGGAAATTCGTGGATGTACCCGTATCAGCACGACGCCGAACGCAGGATGACCGAATACGCGAACAAGTTCGCGGCCCAAAGTCCAATGTCCAATGTCCAAAGTCAAGAGCGTGCCAAAGGACCTTGGACTTTGGACGTTGAACTTTGGACGAGGGTCTTAGATCAGATGGCCCGCGAACTCCTTCTCGCTCAATCCTCTGACTGGGCATTCCAGATCTACCAAGGCACGACGGTGCAGTATTCGACCCGACGCTTCCAGTCGCATATTCATCGTTTCGATATGCTGGCAAAGATGCTCGATTCAGGCGAGGTCGATAATGAACTGCTCACGGAGATCGAAAACCGCGACAACATCTTCGCCGAGATCGACTATAGTGTCTATCAGAGCCGAGAGAGCTAGCCTTCGTTGACTTTGAGAATGGCGAGAAATGCTTCCTGCGGGATCTCGACGCGGCCGACTTTTTTCATCCGCTTTTTGCCTTCTTTTTGCTTTTCGAGCAGCTTGCGTTTACGCGAAATGTCGCCGCCGTAGCATTTGGCGATGACGTTTTTGCCCATGGCTTTGACGGTCTCGCGGGCGATGACCTTGCTTCCGATCGCGGCTTGGATCGCGACCTCAAACATCTGCCGCGGGATCAGCTCCTTCATTTTTGCGGTCAGCAGCCGGCCTTTCGCCGTGGCTGTATCTGTATGCAAAATAAGGGATAATGCGTCGACCGGTTCGCCTGATACAAGTACGTCGAGCTTCACGAGCTTGCTCACCTGATAACCCGACAGATGATAATCGAGCGACGCGTAGCCTCTGGAAACGCTCTTCAGGCGGTCGTAAAAATCGAGCACGATCTCGTTCAGCGGAAGCTCATAAACAAGCATTACGCGGTTTGCGGTGACGTATTCAAACTGTTTCTGCACCCCGCGTTTCTCATCGAGCAGCGGGAGGATGCCGCCGAGATACTCGTCATTCGTAAGGATCGTCGCCTCGATAAACGGCTCTTCGATCTTGCGAATGCGCCCCGTTTCGGGCATCTTCGACGGGCTGTCGATCTCTGCAACCTCACCGTCCGTCGTCGTCACGCGATAACGCACGCCAGGCGCGGTGGTGATCAGTTCGAGGTTGAATTCGCGCTCGAGCCGTTCCTGGATGATCTCCATGTGGAGCAAGCCGAGAAATCCGCAGCGGAAGCCGAAACCCGAGCGCCGTCGAGCTTTCGGGTTCGAAGAAAAACGACGCGTCGTTGAGCCGGAGCTTTTCCATCGCGTCGCGAAGGTCCTCATACTGCGCCGAATCGATCGGGTAAAGCCCCGCAAAGACCATCGGCTTTACTTCCTGAAATCCCGGCAACGCCTCGCTCACTGGCCTCGCGGCGTCGGTGATCGTGTCCCCGATCTGCACGTCGGCGACCGTCTTGATCGATGCCGTCAAAAAGCCGACCTCGCCGGGCCCGAGCTCTCCGATCGGCGTCGGCCGCGGGCGGTTAACGCCAATGGTCTCAACCAGATACTCGCGGCCCGTGTTAAAGAATTTGATCTTCATGCCCTTCTTCATCGTGCCGTCGAACACGCGAAACAGCACGATCACGCCGCGATACGAGTCGTACCAACTGTCAAAGATCAATGCCTTTAGCGGAGCGTTCCTGTCGCCTTTCGGCGCGGGAACCTTGGCGATTATGGCCTCGAGAACTTCTTCAACGCCAAGTCCCGTCTTAGCCGAGGTCAGCACGGCTTGGCTCGCGTCCAGGCCGATGATCGATTCGATCTGTTCCTTGATGCGGTCGGGCTCGGCGGACGGCAGATCGATCTTATTCAAAACCGGGATCAATTCCAGGTCGTTCTCGATAGCAAGATACGTGTTCGCCAGCGTCTGTGCCTCGACACCCTGCGAGGCATCGACCACGAGCAAAGCGCCCTCGCATGCCGACAGCGAACGCGAAACCTCATAGCTAAAATCCACATGCCCCGGCGTGTCGATCAGGTTCAGGACGTAATCTTTACCGTCCTTTGCCTTGTAATCGAGCCGCACGGCGTGGGCCTTGATCGTGATACCGCGCTCGCGTTCGAGGTCCATGTCGTCGAGCATCTGGGCCTCCATGTCGCGGTCGGCGACGGCGCCCGTCAACTGCAGCAGGCGGTCGGCAAGCGTCGATTTGCCGTGATCGATGTGGGCGATTATCGAAAAATTCCTGATACGGTCGCGGTCCATAGGCCTAAGACAAACTGTGATTGTAACAAATCGCCGCCGATTAAATAATCCGTTGCCCGTAGGTGCGCTGTTTTGTTATAG
This sequence comes from Blastocatellia bacterium, assembly GCA_963716755.1. Taxonomy (GTDB): domain Bacteria; phylum Acidobacteriota; class Blastocatellia; order Pyrinomonadales; family Pyrinomonadaceae; genus OLB17. The sequence goes on from CAVQUD010000004.1 coordinate 485,091, forward strand.
TTAACTCATAACGAACGAGTTTTTTGCAGGTGCGGTCTAACTGCCGCGCGGGAGGAAATTATGGGAAGAAATTACGAAAGAGACGAATCGAGCGCGGCGACCAAATTGACGTATCTGATCATCGGCGGCGGCATTGGCGCCGTTCTGGCGTTGCTTTTTGCACCGAAATCGGGCGAAGAGCTCCGCGGTGACATCGCTGACGCGACCCGTAAGGGCATCGAAAAGAGCAAGGAAGCGGCCGCACTCGTCGGTGAAAGGGCCGGCGAATATTACGAGGTCTCAAAGGAAAAGGCCGGCGAGCTCTACACGGCAGCCGGTGAGAAAGCCGAGGAGATCGCCGAAAAGGCAAAGGCCGCCGCGGCACGCACGGCCAATCCTTTCACGGCCGCCATCGACGCCGGCAAGGACGCCTACACGGCCGAGAAACGCAAGAACGAGTCAAAGGCCATCACCGAGGGCCGCCCGACCTACACCGTCGAGGACGGCAAAGAAGAGAAGTCGTAAATGAACACCAGCGACCCGCAATTCTGGCAAATGGTCTCGTCGATCGTGATCGCCGTGTGCTTTATCTTCATGGCGATCGCGCTGTTGTGGATAGCGATGACGGTACGCAAGGTGGTCGCGACGGTCAAGAATGTCGAGGAACGCATCGAGCCGCTGCTCTACAAGGTCGACGCCATCAGTGCGCAGGGCCGCGAGATGTCGGTCCATTTTACTGAGATCTCGGCCAATCTCTCGACCGCGACCCGACATCTAGCTGAGTCAACGGAACTGATAAAGGAGGAGGTCGCCGAGCTCAAAATGCTCGTCAGCGACACCGCCGTCACGGCCAAAGACAAGGTCGCGATGGTCAGCCGCTCGATCGACCGCACGCACGATCAGGTGCTCGACACTACGCAGTTTGTTCAGCAAAAGATCGTCGTGCCCGCACGCGAGATCGCGGCCGTCATGGCCGGCGTAAAGAAAGGCCTCGAGGTGCTTTTCGCCCCCGCACCCAAACAGATCGACCGCGCGTATACCGACGACGAGATGTTCATCGGCTAACTGCCACGCACGAGCGGCAGCCTTCGTCCGTAGGTGAGCTGCCGCCAGATCCACTCCATCGGCCCGTACGCGAACACGCGCATCCACAGCGCGCTCGCGATCACCTGAAACGCGAATATTCCCAATGCCATCGCCGTAACCGCCGCTGCGCGATGCTGCCCGAATTGCCCAAACCCGTACCCGTAAAAGATCGAAACGCAGATCACCGTCTGCAACAGGTAATTCGTCAACGCCATTCGCCCGACCGGTGCGAGCATGCCCAACACACGCCGCCACACATCGCCCTGCCACAGCAGCGTCACCGAAGCGATGATGCCTAGTGCCAACGCCGGCACGCCAAACGCATATCCCGCAACGCCGATAACGCCAGCCACCGATGGCGGGAACGGCCCTTCGCTGCCCGCGAACGTCGCCATTATCAGGTTGCCGATCACGCCGAGCACCAGCCCATAGATCGCCACCTTCTTAATGAACGGCCGATGCGCCGCAACATCGTGAAAATACCCTTTCCGATACGCATACAGCCCCAGCAGAAACATCGCGAGGATCTTCGGAATACGCATATTGATGAACAGCCCCGAAATATCGTCCCGCGATGTATTCCAGATTGAAACCGCTGACGATCGACCAATACGAGCCCTCTGTGACCTGTCGGGAAAAATAGTCCCACCATTCCATGCTGCCAAAACCCGCCGCCGCGTCAGCCGGTGCGAACGCCGCAAACAGACCATACAGCAGAGCATACGTCGCAACCGGCACGACGATAAGCCACGCCGTCCATTTGAGCAGGCTCTCGTCCGGTTTCTTGCGAAACAGCAGCAGGATAAAGCCCATCCACGCATAGACGCTGAGAATGTCGCCGGCCCACAGTAGGAAACCGTGTGCAAATCCGATCACCAGCAGCCAAAACAGCCGCCGTTTGAACACGGACCCACGTTCGTCGCCACGCTCGCCCGCGCGAGCCATCTGCATCGCAAACCCAAACCCGAACAGGAACGAAAATATCGAATAGAACTTGCCCTCGACAAGAAAATGAACGAGAAATTGAACTACGTTGTCCACCGAGGTCGGCACAGGCGCGATCTCAGCCGGCATGAGCCCATACCCAGAGAACCACTGCACATTCCCGATCAAAATGCCGCAGATCGCCAACCCCCGCAGCACGTCCAACAGCTCGATCCGCTCCCCCGCCCCGATCGGCTCTGCAACCGCCGCCGCCCGCACCTCCGCCATACCCACAGCCCTCCGTTACTTAACTAACCCACTATACGCCCATCCCCCACCAAAGTTCGCCCCCACGTCGGACCGCAGGCAGCCTGCCTGCGGGTCTTACCGCCGGAACACGGGCATGAATTGCCTCCACCTTTAGGTGGAGGTTAGCATGGATCAAAAGTCATGGGCTTTAGCCCAACGGATGGATGAGATGAAGAAACTATGACCCCAGAATTCGCCCAACTAAAAAACGACCCCGACCTCGAATCCACGCCCGGCCCCGGCGGCACGCTGATCTTCCTCGACGGCGACTCAATACTGCGTCATCGGCCCCGACTTCGTCAGCATGGAAGAGAGCACCTGCTACGCCCACGGCCGACACCAAACACGAGGCCCTCGCGAACTATGCGATGAAAAAGGAAAGGCTGATCGCACGCCGCGTAGCGGCGATCTGATTGTAGCCGTGGGTTTCAACCCACGGTAAGCGATGATAGATGCCCCTTGCCGCGTCAGCGGCAATTGAACCCAACGCTCGACCGATTCAACCGTCGCTACGCGACGAGATCGCTTGTCTGCCCTAACCGTGGGTTGAAACCCACGGCTAAACTCAACCGTCGCACCGCGACGAAAACGGGAGGCTCATGCCGCCCACTTTTTCACTCTTTCACCTTTCCCCTTTTTCACTTACTTCCCCGCCTCACGGCCACCGCACTCGCCATATCCAACGCCATCACGCCGTCGGCGGTCATCTCGACCTTGCCAAACAGCATCGTCCGGTCCGACTTGATCTTGTGGTGAACGAAAAACGGCGAAGCCCGCACGACCCACTGACTCATCCGCTTGAGCTTCGTAACCGGAAATGCATGATCCTCCGACGCCTCGATCGCCTTCAACCCGATCCGCTGCGTTCTCGCCCCAAACATCAACTCCACCGCCTCCGGCCGCCCGATCTGCTCATACGCCAGCTCATTCATCAGCAACGCCCCATCCCTCTGCATAGTCACCCTAGCAACCCCTCTCACCCCATTCGGCCTCCCCCGAAAAACCTCCCAAACTTCCATCATGTGTATCAATTTCTCCTTATGTGTAAATTAGCGTGCAATTACGCATTAGAGAAGATATATCAGGGATGCAACATCTGGTAAAGCTTCCTCCATTTACAAATCGGCCGCGTCGCGTGATCTTTTGTTGCGTTGTTGCAGGATTGTTCTAAATTAAGTTTGCATGCTCACCCGAATCATGAAAAGAAGAATTTGCGGCTTACACTTCCTGTTTCTCTTGACTGCCCTCGTTCCGGTTCATGCTCAACGCCTTGCAGTTCCACCCATTACTCAGTGGCAGACATTGACCTATAGTGATGACGGATTTTCGGCAAAGTTTCCTGCAAAGCCTGTAGTATCGATTCAAGATCAGGTGTTCCCTGGATTTACCACGCAGTTTCGGCGGTATGCTAATAGACAATTTGATGGAATCTCTTTAGAGGTCGGACACGCAATCTATCCGACCGGCCTTGGAGGGAAGGAAGACTTTTTTGAGGCAATCACCCTATCAATTTCTAAACTTCTTACTAAGTACAACGGGAATCTTACAAAGCGTAATGAAATTGTCACAGGCGGGTGCACCGGTCGCGAGTTGATCGGCACATTTGGGGCCGACACTCAAATGTGCATTTGATTATTTTCTAGTGGGGATCACCTTTATCAGTTAACGGCGGTTGGCGATTCAGGTCAACGCATATCAGCCATCCTTGATAACTTTTTGAATTCATTTAGGATAATCGGAGGTTGCAGTGACCGCCTAGCGGCCCCAAACCGCTCCCACTGAGCCGGTCTATTCGAAGATTGATGGGGTACTCGATTCAACGACAGGATGGCGGAAGATTGTTTCAGTAAACGATGGTCTAGAGATGTTGATGCCCGGTCCAGCGAATGTTGAAGTAATATTCTGTTACAGCGGGTATCACGCTCAAAAACCGAAGCTTTATATCGCACAGTGGAACAGCTACATACTACATAATAGTAACCGGTGACTATCCTGCCGGTCTTGTCGATGCGACTAGGACTGACTTGGCGTTCGACATCCTTGAAATGAACTTGAAGCGTGAACTTGCGTCGCTGAATCCCAGACTGACCCTTCTTCGAAAACTGAACCTCGGCAAAAACCCAGGACGAGAATATAAGATCGAGGCAGACGGACGCATTGGTCGAGCCCAAGTTTTCCTGACGCCACGTAAGCGATATCTCATCATTGCTTCAGAGAGCGATAGCAATCCATCCGGAATGACTAACATATTGAGGTTTCTTCACGCCATTCGTATCTCACCGAATTAAAAACGCAGCGGGATTAACCTTCCCCGAAGTCATCCGACTAGTCCCGGCTACGCAAGATTCGGGTCACAAGATTCGAGGGTCAGGCTTGCGAGGAGAATTCGAGGGCCAGGCTTGCGATATTGCGATTCTCCGAGTTCTGAGCCCAATATGAGGGGCGATCAACCTTCGTCACAACTTTAGAAACCGGCGTCATCTATGAAGTTCACTCGATAGTCAAGCGCACGGGTAGCGGGGCACCGAATAGTGCTAAGTGCGTTCGATCTCCTGAACAAACAGAAAATAATCTGCGCTCCCTTATTTCGTTAGTTAGAGCTTTTTCAGATCCGCACCGCCGTTAAGGCGAATGCCATCATCTATTCGTGCAAGAACTGCTCCTGCTACATGAAACCGGATCGGCTCATCTTCATAGCTACCTCAAAAGATGGCTGGCCGTGCCATCAGGCCTTCAGAGACTGAGGGTTTCCCACTCACCTCTCCTGACCCCTCGCACAGGCCAACTTCGCCCCGCCGATGAAACTCCTCGTAGTTGATACCGTCACGAAGCATGACGTAGCAGTGGTCTAGAAGTTTGTGGGCCGCTGCAACTTTTGCTTTCGGGCGGCCTCTTCGACGGCTAACCTCAGAATAGAATTTTCTTATTCTCTTATCGCGGCAAGCCTGAGCGGCCTGACCTAACAGGTACCTGACGAGCCGTGATCCATGCTTACTTATTTGCCCAATCCGTTTCTTCTGTCCCGAGCTCTTTTCGAGCGGATCGAGCCCGACGAATGCAACGACCTCTTCCTTGCGTCGGAAGCGTCGAACGTCGCCGAGTGTATGAGCAAGTGCCAGAGCGTTGATCACACCGATGCCGGGGTGTGTCATAAGAAGCTTGACGCGGTCTTCTTGTTCCGCCATTTCCTCGAGTCTCGCCTCAAGGGCTTTGATCTCTTTTGTGAGATGGTCGAAGAAATCCCAGTCGTGAGTGTACAAGCAATGTTTCAACATCGCCGGTGGGTTCCTCAACTAGCTTCTTTCTGGCTTTAATGGCTGGGATTCGGAATCTCGCCATGCCTTTTTGTCTCGCAAAAGCTTGCAGCTGATTGGCTATCGAGGTCCGTTTCTGTACAAGTGATTGCCGGTAGTTCAGCAGGTCCAGCACTTCACGGCTCTTCTCGCTCCTCGGTACGATCGCCGGAAACTGCCCTCGTAAAAGACGTTCAGGATCGTTTCCGCATCGCGAAAATCGTTCTTGTGCCTCGATAGAGCAGCTCGCCGGATCATCCTCGGATCTCCGATACCCAATCTCTGCCCGCCGTCCGCGAGCATCTTCTCAAACCACCACAGACACCCTGTGGCCTCTACGCCGATAACCGCGTCTTGTCCGCATTTGCGATAGAACGCCTTGATCTACTTTTTGTCCGAACGGACAAACCTCTTGTACATGATCTCTCCGTCCCGGTCGTCAGCATAAGCGACCGACTGTTCGTATGGGTGAAAATCAACCCCGATGTATACTGTCATTGTTGATCTCGTGGGTTGTTTCTATTGTCAGAATATCGAGTTTATCCGAACTCGACCCCGCGAGATCAACTTCATAGCATCAGGCCTGCGACATTGTGATATCCGCATCGAGGATCGCGGATGTAACCCCAACCCTTCCGGAAACTTCGATCAATCGGGAGTAATCCTGCTTTTCGAGGCTTCTCTGTTGAGAGTGCCTCTTACTAAAAAGAACACCGCAAGGTATATTCCGGCGCCTATGAGCCCGAAAACATATGCTATTCCTATTCCTACCAAGGTCCCGCCGACGGTGCTCACTGATTTTCCACGTGGGGTAAAGAAAAAGCTCGCCGGATGTGACCAGAATGTTGTTTCATCGAGGGCAGTCTCCGATCGCTTCAGGCTCTGGCTAACTGCAACGGCGACCGCGAGAAGAATAATCGGAATGCTCACCAGTAGAAAAAGTGTTCCAAGCGACCATCGCGATTGTGGCATAGGCGGAATTGCAGTACCGTGTAACTGATTCATCAGAGGGTTTTCCGGATCATATACAACCGTGGCTTTTGGAGAAGTAGGGCGATGGGCAATCTGGCAAGTTCCTGAAAACGACTGTTTTCCTACGTCGAAAGTATATGACACCTCGGTAGGACCGCTTTCCGTTTGGCCACTCAACGACATAAAAATCATCTCGGATGAAGGCTGGTGCCTGCGTGCCGCTTTGCTCCATTCGCCGTCTCGATTCAGCTTCCGCATCTGCACCCCGTTTGAGGTTCCAGCCAAAAATTGCGGCGACCCCGACAAATGCGACTAATGCCAAAATAATGTAGAGACGGCGGCGTTCATGGTCGCGAATCTCGCTCTCCCGCGCCATTTTGTAAATCTGTGGTCAACTCGTGTTCTGACTTATTCAGATCCAACATAGGCGGGTAGCCTTTCGAATGTAGTTTTCGAAAATTTACCACTGATTCTACTTTGTAGCAACCAGTTTCACGCCCCCGCTTTGGACAACAGCCCTCGGCTACAATTACTTCAATAGACCGAGGCGCTTTGCCAGTTCATGAGTCATGTTCGAGGTTGCCATTGCCATTCTCGGCCCAACCGAATCAGCACCGCGAAAATCTCATCGAGAATCGCTCTTTCCGTAGGCCTTTTCATTCTGAAAACAAGTGCGATCAGGAGTGCTCGTCAAATTTCTTCAGGCGGTCGATAATGTAATTCAGATCAACGTTGTCGGCGAAACGTAGTATTTGTCTTGCGGATTGCGTCGTCGGCAGCCAAGAACTCCCAGTCGGCGAGAATCAGGCCTCTAACGGCTCCGCTCGTGCTGTAGTTGGTTTGATCTAAATGAAAACGCCGCATTGTTTCTCAATAGCCTCATATTCTTTTTCTCACGCTTATTAAGCCCTTCGAGTGTGTTCCTCGCTTTCGAGAAATAGGATTTCCCTTGATGTCGTTTGCTGAGATTCTCCAATAGGCCAATGCCCTCGTGCAGAGAACCGCCAAGGTTCAGGCGTGACCTTGTGTATGCAAGGCGGCCAGCCGATGACGTTTTATCCACTTCCTTAACAACCTGGTCAAATGCATAATTAAGAACATTCGAGAGCCGCATCGCGCGAACGAGATCAATGAACTCCTCCGAATCCTTCAGGAGGGCAAGATCTGACTGGCTCAAGAAAGGCTGCTCCTTTCCTGAATGCCAAACCTGCGGCGCCTCGCCGGGTTTTTGTAGCAGGTTGATTAACCTTGGGCTGCTTACTTCCATGCGTTTTACGATTTGGTCTCATTAACACATTCTCTACAGGTAAAGAATGGGAACGTAAAGGTTAAGAGCCTGAGAGTCAAGCTGCGATATTGCGATTTTAGAACGGTGCGCCAATCGTGGAATTGTAGGTTTAAGCTCTTGGTTTCGGCGAAGGCGTACGGCCGATCATCCTTTCGTCACAACTTCGGCGGTCTCGATAGTGTCTCTCTTTGTGACCGGTTCGAGGCGGTCGGCGAATTTCTTTTGATATTCGATGTAGTGGTCGATCAGGCGTTTTGTGTCGTGGTCGAACCGGGCCGAGATCTTGTGTCTGACCTCGCGGACGCGTTCAATGGCGATGTCTTTGTCTGTGCTCATACTGATTCTCCCAACAGCTCCAGCGGTGTCACAAGGAGCGGAACATACAATCCGAGTCTACCATTGATCTCTCGAATATGGCCGAATTTGTTCGCGTTTGCGAGGTGCTTGCAATTCCAGGTCAGTAGAAAATCGCATTTATGATAGGACGCCAACGCGAGGTGTAAAGCATCGCCTCTTGGATCGCTCGGCATGACCATGTTGGATATATAGCTGTCCACGATCAGCCCGATTCGCTCGTCGATTGGCAATACGGTCAAGGTGCTTACAAGCTCCAACATGGCTTCCTGATTTGGAAACTCGCCCTGCTCCAACTCTTCGACCACGGCGGGGCTCGATAGAAGCGAGCAATACGCTGAATGAGCTACAGA
>CAVQUD010000005.1:0-24991 GCA_963716755.1 Blastocatellia bacterium
TGAGTGGAAAGTTTGTATACACTGCACAAAATTTACGTCCTGCACAAAAATAGGAGTTTCCGCACAAAAATGGGGGAAGGGCCTGAATTTACAGGCTTAGGCGAGTACGAGGGTCTATACACACGCGAATTAGGAGCGTGGGCGTGAGATTCCAGGGCCGCTGGTGTACAATTCCGCCCAAGTCTGATGAATGGAAACGGTAGTTCAGATCAACTCCTGGCGCACTACATTGCCGCGACCGACGGCGATGCGGACGAGGTGTTGGGCCGGATCCTGATGGAGATCGTGGATCCGGTTACGGCTCAAATCGTCCGTCGTAAGCTGGGGATCAGGATCGTGGGCGATTCGAATGCAAACGGATCGCCGATACACGAGGACGGACTGGGCGTTGCTGCTAATGTCCGGCTGGCGATGATCACCGCTCTTCGCAAGGCTCGGCAAGATCCCGATCAGAACGAGATCGATTCGATCGAGGCTTATGCGACAACCGTTGCCCGCAACGCCACAAACGAATATCTGCGACAGCGGTTCCCCGCTCGTTTTCGCCTCTCAAATCAGATACGGTACCTTCTTAAATACGACCTGGCCCTCAAGACAGACAAGCGCCCCGAAGGCCTCTGGATAGCAATCGCGGAGCCGACAGCTTCGGCAGCCGCACATATTGACGATCAAACGATTCCTCGTGCCGATGAGTTAGAAGGACTTGTTGAACGCTACAAAGGCCAGACTGGTGTTTCGCTCGGGTTACTCGTCAAGCGACTGTTAACCGACATCGCGAGGCCGGTCATGTTTGAAGAGGTGGTCACGGCGGTCGCCACCATTAAGGGAATTCGCGATGCTGTTGTTGCTGATACTCCGATCGAGGATCTGAGTGTGTCCTCCTCGGATCCTGATCCAGCAGTGCGGGCAGATAGAAAGGAACTGCTGGCCCATGTCTGGGAAACTGCGCAGGCCCTGCCTTTGCGGCATCGGCGGGCGGTGCTGCTGCATCTGTCCGATGACGCCGGGGACAACATGCTGATGATGTTTCCGCTCGAAGGGATAGCATCTATCAGGGCGTTAGCCGCCTGTCTCGAGTTGGACCTTGATGTGTTTCTGGCCTTATGGAACGACTTGCCGTTACCTGATGCCGAGATCGCCAAGATGATGGGCCTGAAACGCCAGCAGGTGATCAACCTGCGCCATTCGGCAAAGGGCATGTTAAAGCGACGGTTGCGTGACGCGGGCATTCTGCAGTAGAAAATATCGCGTCGCTTTTTGCATCGTTATACTTAGAAGATGAAAAGGCACTTATCCAATGACATAATTTCAGCCTTTGCCAGCGGCAAACTAGGCGCCGAGCAGTTGATCGCCGTGGATGATCACCTCGCAGCGTGTGAAGAGTGTCGAGTGCATCCGCTTGCACGGGCCCCTAATCTGCGTGCTGAACTTATCGTTGCGGCTCCTTCCGCTTTGGAGCACCTCTCCTTTGATACACTTGCCGCCCTATGTTCGTGGCGAGGCGGATAAAGTCGCGATGGAGATCGCCGACCTGCATCTGGACGGCTGCTCCGATTGTCGAGCGGAGGTGATCTCGCTGCGGCTCGTCGAAGAGGAGCTCAGCCGCGATACATCGCCGGCTCCCGAGCCTGCCGCTCTGCCATTTGGCAGCCGTGTTCGCGCGTTCTTTGGCGCTCATGCTGTAAGGCTCGCGTTTTCGGCCCTTCTACTGACGGCATCAGCGGTTGCCGTTTACTGGATTGTGCGAGACACCGGATCGGTTGATACGACCGAGCTGGCGATAGCGAATTCGTCGGTGCAGGTCGCGCCGGATGACCCGGCAGTGGCCCTGCCTGATCCAGAACCGCTGCCAGAAGACCGTCCCGCATTGGACTCATATGAGACCGCAAGGACGGTTATTAACGATGCTGCGGGTGAACTGCGGATGGATGCAAACGGAACGATCATTGGAACCTTCGCGGGCGAATTTGATGGACGAATCGCCGCCGCTTTGACTAGCGGAGAAATACCTGTGCCCGGTGAGGCAGGACGGTTGAGATCGACGTCAGGAACGTTGATGGGTGCGTCGAAGTCGGGACCTCTGCCGCGTTCGCGATCCGGTTGGCAAGATTCTGCTATCGACGCGGCCGCAATTTCGGTGGTCAAGCGTTCCGGGGGCCGAGTCGTACAAGATTGAGGTGTTTGACGGGAACTATCAAAAGGTCGCCGAAAGCCCCGCGTTGTCCGCGACCACATGGCAGGTCGGAAGTCCGCTTGCACGCGGCGGCGAGTATATTTGGCAAGTGACCGCGACTAAAGGCAGCGAGACTATTCGTGCCCCACAGCGGCCGCAGCCGGACGCCCGGTTCATGGTGCTGTCGGCTGTCAGATCCAGCGAAATAGAGCGAGCCAGGAGCCGCTACGGCAGATCAAATTTGGTGATGGGGCTGGTTTACGCTAATGCCGGGTTGATCGATGAAGCCGAACGCGAATTTCAAAAACTGGCGGCCCGGAATCCGGGATCGCCATCGGTCCAGAGGCTGCTGCGAAGTATTCGGTCAAAGAAGTAATTATTCGTCGGCCCTAGTGCGGATTCCCCACGATCACGAATGCGCCCCAGTATGAGGGGTGGCGATACTTAGGCATTTTCATTACTTTCAGTGAAGCGCGTCTGAGAGCCTCGGCCTTTGAAACATTGCCTTTTAGCAGTTGGCGATGAAATTCGAGCATAAGTTCGGTCGTGCTCTTCGATTCGACCTTCCACTGACTTGCGACGGTGGTCGGTGTACCGGCGATGAACATCGCCCAGCTCATCCCGATCACGCCTTCGCCGTTGCTGATCCGGCCGCGGGCGGTTTCGCAGGCTGAGAGAATGACCATATCGGCCTTGAGATCGAGGTCCTTCATTTCCCATGCCTCGAGCAGGCCGTCTTCGTTCGGGTTCTTGTCGTTTTGGGCCAACACAAGGTGCGAATACATCGGCGAGACGTTGTTCAAAATGCCATGCGTCGCAAACTGCACGATCCGGTATTTCGGCGACTCGGTCTTGGCGGTCTCCTCACGAGCCTGATCGCCGATGTAAACCTTGCTGCGGTTAGCACCATACATTTTCCCAAGCTCGTTAACCAACCGCTCAGATTCCGGCAGCGGCTCAAGCTTCTCGCTCATAAAAACCCGCTGCACCCGTTCGGCGGTCTCCTTTCCGACGATCGGGTTTCCGAATGCGAGCAGCTCAAGATCCGCATTTCGCGGCCGCGTCTTAGCCTTCTTCGACATTTCCTTCAGCGCCGTTAAGCCGGGAGCATAAGAAATGGAAGCCTGCTCAACCAAATATCGCCCCTTACCATTCTGCAAAGCCTGAAACGGCAAATCCCAAAGCGGCCCGTCCGGCACAATGATCAGGTTCGTCTTCCCCGCAAGCTGTGCAGTGGCCGGCTTGAGCAGCAGATCGTAAAGCTCACGCGAAGCTTTGTGAAAATCAAGATCACCACTCGCCAATTTCGTCCGATAAAACTCGACCCGCTTTGCAAGATCCTTGTCCTTAACATCGACCGTAAACGCCTTGAGAGTTGCCTGTTTCGCAGCGTCCTTAGTGATAACAAAAAGAAAAGTTTTCTCTTCGGCAACAACAAATTCTGCGAGGGCGGTCTTATGATCCGGCAATAGCAAAGCCGTCTCCTCGAGCGTGATTGGCTTGATCTCGCCTCGCTGAATCTTTAACTCGGGGTGGGAAGCGTATAGCCGGGTCTGGAAATCCTCGATGTCGAGACGTTTCTTGTTCAGTTGTTTTTCTAGTTCAACGATATCAGATATTTCGGGATCCTTTTGGTGACGTGCCTTAGTCACCTGCATGTTGAGTGAAACCAACTCCTGTTTCAAGGCACGTTCCTGCGTTCGCTCTTGGGCCGACAGGGTTTTACTAAGATCTAAACTCGCGTTTCCTAGAACTTCAAGCAGGGTTCTACTTTTAACTCGCTCGGCGTAAGAAAATGCATTTCGGGTTTCGCCGCCGAGCACCAACAGGTCTATTAAAAGTCTGAAGGGCTCAGCTTTGTCTTCGTAAAAACTTGTCCGTTCTTTCTCACCGGCCGTGACTTGCTTGCGAAGATCTTCGATCTCGGTAATCGCCTCCCCCAACTCACGCCTTGCGTCTTGAATCTTGCCGAGTCGAATATTAATTTTTGCTCTTGTCGTAAGAGAGAGAATTTTTACGCTTGTGAAACCCGATTTTTCAGCAATGTTGCCAGCGTCGGTTGCATACTCCAATGACTTCATGAGGTCACCTTGTTGGTAATACACGTCCGCTAGTCCATTCAATGCCAATGCCTTTTCATAGGTTATCCCCGTTCTTTCGGACCACTCAATAGCTTGCCCAAGATATTTCTGAGCGTCGGCATATTTCCTCTGGTACTTATAAGCTGTTCCGGTAATGAGCAAGTTTACGGTCGGGGGCAGTCCAAGCCTCTCACCAAGTTCGCGTGACTGGTTAAAATAATCTATTGCTTCGGCATATTTACCAAGTAGCGAATAGATCTCGCCGATATTGTCCAAGGCAAACGAGACACCCTCACCCTCACCCTCCGCCTTGAATCCGGCTAGAGCTTTCTGAAAATAATCCAACGCCTGTTCGTAGTTGCGTTGGTAGCCGTAAACGATCCCAATATTGAGCATTATATCCGCGCTTCTAACTTGACCTCTCAAGCCTTTCCGCAACGTCAGCTGCCTTTGATGAATTTCGAGAGCCCGGACATAATTGCCCATCGAGGTGTATACAAGTCCCAGAAGGTTTAAAGAACCTATGACAGCTCTCGTGTTACCAACCTCTTCGGCGAGTCTTAACGCACGGATAGTTTCTGGTAACGATGATTCATAATCGCCTAGCTGATAATGTAATTCCCCCATCTTGGCAAATGCACGGGATTGGTCAAACTTGTCATTGGTCATTTCACCGATTGACAACATTTTCTTGAAACAATTGAGTGCATTCTCATACAAATACAAACGCTTGTAGCTGTCTCCCAAGTCCCTATATTCCAAGGCAGCACGACCTCCCAGTCCCGCCTTTTCGAATAATTCAGCCGATTCCTTTCTGATTTCAATGGACTTATCAAACTGCAAATATCTAACGTAATAAGCGCCGATGTCGCTTAGCCCGGCCGCCTTACGTTCAATATTCTCGATTTGCCGAAACAGTCTTGCCGCTTCCTCAAACTTCTCCGCCGCGTCTACCCTTGACTCCGACGTGCGCACGTTGGCGATGAAGCCGCCTTCCGAAAGCAGTCTTTTTCCTTTACCAAAATACTTATCGTCGGCAGTTCCGGTCCGCAATTCTTTTACATTTATCTCGTAAAGCCCAGCCTTTGCCTCCTTTACTGATGAACCAACCTCCAACCGGTAATCCTCAGTTGACTCTGCAAAGAAATAAAGCGACTCAGGTCCTTGTGAACCGTTTGGACTGTCAACCTCAATCAATTGTTTGCCGTCAGCCGCAATCAGAATTAAAACGACATCAATGCCTTTCTGTTTCGCGATAATGTGCAAAAACTGCCCTGCGGCAAGGGTGATGCGATACGAGTGCGTCTCACCGCCCCTCAATTCACGCTCGATCGGTTTGCCGAGCTCAAGGACTCCACTCTCGGACTGGGCAATGCCATTGATAGCGGAGATCAATAGAATAAGCACAAATACTGACACTATTTGTTTAATGGAAAGCATGTGTATTCGGCTGGTGATCAATCACGCGAAAGACAAAACCAATTAGCCTGCTCCTTAAGATTGACTTACTGATACGTGAATTATATGCCTTTCGAAAAAGATGTAAAGATTTTTTGCCCAATGCAATATCGTCGCGGTTTAGACATCTCATTCTAGTATAAAGACCGGAACTCAACCTTGATCGATTTCGGGAGAGGGCCACCTACGACTCCTCAGACCCTTCTCGGCCAGCGTTCCAGATGGTTTTATGGACCACGGGCTCGATGGGGGATCGATTTGCCGCTTAGCCGGACAATCATCTGCTCTTATCAAGAGGATCGGAGTACGGAAGGAAAATGTTTTGGGTTTACAAAAGGAGATCATAATGAAATTAACACGCATCCATCAGTTTTCGGCTGCCGCAACAATTTTCGCTTTTGCGGCTATCACGGTATTTGCTCAATCACCGGGCAGTCTCGATACTACCTTCGGTTCGGGCGGCAAGGTCATCCTTCAAGTCCACAATTCGATACCGACCTGGCCTGATGGCATGGCGGTTCAGGCTGATGGCAAGATCGTTGCCATCGTCGGAGCCTTCACGAACGGCGAAAAATTGATCAGGTTAAATTCGGACGGATCGTTCGATACCAGCTTTGGCAACGGAGGGATCGTCGCGTTTACCTGGGCTTTTACGTCAGGTTCCACGACTTATTACGGAAATGCATATTCGGTGGCACTGCAAAACATTGGAGGTCAGGAGCGGATGGTTGTTGCCGGAGCGGGTCATGTTCTATCAAGCCGAAAAGTCGTGTCGGCTTTACGGCTTACCCGATTTATGCCGGACGGTTCGATTGATACGACTTTTGGAACCAACGGAAACACCGTTATCAACACAGGTTATGCATTAACGATGTCTCTTCAACCCGACGGGAAAATACTGACCGTGGGCGACCTCGGAAAGCTTGTTCGTTTGAATGCTAATGGAACGCTGGACACCACATTTGGAAGCGGCGGTGTCGTGAATTCCGGTTACGGACGAGCGATTGCGGTTGATTCCAGCGGTGGAATTCTGGTCGGCGGATATACCACCATTGGCAAAGGAAATGGAGCTAGGCAGGCAATGTCCGTGAAAAGATACAATTCAAGCGGCGCTGTGGATACGGGGTTTGGTACGTCAGGGACTGCTACCGCCGATTTCGGTGCCGGTACTTCGTCCTCAATATGGAATCTGGTGATTGACACGACGCTTGGGAACACGATAGTGGCAGGCGGCACGGTTGGCTCATCAGGCTTTGGCATCGCGCGATTTACGTCCAACGGCCTTGCAGACACGTCCTTCGGCGGTACTGGAAGAGTTTCCGGCTCAGGGGCTTCGGGTCGCGGTCTCGTTATGCAGCCCGACGGCAAGATCCTCGTCACCGGCCAGTCGAACAGCGATTTTGGCCTTGTCCGGTTTAACTATGACGGCTCCTTGGACACCGGCTTTGGGAATGGCGGCAGCGTCGTGACGGATGTATATGGTGCGGATTACTCAAACGTCTCAGTGCTGCAAATCGATCCAATTTGCTCGTGCCCCAAGATCGTAATGTCCGGTGGTGCAACACCCATTACTACGTTTGCGAGATATATTGTCCAGTAAGCGCGTTGGCGCACCATTTGGCAGCAACGACCGCAGAAGTTCCTCTGATGGGTACAGCAAAACCGGCGGAATCGACTGCGCTATTGCGGCGAGATACCTATTGTAATGATCTAAGTCCAGGAATCCTTCATCGATCGAACAGCGGAGAGAGAATAAATATGCGCCGGCCAAAGCTTATTCATCACCTTTCGTTCGCAGCCATTTTGACTGCCACTCTGTATTTGACGCAGGCCTACTCCCAGGATCCGCCCAACACTTTAGATCCAACCTTTGGCAATAACGGAAAGGTGGTAACACCAATCGGTGCGACATTTTCCGGGTCGTATGCATCCGTGATACAGCCGGACGGCAAGATCGTCTTAGCCGGAAATACAACCACTACTAATCCTCAGAGAACTTTCGCACTTGTTCGCTACCTTCCCAATGGATCCCTTGATCTGACATGGGGTGGCACCGGAATAGTTACGACTCCAGCGGTTACTGGCAGTCTTATATCAGCCTATGCCCTGGCGATCCAGGACGACGGAAAATTGATCGCCGCCGGCGGCCCTGAGTTGGCAAGCTCAAACCTTTGGGTGCTCGTACGATACAATGCCGACGGATCTTTGGACACGTCTTTCGGGAGCGGGGGAATCGTAACTTCTGGCATCGGTCGCTATGTTAACGGGCTGTTGGTGGAGCCGAACGGCAAGATCCTTGCCGTTGGCTGCAGTACTACGGTTTCCGGTGGCACGCCTAGAGATTTTACTATAGCCAGGTATGAGCCGAACGGAACGCCGGATTCATCATTTGGAAACGGTGGCGTGGTTTACGTCGATCTAAACGGTAATACGGCCGACGCGGCGCTTGCGATTAGACGCCAGCCTGATGGCAAGTTTGTGGTATCGGGCTACAACTACGTGACTACGCCGGCCGCGGCTTCGTTTGGCTTGATCAGGCTAAACGCTGACGGTTCTTTGGACACTGGTTTTGGTACAAACGGCGTTACGCTAACCCCGGTTTCGGTTAACTCTTTTGATTCCTTTAGCAACCGACTGGGGATGGCTCTCGACGCAAACGGAAGGATCGTGCTCGCGGGACGGGGCAACGACGACAGCGGGCGACCGGTTTTTCTTGCCACCCGGTATGCATCTGACGGCTTTCCAGACAATAGTTTCGGCAACGGCGGAAAAAGCATCGTTGTATTTGCCGGCGGATCAGCCGTGGCAAATGCGTTATCCTTGCAGACAGACGGGAGGATCCTCATCGGAGGCTATGCCCCGGAACTCGGAGTTGCTGCAAATAGCTACGCTATTGCTCGCCTGAATCCAAATGGCACATCCGATATCGCATTTGGCAATGATGGCAGAGTATTTTCTAAATTCGGTTCTGCCCCCGTCGATGACGCCGCTTATTCGATTCAGGTGCAAACCGATGGAAAGATCGTCGCGGCCGGCTCGTCTACGACACCCGGAGTAAGTCGATACTTTACTGCCGCCCGGTATCTAAGCGGCCCTGCGAACCTGTTGCAGCGGCCGGGACTCACGGTTTCTGATTCAACTGGAAACAACAATGGCTTTCCCGAACCGGGCGAGAGCGTACTCCTCACGATCCCCCTGATAAACGGAACAGGTATTGATGCTACTGACGTGTCACTTCAAATTGCCGGCGGTGGATCGGTGAGTTACGGGACAATAGTGGATACGAAGATTGAGAGCCGCGAGATCCCTTACACCATACCCGCCGGTGCAGCATGCGGGTCTGTTTTTACATTGACGTTGAACGTCAACAGCAGTTTAGGCCCGACCAGTTTCGACCGAGACCTTTTGTTGGGCGTTCCCATTTTGGTCTCGTCGGAGAATTTCGATGATGTACGAGCACCGGCATTTCCGAATAGCTGGACCGCCACTCCCGTACAGGGCGGTATTAATTTCGTAACGTCTCCGGCTAACCCCGACACAGTCCCCAATTCGGCATTTGCGGCCGACCCTGCTACGGTTGGTGGCGGCACGGATCTGACGTCTCCATTGATATACGTGTCTTCGAAAAGTGCTACGGTAAAATTCCGTAACAACTACAACACAGAGAGCGGATGGGACGGCGGGGTGCTCGAATTAAGTATAGCGGACGGTCCTTTTGTTGATATATTATCGGCCGGTGGTTCATTCATGCAAAATGGTTATAACGGCACTCTCGGTGCCGGCGGCGTCAATAATCCGTTGGCGGGCCGCGCTGCATGGACGGGTAATTCGGTGGGCTATCTGACAACGATAGCTCAATTCCCATCATCGGCAAGCGGACAAGACGTAAGGCTCCGTTGGCGTTTCGGCGCTGATAACAACACTGGCGGAGTTGGATGGCATATCGATTCGACTACGATAAACGGTGGAGGATTCATTAGCGGTTACACGTGCGCCGAGGGAACACCGACTCCGACTCCGACACCGACACCAACTCCGACACCAACACCGACTCCGACTCCGACACCAACGCCAACGCCGACACCAACACCGACTCCGACTCCGACTCCGACGCCGACGCCGAGCCCGAGTCCAACCCCAAGCCCGTCGCCGACTGGACGGCCGGTGCCGTTCGATTACGATGGCGATCGTAAGGTTGATTTCTCGGTGTTCAGACCCTCGAGCGGTGCGTGGTATCTGCAGCGATCGACAGCGGGATTCCAAGGTTTGCAGTTCGGCGCTGTCGGCGACAAGCTGACGCCGGCGGACTATGACGGGGACGGCAAGACGGACATCGCGATCTACCGGCCTTCGACGGGCATTTGGTACATACTCCGGAGTTCGAACGGTACGGTGAGCTCCCCGGTCTTTGGTGTCGCCGAAGACCTGCCGACGCCGGGCGATTACGACGGCGACAGCAAGGCCGATCTGAGCGTTTTCCGCCCGAGCCAGGGCACGTGGTATCGCGAGAACAGCTCGAACGGGACGTTCTTTGGAATGCAATTTGGGCAGAACGGCGATGTGCCGACCGTGGGCGATTTTGACGGTGACGGGAAGAATGATCTCGGTATCTGGCGGCCCTCGAACGGCGACTGGTACAACATCCGCAGCGGGGACGGCAGCGTGTTCGGCGAGCGTTTCGGCCAGACCGGCGACAAGATCGCACCAGCCGATTACGACGGGGACGGCAAGACGGACATCGCTATTTACCGCCCGTCAACGGGCCTGTGGGTCGTGAGGAGCTCGGCGGCAGCGACGTATTCGTACTTCGTTTTCGGCGCACCGAGCGACATTCCGGTCGCCGGCGATTACGACGGTGACGGCAAAGCCGACATCGGCGTCTGGCGGCCATCTGATGGGACTTGGTACATCTCTCGCAGCGACAACGGCCAGTTTATTATCTTCCCGTGGGGCCAGAACGGCGATCTGCCAACGCCAAATGCTTATGGAAATTAGGTGGTGCGTTCGGGAGAGGCGAAAACGCCGCGTGAGCGGTTAACTTCGCATCGGATCCCCGAGAGGGAATGATCCTATTCAGAACTTCCGGTGGCCAGGAACCGACTTTCTATTCCCAACTCGTACATATGCGTGAATGACGCAGCAGATGTTGTGATAGAGGACCTTACAGAGAACTTCATTGATCTGCGCCGTATCTGATTTGCTCCTGATCCGTTTCGACGCGACCTGAATCGCTACCAAAAGTCGGCCTCGTCATAATTGGAAGAACCTCAAAAGTATCCGGAAATCGCATGGGCTCTCACTAGAGGCAAATATTGTGCAAGTTAACATCGTTCACAAGAAGTGGTCAGTTTTTGCTTAATTTTGTGCAAAGCCAAGTTTGTATACACCAGGGAAAAAAAAAGGCAGTATTTTTTGTTGGATTAATATGTTAAACGTGTTAAACTCCACAGTGGGAATTTGTGACCTCGTTGTGCGCCCTGCCATTGTTCACATTCTCCGCCCCTCCCTCCCTATGAATCGAGAGCAAATTGCAAAGTACGCCAAGGTAACCGCGATGGTGCTCGGTGCCGTGTCGGTCGTGTGGGCGGTCTCGTCTCTGCCGTCGTCGGTCGTGAGCTGGGGCTATTTGTTGATACTGGTGTTTGCGACGGTGGTCGCGCCTCGCATGAGCCTGGCGTTGCATGGCTCGCGTTTCGCGATAAGTTTTTCGGACGCGGCGATCTTCCTTTCATTCCTACTTTTCGGCGGGCCGGCCGCGATCATCGTCGCGGCTGCTGAAACCCTGGCGAATTGCCTGTATTTAAGGAAAAAAGGCTTCCCTTTCGGGCGATGGATGGTTCCGACAAATGTATCCATCAACGCCTTCTCGACGGCGGTAACTTTTTTGGTGTGGTTTTACGTCCCACGGCCGTCGCTTTTTACGGCTGAGCCCGGCAGTACTCAATTGCTGATCGCAACGATGGGATGCCTGGCATTGATCCAGTTTGCGGTCACGTCTGTTTTTGTCGCGGTTTTCCAAGCGTTGAAAGAGGGCGTTAGCGTCGTTCAGGTATGGAAGCGCGATTGTTTCAGTAGTTCGATGACGCAAATCGTCGGGTCTGCGTTGGCGGCGCTTGTTTACAAGCTCATCAATTACGGCGATACGATAACCGGCCTGATCGCATTTGTAGCACTCGGCATTCTATATCTAAGCTATCGACAATCGATTCGCGAAGCCAATGATGCCTTTACGAGCATGGAAGCGGCGGAGCGGGAAAAGGCCGAGACCGAGCGCGAGCGCCGCGTCGAGGTCGAACGGCATGCGGCCCAGTTGAGCATTTCGCTGCAAAAAGAAGAGCGTGCCAACCACGCGCTTCGCAAGAGCGAGCAGGACCTGCAGCACGCGGCCCTGCACGATTCGCTGACGGGGCTGCCCAACCGCAAGCACTTTGGCGACATTCTGCGAAAGCTCATACAAGACTATAAGGACGACCCGACGAAGACGTTTCACGTCCTGTTTCTCGATATATCTCGATTTAAGAATATAAACGACTCGCTGGGCCACACGCTGGGCGACAAGGTGCTGATGATCGCCGGCAAGCGGTTCGTTCGAATGGTCAAACCCGACGACATGGTCGCGCGTATCGGCGGAGACGAGTTCGCGGTCATCCTCAAGAACCTCTCGACCGTGGGCAAGGCCCAGAAGGTCGCGCGGCGGATGTTTGACAGCATTGCGCAGCCCTTCAGCCTAAGCGGGAATCGGATTTCGATATCGGTAAACATTGGTATTGCACCGTGCGACGCCGAATACACGACGCCTGAGGAGGTGCTTCGCGACGCGGACATCGCGATGCATTTTGCAAAAGAGAAAGAGACCGGCACCGCGGTTTTCACGAAGGACCTCAGGACGCGGTTTCTCGAGCGCGTCCGCTATGAGAACGACCTCCGACTTGCCATCGACCGTGAAGAACTCGCCGTCAGCTATCAGCCGCTGGTCGATCTGCACACGGGCGGATTGCTGGGCTTTGAGGCCCTGATGCGATGGCATCATGCCGAATTTGGCCAGATACCGCCCAACAAATTCATTCCGATCGCCGAAGAATCGGGCCAGATCGTGCCGATGACGCGATGGATCCTCAACGCGGCGTGCAGCCAGCTCGCGGCTTGGCAGCAGATCGGTCCTGAGTACGCCGACATGATCATGAGCGTCAATATCTCGGGCAAACACCTATCGAATGACGACCTGCTCGACGACGTGCAGGAAGCCATCCAAGCCGCCAAAATACGGCCTCAAACGCTCAAACTGGAGATCACCGAGAGCGCGGCGATGGAGAATGCAGAGCACACGATCAGCGTGCTCAACCGCCTTAAATCGCTCGGCGTGCAGCTCTCGATCGACGATTTTGGCACGGGCTATTCGAGCCTCAGCTATCTGCACCGGCTGCCGTTTGACACGCTAAAGATCGACCGCTCGTTCGTCTACAGCGTCGGCGAGAGCGGCGAGAATTCCGAGATCCTGCAGACGATCGTCTCGCTGGCCAAGAGCCTGAAAAAGAAGGTCATCGCCGAAGGCATCGAGACTGAATCGCAGCTCCACCTGCTGCAAAACCTCGGCTGCGACTACGGCCAGGGCTACCTGCTCTCAAAGCCCCAGACCCGCGAGAAGACCGAACGAGCCGCTCTACGAACACCGCAACTGGCTCCCCGCAAAGGCAGGCGAGATCCCGAGCGAGCCACTCCACCAGACCGAAAAATCGATCGATCTCATTAAGTCCGAACCCAGCGTTCTGCACTAACAGCTCGTATTTTCAACGGTTTCCGGACGCACGCAGGGCGTTGACCGTCGAATTTAGCGTCCAGTCGAGGATCTCACCCGTCCTGTCGCGGACAAAACCCCTAATTGGTCGAAGGTAAACCCTGGATTGGTAGAGGTCGTAATGCGCATGGATACCTCGAATCGATCGCGGCGCTGTCACACCGTTGTTAACCGGGCGGTGCTCGCTGTTTTGGTACAGGCCGCGAACCTTCGCTTGCCCGATCATCGACCGCGTGATGTCGCATACGTGACACAGACGTAAATGCATGCTACATTCTGTGTATGGATAGACAGTGGCGTGTTTACGGTACCGGGCCGAGAGCGGCAAAGCGCGACAGCATTTATGTATCGTTAAATCATCGCGGGATCTTGTTGTTCAACCGAAAGGCGTTCCTCGAACTGGGTAGCCCCGACGCGGTCGAGCTGCTCGTGGACGAACGCAACAGCTCCGTGGGCCTGAGACCGACCGCGCCTGACCTGCCTCACGCCTACCCGATCCGCCGCATGCACAAAGGCCGCACCTTCGGGTTCACCTGCAGAAAGTTCTGCCGCGATCACGGCATAAAGATCGACCGCACCGCATCTTTCCCCACCGCCCGCATCGAACACGGCGTCCTCATCCTAGAACTAAAATACCGCGTCCCCGCCCTCGGCTATCGCAGCAAACAAAAACCGGTGACCCGATGAAAAACCAAAGATCATCTCGCCGAGCGGAAAAGCTATGCTTTTCCGAAGAGCCTAATAAATCTAAGCGGCTATGCCGCCATTCGGAGCGGCGGCGTAGCCGCAAGGAATCATAAGAGACTTCCGGAAAAGCACAGCTTTTCCGCTCGGCGAGGGGAAACCGCCATCGAAAAAGGCGTCGTGGTCAACGCCACCGCCCGCATGACCAACGGCTGTCAGAAGGGAATTGCTAAGTTTTTGGAGAAGTAAGTGTTCCATTAGCGGCCACGTTTAAGGGAATGACAGGCGATAATGGCGAGTCCTTTTCTTTTCAAGCAGAGCTTAACCAATCCACGATTGGACCAACGAAGTTAGGAACGGGAATACTCTCGTCGTTAGCTATGAGTCGCGCCCGAGCAGGTTTGCCGTGTCCTCCATACTTGTTACGGTACTCTGTGTAGTTATTGTCACCCCAAAAGTTACTACACGCTTTCTCGTAATTTTTCTCGAAACTCCACACTTCTACTCCCTTGTCCCTATATGCTTCCAGTCGTGTGTTGAATTCAACTTCCTCGTCCCGACGATCTTTGAAGTCTGAACTATCTGTGTCATAGACCAATGCTACCGGGATTCCGAACGAAAGCGCAAGGTCAACGTAATCAGGCAAGCTCCGTTTGCCGCCGACCTCAATAATTGATGTACCGGCGCGATCAAAATCCTTACCAAGCCTAAACGCATACTCGGGTAACGCAAGTTTCTCGGTAGGTCCCTCTACGAAAAGAATCTTTGTGGCGAAAAACATTTCACTTCGTTCGGCATTGAGTTCTTTTCGGAACTTTTCCTTTGCTTTTGCTTGATCGAGTAATGAGGACTGAACCACCTTTGTGCGGTTTCCTTCTTTTCGAATTAATGCGATCTCATCAAAGTCCGGAACAGTTACAAAATTCGGCGAATGAGTTACATAGATGACTTGATTTGTCTCGGCAATTTTTCTGAAGGTCTTGTATAAAGATCGTTGCATCTGCGGATGGAGCATTAGCTCGGGCTCCTCAACTAAAAAAATCGCTCCCCTTTTGCGTCTTTCTTCAAAGGTTCGCATTACCGCCATGATTATTGCGTTTTGAAATCCACCGCCTAGTTTTTCAGCGTTAATCTCGAAATCCATTTCCTTTACAATCAATTTCAATGACTTGTAGAACTCATCAGAACTAGGTGGTTCAAAATGAATATCGAAATCCTCTTTAGGAATATCTGGACTGAAGCCGAGTTGTTCCCGAACATTCGCCTTAATTGCCCCCTCAAGTGCAACAAATTCATCCGTTCGTAAACATCTGATTGCTTCACTCATCGCTTGCTTGAACCGAGATATCCTCTGTACCTCGGCAGTTTCTCCATCAGGCTTTTTTACATCAATAGTGTTGTCGGATCGCCGAAAATCGGCGTCGATATCATCGAAAAGAATCCCCAGCATGGAGTTTCGAGCATTGGGGAGCTGATATTTCAGTTTTCTATCGCTACCAATAAAAACCACTTGAAGGCTCTCTAGTAAAGCATTTGGGATAGACGTTAGCGGCTTGAAACTCGGTGGGACGCCCCTTTTCGGTGCGGACATTAATACGTTGATCTTTTTGCCGTCTAACTTTAGACATTCCTTCTCCAGTCGACGCTGACCAACAAGCGGTCCAGTTTTGTACTTTGTGTAGGCAAATCTTATCCGTGGAACGTCAACGGGCTCTGCGGCTACGTACTCTAAGTGCTGATAGGGCTCAACGAAATCGACTGATACCTCAATATCTATATCGTTATTGTTAAGGTGGATATCGGATTCATCAAAGCTGTTCCGAGTAATCCAGTCTTTACCAACGACGGTGTTTATGAGCTCAAGGATGTTGCTCTTCCCCGCATTGTTCGGACCGACAAGAGCGCACATATCCTTAAACTCGATTACGATGGGTTCGCCAATCGAACGGAAGCCACTAATCTCCATTCGTTTTATCTTCACAGCCCGTCCTCCTTTCAGAAGGCTCTTCAAAAAAATCGCGGGGTCAGGCACTACAATTTCTCATCCACTCATCAGAACTTATCGGCCCCCGAGGAAGGGGCCGGCGAGCTAGAATTTCTGACTCGCCGGACGATGTCATCTCGTTTCGATCCAAAAACTCCATTTATATGAGCAGCCGGATTGCCAGACTTCGGTTCCTGACAACGGTAGAACGTTCGCGGCAGTGGCCATGTAGTTGTGCGTTCCCGCAGATATGTCAATGCTTCGTGATTCTTGGGTCGGGATGATGAATTTAACACCGTCGATATACAGGAATAGAGTCCGATTCGCATCGTTTTGAATTGTCGTTGTCGGCGGAGCTGTGCTGTACCCGGAGCAGGTCTTCACAAATGGGATCGCCGACTCTCGCTGTTTCCGGGTATAGTAGATTTGAACCCAAGGACAAGTTGTCGTACCAATCTCGCCCGTCGCCGTATCTAGGATTTTGAGTGTCGAACCCTCGAGTTCTCGACTTAGCAGAATAAATCGCTTTCCGGCCGAGGCGGCTTTAGCTTGCCCACCCAACATAACCATATACAAGCCTTTCATTACGGCAAAGTCATAGCCCTTATCATCCTCTTCATCGATATATAAAGGTCTAGTGCAGTCCGAGGTTCGCACTGGCGGAGAGTAGGGCGACGCGGCAGATGCTGGGCAATCTGCCTTGCGGTTCGTCAAATAGATATCGATCGTACTCGCATGCATCCACCCTTTTTCTTGAGTGTAAATGTTGGCGACCTCGTACCACCCGCCAACGTCGTTTCTGGAAACGAGAAGGAGCCGCGTGAGCTTTGGAAAAGTCGTAATGACCTTTCCCAAAGTGCCGGGACTGTCTCGCAGGTTGGACTTAATCGCTTTGACTGAAACAATGTCCACACCAATATCCTTTTCGGTGGTCTGATAGGATTGAGCGGCACAAGGCGCGATAACACCGAAAAGTGAAAGGACGGCAATAAAAACAACATTTCTCATTTTGATTCCCCATTCAATAACTTACTCAAGCGTCGAACTATCCTTTACGGCGACGTTCCCTTCTTCGGTGGTGCTTCTACATGCGCGGAGGAGTTCCAGGCGGCTATTGCCGGGGTTGGCTGAGCAGAAGTTTGGGACCATGTGGCCGATGGTGTTTGTAGCGCGATCATTTGGGCGAACCTGTCGGGTAGTTGGGCGTTGTTGGCGATGCGGCTGCCGACGGCGGAGTCTTGTTGGCCGAAGGGTTCAAGCCAGGCATGGTCCGTCGTGCAACCGTCGGCAACGGGGTTTCTGTCGTTCATAGGATCATGAACCTCCAGTTCTACTTATTGACCGCGGAAATGCTTCGGTAGAGTCGATAATACAACCATTTTATTGTGTGTCAAGGGGGTTGTGGGAACCGGTCAACGCGTCGGAACGCGGGTACCTTTTATTAGTTGGGGCACTGTGATTGCGGCGCTAAATAAAAATATCTATCGGCAAGCGAAAGCGTTCCGAGAGTCTGCGGGCCTGGGCTTTACTGATCTCGCGTTTGCCGTTTAGGACCTGTGAGACGACGCCTTGCGAGCCGAAGATATCGAGCATATCGGTCTGCTTCAACTCGTGCTCGCGCATTAGCTCACGCAAGGCGACCTGCGGATTCGCGGTCTCGCCCATCGGATAGGCTTTCTCTTCAAAATCCTCGATAAGCGTCACGAGCAGATCAAGCAATCTCGTCTCTTCGGGAGATCGCTTATCGCCCTTTTTCATCAGCCTGCCGGCAAATTCGACAGCCTTATCGTTCTCTGCTTCCGTTTGTATGACGCCCGGCAAATAGTCGACCAGCAGGGTTGCGTATTTTTGCGGGTCGTAAGTAGTGGTCATGTGATCGTTCCTTGTGGATCAACAGTCATCTTTCCAACGTTCTCGGTCGTACTCGGCATGTGTAAGTACAAACCTGATCCACATTGTTTGCACTTCAAAATCCAAGTGAACAACGACGCGGTACTTATTGCCGCCAACGTTGAACACGAAACAATCTCCAACAATGTCCGCGCTCGGAAACGTCTGCCGAAGCCCGGCTATGTTACGTGGGCTGCACCGTTTGATCTTTCCATAAAAGTCGTCAAAGACCTGTCCCGACTCCGGGTGGTTTTCCGAGAACGTCCGAAAAGCCTTTCGGCTTATTATTCGCATTGATTCTTCCTCTCGCTGAGGACGGCACGTTAGCCATACCGTCTATATTTTGGGCTGGTTTTTCTCATTTTCATTTCTCCTTTTTTTGTTTGGTGATCCAGTCTGCAGATATTGCTTCCTTCGTCACGAAAGTAGAGTATTGCAAAACGCAATACTTGTCAAGCACACCGAGTGCTTATGTGAATTAGTCGGAGTGCGGGCATCCCTGCCCGCCTGTCCTGACAGTATTTTTGAACGCGGATCAGGCGGATAGTGCAGATTAGGACAGGTCTGAAATGGTTATTTCATATTCGGCCTTTTCCGCTTGATCCGCTTTATCTGCGTTCAAAACTGTCTGAGACACATGCGGGCAGGGATGCCCGCGCTCCGACGGGCTACGCTGCCCAGGTGGTGAGCCAGGTGGCGACGGTCATCCAAGTGTTTGTACCCATGAACATCAGGCGGAGCGGGTATGAGGCGATCAGGATCAGTGCGCCGATTAGGAATGGGACGTTGAGTTTGCGGTTACGCCAGGTGTCGATGACGAGCACGAGGATCGTTATTACCGCGGGGACGCCAAAGAAAGTTAGCGGGCCGCCCGAGGTGAAGGGTTCGAAAGGGAAGCGGCCGATGGCTGGCGGGAGGAAGTTGATGGCGGTCAGAAGCATCAGGCGTTTGTGGTCGGCGGGGCGTTTGCGGTAGATGATCGCGGCCGTGAAAAGGCCGGCGAAGATCCAGATGTCGAGGAACGGCACGATCAGGAACTGCATCGGGTCGATCGCGGGTGGGCCTGAGGCGAACTTTGCGCCGCCCACGGCGGTGAAAAATCCCACTACAAAGACTACTATCGCGAGCGCGATCCCAAGCAAGCCGAGCTTCATGTGCGTGCGATGGTTCTTAGAGCGGATCAGCCAGACCTGCGAGATAAAAAAGACGACCCATACCGTCATCACCAGCCCGTGAATGTGCACAAGAAGCGAACGCAGCGGCGGAGTGCCGAACGCGAACTTCAGGTAGTACGTCTGAGCAAATCCGATCAGAATGAGGATCGGGAACAAGACCGCCGCCACCGCAAACAGTCGCCGGTCATAACGCCGCCAATCGAAAGGTTCGTTCATTTCCATGAGCGGAATAATACAACGGAATAACTGATAACTGATAACGGAAAACGGATAACTCAAAACTGAGAATTGAGAGCCGCGAATCTGAGGCAGGGGCCGCTCTTTCAGTTATCCGTTTTCCGTTATCAACTATCAGTCAGATCCCGTAGCGATCGTAGATCGCCATGCGTTCGGTGACGAGATCGGCGGGGAATCCGTCGTCGATCAGTTCGGCGGGCGTGCGGCTCTTGATAAGCGGGAGTGGCATTATCGAGCAGAGGGCGAACGCGTCGGCCTCGCGTTCTTTACGCGTGCGGCCGAGGCCGTGAAAGTTTGCGCTCGCGCCGCTCTCGGGCGTGTGAAAGAGGTAGTGGGCCAGCTCGTGAAATTCGACCGCGAGCTTTCTGACGCCCGTCAGAAAGCTCGCGGTCGAATTTCGCGAGCTACCTCTTTCACACGCCCGAGAGCGGCGCGAGCGCAAACTTTCACGGCCTCGGCCGCACGCGTAAAGAACGCGAGGCCGACGCGTTCGCCTCTGCTCGATAATGCCCACTCCCGCTTATCAAGAGCCGCACGCCCGCCGAACTGATCAACGACGATTCCCCGCCGATCTCGTCACCGAACGCATGGCGATCTACGATCGCTACGGGATCTGACTGATAGTTGATAACGGAAAACGGATAACTGAAAGAGCGGCCCCTGCCTCAGATTCGCGGCTCTCAATATTTTTGAGTTATCCGTTTTCCGTTATCAGTTATCAGTTATTCCGTCGTATTATTCCGCTCATGGAAACTAAACCTTTTCGATTGGCAGCGTTATAACCAGCAAGATATGTTGCGGTGGCGGCGGTCTTGTTCCCGATCCTCATTCTGATCGGATTTGCTGCAGACGTACTACCTGAAGTTCGCGTTCGGCGCTCCGCCGCTGCGTTCTTCTTGTGCACATTCACGTTGGTATGGCGTTAATTTTTGGTTTTTTTATCTCGCAGGTCTGGCTATGGGCTAAGAACCATCGCACACACATGAAGCTCGGCTTGGCTTGAGATACGGGCTCGCGTTACATATTTGTAGTGGGATTTTTCACCGCCGTGGGCGGACGCAAAGTTCGCCTCAGGCCCACCCGCGATCGACCCGATGCAGTTCCTGATCGTGCCGTTCCTCGACATCTGGATCTTCGCACCGGTTCAGGCGCCATCATCTACCGCAAACGCCCCGCCGACCACAAACGCCTGATGCTTCTGACCGCCATCAACTTCCTCCCGCCAGCCATCGGCCGCTTCCCTTTCGAACCCTTCACCTCGGGCGGCCCGCTAACTTTCTTCGGCGTCCCCGCGGTAATAACGATACCTCCAGTAACTTTTCGTCATCGACACCTGGCGTAACCGCAAACTCAACGTCCCATTCCTAATCGAGCACACTGATCCTGATCGCCTCATACCCGCTCCGCCTGATGTTCATGGGTACAAACACTTGGATTGCAACCGTCGCCACCTGGCTCACCACCTGGGCAGCATCCTTCGTCGGAGCAGAGCGGGCATCCCTGCCCCGCATGTGTCTCAGACGTTTTGAACGCAGATAGAACAGAGATAAGACGGAAAAGGCCGAATATGAAATAACCATTTCAGACCTGTCCTAATCTGCACTATCCGCCTGATCCGCGTTCAAAAATACTGTCAGGACAGGCGGGCAGGGATGCCCGCGCTCCAACTAATTCACATAAGCACTCGGTGTGCTTGACAAGTATTGCGTTTTGCAATACTCTACTTTCGTGACGAAGGAAGCAATATCTGCAGACTGGATCACCAAACAAAAAAAGGAGAAATGAAAATGAGAAAAACCAGCCCAAAATATAGACGGTATGGCTAACGTGCCGTCCTCAGCGAGAGGAAGAAGTAGAACTCGAATGATCAGCCGAAAGGCTTTTCGGAGACGATTCTCCGGAAAACCACCCGGAGTGCGGACAGGTCTTTGACGACTTTTTATGGAAAGATCAAACGGTGCAGCCCACGTCACGTGGCCGGGCTTCGGCAGACGTTTCGAGCGCGGACATTGTTGGAGATTGTTTCGTGTTCAACGTTGGCGGCAATAAGTACCGCGTCGTTGTTCACTTGGATTTTGAAGTGCAAACAATGTGGATCAGGTTTGTACTTACACATGCCGAGTACGACCGAGAACATTTGGAAAGATGACTGTTGATCCACAAGGAACGATCACATGACCACTCTTTACGACCCGCAAAAATACGCAACCCTGTCGTCGACTATTTGCCGGGCGTCCATCCGAACGGAAGACGATAAGGCTGTGAATTTACAGGCAGGCTAATAAAAAAGGCGATCAGCGATCTGCCGAAGAATAGATCACTTGAGAACTGCTGGTGACACTTATCGAGGATTTTGAGCAGAAAGCCTATCCCAAATAGGCCAAAAAAACCACAAATCCGCAGGTCGCTTTGCACTGAGCTAATCCGCGAGCACGAGTTGAAGCAGACCGATATGCTCGATACTGTCTTCCGCAAGGCGTCGTCTCACAGTTGCCTCAACGGCAAACGCCATCACAAAGCCCAGGGCCCGCGGACCTCTCGGAACGCTTTCGCTTGCCGAGATCATACTTTTATTTGCACTGTAACCGTATTCGGCGGAGACTCTTACTGATTTCTTTCTTCTTTTTCTTCGACCCACCGGTGAACAGCCCTGCGGTGTATTTTTCGTAGAGCTCGAAAAGGAACACCATGCGGTTGGCTTCGCTCGTGAATGGTTGGGGACGGTAGGCGAGGTCGACGGCCCGGTCGAGGTCGTTGTGAGCCTTGACGAGATCGGGTGGCATTGCGAGCGGGTCATAGAGATCGGCGAGTGAACTATTTGGAAACGCCAACCACACATCCGAAAGCTTCTGAGCACTGTCTTTCTCGCCGCGATCTTGTCTTTTCGCTCGCGTTTTCGGGCCATGGGAAATTGTTGTGACAGATGCCCGACGAATAGGTGATTCTGCTTTCCAATCGACCGCAAATATTTAGAGTCCACGCTAGATGCATCGTCGAGGACAAGATACCAAAGTGAAACTTATTCGAATTCGGCAATAAGTAGTTTCGAGTTACTAACAATGATTTCACCGTTGCCGAAACGAATTGGTAAGTACTTTCTTATTCCGACGAGACTTCAGGGAATCATTAGGAAACTGCCTTTTCGTGTCTCGAATTTCGGCAAAGAGGTCAGGAAGCTAGCCATTTTTTAATATGTACTTGGTGCTCTTACTTCTAAATTCCCTTACCTTTTCGATTCTTTCTTTTATTTCCGGAATATTTCTAATTTCAGACGGATTCGCATCCTTTAACCATAGGCAATACCGCTTTCGACCATACAAAGCTCGTCCGCTCCGACATACGCTCTTA
Source organism: Blastocatellia bacterium (assembly GCA_963716755.1). GTDB lineage: Bacteria > Acidobacteriota > Blastocatellia > Pyrinomonadales > Pyrinomonadaceae > OLB17. Next base: position 22,826 of record CAVQUD010000005.1, read on the forward strand.
AGTATTTTTTTATCGGGATATTTTCGGATCATCTCCCTTGTGTTGATTTTCATCAAGAAGGAAATTGCCATCGTCAACGGGTTTGCTTCCCCATAAAAGCTCGGGTACATCACATATCGGTATTTTGCGACGAGTTACGACCAGATCTCGTCCTTCAACCAAGTATGGGTTAATATTTTTGGCTTTTTTTTCATGCGGTTCGCTCTTGATATTTTTCATACTCGAAGATTCGTTTATTCGGGGTATCAAAGTTTGCAACACTTATGATCACGCAATGCACTGCTGCATTTCCCTTTGCCTCGTTTCTCCATGTGAGAAAATGGATTTTGATCAGCAAATTGCCCGTAGAGAAGATTCCATAAAACGGCTACTTGTTCGCCTTGTGATATTGAACTCGTAGAAACAAATGCGAGCCTTAATATTGTTTCCTGGATATGTCGAGCCGCCTTCACGTACCACGCAGTTACGTAATCCAGAACCCCTGTTGTCGGAATATTCGAAAAAACCTTGGTCATATCCGATTTTCGGTCGCCGTTCTGAAGGTGTTTACCAACAAACGGCGGATTTCAAGAATATAGAAAGCTCATCCCTCGAAACCACACTTTCCCAGTCGATCTGCAAAGAGTTGCCGTGGATAATCTTCACACTCTTTTTCGAGCGGGAGGCGGACGAAGAATATCGGCCAAATTCGTTGCTGATGGCCATGTTCATCTGGTGGTCGACGAGCCACATGGCCACCTCGGCGATGCGGGCGGGAAACTCTTCGCGTTCGATGCTCAACATCATATCCACATTTGGCGGTGTGTTTGATGTCTTTCATCTTTTTTGTCCAAGGTCTTCAATATTTCCAGTTCCAATAAACGAAGTTCGCGATATGTAATGACCAGAAAATTTCCGCAGCCGCACGCGGGATCGAGGAACCTTAATTTGCTCGATCTCAGATGAAACTCTTGCAATTGCTTCCGATTACACTTCACTCGCTCAAATTCCTTCCACAGATCGTCGGGGGCTTGATAAGCTTTAGAATGTTGGTCTCGCTGGTGTTAATGGGCCCCATTCTACAAGTTTGGCTCTACCAGGATTGATCACGCTGGAACATCGAGCCAAAGATCGCAGGCGAAATGCAGCTACAGTCCAGATAGCAGCAATCGAGCAACGCCTGTGTCGCATTTTCGCGTCGAAACTCGCCGTCGGCAAATTTTCATCAAACAGCTTGCCATTCACCCATGGAAAATCGGCGAGCTGTTGGTCAAATTGGTGAACCGTGCCTCTTTAGGTTTGTTTAGAGTTTCAAACAGTTCCTGCAAACGTCGCAGAGGTCGCTACCATCCTCGCCGGTGCACTGGTTCAATGAGATCTTGAAACTGCTTTTATCCTCAGCAAACAGACAGAACAATAACCGTACGAGAAGATGCCTCAAGCGCGTGTCCTGTGTAACCGATCTCTTCGAGACGGTCGTGGAGCTTGCCCATAAGCTCCGCCGCTTGATCTGTCCTTGTAAACCTTTTTCTGATAGCCAAGCAGGTGCAAAATGATGGACGTTGCCGACGAGTTCGCTTAGCTTAAACCTACTGACAAATTATCTTCAAGGTCGCAAAAGCGTTCAAAATCGCAGACAAGAATAAACTTCGGCGGATCAGCGTCTCGTATTCCCGGAAAATAGTCTTTTGCCTGCTGGTAGGTTTTTTCGAGATCTTTGCCGCGAGATTTGAATTCGATAAGGATATTGCCTTTCCACAAGAGATCGATAAACCCCTGTCGGCCATCTTCCTTCCCTGACGATCTCTTCAAAGGTTGCTACCCGCCGTCGCGGTATCCCAAACACGTTAAAAAACGCGTCCATAAAAGGATTTCGCCTCTGCGTGTTCGTTGAAATCGTTTTCCCACTCTTTTGAGAATTCGATCGCACGCGATTTTATTTCATTCCAACTTAAGGCCATAACGAGGAGCTTCAGAGAAGTAAGATCAAATTGAATGTAGGTTGGGAAACCTAAAATATCATGAATGGCCCGCCTTCGGAAATTCTCCCTCGAACTGGAGCGGGTTGGTTGAGCGTGCGGGCGATTCTGGCCGGTCTTGGTTTGCTGCGGTCACTGACGGCCGGGACGCGGTATTTTGAGTTCGAGGAGGAGCACGCCGTACGGTGCGGTCGATCTTTATGCCCTG
>CAVQUD010000006.1:0-6855 GCA_963716755.1 Blastocatellia bacterium
ATCGTCATCAAACGCGTCCAAGCCGACGCCATCGCCCTTACCCGCGAACTCTCAGACTACGAACGCCTAAAACGCGTCCACCTCATCCCCCGCGAATTCTCCATCGACAAAGGCGAAATGACCCCGACCCTCAAGATAAAACGCTCCGTCATCGACGAAAAATACTCCGACGAGATCGACGACATCTGCGGATCGTAAGTTCCTGGCCCGGCCTGCTCGCTTGTCCCATGTCCCATTTGTCCCACGTGTCCCACTGTCCCAGTTGTCCCAAAAAGGTTGTGTCTGTGCAACATTGCATTATTATTGCAATTGAGATTAAAATAGTCAAGACAACGTTGCGTCGTCGCGACATTTTTATCACACGAGAGATGAACCATGGACACATCACCCAATACAACATCAGTATCTGACGAATTTGTGGCCTTTAACGGCCGCACGGCGAACGAATGGATCGAGACCGCTAGAAAACGACCGTTACCCCGCAAGCTATTTGGCGATCTCTGGCTCGAAGGCGAACTTGCGATACTTTTTGCGGACATGGCTAAAGGCAAGACTGTGCTAGCGACACAGATCGCGGAATCATTGGCCCGCGGGGAGCCGATAGAGCCGTTCGAGATGAACGCCGAGGCCCAGAAGGTGCTCTACCTCGACCTCGAAATGAGCGACAAGCAATTTGAGATGCGGTACGCGGCGGACCACGACGGCGGGGCGGAATACCTGCATGATCACTACAAATTCTCAGACAATTTTACCCGAGTCCAGATCGACCTGACCGAAACCCGCCATCGGCGACAACGCGTTTTGAGAACTACGTCGACGCGCAGATCGACAAATGGCTGGAGCTAACCGGAGCGACGGTGCTGATACTCGACGATGTTACCTGCATGCGGCATGGTTGCTATTACGGTGCCACGCGAGATACAGCCGATAATGCGTGTGCTAGGGCGGCTCAAGAAACATCGCGAGATTTCGATACTCGTGCTCGCTCACACGCCAAAACGCGACGATTCGAGTGCTCTCAACATCAACGACTTGCAGGGCTCTAAGATAATGAGCAATTTCGCCGACAGCGTCTTGGCGATCGGCCAGTGCCGAACCTCGACTGTGGCCCGCTATATCAAGCACATAAAGGCCCGCAGCGGTTCGATGCTCTTTGACTCGACGCATCTGCCGGCCTTTATCCTGAAAAAGATCGGCGGCAATTTTTTGGGGTTCGAGTTCAATTGTTTTGGCAGCGAGCAGGAGTTTTTGACGGACATTCGTGAGCGGCGAGTGGGAGACGATCGACCGCATCAAAACCCTTCCACGACGACGGGAACACGATCCGCGAGATCGCCGACATCATCGACCGCCCGAGATCCACCGTTCACCGGCTGCTACAGATGTGGCGGCCCGCACCGGAGCAGGCCGAGCCGGTAAAGCAGTTCTATGCAATGGACAGATGCATAGTCGACCGTGCGTCGCTGCGATCTTTGCCGGGGCGGCGGGGACATCGCTTCCACGAACAACCCGGAAATGTTATAGGCCATGACGATTGCCCCGACACATGCCCCATCTGCGGCCCGCGGCCATTCCATCCCGACGATACGACGGCAGATCCGTTGGTGAAAAGCCTATCCGACCAATACTTTGAGGGGCACTTCGCGATTGGGTACTCGGTGGGAAAACCTACGACCGCCCCGTTTACGAACACCTCGATGTCGAAGGCATCAACGCGATGAATCGCGTGATGGAAGCACGGGAAGGTGTCAGTAGCCCGACCGTCGGGAGGGCGCCCTTACCGTAGAGCGAAGCACGGATAATTTCGCGAACCATACCGTTCTCGACGGTGGTGTGGAATCGCCCGGACAGTCACCGGATCCGATCTGTTCCCCGGAACAGAACGGACATTGAACGACTACGGCAAAGAGATATTCGTTGAATCCTGGGCCGAAAACGGCAAACCCGCCGTTTGGTACAACTTCGACTCAAACGGCCGCAAGAAACGTTGGACGCGGACAGCGTCGGGGGTGCATGGGGAGTTGATCGAGTGAGTTCTCGCTAGTTGCCGACAGTACGCCACTGGCCGCTCGCTCCTTGCGGAACGCCGGGTCGGGGTGTTAAAGTTTCACGTTAACAAATTGTTTGACTCCTTAACCGCCCAATTGTCGATGGGAATCCGGAGAAAATGACTGCCGTGAACGGACGCTTTCGATCAAATGGTAATCGCCATACACCGCCATTCCCGCAGTAGACTTGTTTGTCGGTGCCGGCGGCCTGTGTGAGGGCTCCAAGCAGGCGGGGTTCCAAATCCTTGCGGCGAATGATTTCGATGCCGATAGTGCCATAACCTTCCAACTGAATAATCCGACCGTTCCTTTTATTCCCGGTCCCATACAGAACGTTGACGCGGCTCATGTTATGGAAGTCGCTAATTTGCAAAAGGGCGAACTTTCGGTGCTCTGTGGCGGACCGCCCTGTCAGGCCTACAGTGTCTATAACCATCAGCGAGGAATGCACGATGAGCGATCCGGCCTCTTTCGAGAGTATCTACGGATTGTTGAAGGTCTATTGCCTGAACTCGTTGTCATGGAGAATGTTACGGGGATGACGAGTGTGGAGAAGGGTCGCGCGGTCGATGAAATTTGCGGGGAGCTAGGTCGTCTCGGATATCACGTCGAATACAGGGTTCTAAAGGCTGAAGAATATGGCGTTCCTCAACAGAGACGGCGTATTTTTTTCATTGGATCAAGAATCAATAATAGAATTGAGTGGCCAGAACCTACGCACGGAGACGCACATTTGCCATTGCTTTTGGGCGACATGAGACCCTTCGTTACGGTCTGGGACGCTATCGAGATTTGCCACCACTCTTGCCGCAAGAGGGATTTGACGAGGCTGATTATTTGTTTGGACCGTTTCGTGAATACCAACGTGAGGCAAGACTTGATAGCTCTTGCCTTTATGATCACGTTCCGCCGAATCTGCAAGGAATCAACCGGGAGAGACTCAAGTTCATTCCTCCCGGCGGAAGCTGGAGAGATTTACCTGAATGGCTTTTACCGGCGGGCATGAAGAAGGCAAAACGGAGCAATCACACAAAACGTTACGGTCGATTAACGACCGATGGTTTGTCGAGCACGATCCTGACAAAGTGCGACCCTCATTGGGGAGCGTATATACATCCGACACAGGAACGCACTCTGACAGTCCGAGAGGCCACACGCTTACAGTCGTTCCCGGATCGGGTGCGATTTACCGGCCCTCGAGGCGAACAGTACAGACAAGTCGGTAACGCTGTTCCGCCGCTACTTGCGAGGGCAGTAGCCCGCTCAGTGTCCTCGATGTTGGGGGCATCGAAAACCTTGCATGCCCTTGCCTACTAATCCACTCAACGTAATTGCGGAGATTCTCGGCGAACCCGCATTGCGAATGCGAATCCGGCAAACGCCGACTATGAATGTCCGTTTATTAACGGGCAGTGTATTAAGCGAAGTCAGAGGATTAGTGGGCCGTATCCAGTCTGCACAATTTTTCACGGCAAGAAGAGCGACCAGACACGAAGACCTGTCAGCGATTGCCCCGAGCGCCTCTATCAGATCGATCTGCTTCAAGACGTTATTGCCAACTGCTGGCCTGGTACCCTCCGACCAATCCTAGAATCGCGCACGAGGTTCAGATGAAGGGATTTGGTAACGTGGATTTCGTGATCGCCGATCTCGCGGACGACCAATCAGTACGGCAGTTCGTAAGCGTGGAAATGCAGGCAGTCGATATTACCGGGTCGGTTGAGCCTGCCTTTCGAGCAATTACAAATAATGTTGACGAGACGGAAAGGTTCAGCTATGGGATTAATTGGGCGAATGTCCGGAAACGATATGTCACCCAGCTTGTAACAAAGGGCTTCTCCATCAGGCTTGGGAGTCGCGAATTGTTGCCGTCCTCCAAACCCCAACTTACGAGTCGTTCAAGAAGTACATTGAGTTTGACGAGTTGCCGGCGAAGACTGCGGGGAATTCTATTAACTTTATGCTCTATGATTACGTCCTCGCTGAAGAAACAGGCGAATACCATCTTGAACTCGACAGAGTAGTAGCACCAGTCATAACAGCTTGATGATGGCCGCGATGTACAGAAAAATTCCCGACAAGAAAGTCTTCTGCGATCGGATTGTCTCCCGAATGAAGTAGCCACGATTCCCTGTCCCCTCTAAGGCTCTTGTGTAGAAGGGTTGAAGGTGAGTCCGAGCGGCCAGTGCTATAACCGAAGCCCGGTTCTCAACTGACGCTTTTCTTCGTATTCTCTGTGATCTCCGTGGCCAATCCTGTAAGCAAATGAATGAAATTCCCTGCCGATTGAACCTATTCTCTGACTGGAAATCCGCCGATCCGCCCCGATCGGCGTTTGGCGGAGCCGTAAGTGACTCTGCATGCCTGAAGTGCTCAGAGCAGAAAGACCCGACGCTGATCTTTGATGTAGGAATGCATCATGGTCAGGATACCGATTTTTACCTAAAAAAAGGCTACCGTGTGGTCGGGTTCGAGGCGGATCCCGGCAATGCGGCGTTTTGCCGCGAGCACTCGCCGAGGCCATCTGTCGGCGGCGGCTTGACGATCGTCGAGGGTGCGATTACCGAGGAGAGGTCAGATCGAACGGGCATCGTGCCGAGGTCAAGTTCTACCGCAACGCCGACCACTCGTTATGGGGCAGCACCGCCGAGGACTGGGCCCTGCACAATGAGGTCCTGGGGACACGAAATAACGTCATCAGCGTACCGGCGATCAACTTTGGCAAGTGCCTCGAGAATTACGGCATTCCCTTCTATCTAAAGGCCGACATCGTAGGCTCAGAGACCATCTGCCTGCGTGCTCTCCTGAATGTTGAGAACAAGCCCGACTACATCTCGGTGCGGTCGGAAAAGCTCATTTTCCGCAAGCTCAATACGAATTCGATCTGCTCGAACAGCTCGGCTACGACCGTTTTAAGGCCATAAAACAGGACTTTCATTCGATCAGGACCGAGTTGTCATCGGCTGACGGCGATTACCTGTATGAATTCGAAGAAGGCGGCTCGGGACCCTTTGCCGAGGAAACCATCGGTCGATGGAAGCCGCGCGAGGCTACGATCCGCGACTATCGAAGGGTTTTCGTCAAGTACTGGCTGTTCGGCGATTATTCGTACCTCGTCCAGACCGATACCGGACGGCGATTTATCGACCGCATGGAAAATGTTCTCGGCTGTCCGTCACCAGCTCATGTACGACACGCACGCAAAGCACTCAACGGTAGCAGAATGAAACCGGTTGTAAAGCAATCACTAAAACGGCGAAGCGCATGGCTGCTCGGGGCCAAGATGGTCGGCTTTGCACTCAGTTTCTGCCGCTGATCATCGTACGCTATCTCACCAGGACAAGGTCGGCGTGTATCGCGGAGTCTTTTCAGGTAATTACGAACGCGGTCATCCTGTTGTCGATGGGCTTTGCGATGAACAGTTACTACTATCTGGCCCGTGAAAAAAGACGGCGCTCGGCCGCAGTTTTCGAGAATATCCTCGTCTTTAATTTCGTGATGGGCGGCCTCGCCTGCCTGACGCTCTTTCTGTTCCCGCAGATCATTGGAAACATCTTTCGCAGCGAGGAATTGACGCAGCTCGCACCAAAAATTGGTGTTGTTATCTGGATCTGGATATTCTCGGCCTCGACACCGTAGCGGTCGCCAATCAAGAGGCCCGCGTCGCCACGGTCTTTATCATCACCGCGCGATTCACAAAAACGCTGCTGATGGCGAGTGCAGTTTTTGTATTCGCAAGCGTCGAGGCCTTTATTTACGCGGCGATGGTGCAGGGAATTCTGCAAGCGTTTCATCCTGCTCGCTCTGTTGCGATCACAGTTTCCCGGCTTTTCAGCAGGTACTCGTGAGACTTTCTGCGCGAGCAGATGGCATATGCGATACCCTTCGGTCTGACGGGCATTCTATGGATGGCCCAGAGCGATATTCACAATTACTTCGTCGGCTACAAGTTCTCGTCGGCAGAATTGCCATCTACGCCTACGGCTGTTTCGAGATCCCGCTGATCGCAATGCTCTCTGAATCAGTCGTTCCGCCGTTCTGATACCGAGGATGAACGAACTTCAGTTGGTCGGCGATCGCGACGAAATGATCCGCCTAACGGCCCGGGCGATGCAAAAGCTGGCCCTAATCTACTTCCCGATCTACGTGTTCCTGATGATCACGTCGCAGACGTTTATCATCACGCTGTTCACTCAGAATTACGCGGCGAGCGTCTTCGCGGTGAATCTGACGCTGCTGCCCTTCGCGATCCTGATCACCGATCCGATCGTAAGATCGTATAAGGAACTTGGGCGGCTGTTCCTGCTGACCCGCATTCTGGTTCTGGCGGCGTTGGTCTGCGTCCTCTATTATGGCCTCGGGCACTTTGGCTTGACCGGAATGATCACCGCGGCCATCGGTGCGATCCTCGCAGAAAAGCTGATCGCCGAGACGATGGTGATTCGTAAACTCGGCCTCGGATTGCAGCACCTCGCCCTGTTGAAGAACGTCGGTAAAACAGCCGTTGTCGCCGCCCTTGCGGGCCTTGTAACGTATGTCGTCTATTCGAACGTCAAGGACTATCTGCTCAGCGTCGGGGAGCATTTTGCTGAAGAAACGCTGCATACAGCGGCTTCGCCGCGTTGAATTTCTTCGGCGGCAGCCTCGTGCTGCTTATTTCGGGGCTGGTCTTTGTTCCAATTTACCTGATCGCCGCCAACGTGCTCGGGCTGATCGAGGATAGCGAGAAGCAGGCCGTCAGAAACCTCCTTAGACGGTTCATTCCCGAACAAGGCACACGAACCGGTAACCGACACACAATGAGCGA